>DATARO010000053.1:0-37974 GCA_036264095.1 Solirubrobacteraceae bacterium | reverse complement strand
TGGGCCCGGCCGCGTTCGGAGCCTGCGCCGCCTGTAGCGGCTCTCGCGCCGTTTGCGCGCTGCGCGCGGGCGCCGGCCGCGTTCGGAACGTTGCGCCGCCTCGGCGGCTCGCGTCGTTCGCGCCCGCGGCGGAGCGTTTCGCGATCAGCTCGCGAGCTCGTCCGGGACGAGCGTGAGGTCGCGCTCGCGCCCCCCGCGCAGCACCGTCGCCGCCAGCGGCACGCCGATCCGCTCGGCGAGCATCAGCCGCTGCAGGTCGCCGGCGTCCCCGACGGGCGCGCCGTCGAGCGCGACGAGCAGGTCGCCGCGCACGAGCCCCGCGCGCTCGGCCGGTCCTCCCGCGATCACCTCGAGCACCTGGACGGCGTGCCGGCGCCCGAGCCGCGCAGCTGCGCTCGGCGGCAGCGCGCGTGGGGCGACCGCCACGCCGATCTGCGCCCGGCGCACGCGTCCGTCGCGCATCAGCGCGAACAGGATGCTCCGCGTCGCGCTGTTCACCGGCACCGCGAGGCCGAGCCCCACACCCGCGACCGCCGTGTTCACGCCGACGACGCGCCCCGCGCTGTCGACGAGCGCGCCGCCCGAGTTGCCCGGGTTCAGCGCAGCGTCGGTCTGGATCACGTTCTCGATCAGGCGCATGCTGCCGCGCCGGCCGACCGGCAGCGAGCGGCCGAGCCCGCTGACCACGCCCGCCGTGACCGAGCTCGCATAGCCGTGCGGATTGCCGATCGCCACGACGAGCTGCCCGACGCGCAGCTGCTCTGCCTCGCCGAGGACGACCGGGGACAGCTCACCGGCCTCGGCACGCAGCACGGCCAGGTCCGAGAGGCGGTCGCTGCCGACGACGCCCGCGCGCAGCTCGCGCCCGTCGGTGAGGCCGGCGATGACCGAGCGCGCGCGCCCGACGACGTGCGCGCACGTCACCAGAAAGCCGTCGGGGGTGATCGCGAAGCCGCTGCCGGCTCCCGCCGGCCGCTCGCTCCCGCGATTGCTCCGCAGCACCTGGAGGTTGGCGACGCTCGGGGCGAGCGCCTCGGCGACGCCGACGACCGTGTGCGAGTAGGCGTCGAGAGCCTCGGCGGAGCGCTCGTGTGTGTCCGTGCGCGCCATTGCTACGATCATATCCAAATCTTTCGATCTAAAGCTTTGGAGTTGCAATGACCGCTGTGAAGTCCGCCACCGGCGCCGCCCACCTCGCCGACGCCGCGATCGGCATCGCCTCCCACCTCAGCGCCGAGCTCGACGAGGCGCTCGCGCCGCACCGCCTCACGCGCCCGAGCTACCTCGTCCTCGAGGCCCTCGCGGACGCCGAGGACGGCGCGCTCGCGCAGCGCGTGCTGATCGCCCGCGTGCGGCGCACCGCAGGCGCGATGTCGGTGCGCCTCGCGCGGATGGAGCGGGCCGGGGCGATCGCGCGCGCGCCCGACCCCGACAGCCGCCGCTCCACGATCGTCTCGATCACCGACCGCGGCCGCGAGCTGCTCGACGCCGCCCGCCCCGCCTACGAGTCCCGCGCCGAGCGCCTGATGGAGGGCCTGAGCGACTCCGGCCGCAGCGCGCTCGCCAAGCAGCTGCCCGCCTGGCTCGCGTTCTTCGAGCCCGACGAGCGCACGGCGCCGCGCCTCGGGGTCGCGGTCGCGCCCGCGGCGATCGCGAGCCGCATGCGCACCGCGGTCGGGCTGCCCGAGGAGCCGGGCGTGCTCGTCCTGCGCGTCGGCAGCGAGAGCCGGGCGGCACGCGGGGGAGTGCTGCGCGGGGATCTGATCCGCGCGGCGGGCGGAGCCGCCGTCACCGGGGTCGGCGACCTCGAGCGCGCGGTGCGCACCGCCAAGGACGCCGTCGAGCTCGAAGTGCTGCGTGGCAGCGAGCCGGTGAAGCTGAGCGTGGCCCTCGGATAGCCGTCGAGGGCTCGTCTCGAGGCTCTCAAGAATGCCGATCGCGGTGCCGAGGCAAATCCTATGGGGGGTCTGCGCTCTCACGCACCTCGGCGGCGTCTCGATGACGTCCGGCGACAGCGCCGAGCCGACCACCCACAGCGCGCAGGTCGCGACGGCGCGCAAGAAGACATCGCGGGCGGGGCGCCCGGCCCACGGCAGACACCACCGACGCACCCACGCCAAGCACCACCGGCACAGGCACCACCGGTCGACGGCACCGCTCACGCACCCCAGCACAGTGGTGAACGCGGCGGGCCTGCCGGGTGCGCCCGCCCCGCCCGCGATCCCCGCCGGCATGAAAGCCACGCTCGTGGCCGAATGAGCACCGGCCCTGCGGGCGCCGGGCGCCACGAGCGCGCTGCGCCGGGGCCGGATCCGCCTCCGCGGCGCCTGCGCGCCCGCGTGAGCAGCTAGCCTCAGCACGGCTACGGAAGGAGAGGGCTGTGGGCGAGCGGGTGCTGCTGCAGGGCGGCTACGTGGTGTCGATGGACCCCGGCACCGGGGAGCTGAGATCGGGCGACGTGCTCGTCGAGGGGAGCGCGATCGCCGCCGTCGGCGAGCGGCTCGACGTGGAGGATGCCGAGGTCGTGGACGTCAGCGGCAGCGTCGTGCTGCCGGGGTTCGTGGACACGCACCGGCACACGTGGCAGACGCCGTTCCGCGGGATCTGCGCCGATTGGACGCTCGAGGACTACTTCCGTGGCATCCGCATGGCGATCTCGCCGAACTGCTCGGCCGCGGACGTGTACGCGGGCAACTACGCCGGGGCACTCGAGGCGCTCGACGCGGGCGTCACGACGATCCTCGACTTCTCGCACTGCAACAACACCCCCGAGCACGCCGACGCGGCGCTTCAGGGGCTGCTCGACGCAGGGATCCGGGCGGTCTTCGCCTACGGCTACTTCCCGGCGCCGAGCGCGGCCCCCGTGTTCGTCGAGCACGAGCAGCGGCTCGCGGACGCGCGGCGGATCCGCGAGGGCCAGCTGTCGGGCGACGACGGTCTGGTGACGATGGGTGTTGCGCTGACCGAGGTCGGCCTGCTGCCGTTCGAGCAGACGATCGCCGAGGCGCGCTCGGCCGGCGAGCTCGGCGTGCCGAGCGTGCTCCACACGGGCTGCAACTGGGGCTCGCTCGCCACCGAGGGGCTGCCCGAGCTCGACCACCACGGGCTGCTCGGGCCGGCGCAGGTGCACGTCCACTGCAACACGCTGGACGATCGCAACCTGCGGCGGCTCGCCGAGCACGACTGCAAGGTCTCGAGCAGCCCCGAGACCGAGCTGCAGATGGGCATGGGCCGGCCCGTCATCGGCCGCGCGCTGGAGAACGGCATGCGGCCGAGCCTGTCGTGCGACGTGATGTCGTCGAACTCGGGCGACATGTTCAGCCAGATGCGCATCGGCCTCCAGTTCGAACGCGCGATGCGCAACGACGCCTTCCATGCCCGCAACACGATGCCCGACCGGCTCGACTTCGTCGTGCGCGACGCCCTGCGGTGGGGCATCTGCAACGGCGCGCACGCGCTCGGCATGGAGTCGCGGATCGGCTCGCTGACGGCCGGCAAGCAAGCCGACATCGTCGTCGTCGGCGGCAGCCGGCTGAACATGGTGCCGATGGCCGATCCGGTCGGCTGCCTCGTGGCTCAGGCGCAGGCGTCCAACGTCGAGCACGTGCTCGTGGCGGGGCGTTTCGTCAAGCGCGAGGGCGAGCTGGTGGGCGTCGATCTCGCGCGCGCCGCCGCGCTCGCCGCCGACGCCTCCGAGGCAGTCCTGCGCAGGGTGTCCGACGCGGGCGGCGAGCTGCTGCCGCCCGCCCCGGAGGGCTTTGCCGACGTGATCAACACCCTCGCCGCCCAGCACCTCGCGCGGGCGTGGGCCATCACGCCCGCGCGCTAGCGCTGGGGGTCAGTGCGAGGGAACCGCGCCGCCGGGGCGCCCGCCGACGACCATCGTGCCGCGCCCGATGCTCGCGACCAGCCGCGAGATGAACGCGCCGACGATCAGGTACACGACAGCGGCGATGCCCCAGTTGACCGAGATCGCCTCCTTCGGGTGCCCGTTGTACTTGATCAGGTTCGTGAACGCGCCCGCGAAGAAGTTGGCGCCTTCGTGGATGCCTTCGACGATCGCGTTGGTCGGGTTGGCGTCGGCGTCGCGCAGCACGATCGCGAGCACGATCAGCAGGAAGATCAGGAACGCAACGGTCATGATCAGCCGGGCGATCGCGAGCACGAACGCGCCGGCGGCGGTCGCCACCGCCGCTCCTCCCTCGCGGGAGCGCGCGCCGAAGCCGCGGCGGCGCCGCACGGGGGCTTCTTCACGTTCAGCCGCGCGCGCCTGGCCCGCGCCGCCGGCCGGTTCTTCGGCCATCCGCCCCCGGCCGATGCCACGGGCGGGCTCTTCTTCGATTCGCCGTCTGCGGCGGAATCCGAACATCGATCTATCACCGTCCTTCGTGGATTGGCTATCTGCGCCATACCCCCGGGGACGTGGCTGAATCGCCCGCTCAGGTGCGAAATGCGACGTTCAGGCCGCCGTCGGCCACGAGCGCCTGGCCAGTCACGTAGCTGGCTTCGTCGCTGAGCAGGAAGGCCGCGCAGCGCGCGACCTCCCAGGCGCTGCCCTGGCGGCCGGCCGGTATGTGCACTTTCGCACGACCTGGGTTCATCGCCGAGGCGCGCCGTCCCAGCGACGTGTCGATCAGCCCAGGATGCAGCGTGTTGACGCGGATCTCCGGCGCTCCCTCGACAGCCGCGTTGCGGCACAGGGCCTCGAGCGCCGCCTTCGACGCGGAGTAGGCGGGCAGCGGCATCGACTCGCGCGCCGCCAGCGACCCGACCAGCACGATCGACCCGCCGGCGCCGAAGCTCGCGAGCGCCTGCCGGCAGCCGAGGAAGTGCGAGCGGAGATTGACCGCGAGCACGCGATCCCACTCCTCGACGGTCGTCGCACGGACGGTGAAGCCCGCGGCCACGCCGACGTTCATCACGAGCGCATCGAGGCCGCCGATCGCGTCGGCCGCCTCGCTGAAGAAGCGCGCGACGTCGTCCTCCTCGGCCGCGTCGCCGACCGTCACCGCGGCTCCTCCCCCGGCGTCAGTGACCTGCCGTGCGGTCTCCTCGGCGCTCTGCCGGTCGCGGTCGGCGACTGCCACCGCTGCGCCCTCGCGCGCGAGCTGGACCGCGATCGCGCGGCCGTTGCCGATCGGCGGGTCCTCGATGCCGTGGTCCTGCTGGCCCGCGCCGACGACGAGGACGCGGCGTCCCGCCATGCGGCGATCGGCATAACCCTGCTCCTGCGCTCCCACTCGCCCTCCTCGCGATCGACGGTCAGCCGCGCGAAGCTATCACCGCCCTACAGCTCGCGCGAGTAGCGCGCCACCTCGACCGGCACGCCCCAGAAGCGCTCGTGCCGGCGCTCGTCGTCGGCGCGCCAGCCGTGGGCGAGGTAGAAGCGCTCGGCCGCGGCGTTCCCGAGCAGCACCCACAGGACCGCATGCTGGAAGCCGAGCCCGCGCATGTGATCCTCGGCGTATCGCAGGAGCACGCGACCGAGGCCGGTGCGCCAGTGGGGCGGATCGATGTAGAGCGCGCGCAGCTCGCCCTCGCCTGCGCCGGATTCGCCGTCGCGGGCTCCGCACGTCGCGAAGCCGAGCACGGCGTCCGCCTCCGCGGCGACGAACGTCGCCTGCGCTGCGCCGGCCGAGAAGTCGTATCGCGTCGCGCGCTCGCGGGGATCGAGCTTCTCGAGCTCGGGCGGCGGCAGCAGCTCCGCATAGGCGACGCGCCACGCGCGCACGTGCACCTCCGCGACAGGGAGGGCGTCGGCGGGCACCGCGCGGCGCACCTCCATCCGCTATCCCGCCTGCCTGACGGCGGGGACCTGCTGGGTGATGCAGTGGATGTTGCCGCCGCCGAGCAGGATCTCCCGCGCCGGCACGCCGACGAGCTCGCGTTCGGGGAACTGCGCCCGCAGCACCGCCGCGGCCTCCTCGTCGCGCCCGGCGTCGAGCAGCGGGTACACGATGCGGCCGTTGGCCGCATAGAAGTTCACATAGGACCCCGCCATCCGCTCGCCGGCGACGCGCGGGACCGTCCCGGGCGCCTTTCGGACACCGGCCGCCTCCTCCTCGGTGATGACGAGCGGCCCGGGGAGGGGCACCTTCACGACCTCGATCTCCCGCCCGCGCGCGTCCGCGGCGGCGCGCAGCCGCCGGTGGGCATCCCTGACGATCTCGTGCTGCGGGTCGCCGGCGTCGTCGGTCCACGCGAGCAGCACCACGCCAGGGCGCGCGAAGCAGGCGATGTTGTCGACGTGGCCGTCGGTCTCATCGCCCGCGAGCCCGCGCCCCAGCCACACGACGCGCTCCGCGCCGAGATAGGCGAGCAGCGTCCGCTCGAGCTGCTCGCGCGTCAGCTCGGGGTTTCGGTTGCGGTTCAGCAGGCACTCCTCCGTGGTCAGGACGGTGCCCTCGCCGTCGACCTGGATCGAGCCCCCCTCGAGCACGATCGGCGCCGCGTAGCGCCCCGCTCCTTCGACCTCGAGCACCTTGGCGGCGACGCGGTCGTCGCGCTCCCAGGAGGTGTAGAGCCCGCCGGCGAGACCGCCCCAGGCGTTGAAGCGCCAGTCGACGCCGCGCCGGTCGCGGCCATCGGTGACGAACGTCGGCCCGACGTCGCGCATCCACGCGTCGTCGCTCGCCATCTCGACGACCCTGATCTGCGGTGCGAGCAGCTCTCGCGCCCGCTCGAGCTGCTCGCGGCACACGGCCATCGTCACCGGCTCGGTCTCGGCGATCGCCTCGGCGACCGCCGCGAAGGCGCGCTGCGCCGGCCCAGCGTCCTCGCGCCAGTTGTCGGGCCGCTGCGGCCACAGCATCCAGCAACCGGCGTGTGGGTCGAACTCGCCGGGCATGCGGTACCCGTCGGCCGCGGGCGTCGAGTCGATCGTCGCGCTCACGCGGCTCACCGTAGCCTCCTAGAGTGCGGGGCGTGGAGGAGATCTCCCTGATCCTCGCCCCACCGCCGGGCTCCTCGCCGGCGCGCACCCGCGAGCCGGCGCGCGCCCCCCTCCGGATCGGCGCCGTCCAGCACCGCTGGCACCCGGACCCCGCAGAGCACCGCGAGGCGCTCGCGCTCGGCATCGGCATGGCGGCCGCCGAGGGCGCGCGGCTCGTGTGCCTGCAGGAGCTCACGCTGAGCCGCTACTTCGCCGTCGACCCGTCCGGGCCGCAGGCCGCGGGGGCCGTCCCCGAGGAGCTGCCCGGGGGCCCGACGCACGCGTTCGCCGCCGAGATGGCCGCGCGCCACGGGGTCCACGTGCACGCCTCGCTGTACGAGCGCGCGGATGCTGCGGACGGCCTCGGCTACAACACCGCGATCGTCGTCTCGCCCGCCGGCGAGCTGGTCGCGCGCACGCGCAAGCTGCACATCCCCGTGTCGGCCGGCTACCACGAGGATCGCTACTTCCGCCCCGGTCCGGCCGATGAGGGCGCGTTCCCGATCCTCGCCCTCGGCGAGGCCCGCGTCGGCGCGCCGACCTGCTGGGACCAGTGGTTCCCCGAGCTCGCCCGCGCATACAGCGTCGAGGGCGCCGACCTGCTGATCTACCCGACCGCGATCGGATCGGAGCCGGACCACCCCGGCTTCGACACCGAGCCGCTGTGGGAGGCCGTGATCGTCGGCAACGCGATCGCCAACGGCCTCTTCATGGTCGCCGTCAACCGCATCGGCCAGGAGCCGCCGCTGGAGTTCTACGGCTCGTCGTTCATCTGCGACCCCTACGGGCGCAAGCTCGTCCAAGCGGGGCGCTCGGAGCCGGCCGTGCTCGTCGCCGATCTCGATCTCGACGAGCGCCGCGACTGGCTCGAGCTGTTCCCGTTCCTGACGACGCGGAGGCCCGAGGCCTACTCGCTGCTGACGCGTCCGCGCTGAGCGCACGCCGGGCCGTCGAGCGCTGCCAACGCGAGGAGTATCTTCCTCCTCAGGGGAACGCCACCGCGAGAGGGGAGCTGGACGTGTACGACTACGTGATCGTGGGTGCGGGCTCGGCGGGGTGCGTGCTCGCGAACCGCCTGAGCGAGGATCCGGAGATCCGGGTGCTGCTGATCGAGGCGGGACCTCCGGACACGAACGAGAACATCCACGTCCCCCTCGGCTACCTGAAGCTCGGCGCGACCGAGGTCGACTGGGACTACCACTCGGCGCCCGAGGAGCATTGCGCGGGCAGGCGCATCACGCTGCCGCGCGGCAAGGTGCTCGGCGGCTCCTCGTCGATCAACGCGATGGTCTACATCCGCGGCAACAAGCTCGACTACGACGAATGGGGCGTTCCGGGCTGGAGGTGGGCGGACCTGCTCCCGTACTTCATCAAGGCCGAGGACAACGGACGCGGGGCGTCCGAGCTGCACGGCGCCGGCGGTCCGCTCCCGGTCAGCGAGGAGCGCTCGCACAACCGCATCTCGCGGGCGTTTGTCGAGGCCGGCGTGGAGGCCGGGCTCGAGCGCAACGAAGACTTCAACGGCCCTCACCAGGACGGCGTCGGGCTCTACCAGGTGACCCAGCGCGGGGGGATGCGCGCGAGCGCCGCCGTCGCCTACCTGCATCCGGCATCCGAGCGCCCCAACCTCGAGGTCCTCTCGCGCATGCACGTGCAGCGGATCCTGTTCGAGGGCACGCGGGCTGTCGGCGTCCTCGCGGCGCAGCTCGGCGAGGCGCGCGAGCTGCGCGCCGAGCGCGAGGTGATCCTGTGCGCGGGCGCCTACAACTCCCCGCAGCTGCTGATGCTCTCCGGCGTGGGCGAGGCCGAACACCTGACCATGCGCGAAATCGAGGTCGTGCTCGACCAGCCGGCGGTCGGGGCCAACCTCTCAGACCACCCCGCGGCCCAGCTCGTCTACACGACGCCCGAGCCGGAGAGCCTGCTGCTCGCGCTC
The DNA here is from genome assembly GCA_036264095.1 of Solirubrobacteraceae bacterium. Classification (GTDB taxonomy): domain Bacteria; phylum Actinomycetota; class Thermoleophilia; order Solirubrobacterales; family Solirubrobacteraceae; genus Palsa-744. The sequence continues at coordinate 29,107 of DATARO010000053.1, read as the reverse complement.
GAACCCGACGCCCTCGTCGAGTACGAAGCGACGCAGACGGGGCCGTTCGCGTCGAACTTCGCCGAGGCCGGGGGGTTCGCGCGCGTCGAGGCCGGCGCCGCGGCGCCCGACATCCAGTTCCACGTCGTGCCGCTGCAGATCATCGATGAGGGCGCGCGCGACCCGGAGGCGCACGGGATCTGGCTGTCGCCCTGCCTGCTCACCGAGCACAGCCGCGGCACGGTCCGCCTCGCCTCGAGCGATCCGACCGCCAAGCCGATCGTGCACAACGCCTTCTACACCGAGGGCGACGACATGAAGCGGATGATCGCCGCGGTCCGCTTGACCCAGGAGATCTGCCGGCAGGCCGCGCTCGGCGCGTACTGCGCCGAGCCCTTCAACGTGCCCGCGGGCGACTCGGAGTCCGAGCTGCGGGCGCACGTGGCACGCACGACGTTCGCGATCTACCACCCGGTCGGGACCTGCCGCATGGGCACCGACGCGGCAGCGGTCGTGGACGACCAGCTGCGCGTGAACGGGCTCGAGGGTTTGCGCGTCGTCGACGCGTCGGTGATGCCGACCGTGCCGCGCGGGAACACGAACGCGCCCACGATCGCGCTCGCCGAGCGGGCCGCCGACGTGATCCGACACGGCGGCGCGCAGCTCGAACCGGCGGCTGTCGCGCAGCCGGCCGTCGTGTGAGCTGACGCTGGCCGGCGCGGTGGCCGCTACAGCCCGCCGAGCCAGTCGAGCAGGGCGGCGTTGACGGCGGCGGGCTCCTGCTGCTGGACCCAGTGGCCCGCGCCGGGCACGACGATGCTCTCCCGCAGGTCCGTGACCCAGCCGTCCATCGCCTCGGCGGGCATGAACTTGCGGACCATGTCGAGCTCGCCGGTCAGGAACAGCGCCGGCTGCTCGATCCGCCGCTCGCCGTAGGGCGCCGTCAGCTCCCAGTTGCGGTCGATGTTGCGGTACCAGTTCAGGCCGCCGGTGAAGCCCGTGCGCTCGAACGCCTCGACATAGACGCCCAGCTCCTGCTCCGACAGCCACGCCGGGCCCTTCGGCGGGTTCGCGTCCTCCTCGGCCCACCGTGCCGTCCACTGGCGCGAGGTCGTAAGCGTGCGGCGCACGTCGCGCGCGAGCGCCTCGTCGGCGACGCCCGGCTCCTGGAACCACACGATGTAGAAGTCCTCGCCGAGGTGGGAGCGCATGATCGGGATCGGCGCGGCCGGAGCGCGCGGGATGAACGGCACGCTGAGGCCGGCGACCGCGCGCACGCGCTCGGGGTGGATCGCCGCCAGCCACCACGTGACGTTCGCGCCCCAGTCGTGGCCGATGAACACCGCGTCTTCCTCACCGGCCGCATCGAGCAGGCCGCACATGTCCTCGCACAGCGCCATCACGTTGTAGTCGGCCACGTCGGGCGGGATCGAGCTGCCGCCGTAGCCGCGCATGTCGGGTGCGAGCACGCGGTAGCCGGCCGCGGCGAGCGCGGGGATCTGGTGGCGCCAGGAGTAGGCGAGCTCGGGGAACCCGTGGCACAGGACGACCGCGGGCCCGCTGCCCTCCTCGGTGACCTCGAGCTCGATCCCGTTGGCGCTCATGCGCGGGCTCACGGGCCGCACGATACGGCCCCCGCCCGCGCGGCGCGCGCTAGCCCGCGCCGAGCTCGCGCGCGAGGTCGGCGACCGAGTCGACGATCCGCGACGGGCGGTAGGGATGGCGTTCGGCCGCCTCGCGCGTGCTCACCCCCGTGAGCACGAGGATCGCGTGCAGGCCCGCCTCGAGCCCGGCGACGACGTCGGTGTCCATGCGGTCGCCGACCATCGCCGTCGTCTCCGAGTGGGCTTCGATCGCGTTCAGCGCCGAGCGCATCATCAGCGGGTTGGGCTTGCCGACGTAGTAGGGCTCGACGTCGGTGGCGCGGCTGATCAGGGCCGCGACGCTGCCCGTCGCCGGCAACGGGCCGTCGGGCGAGGGGCCGATGTGGTCGGGATTGGTCGCGATGAAGCGCGCGCCGGCGGCGATCAGCCGGATCGCCTGCGTGATGCGCTCGAAGCTGTACGTCCGCGTCTCCCCGAGCACGACGTACTCGGGGTCGCGCTCTGACAGCGTGTAGCCGACGTTGTGCAGCGCGGTCGTCAGCCCGACCTCCCCGACCACGTAGGCGGAGCCCCCGGGGCGCTGGGCGTGCAGGAACTGGGCGGTGGCGAGGGCGGAGGTCCAGATCGCCTCCTCGGGCAGCTCCAAGCCGGTCGCACGCAGGCGCGCGGCGAGGTCCCGGCGCGTGTACATCGAGTTGTTCGTGAGGACGAGGAACGGGAGGCCGAGCTCACGCAACCGGCCGATGAACGCCGCGGCACCGGGAATCGCGTGCTCCTCGTGGACGAGTACGCCGTCCATGTCCATCAGCCACGCGCGGATCTCGCGGGGAGGCGGCTCGCCGTCCACAGCGCCACTCTAGATGGCCGCAGACGTGCCTGACCTGCGGTGTGCTTGGAGGATGATCGAGCACACCGCAGGCCCTGCATCAAGGGATCGCCCCGAACAAACCTGGCCCCGGCTCCGCCGGGTAAAGGGATTTGTGCGTAGAGGGGATCTGTGGGCGGTCCCTGTACTCCCGCAGACTCTGCATCCACTCGCGGAGGTCCTGCGTGCAACGCCAGATACCCCAGACGCCCGAATCTCAAACATCAATTTTCTCGGGAGTTCAACGCCCCCGGCTACCCTGACCTGATGACGGTCGGCGAAAGCACCCCCGCCCTCGCGCTCGGGGGCGGCGGGATCCTCGGGGAGGCGTGGATGAACGCCGTCCTCGCCGGCCTCGAGCAGCACGGCGGGATCGATGCGCGCGCAGCGCGCGCATTCATCGGCACGTCGGCCGGCTCGATCGTGGCCGCCGCGCTTGCAGCCGGCATCGCCCCGGCCGACCGGCTCGAACGGACCGCCGGCGCGAGCCCGATGCCGCCCGCCGGAGAGTCCGAGCCCGCCGCCGCGTGGTCGCTCGGCCGTGCCGCGGGCATCGCCGCGGAGCTCGGGAGCGCCGCCGCCGCGCCGCTGGCCGCGTTCGCGCTCGGCTCGGGCGCCCCCGCCGGCGCGGCGGTGCGGCGCCTGCTGCTGCGCCAGGTGCCCGAGGGCCGGCGCTCGCTCGCCCAGCTCGACCGGGCGGTGCGGCGCAGCGGGGCCCGCTGGGACGGGAGGCTGCGCGTAGCGGCTGTGGAGCTCGAGTCGGGGCGGCGCGTGTGCTTCGGCGCCCCGGGGGCACCTTCGGTCGAGGTCGCGACGGCGGTGTGCGCCTCGTGCGCGATACCGGGGGTGTTCGAGCCCGTGCGCGCCGCCGGGCGCACGTACGTCGACGGCGGCGCCTGGAGCCCGACGAACATGGATGCGCTCGACGTCGGCCGGGGCGAGAGCGTCCTCTGCCTGAACCCGACCGGCTCGCTGCGCAGCTCGGCGCGCGGCATCGCGGGCGCGATCGGCTCGTTCTCGCGCGCCCGCGCAGCCAGCGAGGCGCTCGCCCTGCGCCATCGCGGCGTCCACGTCGAGATCGTCAATCCCGACGCGAGGGCCGCCGCGGCGATGGGTCTCAACCTGATGGACTCGGGACCGCGCGAGGCCGTGATCGAAGCCGGTCTCGCACAGGGCCGCACGCTGGCCCGCGCGTCGGCGGCAGCCGCCTAAGCCTCGGCCGTACCGGCGCGGGCGTTGCGTACGAGCCGGCGCATGCCCTTCAGCCAGCGCTCCGGGTCTGAGCCCTTCAGCGCGAGGAAGCCGGCCACGTTCTCGTGCGGCAGGATCAGGAGGCGCTCATCGCGGATCCCCTCCACGACCGCCTCCGCGACGTCCTCCGGCTCGATCAGCCCGCCGGCTGTCAGGGCGGCGGCACCCGCCGGCTCGTCCATCGCGAGTTCGAGCATCGGCGTGCGCACGCCCTGCGGGCAGATGCACGAGACCTTCACGCCCGCATCGCCGTACTCGATCGCCATCCACTCAGCGAGCGCGACGGCTGCGTGCTTGGTGACGCTGTATACGAGTGAGGAGACCTGCGTGAGCAGGCCCGCGGCGGAGGCGGTGTTGATGAGATAGCCGTCGCCGCGGGCGATCATCTCCGGCAGCAGTGCGCGCGATGCCCACACGTGCGCCATCACGTTCACGCGCCAGGCTTCGTCGAAGGACTCATCCGAAGCCTCGGGGCCGCCCAGCGAGCCGGGTACGCCGGCGTTGGAGATGAACACGTCGATCGGTCCGTTGGCGGCGGTCGCCTGGTCGATCAGCGCTCGCACGCTCTCCTCACGCCCGGCGTCGAGCTCCACGGCGAGGCCCCCGATCTCCTCCGCGACGCGCTCGGCGCCCTCCAGCGCGCGATCGGCCACCACCACGGCACCCGCATGCTCGGCGGCGATGCGGCGTGCGAGCGCGCTGCCGATGCCGCCCGCGCCCCCCGTGACGACGACATGGCGGTCGGCCAGGTCCATGGGGGCTACTCTATGTCAAGCATGTCCGGCGAGGGGACCGTGGTGACGGCGCCTGTGGCGCCGCTGTGGGGGGAGTTGCGCTACAGCGCAGAGCTGGTGCGCCTGCTCAGCGACGGCGGGCTGCGCTCGCCGCGCCGTCGCGAGGACGCGCCCCCGGTCCTGCTCGTGCCGGGCTTCATGGCGGGCGACTCCTCGCTGTCGATCATGCGCGAGTGGCTGCGCCGCCGCGGCCATCGTGTGGCCAGCGCCGGGATGCTCGCGAACGTCGACTGCGCCGGGAGGATCGTCTCGCGCCTGCAGGTCCAGCTCCGCGAGCTGGCTCTCTCCGCGGGCGAGCCGGTCGTGCTGATCGGACAGAGCCGGGGCGGCGCGCTCGCGCGCGCGCTCGCGGTGCGCGAGCCCGGGGCCGTCGCGGCTGTGGCTACGCTCGGCTCGCCGGTGCTCGACCCGCTCGCCGTCTCCACGCCGGTGCTGCGGACGGTGCGGATGCTGGCGCGCCTCGGCGACCTGCGCGTGCCGGGCCTGTTCTCGAGCCGCTGCCGCGACGGCGACTGCTGCGCCTCCTTCCGCGAGGAGCAGACCGCTGCGCTCGCGCCCCACATCCGCGCGCTCGCGTTCCACTCGCGCAGCGACGCGATCGTCGACTGGCGCGCCTGCCTGGACCCCCACGGCGAGCAGGTCGAGGTGGCCTCGAGCCACTGCGGGATGTCGGTCCACCCCGAGGTCTACCGCGTGCTCGACGACTTCCTGGAGGCCGGCATGGAGCGCCGGCCGATCTCGAAGGCCGGCATGGAGCGCCGGCCGATCTCGAAGGCCGGCACGGAGCGCCGGCCGATCTCGAAGACGCCCTGAAGACGGGAGCCGCGATGGAATGGATGAGCGCGATCGACTCCTCCTTCCTGCACGTGGAGAACGACGTGACGCCGATGCACATCGGCGGGGTCAGCATCTTCGCCGGGCCGGCACCGCCGTTCGAGGACCTGCGGGCGATGGTCTCGGGCAAGCTCGGGATCGTCCCTCGCTACCGCCAGAAGGTCCGCTTCGTCCCGCTCGGCGCCGGCTCGCCCGTGTGGGTGGAGGACCCTCATTTCAGCCTCGATTACCACCTGCGCCACTCCGCCCTGCCGTCGCCGGGGTCCGAGCAGCAGCTGCGCCAGATGGCGGCGCGGGTGTTCTCGCAGCACCTCGACCGCAACAAGCCGCTGTGGGAGCTGTGGATGGTCGAGGGGCTCGACCGCGGCCGCTGGGCGCTGCTCTCGAAGGTCCACCACTGCATGGTCGACGGCGAAGCTGCGACCGATCTGATGTCGGTGATGTTCTCCGACACGACCGCCACCGACTCGCAGCGGCCGTGGGCGCCCGAGCCCGAGCCGTCGAGCATCGAGGTGCTCGCCCGCACGCTCGCGCGGCGCGCGAGCCCCGCCGGCCAGCTCGAATCCGTGCGCGCGGCGCTGCAAGCCCCGCGCCAGACGCTCGCCTCGCTCACCGAAGTCGTGCGCGCGGCCGCGGCCGCGTCGCCGAACATGCGCCTCGTGGAAGGATCCTCGCTGATCGGCCCGATCGGCCCGCACCGCCGCTGGAGCTGGGCGGACGTGCGGCTCGCGGACGTCAAGGCCGTGCGCGCCGGCCTCGGCGGGACAGTCAACGACGTCGTGCTCACCGTGATCACGAACGGCTTCCGCGCGCTGCTGGACTCGCGCGGGGAGGAGGTCGCGGCCGAGCGGGTGGTGCGCACGATGGTGCCCGTTTCGGTGCGCCGGCGCGGCGAGCGCGGGGTCTACAACAACCGCGTCTCGGCGGTCTTCGCGAGCCTGCCGGTCGGGATCGACGACCCGCGCGAGCGGCTGGAGAGCATCCGCGCCGAGATGGACGGCGTGAAGGACAGCAAGCAGGCGGTCGCGGGCGACGTGCTGGCGTCGCTTTCGGGCTTCGCCCCGCCGCTGCTGCTCGCACTCGGCAGCCGCCTCGTCACGAGCGCGCCGCGCCTGAACATGCACACCGCCACGACGAACGTCCCGGGGCCGCAGGAGCCGGTGCAGACGCTCGGGCGGCGGATGCTCGAGTCCTACCCGTTCGTGCCGGTCGTGGGCTCGATCAGGATCGTCGTCGCGATCTTCTCCTACGACGGCGGTCTCTACTTCGGGGTCACCGGCGATTACGACGGCGCCCCGGACATCGACGTGCTGACGGACGGGATCGCGGCCGGGATGAGCGACCTGCTCGCGCTCGTGCCGCCGCCGTCGAGGGCCCGCGTCGCCGCGAAGCCGGCACGCCCGCCGCGCAAGCGGCGCCCGGCCGCGACCCCGTGAGCGCCGGCGCGGGCCGTCGGGCCTCGCGCCGGACGTGCACCCGAGCCCTGAGGAGCGCGGTCCCACGCGCGGCCGGTGCCGTGTGCCGCGCGCGGCCGATACTCGCCGGCGCCGCCTCGGCGCTCGCGCTCTGCGCCTGCGGCGCCGCGGGCCGTGCGGCGGGAAGCGGCACGTCCACAGGGCACCGCGCCGCTGCTCCTGCACGCGTGGCGAGCGCGGGGAGCCGAGCGTCCACGGCGCATCGCGCCGCCGCTCGGGCGCGCGCACCGTCCGCCCCTCCTGCGGCGCACGCGCCGCAGCCGTCCGCGAGCGGCCCGGCTCCGCCGGCGATCCACAGCTGGTGGATTCCGTTCGGCGCGAAGCGCAAGCGCGAGATGGCGGCCTACTCGCAGCGCCACTACGGCGAAGACACGTACACGCTCAGCCACCCGAAAGTGATCGTCGAGCATTACACGGAGACCGAAACCGCCGGTGAGGCATGGAACACGTTCGCACCGGACGTGCCCGACAACGAGTTCCACGAGCTACCCAACACCTGTGCGCACTTCCTCGTCGAGCCGGACGGCCGGATCGACCAGCTCGTGCCGCTGACGATCCGCTGCCGCCACACGACCGGACTCAACTGGACCGCGATCGGCATCGAGCACGTAGGCGAGTCGGACGCGCAGGTCCTGGCGCGGCCCCCGCAGATGCGTGCCTCGCTGGCGCTCACGCGCTGGCTGCAGTGCCGCTACGGCATCGCGCTGCGCAACGTGATCGGCCACAACGAGAGCCTCTCCTCGCCGTATCACCACGACCGCGTACCCGCCTTCCAGCACCAGACGCACTCTGACTGGAACCACACGGACATGACGCGTTACCGCGCGCTGCTCTCGCGACGCCGGTGTCCGCGCGGTTCAGCGTCGGCCCCGGATACAGTGCGCTGAGGATGGCCGACGCCAACGACTTCAATCGCGGCGTGATCGAGGAGTTTCGCGCGCACGGCGGCCGTGTGTCGGGCGCCTTCGCGGACATGCCGATCCTGCTCCTGACGTCCACGGGCGCGCGGAGCGGGGAGCGCCGCACGACCCCCGTGGTCTACCTGCGCGACGGCGAGCGGTTGGTCGTCTTCGCCTCCAAGGCGGGCGCGCCGGAGAACCCGGCCTGGTACCACAACCTGAGAGCCCATCCCGAGGTCACCGTGGAGGTCGGCAGTGACACGCTCGAGATGCGCGCAGAGGAGCTGCACGGCGAGGAGCGCGACCGCCTGTTCGCGCAGCAGGTGGAGGCGCTGCCGCAGTTCGCCGACTACGCCGAGCGCACCGAGCGGGTCATCCCCGTGGTGGCGCTCACGCGCGCCTGAGCCTTGGCTCAGGGGCCCGTGTCGGCCCCGGTGCGGGCGCTTCCCTGCGGGATCGCGTAGTACGCCGCGATCAGCGCGCAGATCGCGAGCGTCAGATACGCGGACAGCGGTGCGAGCGCGGCCGCGACCGCGTAGGGAATCAGCCCGAAGCGGTTGCGGCGATCGATCGCGCGAAGCTCGCCATCGTCGAGCCGCTCGTGCAGCAGGTGGCGGTGGTTGCGCAGGATGTGGCGCTGCATCGCGTAGAAGGCGATCGACATCATCAGGAAGCTGCCCGCGTAGATCGCCGCGGCGAGGTGCTGCCCGCTGCCCTGGCGCAGGTAATGGGCGATCAGCGCGGTCGTCCACGGAAGCAGCCCGACCGTGAGCAGCAGCAGCAGGTTGAGCATCAGCACCGAGTGGTCGACCGCGGCCAGGCGCGCGACCATCGCGTGGTGGTTGATCCAGATGATCCCGATCGTGAGGAAGGACACCGCGTACGCCGCGTAGCTCGGCCACTGGCGGCCGAGCTTGTCCGACAGCGCGCCATGACCGGCGCCGGGCACGGCGATGTCGAGCACGAGCAGCGTGATCGCGATCGCGAGCACTCCGTCCGAGAACGCCTCGAGGCGCGACGTGTCGGCCACGGTGTATGGATAACGCTCGCGCCAGATGGCGCTCGCGTCACCGTCCCGCGCGTGTTCGGCGCGCGCCGTGTAGCGTGCGGTCTGCGCTCACACCGCCACCCGCCGATGACTGCCGCCGACGAAATGCTCGCCCACGCCGAGGCGCACTCCGCCGACCAGGCTGCGGGCGACCTCGGCATCGGCCCGCGCCGCGGGGTCGCGGTGCTCTCGTGCATGGACGCCCGCATCGACGTGCTTCCGCTGCTCGGTCTCGCGCGCGGTGACGCCCACGTGATCCGCAACGCCGGCGGGCTCGTCACCGATGACGCGCTCCGCTCGCTGGCGGCCTCGCAGCGGCTGCTCGGCACCGAGGAGGTCGTCGTCGTCATGCACGAGGGGTGCGGCCTGTGCGGTGCCTCCGACGACGATTTCGCCGCGACGCTCGCGGCCGAGGGCGTCGCGCCGGCATGGAGGCTGGGTGGTTTCGCGGATCTCGACGAGGCGCTCCGCGCCTCGCTCGCCCGCCTGCGCGCCGCGCCGGAGCTGCCCGCACGCGAGCAGGTGCGCGGGTTCGTGTTCGACCCCGCGTCGGGGTCGCTGCGCGACGTCGAGCGCTAGTCTCCGGCGCCGATGCGTGCTGTCACCTTCCAGGCCGCGGGCGTCGTGAGGGTGGAGGAGCGCCCCGACCCGGAGATCAGCGACCCCGGCGACGCCGTTGTCCGGATCGAGGCGACCGGGGTCTGCGGGTCCGATCTGCACATCTACCACGGCCGCGTGAAGATCGAGCCCGGCTTCACGATCGGGCACGAGTACGTCGGGACGGTGATCGCCGCGGGCGACGCGGTCACGCGGGTCGCGGTCGGCGACCGCGTGCTCGGCTGCTTCCACACCGCCTGCGGCCGCTGCTGGTTCTGCCGGCGCGGGCTCTACCACCGCTGCCTGCAGTCGCGCACCTTCGGGCACGGCGAGACGCTCGGGTCGTTACAGGGGACGCAGGCGGAGATGGCGGTGGTTCCCCAGGCCGATGTCGTTCTGCGCAAGGTGCCCGAGCGGATGAGCAGCGACGTGGCGCTGTTCGCGGGCGACGTGATGGGGACCGGCTTTCACGCGGTCCACGCCAGCGGGCTCGAGCCCGGGGACGTCGCCGCGGTGCTCGGCCTGGGGCCGGTCGGGCTGTGCGCCGTCCAGGCGGCGCGCGCGGTCGGTGCGGCACGGGTGTTCGCGATCGACTCGGTGCCCGACCGCCTGGCGGTCGCCGAGCAGCTCGGGGGGGAGCCCGTGCACCTGACCGAGCAGGATCCGCGCGCGATCATCCGCGAGGCGACCGAAGGTCGCGGGGTCGACGTGTGCGTCGACGCCGTCGGGCACCCGGACGCGCTCGACATGGCGGTCCGCCTCACGCGGCCGTGCGGGAGCGTGCAGTGCATCGGCGTCTACGCCGAGCGCGCCGAGGTGCACCTCGGCCTGCTCTGGCTGAAGGCGATCACGCTGCGCGGGGGGCAGGCGAACGTGATCGCGCACGTCGACCGCGTGCTCTCGATGATGGATGCGGGCGTGCTCGACCCGTCCCCGCTCGTCACGCATCACATGCCGCTCGAGGACGCGCCCGAGGCCTACGCGATCTACGAGCGCCGCGAGGCGCTGAAGATCGTGCTCGCCCCCTGAGCGGCGGCGCCCGGGCTCACTCGACCCAGCCGAGCGAGCGCTCCACCGCCTTGCGCCACAGGGCGAGCCCCCGTTCGCGCTCGGCCTCTGCGAGCCCCGGCTCCCAGCGCGCGTCGGGCTCCCACAGCTCGCGCAGGGCCTCCGGGCCCGCCAGCGAGCCGGTCGCCAGACCGGCTGCGAGCGCCGCCCCGAGCGCGGTCGTCTCGGTCACGACCGGGCGCACGACCGGCACGCCGAGCACGTCGGCCTGAAACTGCATCAGCAGCGCGTTGGCCGTCATGCCGCCGTCGACCTTCAGCTCGGGCAGCTCGACGTGGGCGCTCTGGCGCATAGCGTCTACTACCTCGCGCGTCTGCCAGGCCGTCGCCTCGAGCGTCGCGCGCGCGAGGTGTCCCGCCCGCGCGTACGCGGTGAGCCCGACGATGGCGCCGCGCGCGTCGGGGCGCCAGTGCGGCGCGAACAGGCCCGAGAAGGCGGGGACGAAGTACACGCCGCCGTTGTCGGGGACGCTGCGCGCGAGCGACTCGATCTCGTCCGCGCTCGCGATCAGGCCGATCTGGTCGCGCAGCCACTGCACGGCGGCGCCGGTGACCGCGATCGAGCCCTCGAGCACGTAGCTCGGCGGCTCGTCGCCGAGGCGCGCGGCGACACTCGTGAGCAGGGACTGCGAGGCGGCGATCTCCGGCCCCGTGTTGACGAGCAGGAACGAGCCCGTCCCGTAGGTGCTCTTCGCCTCGCCGGGCTCGCGACAGGCCTGGCCGAGCAGCGCCGCCTGCTGGTCGCCGACGATGCCCGCCACTGGGCACCCGCGCAGCGCCGTGACGGTCGCCTCGCCGTAGACCTCGCTGGAGGAGCGGATCCCCGGCAGCATCGCGCGCGGGATCCCCATCAGCTCGAGGCTCGGCTCGTGCCAGCGCAGCGTGCGCAGGTCCATCAGCATCGTGCGGCTCGCGTTCGTGACATCGGTGGCGTGCACGCCGCCGTCGCTCGCGCCCGTGAGGTTCCACAGCAGCCACGTGTCGATCGTCCCGAAGGCGAGCTCGCCCGCCTGCGCCCGCTCGCGCGCGCCCGCGACACGGTCGAGGATCCAGGCGAGCTTCGGGCCCGAGAAGTAGGTCGAGAGCGGCAGCCCGGTGTCCGCGCGCAGGCGGTCGAGCCCGGCGTCGCCGGCGAGCTCGCCGACCAGCTCGTCGGTGCGCGTGTCCTGCCAGACGATCGCGTTGTGGATCGGCTCGCCGGTCGCACGGTCCCAGACGACCGTCGTCTCGCGCTGGTTCGTGATGCCGAGCGCGCTGACCTGCGAGGCGTCGCATCGCGCCTGCGCGAGGGCGTCGTCGATCACCTCGACGGTCCGCCGCCAGATCTCAACAGGGTCGTGCTCGACCCAGCCCGCGCGCGGGAGGATCTGCTCGTGCTCGCGGCGTGCGAGCGCGGCGATGCGCCCGGCCTCGTCGAACAGGACCAGGCGCGTGCTGGTGGTCCCCTGGTCGAGCGCCGCGAGGTAGCTGCCCACCGCCGCAGCCTAACCGCCGACCCGCGGCCCGCTCGGCCGCCCTGGTGTATGGTCGGCGGCGATGGCCTCCGCCCCGCAGCGGGGCGCCAGGTCCGGCAAGCGCCACCGGCCGGGTGCGGAGCGCGCGCCGGATGAGCGCCCGCTTCGCCCCGATCACGAGGAGCCGCGCGATCGCGATCGCCGCCTCGCTGCCCGTCGCCCTGCTGCTGAGCGCGGGCACGCCCGGCAGCCGCACGCCCGCGCGCCGGGCCGACCGCGCGCCCGCCGCGGTGCAGGCCGCGAGCGGCACGAAACCGGGAGCTGCCGCGCTCTACCGGATCGTCGGCTGTGTCAGCCGCGGCGGCCCCTACCGCGGCGGGCCGGCGGTGCGCGAGGTCGCGATCGGCTTCGACGACGGCCCCGCGCCGGACACCGGAGCGTTCGTGACGATGCTCGAACGGCTGCACGCGAACGCCACGTTCTTCATGATCGGCCGGCAGATCGGCTCGCAATACCGCGCCGAGCTCCTGCGCGAGCTGCGCAACGGCGACGTGCTCGGGGACCACACGTTCACGCACCCGGACCTCCTCGGCAGCCGCGAAGTTCGCGCGCAGCTGCACTCGACGCTGGCGGTGATCCGCGGGCTGAGCGGCTACACGCCGTGCGTGTTCCGCCCGCCCTACGGCGCCTACGATGGCGCGGTCGTCTCGGTCGCGCGCTCGCTGGGACTCGCGACGGTCCTCTGGAACGTCGACCCGAGCGACTGGGCGCGGCCCGGCGTGAAGGCGATCGAGCGCACGGTGCTGGCGGAGGTGAGACCCGGATCGATCATCATCTCCCACGACGGCGGCGGGCCGCGCGGCGAGACGCTGGCGGCCTATCCGGCGATCATCTCGGCGCTTCGCGCGCGCCACTTCCGGATCGTGACGATCCCGCAGCTGCTCGGGTTCAAGCCGGTGTATCGCCCCTGCGTGAAGCTCTGCGACGGGATCGGGGTGCCGCGCTCGGCTGTGCCCCGCGATGCGGTGCTGCAGAGCGCCCCGGGGCCGTGAGCGAGGACGCCTCGGGACCCGTGCGCCAGCGATCCCCTTTGCACTAAGCTGATCGCCTGCGACGGCCGATCAGGTCGTGCAGCTCACGCGCCCGTAGCTCAGTGGTCAACGGTTCTCTTCGGGGAGCCAAAGAGCAGCGGTCTTTCAAGCCGCAGGCCGCGGGTTCGATTCCCGCCGGGCGCACTTTTCGCGGGGCCGGGATCGGGGTTCGGGGAGTCCCGTCTCGTTGACAAGTTGGCCCAATCGTGATTTATATGTGCGTGGCGGGAAGGGACCCGCCCACTCGCAAAGGCAGAGCGTGTGGTCGTGGCTGTCGGAGAGCAGTGGAAGGGTTGGAGAATGGGGACAGGGTCGAGCAGGATGCGAGACCAGGCACATGGGGACGGGGGCAAGCGCAGCTGGCGCCGGCGCGCCGGTTCGGATCCGGGGAAGGTCCGATGACCGCGCGCGAGGCCGGCTGTCACGAGCAGAGGATGCTGCGCGCCCTCCATGGCCGCTGGCCCTACCGCCGCTCACACTGCAGGCACGACCACCATCTGCTTGTGCGGGTGCAGCCCCAGCCGCGCTGCTGGTGTCCGAGCGGGCGACGTTATTCGCTCGCCGGGCTGCGCGTCGCCGGTCGACGGCCTCAGGAGGGGTGAGCGAGCGAGGGGGGCGGGGCGCGCCTATCCCTGCAGGCCCGATGCGGTGGGGCGGGCCTGCAGGGCTGGGCGCCTGAGTGTGTCGCTTGCGGCGCCGTGGCGTCGAAGGCTGTCTGCGACCTCGGCGTTCTCGATGATCGCGTCGAGGATCTCGGGCCACACGGTGCGCGGGAGGTCGTGGCCCATGCGCGGGATCATCATCAGGCGCGCGCCCGGGATCGCGCGGGCGGTAGCGCGGCCGCCGGATGGGCCGACGAGGCGGTCTGCGCTGCCGTGGATCACGAGCGTCGGCGCGCGGATCGTGCGTAGTTCGCCGGTGCGGTCGCCGGCCGCCATGATCGCCGCCAGCTGCCTGCCCGTGCCGACCGGGTCGCGGTCGCGCTCGTAGCTCGCGGCCGCGAGCGCCCGGATCTCCTCCGGGTCGCGCGTCAGCTCGCGGGAGCCGATCGCTTCGAACACGCGCGCGACGTGCTCGATGAACGCGTCGCGCTCGCGCGGGGCGCGGCGCAGGAAGATCGGGTACAGCCCGAGCGCCGGCTGTCCGCTGCGGCGGCTGCCCGTGTTGGACATGATCGATACGAGCGAGCTGACGAGCTGCGGCGAGCGCGCGGCGAGGGTCTGGGCGATCATCCCGCCCATCGAGGCGCCGATCACGTGCGCCGGGGCGAGATCGAGCTCGCCGAGCAGTCCAGCTGCGTCGGCGGCCATCTCCCGGAGCCCGTAGCGCGCCGCCGTGCGCGAGCGCGTCAGCAGCTGGCGCGGCGTCGGCGGCGGGCCGTCGGTATGCGTCGAGCGCCCGGCGTCGCGATTGTCGAAGCGCACGACATGAAAGCCGCGGGCGGCCAGCTGCTCGCAGAAGTCGACGTGCCAGGCGATCATCTGCGTGCCGAGGCCCATGATCAGCAGCGCCGTGGGGTCCGACGCGTCGCCGAAGGTCTCGTAGCAGAGCGTTATCCCCCCGCCGACGTCACAGAACTGCTCGGGCACCCGGGCGATGCTAGCGCCAAACCGGCGCTAGGATCGAATGCGATGGCCGCTACTGACGCGAGCGTCGCCCCCGCACCGTCCTCGGCACAGGCGGATCCCCAGCAGGCGCGCCTGTCGATCGACACGATCCGGGCGCTCGCGATGGACACGGTGCAGAAGGCCAACGCGGGGCACCCCGGCACCGCGATGGCGCTCGCACCGCTCGCCTACACGCTGTTCAAGGATTTCCTCCGCGTGAACCCTGCCGAACCGCTGTGGCGCGACCGCGACCGCTTCGTGCTCAGCGCTGGGCATGCGTGCGCGCTCCAGTACGCCGTCAACCACCTCGTCGGCTACGACCTCGGGCTGGAGGACCTGAAGGCCTTCCGGCAGTGGGGCTCGCGCTGCCCGGGCCACCCCGAGCGCGGGCACACCCCCGGGGTGGAGATCACGACGGGCCCGCTCGGGCAGGGCGTCGCGAACGCTGTCGGGATGGCCGTGGCGGAGCGCTTCCTGGCCGAGCGCTTCAACCGTCCAGGCCGTACCGTCGTCGACCACCACGTCTACGCGATCTGCTCCGACGGCGACATGATGGAGGGCGTCTCGCAAGAAGCCGCCTCGATCGCGGGGCACTTCGGCCTCGGGCGGCTGATCGTCTGCTACGACGACAACCACATCACGATCGACGGCAGCACCACGATCTCCTTCGACGGCGAGGACCACGGCGCGCGGATGGCCACCAACGGCTGGCACGTGCAGCGCGTCTCCGACTCCGAGGACCTCGACGCCCTGTACGCCGCGATCGCCGCGGCGCGCGCGGAACCGGAGCGCCCATCGTTCATCTCGATCCGCTCGCACATCGCCTACCCGGCCCCCAACGCCGTCGACACGGCCAAGGCGCACGGCGCGCCGCTCGGTGAAGACGAGGTGCGGGCGACGAAGGAGGTCATGGGCTTCGACCCCGACGCGACCTTCGCCGTCGACGCCAGCGTGTACGCGGACATGTCGCTGCGCGAGCGCGGCGCCGCGGCGCAGAGGGAGTGGAGCGAGCGCGAGGCAGCCTGGCGCGCCGCCGACTCGGAGCTCGCCGCTGAATGGGACCGGGCGTGGTCAGGTCAGCTGCGGGACGGCTGGCGCGGCGCGATCCCGGAGTTCGCCGCGGGCGAATCGATCGCAACGCGCTCGGCGGGACAGAAGACGATGGCGGCGTTCGCCTCCTACGCGCCGACGATGATCGGCGGCGCGGCCGACCTGGTGGAGTCGACGAAGACCCTGTTCGAGGGAGCGGGCCAGTTCTCGCGCGTCCACAGCGGGCGCAACGTGCCGTTCGGGATCCGCGAGCACGCGATGGGCGCGATCGTCAACGGCGCCGCCGCCCACGGCGGGATCGTCAAGCCCTACGGCTCGACGTTCCTGATCTTCTCCGATTACATGCGTCCCTCCGTGCGGCTGTCGGCGCTGATGGAGCTGCCCGTCGTGTGGGCGTGGACGCACGACTCCGTCGGTCTCGGCGAGGACGGTCCCACCCACCAGCCGGTCGAGCACTACGCGGCGCTGCGCGCGATCCCGCACCTCTGGGTGATCCGCCCCTGCGACGCGAACGAGACCGCACACGGCTGGGCAGCCGCGCTCGAGCGAACCGACGGGCCGGTGGCGCTGCTGCTCTCCCGGCAGAACATCCCGGTGCTCGACCGCACCGAGGTCGCGGGCGCCGAGGGCCTCGCCCGCGGCGCATACGTCCTATGGGACTCCGATCCCGAGCCGGAGCTGGTGCTGATCTCGACCGGCGCCGAGGTCGGGCCGACGCTCGATGCCGGCAGGACGCTGGCCGGGGAGGGGACGCGCGTGCGTGTCGTGTCGATGCCCTGCATGGAGATCTTCGAAGCGCAGGAGGAGGCCTACCGCGAGCAGGTGCTCCCTGCCCGTGTGGGCGCGCGCCTCGCCGTCGAGCCGGGCGCCACCCAGTGCTGGTGGCGGTGGGTGGGCAGCGAGGGCGACGTCCTCGGGCTCGATCGCTTCGGCGCCTCGGCACCGGGTACCACCGTGCTCGAGAAGCTCGGATTCAACGCGCCGAACATTGCGGCCCGCGCGCGGGCGCTGCTCGACGCGCGAACCTAAGGAGGACGACATGTCGGCGGATGCCACACCACTGCAGCGGCTCTCGGCGCTCCGCCAGAGCGTGTGGGTCGATTTCCTCTCCCGCGAGTCGATCCGCGGGGGACATCTTCAGGAGCTGATCGACGACTTCTCGGTCGTCGGGGCCACCTCGAATCCCACGATCTTCCAGAAGGCGATGGCCTCGGGCGAAGCCTACGACGACCAGCTCGGCGAGCTGATCGCCAACGGCGTCGACGCTGCCGCCGCGTTCTGGGCCCTGGCGGAACAGGACATCCGCGAGGCCTGCGACCTGTTCCGGCAGACGTGGGACGCGGGCAGCGGGCGCGACGGCTATGTCTCGCTCGAGGTCGACCCGCGCCTGGCGTACGACACGCTCGAGACCTACCGCGAGGCGATGCGCATCCACGAGTCGGTCGATCGGCCGAACCTGATGGTCAAGATCCCGGCGACCAAGCCCGGGCTCGCGGCGATCGAGGACGTGATCGCCAAAGGACGCTCGATCAACGTCACGCTGATCTTCTCCCTGGAACGCTACGCGGAGGTCGCGGAGTCCTACCTGCGCGGGCTCGAGCGGCTGATCGCCGAGGGCGGCGACCCGCGGCCGGTGGCGTCTGTAGCGAGCTTCTTCGTCTCGCGGATCGATACCGAGGCCGATGCCCGGCTCGAGAAGATCGGCGGGCACGACGAGCTCAAGGGCAAGCTCGCAATCGCCAACGCGAAGCTCGCCTACCGTCATTACCAGGAGACGTTCTCGGGCCCGCGCTGGGAGTTCCTGTCGGGCAAGGGCGCCAGCCCGCAGCGGGTGCTGTGGGCCTCGACGTCGACGAAGAACCCCGACTACCCCGACGTGCTCTACGTCGAGGAGCTGGCGGGGCCGGACACCGTCAACACGATGCCCGAAGAGACGATCGTCGCCTACCAGGATCACGGCGACCCGCACGAGCGCCTCACGCAGGGGATCGGCGAGGCCGAGGAGGTGTTCGCGCGGCTGAAGGACGCGGGCATCGACTACGACGACGTCACCGACACGCTCGAGCGCGAGGGCGTCGAGAAATTCGCGGCCTCGTTCGACGAGCTGATCGGCGCGCTCGAGGACAAGCGGGCCTCGCTGGCGCCGGCGTGAGCGCGGCGTGCGCCTGAGCCGTACGCCCCGCTCCCGGATCGGGAGCGGCGCGTCTGGAGATCAGGTGTAGGGGACCGGGATCAGGACGTTGATCGTCAGCGGCCCCGAAGGGAACGCCTGCGCGTGAACCGTGTACACCTGATAGGTGGCGCCGCGGTAGGAGTAGCGCCCGCGCTCGGGCACGCTCCCGGGTTCCGGGCCGAGGCTGTTCTTGACGAGCGCCCGTTCGCCGGAGGGGCTGTTCATGTACATGAGCACGCGCAGCCCGGCGAGCCTGCGGGTCAGGCGCAGGTAGCCCTCGTCGTCCTGGATCGAGAGCACGAAATGGCCGATCTTCCTGCCGCCCTGGATCAGCGGCGCGCTCACCGGAGCGAGCACGTACGGCCCGCCGTCGTCGACGAGCAGCTTGCCGGCCGCGTCATAGACGCGCAGGCGCACGATGTGCTCGTGCAGCAGGAGTTCGACCGCTTTGCGCGCGGCGAGCGGTTCCGATTTCGCGACCGCGGCCAGCAGCGCGGCGTTGTGCTGCACCCGCTGCACCTGGGGCTGCGTGCGTTTCCCGGCCTCGCCCTCGTAGATGAGGCGGGCGATGCGGCTGAGCGTCTCATACGTGGTCTGTTCGCGCGTCGGCGCGCAGACTTCGGCGGTCGAGGCGATCGATCGCACCAGGTAGACGCGAATCGCGCCGTCGGGGAAGGCGGTTGCGCCGAACGACGCGTACTCGTACGGGACGCCGCCGACGACGATGCTGCCCTCGTGGGGGAGCTTGCGGACGGGCAGCGCGAACGAGCCGCCGATGTTGCGGTCCCCGGCGCGCAGGGCGATGGCGCTGCTGCTTATGCCCTGCGCCTCCGCGAGGAAGCCTTCGTCGCTCCAGACGCTGGTCACGTACGTTCCGGCGGCTCCGCCGGGTTTTCCGAGCGAGCCGTAGATCGGCGCCAGCGCCGGCCCGCCCGCTTCGGCCAGCAGCGCGCCCGCGCGCAGGACGCGCAGGTTCGTGAGCTTGCCGGTTGCGACGAGCTGCTGGGCGGCGGCCTGCGCCGCCGCGGCGTTTCCGGCGGCGACCGCCTGGGCCAGCGGCGCCGAGCGGTCGATGTAGCGTTCGGCGACGACGGTGCGTTCGCTGTGCACGCCCTCGCGATATACGCGCTTGACCACGCGCGCGAGGTCTTCGACGACTGTCGCCTGGCAGCTCGTCTGCGGCCCTTCGCGCGCGGCCGTGGCCTTCGCGCCCGAGCCGCAGCCGGCGAGTCCCGCGCACAGCGCAAGCGCGGCGGCCAGACGCGCGCAGGCGCGCGCGGCCGGGCGTGCGCCGGGCCGGCGCCTGCTCCAGCGTGGGTGCATAGGAGGAGATGGTAGGGAGCACGGGGCCCACGGGCTCGTCCCGTCGGCCTGTGTTAGCGTCGCGCCGGATGCCGACCGCGCTAGTCACGGGAGCCTCGACGGGGATCGGCCGGGCGACCGCGCTCGGTCTCGCCGCGGCGGGCTTCACCGTGCTCGCCGGCGTGCGCGACGCCGAGGCCGGCGAGAGCCTGCGCAGCGCCGCGGGTGGGGGCGCTCTGCGTCCGATCACGCTCGACGTGACGGATCGCGCGCAGATCGCGTCTGCGGTGCAGGCAGTCCCGGACGGCAGGCTCGACGCGCTCGTCAACAACGCCGGGATCGGGATCGGGGGACCCGTCGAGACGCTCCCCGAGGAGGACCTGCGGCGCCAGTTCGACGTGAACGTGTTCGGGCAGATCGCGGTCACGCGCGCGCTGCTGCCGGCACTGCGCGCGGCGCACGGGCGGATCCTGTTCATCTCCTCGATCGGCGGTCGCGTGCCGATGGCCTTCTCCGCGCCGTATGCGGCCTCCAAGCACGCGATCGAGGCCTTCGCCGACACGCTGCGGGTGGAACTGCACAGCTCCGGCGTGCAGGTCGCGCTGATCGAGCCGGGGTCGGTCGCGACGCCGATCTGGGACAAGAGCCGCTCGGAGGCCGACCGCGTGCAGATCCCGCCGGAGCTCGAGCCCTACTACGGCAAGGTGCCGGCGGCGCTGGACAAGGTGCTCGAGGACACCGGCCGCCGAGGGATGCCGCCGGAGGCCGTTGCGCGCGCGATCGAGCGCGCCCTGAAAGCGCGGCGTATGCGGGCCCGCTACCTCGTCGGACGCGACGCCGTCGCGATGCTGGCACTCAAGCGCGTCCTGCCGGACCGCGCGTTCGACGGCCTCGTGCGGCGCGCGCTGCGGGTCTAGCCGGCTTCGCCCGGGGGCGCGTAGACGGCGAGCCACGCGAACAGGCTCGTGGTGGCCGACTGCGTCTGCAGCATGTTCGGTTGCGCGTCGCGTGCGGGGAGCGCTTCCCCGTTCCACGAGAGCAGGTAGAGGCCGCCGGCGTTCAGCGCGCGCGTGGCGGCGTCGGCGGCGTTCTGGGCAGCCATGCGATAGAGCGTCGCGTCTCCGTCGAGCCCGTACAGGGCGAGCATCCACTGCAGGTAGATCGCGTCGTACTGGGGGGAGAAGTCGAGCAGGTAGCCGAAGCGGTCCAGGGCCGTGTGCGCGAGGGACTCGGCGCGGCCGCAGCGCGCAGGTTCGGCAGCGGCGTGGCAGAGCACGGCCTGGGCGTAGATCAGAGGGCCCTCGATGTAGTCGATCGGCGTTGGGTCGGCCGAGCTGCCCGCATACAGCCCATCGGCGGGGCTGAAGCCGCCCGTGTCGGCCCAGCCGATGTATTCGCGGGCGCGGGCGAGGGCGTAGGCCGAGTGCGTCTCGGAGTAGAGCAGGGTGGCCAGCAGCGTGGCCGAGGCGAGCGCCTCGCCGGCCTTGTAGGGATGGGTCGTGTTCCACCAGATGCCGCCCCCCTGCGTATCCCAGCCGCGAGCTGCGATGTAGCGCAGCGCGCGTTCGGCGTCGGCCAGGTAACGGCGTGCGCCCGTCGCGCGATAGGCGTTTACGAACGCGAGCCCCCACCAGCCGTTGTCGTCGAACCAGGTCTCGGTCGACGGTTCGCGATCGCCTGGGTAGGGCGAGTAGCCCGGCAGCGGGCGCAGGCCGCGGTTGAGGTAGCGCTCGGCGCCGCGGGCGAAGCTGCGCAGGGCGGCGAGGTTGTGGGCGCTCGGCTGTGCGATCGCGATCGCGTCGAGCGACTCGAACAGCGGCACGATGTCCCAGATCGTGGCCAGCGGATAGCGTTCGCTGTCGCCGAGGCGCGCGTCATACCAGCCGCGGCGCCGGTCGTGCCAGCGCGACTCCGCGAGCGCGGCGCCGCGCTCGGCGAGCGAGAGATAGCGCTGCTGGACGGAGCCGAGCCCGGCGGAGCGGCGGATCGGGCCGACCGACGAGCTGCTCGAACGAGGCGCTCCTTCGGCCGCCGCAGGCACCGCGGGCGAGCAGCACAGCGCGATCAGCACCCCGGCGAGCAGGGCGCGGGCAGCGGAGCAGATGGTGATTTCAGGGCGCACGCGATAGATAACCCGACAGCAGCTCGATTGGCGCGGCGGTCGAGCTGCAGCATCGCGGTCGCGGCGGTCGCGTATCGATCATCTAGCGTGTTGGGCCGTGTCGGGCATCAAGGAGCTGCACGCGCCGCATCTCCCCGCGCCGCCGTCCGAACGGTGGGCGTGGGCGCTCGCGGGGACGGTATGCGCGACCGGTGCGGTATTCCTGATCCTCGTGCTGACCGGCCTCGTCGGGCGCTCCCACGCGCTCGCGCCGCCGGCCGTGCCGGTCGTCGCGACGACGCCAGCGGCGACCTCCGCGGCTCTGCCGGCCGCGCAGCGGGCCGCATCCGGGACGCTGGTCGGTCGCCCCTCGGCCGCCGAGCAGCGGGTGCAGCGCGAACGGCTCACGGGCGGCCCCGAGGTCCACATCTCGCGCCGCTGGATGGAAGGCTTCTATCCGATCTATGAGACCGCGCAGCGGACGTTCGGCGTCGACTGGCTGCTGCTCGCCTCGATCCACATGCAGGAGAGCGCCTTCTCGACCGCGCCGGGGACCTACCACGGTCTGAACTTCGCGCGCTGCTGCGGCGGGCCGATGCAGTTCAACGTCACCAACGGGAACCGGCGCGGGTCCGGCTCGACCTGGGACCTGGTGAGCGACTCCTACATCTACGGCCGCAGGCCGGCGAGCTACGACCACGCGACGAGCGTGCACCCGTCGATCTACGACGACTTCGACGCGATCATGGCGGCGGCGCACCTGCTCTCCGCGGACGGCGCGGGCTCCGCACTCGACGTGACCGCGTGGGATGCGGCGTATGACTACTACGGCCACGACGAGACCGGTGTGCTCTATGCCGACGAGGTGCTCGCCCGCGCGATCGGCTGGTCCCAGCACGGCTTCTGCATCAACTGCGGCGTGCGCCAGGGGCTGGTGGAAGCGGTGCACGCCGCCTACGGCGCCCCCGTGGAAGCGGCGTTGGTGGCGGAAGCGCGCGCGGTGCAGCGGAGCGCGGTCGCCACGAAGCGGCGCCGCGCGCCGGCACGGCGCTTAGCGCGCCAGCCGTGACAGACGCCGACGGTCGCCGCCGGCGCGCCCGTGCGGCCGCGCGCCCGGGCGGTGCCGAACTGATCCTCTAGGCGGCCTGCGCGAGCAGCTCGCCCGCGACGCGATCGGTCGCGCTGCCGCTGCCACCCAGCAGCCGGCGCGAGAGCTGCGCGCGGCGGAAGTACAGCGGTGCGTCGTGCTCCCACGTCGCGCCGATGCCGCCGTGTACGGAGATCATCGTGCGCGCGGCGTGGTCGAGCGCACGGCTCGCGACCGAGCGCGCCGCGCTGGCTGCGAGCGGGAACTCGCCGGGTGCGCCGTTGCGCGCCCAGCCCGCGTAGTAGAGGAGCGAGCGACCGTTGTCGAGCTGGCGCAGGACCTCCGTGAGCGCGTGCTTGACGGCCTGGTAGGAGCCGATCGCGCGTCCGAACGTGAAGCGCTCCTTGGCGTATGCCACCGCCACCTCGAGTGCCGTTTCCACGCTGCCGACCGACTCGGCGGCGATCAGCGCCTGCACGAGGTACCAGGCGGAGGCGAGCTCGTCCTCGCCGACCGACAGCGCCACGGCGGGCGTGTCGGAGAGCGTGACATGGCCCAGCGAGCGGGTCGCGTCGTAGCGCATGACCGGCTCGACAGACAGGCCCGTGGCGTCGCCGTGCACTGCGAAGCCGACCGGCTTCCCGTCCTGCAGGGCGACGCCGACGAGCACGTCCGCGCCGGGTGCGTCCGGGACGAAGGCGACCGAGCCCGAGACGCGGATCGCTCCGTCGGCGGCGGCGCTCGCGCTCGGCAGATCGGCGCGCGCGAGGCCGCTGGCCGGATCGGCGCTCCAGCGCGCCTCGATGTCGCCCGGCGGCTCGGCGGGTAGGTAGGCCGCGCGTTGCTCGCCGCTCGCGAGCGGAGCGAGGAACTCGCCCCCGTTGCCGGAGGCGCCGAGGATCGCGGTGGCCGGGAGGTGGCCGAGCAGCGGGACACCTGCGAGCACGCGCCCGCACTCGCCGAGCACCAGCATCGCGTCGAAGACGTCGAGGCCGGCGCCGCCGTGCTCCTCGGCGATCAGCAGCCCGGGCCAGCCGGCCTCGGTGGCCATCGGCCACAGGTCGGGCAGGGCGCTCTGGTCGGAGTCGAGCGCCTCGCGCGCGGCCTCGACGGTCTTGAAGCGCGAGAGCGCGCCGCGCGCGGCCTCGCGCAGGAACTCCTGCTCGTCGGAGAGGGAGAGATTCACGTCGATACTCCTCGCGTCGTATTCGCCTGGCTCACGTCGATACTCCTCGCGTCGTATTCGCCTGGCTCACGCCGATACTGCTTGCGTCGTAGGGACGCTCCTCGCGTCGGGCTCGACTGGCTCATGCCGGCGTTCCTTCCTTGGAGCGCAGCTCGGAGAAGGGGATGCCCTTGTCGAGCCGCGGCTCCGGCGGGAGCCCGAGGACGCGCTCGCCGATCGTGTTGCGCAGGATCTCCTCGGTCCCGCCCGCGGACTTCAGCCCTGGGAGGAACGAGATCATGTAGGCCCAGTCGGAGTGCTCGTCGAGCGCCTCCGGTCCGAGCACGTCGGCGATCAGGTCGCCGGCGCGGACCGCGCCGTTGACGATCGTGACCTTCGCGAGGCCGGCCTCGGGGCCGGGGATCTGGCCTTTCTGCAGCGCCGTGAGCGTGCGGTAGCCGGTGAAGCGCACGGCGAGGAGTTCGCTCGCGATCTCGCCGAGCTGGTGGCGCACCTCCGGGTCGCGCCGCGCGGCCGCGTCGCCCGCGATCGCGGTGGCGAAGCGGGTCGAGTTGTAGCCCATGCCCTCGCCGCCGAGGCCGATCGTGACGCGCTCGTACATGAGCGTCGTCAGGGCGGTGCCCCAGCCGTTGCCGACGCCGCCGACGACGGCGCCCTCGTCGAGCTCGACGTCGTCGAAGAAGACCTCGTTGAACTCGGCCTCGCCGGAGATCTGGCGCAGGCCGCGTACGGTCACGCCCGCGGCGTCCATCGGGACGATGAACATCGTCATGCCCTTGTGCTTAGGGACGTCGGCGTCGGTGCGGGCGAGCAGCAGGCCGTAGGAGGCGAACTGCGCGTTGGTCGTCCA
The DNA here is from genome assembly GCA_036264095.1 of Solirubrobacteraceae bacterium. Lineage (GTDB taxonomy): Bacteria > Actinomycetota > Thermoleophilia > Solirubrobacterales > Solirubrobacteraceae > Palsa-744. Next base: position 4,793 of record DATARO010000053.1, on the reverse strand, counting down.
CACCTTCTGGCCCGTGAGCCGCCAGCTGCCGTCGTCCTGGCGGCGCGCGCGCGTCTGCACGGCGGCCAGGTCAGAGCCGGCGGCGGGCTCGGAGAAGAGCTGGCACCACACCTCGTCGCCGTGGAGCATCGGGCCGAGGTAGCGGCTCTTCTGCTCGTCGGTGCCGTGGGCGATGATCGTCGGGCCGAGCATGCCGACGCCGATCGCGTCGAGGATCCCGGGGACTTTGGCGCGGGCGATCTCCTGGTTGCAGAGCACCTGCTCGATCGGGCCGAGGCCCTGCCCGCCGAACTCCTTCGGCCACGTGACGCCGGCGAGGCCGTTCTCGGCGAGCTTTCCCTGCCACGCGCGGCGGGCGGCGACTATCTCGTCCTCGTCCTGTAGCGCGCCCTCACCGGTGAGGACCGGGGCGGCAGCCTTGTTCTGCTCGAGCCACGCTCGCACCTGTGCCCGGTAGGCAGCCTGATCGGGTGTGTCGTCGAGATCCACGTCTCATCCTCCTTTGGCTGACTGGCCAGTCAATCCCGTGATGACACACGCTACTCCTCGGCGCCCGCCGGTGTTGCCAGGCGCTGAGCGGGCTCCGGCGCACCGCGGTCGCCGGCCGCAGCAGCGGGCGCGAGGCCCGGGTTGCCGGGCGCTGTGCAGGAGCAACCCGCGTGCAACACGGGGTGATCGCTCAAGCGCCGGGCGGAAACGGTGTCTCGGCGACGGGGGCCTGGTCGTAGACGTCGGCGAAGGCGTGGTCGAGCAGCTTGCGCGCCTGCGTGCCGGGTTCGGTCGAGTTCAGCAGCACGACGCCCAGCCGCACGCCCCCGCGTTCGGCGGTCGCCACGAGGCAGCGGCCGGCCGCGATCGTCCAACCGGTCTTCAGGCCGGTCGCGCCCGGGTAGTGGTAGATCAGCATCGGGTTGTTGTTGGTGAGGTAGAGCTTTCCGCCCTTTATCGGGAACGGGAGGGCGGCGGTGTAGGTGCGGACGACGCGGGCGATCCGGGGCTGGGCGAGGTCGGCCTCGGCGAGCTCGGCGAGGTCGGCGGCGCAGGAGTAGTTGTGCGCGTCGTAGTAACCGGAGGGGGAGGAGTAGCGCGTGCAGCTCATGCCGAGATGCGCCGCCTCCTCGTTCATGCGCGCGACGAAGGCGGGGATCGTGACGGCGACCCGCTGGGCGAGGGCGTAGGCGGCGTCGTTGCCGGAGGGGAGCATCAGGCCGTACAGCAGCGTCTCGAGGCGGACGTGCCTGCCGAGGGGGAGCACGCCGACCTTGGAGCCGTTCTGGTCCACGGCGAGGCGGGTGATCGGGACCGGCGTGGCCGCCGGCTCCGCCTCGACGGTAAGCAGCGCGGTCATCATCTTCGTGAGGCTCGCGATGCGGAGGCGTTCGTGCGCGTCGCGCTGCCACAGCACCTGGCCGGTGTCGAGGTTGAACAGGATCCCGGCGCGCGGTGGGTGATGGAAGGGGATCCGCACGGGGTCGGCGGCCGCGTCGGCGAGGCCGCCCAGCGTCAGCGGCGGGCGGCCGAGCGGGAGGCCGAGCTGCGAGACGGTGGCGGGGGCGTGCGCGCGGGCGTGCGAGGGATGCGAGGTGCGGTGGGGGTGCTTGCTCGCGCCGCTGTCTTTCGCGAGCGCCATCGTCAGCCCGACCGCGAGCACGGCGGCGAGCACGGCGACGGCGCTGCCGGTCCGGCGCCGCCGGCGGCGGCGGGCCGCGCGCGTGCGGCGCTCGCGGCTCTGCGTGGGGGTCATGAAGGGCGACGTGCTCATCGCGGCGGGTTGCGCATCGCGCCGATTATCCCGACGGCCAGCATCACGAGGATCAGTATCGAGAGCACTCCGGCGGCGGTGAGGCCCTGTTCGGCGGTCGCGGCGATCGTCAGCGCGGCGAAGCCGAAGACGAAGACCATCGCCAGCAGGAGCACGGCCATGCGTCTCATCGGGCGGCGCTCCAGAGGGGGAGCGCACAGGCACGCGTCGGCATCGGCCTAGTAAACCGGGAGCGTCGGGCCGGATCGCTTGCGCGCGGCGACCAGCCGGATCGTGAGCAGGCCGAATGCGAAGCCTCCGACGTGGGCGAGGTAGGCGACGCCTTCCGCGCCGCCGACCGGGGTCGCGAGGCCGGCCGCGCCGAACCAGAGCTGCTCGAGGAACCAGAAGCCGAGCAGCAGGAGCGCCGGGACCTCGACGATCGTGACGAAGAAGACGATGAACACGAGCGTGAGGACACGGGCGCGGGGATAGAGCAGGATGTAGCCGCCGAGCACCGCCGCGATCGCCCCGGACGCGCCGATCGTGGGGACGGTCGAGTTCGGGTCCACGACTGTCTGGGCGGCGAGCGCGACGACGCCGCCGACGAGGTAGAAGACGAGGAAGCGGGCGCGGCCGACGCGGTCCTCGACGGTCGGGCCGAAGATCGAGAGGAACAGCATGTTGCCGAAGATGTGCAGGAAGCTGCCGTGCATGAACATCGAGGTCAGCACCGTCTCCGGCGTCGAGGGCTGCGAGGAGGCTTCTCCGCTCGCACCGTGCAGCCCCTGGCAGGCGACCCCGCTGAGCTGCCCCTGGGTGAGCAGTTCGCAGTGCTTGCCGGGGTGCGTCAGCTCGTAGGGGATCGCGCCGTAGCGGACGGCCTCGTTCTCGCTCGGCCCGCCGAAGAAGCTGCCGCCGTGGCGGATCGCGGCGAGGTAGGCGAGGACGTTGAGGAGTACCAGCGCGATCGTGACGAGCGGGGCGCGGGAGAGCGGGATGTTGTCGCGGAGGGGGAACAAGCTGCCGTCAGAGGCCTCGCGGGCCTGGCAGCGGCCTGCAACCGCCGCCGGTCGGGTTCAGGCGCCCGCGCGGGCCAGCGGTCCGAGCCCCGGCTGGGCCTGCGCGACGTGCTGGTCGGCGTGGTAGGAGGAGCGCACGAGCGGGCCGGCGGCGACGTGCTCGAAGCCGAGCGCGTAGGCGTCGCGCTCCAGCGCGGCGAACTCGTCGGGGTGCCAGTAGCGGACGATCGGTAGGTGCTTCTCGGAGGGGCGCAGGTACTGGCCGACGGTCAGGACCTGCACGCCGCTCTCGCGCAGGGCGGCGAACGCCTCGAGCATCTCCTCGTGCGTCTCCCCGAGCCCGACCATCAGACCCGACTTGGTGATGACCTCGCCCCCGCCGAGCTCGGCGGCGTTGGCGAGCACGCGGCAGGAGCGGCGGAACTCGGAGCCGCGGCGGGCAAGCGGGTACAGGCGGGGGACGACCTCGACGTTGTGGTTGAAGACGTCCGGGCGCTCGGCGATCACCTTCGCGAGCGGCATCTCCTGGCCCTGGAAGTCGGGTGTCAGCACCTCGATCTGGCACAGCGGCGCCTGCTTGCGCACCTGCCTGATCACGCCGACGAACGCGCTCGCGCCCTTGTCGGGCAGGTCGTCGCGGTCGACGGAGGTGACGACGGCGTGGCGCAGGCCCATGCGGGCGATCGAGCGCGCGACGCGCGCGGGCTCGAGCGGGTCGTTCCACGTGGGCTTGCCGGTCTTCACGTTGCAGAAGCCGCAGCGGCGGGTGCACGTGTCGCCGAGGATCATGAACGTGGCGGTGCCGCGCTCCCAGCACTCGCCGACGTTCGGGCAGGCGGCCTCCTGGCAGACCGTGTGCAGGTTCTCGGCGCGGATCAGCTCGGTCAGCTCGCGGTAGCGCTCGCCGCCGGGCGGCGGCACCTTGAACCACGGGGGCTTGCGCTCCCGCAGCGGGCGCACATCGGGGCCGAGGACGCGCAGCACGTCCATCCCGCCGGGGTTGGCGCGGGACCGCGTCGCGCTCATCGCGCCAGCGCCTGGTGCGCGGGGGTAGAGGGGGCTCGCTCTGAGGCTCGCCGGGGCCTCGGCCCCCGGTCGAACCCGAGCCGCTGCGGGGTCACGAGCCGCTGGCGGCGTCCGTGTGCGCGGGCGAAGCCGTCGGCTGCGCGGCGGCGGAAGCAGCGCAGCCGTGCCGCGCAGGTCTGCTCCTCGCCTGCCGGGGGGTCGGGTCGCTCGCGCTCGAGCGAGGTCATCTGAACGCCGGGCAGGCCGCAGGCGACGATCCAGCCGAACGGCTCCAGGTCGTTGTGGACGTTGACGGCGAAGCCGTGCGTGCTCACGCCGCGCTGCACGTGCACGCCGATCGAGGCGATCTTGCGGATCTGATTCCCGCCCTCCCCGCCGTCTTCGTCCTCGACCCACACGCCGGTGAAGTCCGGGCCGTCTTGGGGGCGCGCGTGGGCGACGACGAGCTCGGCCGCGAGCGCGTCGACGAGCGCCGTCTCCATCGTCCGCACGAAGCGCCCGACGTCGTCGACGGACATGATCGGGTAGCCGACCAGCTGGCCGGGGCCGTGGTAGGTGATGCGCCCGCCGCGGTCGACGTCGTGGATCTCGATCCCGCGGTCGCGGTAGAAGGCCTCGGAGAACGGGAGGTCCTCGCCGCCGCTGCGGCGCCCCCGCGTGTAGACGGGGGGGTGCTCGAGCAGCAGCAGCGTGTCGGGGAGCTCCCCTGCCTGGCGGCGTGCGCGGGTCGCGGTCTGCATCGCGAGCGCTGCGCCGTAGGGGACGATGCCGAGGTGGCAGACCCACAGCTCGTTCGCGTAGCGCTCGGCGATCGTCATGGCGCCTCCAGCCTAGATCATCGCTCTGGGCCCGCCGGTTTGGCGCGAGCGCGTCGCGGGTAGATTTCGCGCGTGCCATCGCAGGGGGCGATCGGGGGGCCGGACGAGCGCGGGTTGACGCGGCGCCAGGTGCTGCGCGCCGGTGCGGCCGCGGGCCTGCTCGCCGGAGCGCAGACGCTGCTCGAG
>DATARO010000039.1:0-111121 GCA_036264095.1 Solirubrobacteraceae bacterium | reverse complement strand
CCGTAGATGCACGAGAACGCACCTCGCGCAGATCTAGGCGCCGAGGCGCCGCACGGCCGTAGCCTCGCGCGCCGCCGGGCAGAGCAGCGACGGCGCCGGCGAATCCGCGCCCAGCGGCGCGGCGCCACGCTCGGCGCGGCGATGCTCGTCGCGGGAGCTGCGGCGCTCGCGGTCGTTGCCTTGTCCTCGTCGCCAGGCGCGCACGCCTCGAAACGGGCACAGGCTCCCGCTGCACACGCGCGAGGCGCAACCGTCGCGGCGGCCGCGACCCCGCCGATCCACCGTGTGCCGCATGCACGGCTCCCGGCGCCGGGGTCGCTGCCGCAGACCCAGGTCCTGCCCCGATCCGGCTCGGCGCAGTTCGCGGCCTCGATGAAGAAGCTGTGGGCGGGCGTGGTGGCGGGCTCGGTGCGGAGAGCTCTGCCGGCCTTCTTCCCGCGGGCGGCATACCTGCAGGTGAAGGCGATCGCGGACGCGTCCCTGGACTGGGAAGTCCGACTGGTGCACGACTTCGCGCTCGACCTGGCGGCGGCGCATGCGCTGCTCGGCTCCCGGGCCAGCAAGGCGAGGCTGGTGCGGGTGCTCGTCCCACCGGCCCTCGCCCACTGGGTTCCTCCGGGCGCCTGTTACAACGCCGTCGGCTACTACGAGGTGCCGAACGCCCGCGTGGTCTACCGAGCGGACGGGGAGACGAGGTCGTTCGGCATCGCGTCGATGATCTCCTGGCGTGGGCAGTGGTATGTCGTGCACATGGGAGTCGTGCAGCGCTCCGTCGACTCGGGCGTCGTCGACGAGGCGGCGGTGGGCCCAGGCAGCTCGGCGGCCGCGAGCACCTGCTGAGCTCGCTGGGGCGCGCCGGGCAGGTGACGCTTGTGAGCTCGCGGCGGGTCTCACGCCGCGTCCGTTTGCCCTGTTGGCAGACCGGGTACGGCGACTTCGGTCGTATTGCGGCGCCGCACCGCGCCTCTGCACCACTTGTCCATGAGCTCTCCCGAGCCCCCATACCGACCGCCGCCACCGGCGGGAAGGCCCACCGAACCGCTGCGGGGCGTGCCGGTGCGCGAACCGCGGGTGCCGGCGGAGGCGCCGCTCGAATATGAGCCGCTGCCCCCAGAACGCGGACCGTGGCGCGAAAACCCCTGGCCCGCGCTCGTCACCGGGCTGATCGCGCTCGTGATCGGCGGCGTCGTCGGCTATGCGATCGGCAACAAAAACGAATCCGAACGCCCCGGGGCGACGGTCACTCGCACGAGCACCGTGGTGCAGCCCAAGACCGTAGTGCAGACGCACACGGTCACCGCGAGCACCGTAAGGGAAACTCCCGCGGCCCCCGCGTCGAATCAGCCCGCCGAAGAACGGCGCAAAGAAGCCGAAGCGAACCTCAAAAGCTCCGAACGGGAAAACCGCGAACTGCGGAAACGGCTCGAAGAAGTGGGGGGGAGCCCGTAGGGGTTTTGGCCGGGGGCGGGCGTCCGCTACGCGGTCGCTGTGGCGATGAATATGTAGCGGCTGATGCGATGCCCACTATCGTGAACGGACGGGGGAGAGGACAACTTGACCAGCGATACCGTCCGCCCATCCAGAACCAACCCCGGGTCGTCGCGTGACCGCCCGTTCTCACGGCAACGCGCTCTCGTCGTCTACATCGAAGGCCGTCGCGGCGAAGCAGCGCTTCGCGAGGGCGCCGAGCTCGCAGCGACAGGGGCCGACCTGGAGGTGGTCACGCTCGCTCCGCAGGCCAAGTCGCTGAAATGCTGCAAAGGGAACGGCAGCGGACCCTACAACTGCACGATGCGGGCCGTGGCCGCAGACGAGCTTCAGCAGGCGCGCGTCCTGCTCGGATCGCTGGCGACCCGTGCGACCTTCACGACGCTGAGCGGGACACCTGAGCCGCCGGTCGGCGAATGGGCGGCCGCGCGCGCCTTTGACGTCGCGATCGTTCCCGGAGAAAAACTGGCACGCGGCGGCGGGCACCTTGCACGCCAACTCCGCAGGGTGACGAGAGCGCATGTTCGCGTGGTGAAGTAGAGGCGACGACCGGAACCGGGGTTCGGTTCCGGTCGTGCACGCCTAGCGGTGCCCTGACTGCGGCTTTTCCTCTCAGCTCCCGCCTCTCGGGGCGGTATCAGGGAAGGGCTTCGTAGCTGTTTTTGGCGACGAGCTTGTTCCCGCCGAAGATCGACGCGTCCAGGCCTTCGACGAGGTTTTCGCTGCCGCCCTGCACAGAGCCGCCCTCGTTGCCCCTCACGACGTTCTTGAATCCGCCGCTGACTGTGGAGATCTCCGCTTCCGCAGAGTTGAGGGCACCTCCGGTGACGGACGAGTACCAACCGCTGGCGGTGTTGTTCACGCCACCGCTCACCGTGGCCTGCGCGTAGCTGGCGGTGTTGTCGGCGCCGCCGACGACCGTGCTTTCCGTCGCGGTCGCGCGGTTACCGGCGCCGCCGGCTGCCACGGCGAACCGGGAGGTGATCGCGTTGTCGTTGCCGGCCACCATTCCGCCAAAGCTCGTGAACGTCGACTCTTCTCCGATCACGAGGTCGTGAGAGCCAGTCTGCGGGAACGCGCCGGCATTCTCGTCGTATCCGAGCACGAGGTTGCCTGCGCCGTTGGTGCTGGCCGTCTTTCCTTCGCCGTTGACGATCTGCACATTGACACCGGTGAACTGCAGAGTCGGTTTCCCGCCCACGCCCGCCGGAATGAACTTCACGTATGGCGAGATCTGCTTCAGGACTTCCAGCTGTGCGGGGGCGAAAGCTGGGCTCGCTCCGGACCCCGACCTGCCTTCCTGTCCGGGCTGACCTTCGGGCCCGGTCTTGCCTTCCGGCCCGGTCTTGCCCTCAGCGGTGAGCGCCTGAAGCACGTAGGTGGTGCCGGCCCGAGCCGGACACTTTCCTGACCGGTTCGGCGTCGTGATCGACGAACTCGGTCTATTGGGGATGCACACCTTGCGGCCAAGCGTCGCCCACGCATTCGATGCCGAGATGGCGACGAGCGCGCCGATGAGCGTGAACACGACGAGCGATCGTCGTCCCTGAATTGACATCGATCTCCTCCTGTCTCGATGGACAAGCGTTGGCACGAGTGAGCCTGGCGCTATAACCCCGCCGGCCACAGTTCGGCGCGGTGGCCCAGCGAAACCGGCGATGAGCATGCTGGTTTGGGGCGAATCGCGACCGCGCATCCGATACGACTGCCCCAAGCGGGAAACCTCCCGGGATTCCCCGTTAGAGGCGACGACGGGAATGGGTCGGCAAACGCAACGCGCGACGGCCCTATGTCGCGCGACTCCTTCGATCGGCCTCGCCAAGGAGGTCCCAGTGGGGCCACCATCGACTCGCGGTCGCGTCCCACTCCCACGCGCCGACGTCGATGGCACGGCACCACAACTCGACCACAGCGCCGAGTGATGCGGCTTCTACTTGTGCATTTTCCTCGTCCATCGCTTCCCAGTTGTGAACGCGAATAGGGGTCGCCTCCCCGGGCCCCACTGAGCAATCCATAACGAGCTGCCCACGTTGATCGTCGAGCGGGAACCACTCCGGCGACCAAAGAATGTTCGGATCCCCGTGAGGATGGTCGGGCGCGACGCTGAGCGCGATTTCTCGCGCCTGCCGGTACTCGGTGACTGCTCGCTCAAGCGAGATGAACTCGCGCCACTGAGGGAGGACTTTGCTCCAGCCCTCGTCGTTTGCGCCATTCCGCCAGCCCCACCATGTGAGGGCTTCCTCCGGAAGCCGCAAGCCGAGGGGTGCCATCGTCGTCTGTGCCTCGTCCTCGCTTAGGCCTGGGTTGGTCCAAACATCGACCGGGATCGACAGGAGGCCCAAGCGCCTTTCGAGGGCATCGAGAAGGGCGTCGTCTAATTCGCGCGCGGGCATCGGTGATCGCAGCAGAGCCTACGCGTGGGCGCCGGGCTGTCGCACAACAAGGCCTGCCGGGGGACCAACTCAGGACCATGGGCACGCGGGCAGAAGCGCTCGGACGCCGAAATCCCCGCGAAAGCAGGGGTTTCTGTAGAGGCGACGACCGGAATCGAACCGGTGTAGACGGCTTTGCAGGCCGCTGCGTAGCCACTCCGCCACGTCGCCGGGAGCCTCCAAGCGTATCGGCCCGCGCATTGTGCTTGAGGATGCGGTGAGCGGGGGTAGTGTGGCCGTATGGCTCTCGGCAAATCCCTGGTCCGTCGCGCGACGAAGAGCACGCCGCTGGCGCGCGCTTTGATGGCTGCCGAGGTCGCTGTGATCGCGGGACGCCATCTCGGTCGGCTGAGCGGCGCCGAGCGACGGAGGTTGCTCGAGCTGCTCGCAATTGCGGCGCGGCGGCGGGGACACCTCAGCGTGCGAGAGCGGCGCGACCTCACGATCTTGACCGCCAAGCTCGAACCACGCCTGCTGCTGGGCACCGCGGTGCGTCGCGTGAGCCCGGTTCCGATCCCGGCGAGGCTCCTCTACGGTCGCCGCGGCAGCGCGGCGCGGCGCGCCTCGCGCGCACGCGATTGAGTCGACGCCGGGGGAGGCTCCCGCGAGGCGCGGAGCACCGGAGACCGGGCGGTCGGAGGCACGGGTGCTCGGGCGCGCGCTAGATCGCCTCGACCGGGGGGTCGGCGAGGGCATCGAGGCCCTCGTCAGAGGCCATCATCGTCGGCGCCTGTCGCGCCACGGGCACATGGAACAGCTCGATCCGCCCGCCCGCGGCATGCCGTGGTGCAACGGCGCGACGCCGCCGCGGGAGGGCTGCGACCTCGAGGTGCTTGTCGACGGCGCGAGCGCTCTGCCGGCGATCGCAGACGCGATCGAAGGTGCAAAGTCGCACGTGCACATCGCCGGCTGGCATCTCCAGCCAGGCTTCGCGCTGACGCGCGATCCCCATATCGAGCCGCTGAGAGAGCTGCTCGCCGCAGCCGCCGAGCGGGTTGATGTGCGCGTGCTGCTGTGGGCGGGTGCGCCGCTGCCGTTGTTCAAGCCGAGTCGCGCCGACGTGCGCCGCGAACGCGACGTGCTTGTGCGAGGGAGCTCGGTGCAGTGCGCGCTCGATGCACATGAGCGACCGATGCACTGCCATCATGAGAAGCTCGTCATCGTCGATGACGAGGTCGCGTTCGTCGGCGGTATCGACCTGACGGGTCTCGGGGGCGACCGCTTCGATTCGAGTGGGCATCCGGTCCGCTCGCGGCTCGGATGGCACGACGTCGCAACGCGCGTGCGCGGCCCGGTAGTCGCAGATGTCGCTGCCCATTTCTGCGCACGCTGGCGAGAAGTCACATCCGAGCAGCTCCCGACGCCGGCGACGCCCGAGGAGGCCGGCACGCACACCGTCCAACTCACGCGGACTGTCCCGGAGCGGATCTACGGCTTCGTCCCCGACGGTGAGTTCGGGATTCTCGAGGCCTACACCCGCGCGCTCAGGTCCGCCAAGCGCCTGATCTACCTCGAGAGCCAGTTCCTGTGGTCCGCGCACATCGTCGAGATCCTTGCGGAGAAGCTCCGCAACCCGCCGAGTGAGGAGTTTCGCCTCGTCGTCGTGCTGCCCGCCCGCCCGAACAACGGGCGAGACATGACACGCGGCCAGCTCGGAGTGCTGGCCGACGCGGACGGGGGGAACGAGCGCCGACGCTTCCTGGCGGCCACGGTGTCTGCGCGAAGCGGAGGAGAGGCCGGTCCCCTCTATGTACACGCCAAGGTCGGCATCGTCGATGACACCTGGTTGACGATCGGCTCCGCCAACCTGAACGAACACTCGCTGCTGAACGACACCGAGGTCAACCTACTGACGTGTGACCCGGAGCTGGCCCGCGGTACGCGGCTACGGCTCTGGTCGGAGCACCTCGAGCGTTCGCTCTCGGACGTCTCCGCCGAGTCCGCGAGCGTCGTCGACCAGCTGTGGCGCCCGATCGCGGGCGAGCAGCTCGAACGGCGACGCGACGGTCGGCCGGCGACCCATCGGCTCGTGGAGCTCCCCGGCGTCTCGCGCCGCGCGATGGCGCTGCGAGGCCCGCTGGACGGGCTGTTCGTCGATGGCTGACGGGCGCCTGACTCCGCGCCGCACGCCGTAGGGCCGTTGATACGCTTGGCCTTCTTCCAGGGCGATTAGCTCAGCTGGGAGAGCGCCGCCTCGACAAGGCGGAGGTCACTGGTTCGAGCCCAGTATCGCCCATGCCGACCTCGTCGACGAAGGTCTGGCGCGCGGCGGTCGAGCCGCAGACGTGAAACGTCGGATGCAGGGACCGCAGTCAGTCGCGCATAATACGCTGGTGGGGGACGCTGCCACGCTGGGACAGGAGTTCGCACGCGCGCTCGCCGTGAAGGACGCCCGCGTGATGCGTCGGCTGCTGCACCCGGACATCGACTTCCGCGGGCTGACCCCCAGCCGCAGCTGGGAGGCCAGCGGCCGCGACGCGGTTGTTGCGCTGTTTCTCGAGAAATGGTTCGAGGAGTCCGACCGGATCGAGGAGCTGACACATCTCGAGAGCGATAGCTTCGCCGACCGCCACCGCGTCGGCTACCGCCTGCGAGTCAACTGCCCCGACGGTCCCTTCATCGTCGAGCAGCAGGCGTATATCGCAGAGCGCGACGAACGGATCGAATGGATGCGCGTCGTCTGCTCCGGATACCGCCCGTTCATGTCGCCGTCCAACGAAGGGTCTTGAGTGACGGCCTTCTGCCTTGCTCTGCCCGGCCACGCTTCCTCCGACCGACCATGACGTATGGTCGCCGGATGAACCCAGTGCAGGGGGCCGGTGCCGTGGCGGCGGCCAACGAGGAAGCCGTGCGAGCCTGGGACACGGTCCTCTATGAGCGGTGGAAGTCCAACCGCGCAGTGTTCGTCGACGCACTGACAGGGGTCACTGAGGAGATGTTCGAGCTCTTCCCGCCGCCCAAGGGCGGACGCTGCATCGATGTCGGCTGCGGCTTCGGCGAGACGACCCGCCGCCTGGCTGAGCTCGTCGGACTGGGAGGCTTCGCGCTTGGTGCAGACTCCTCGCCTCGGTTCATTGAGGACGCCCGCCGCGAGGCCGTGGACGCGGGGGTCGAGAACGTTGCCTTCGAGACAGCCGACGCGCAGACGGCGGAGTGGGATCCGACCTACGACTACGCGTTCTCGCGCATGGGGACGCAGTTCTTCGCCGCGCCGGTTCCCGCTATGCGCGCGATCCGTGGTGCCCTCAAGCCCGGCGGCAGGCTCGCCAAGCTCTGCTGGCGGCGCAAGAGCGAGAGCCCGCTGTGGGCCGAGACCGAGCAGATCGTCGAGCGGTTCCTCTCGCGCCCCGCCGAGTACGAGGCCGATACCTGCGGGCCCGGGCCATTCTCGCTCGGTAACCCGGAAACCACCGAAGGAATCCTTGAGGCCGCCGGGTTCGACGCGATCGAACTGCAGCATCGCGACTTCGACTACCCTATGGGCGCTGACATCGACGAGGCCGTCGAGGCCCTGCTCGCGATCGGACCAGGCGCCGAGCTGATCCGCCTCAACGGCGATCACGGGGAGCGGCTTCGCGATCAGATCGCCGAGGCGCTGCGGGACCACTATGCAGGCTGGCAAAAGCCTGATGGCGCGATCGTCGGCCGCGCATCCGTCTGGATCGTCGCGGCGACGAACCCCGGTTAGCCGAGCCTCCCGCGGCTCTGGCTTCCTCGCTCTGAAGTAGGCGTCTCGCGCCGGGGCCGAGTGTCCGGCTCGTGTGTGCTCGGAGCGGAACGCCGTGGCGTCCGCGAGCTGCCCGCACAGATCGGGCCCGACGGGGCGGTGTCGGACGTGTACACCTCTGCTTCAGCGTCTACGCCTGATCGACGGACAAGACGGTTATCGCTCCGGCCGCGCAGGAGCGAACGTTCGCAGATGCCCCCGATCGGCTCTGGCGAGCCGACTTTCGCACTACTTCGACCAGTATCCCCCATCGTCATTCCTCTCAGGGGTTTGTACGCGAAAGCAGAGGCGCGGTCCTCACGCCGGCTGGCGCAGACGGGCCAGTTGGCAAGCGTGGGTGACGCGGTTGCCCGCGGGCACCGCGTTTCCACGGGCCTTGAGGCCGCCGGCGCGGGTCGCCCCAGCGCGCTCCTCGGCTGCCAGAAGTGAGTCGCTCCCCAGCAGGTGGGCGACTGTCGTTGATCCTGGGCCGCTTATATCCAAGCTCTGCGCGGCAGCTAGCCCGACGACCTCGAGCGCCTCGTCGTCATCCCGCAGCGCCGCGAGGGCCGTGGCGATGCCCATCAGGTCGAACAGCACCTGGAGGTGGTCTTCGCGGGCCTGCGCAGCTTCCAGCGAGTTCGCGTAGTGCTCGAGCGCGTCCGCCGGGCGATCGGCCGCTATTGCCAGGTCGCCGCGCAACGTATCGGCAGCGCGAATCTTGCTCGCGTCAGCGGGGGCGCCGATCCGCTCGGCCTCGGCTAGGCGCTCCGCCGCGCCGCCCAGGTCTCCCTCGAACAGATGAGCCTGAGCCGCAAGCAGCAGCGCGCCGGAAAGAGCGGCCGGTCCCAGCGTCCTCGCCACCGCGACCGACTCCTCACCGTCGTGCACGGCGGCTTCGTGTTCGCCACGGAACGTAAGCGTGACCGAGCGCTGCGTCAAAGCCAACGCTCTGGTCATCGCATCCGGTGCGATCGCCACAGCCCGCTCGGCAGACACGAGCGAATCGTCCAATCTGTCGATCATGGCGAGCGAGTGCGAATGCGCGACGAGCGCGCGGCCGTCGACCGCCGGATCACCGGATGCCTTCTCGAGGAGGGGCTCGAGCACGGCTAGGGTCTCCCGCACCCGCCCCGAGTCGGACAGCAGGCACGCGCGAGCGGCACCGAGTGACGCGCCGAGCATGTCATCGTTTTCGCGCGCCCAGCGCAGAGCCGCGGCCGCCTCTGCGTCGGCGGCGAGCGCCTTTTCGAGCGGGGCGGTGGCGGACAGCCAGACCGGCGCGGCCGACAGCAGGTCGTGCTGGCGCTGAGCGTGCGCGCGGCGCCACCGCTTGCCATCGGACGTCGCGTCCAACAGGCTGGCGGCGATCTGGCGAAGCGCCTCTGGCAAACCGAACCGCACCTGTCCATCGCCGGACTCGACCCGACGCACAAGCGCGACCTCGAGCAGCGCCTCCAGCGCCACCAGCGTGTCAAGCCCCTCTCTACCTGTGACCGCCTCGATGTCCTCCAGCTCCACCGGTCCGGCGAACGCGCCCATGCGCGCGAACAGCGCGCGCGCACGCTCATCGAGCGCGTCCAGGGTCCACTCCACGGTGGCGCGCAGCGAGCGCTGACGCTCCGGGCGCTCGCCGCCGGCATCCTTGAGCAGCTCGGCCGAGTCCGGCAGGCGCTCCCGCAGCTGGGCTGGCGAGAGCACCGCGAGGCGCGCGGCCACGAGCTCGAGCGCCAGCGGCAGGCCGTCGAGCAGATGAACGACGTCCAGGAGCGCTGCATGGTCGGCCGCTTCTGCCGAGAGCGCGGCACCGCGACGGCGCGCCACGCGCGCGATCAGCGCGAGCGCGGCCTCGTCATCCAGCGCATCCAGCGGCAGGCAACGCTCGGCGGCAATCCGCAACGGCGTCTGCGAGGTGACCAGCACGCGCAGCTCAGGAAGTGCAGCCAACAGACTCGCCAGCGTCGGCGCCACGGCAACCAGACGCTCGACGGAGTCGAGCACGAGCAGCGTGGGGCCGCGCTCGCGCAGGTGTGCGATCACGGCCTCGAGCGGCGAGGAGGAGACGTCGCCCTCGGCACCGATCGCAAAGGCAACAGCCGGCAGCACCTCGTCGGGCGTGCTCACGGTGGCCAGCCCGACAAGCCACACGCCGCCCGGGTGCTCATCGAGCAGCCCGGTCGCGGCGACGAGCGCCAAGCTCGTCTTGCCCACGCCGCCCCGCCCGGTCAGCGTGACCAGCCGCTCTCCCTCAGCCAACAGCGCGCTTCGCAGCTGCCCCAGGTCATCCTCACGGCCCACCAGCACCGGTGCCCCCGCCGGCAGGTTGGTGGGCCGAACCTGCTCGGTCCGCGGCGCTGGAAAGGCCGCTGCGCCGCGACCATCCACCACGGCACAGAACAACAGCTCCGGTGCCGGAAAATCCTTCAGGCGATGCGCGCCAAGCGGTTCGACTGGGACCGCATCGCCGATCAGCGCACGGGCGGCGTCGGTCAACAGAAGCTGGCCGCCATGCGCGGCGGCCCCGACCCGTGCCGCGCGATGCACCTCCAGGCCGACATATCCAGTTGCGCGACGCTCCACGCGCCCAACGTGCAGCCCCATCCGTACTCCTAGCTCGCCGACCTCACGCGGCCAAGGATGTGAGCGCAACTCGCGCAGTGCTTGAACCGCCGCGCGGGCCGCTGCTTCTGCATCGACGAACGCGGCGAAGAATGCATCGCCCTCGATGCCATCGACGAAGCCCCCCTCGGCCGCGATCGCTCCGCCCACCAGCGCATGGTGATCGGCCAGCACCCCTGCCCACTCTGAGCCCAACTCCCGAGCCAGCCCAGTGGAGCCCTCGATATCGGTGAACAACAGGGCGATCGTGCCCTTTGGCGGCTCGCGAGAAGCATGCACGGAGCGAGCTTAACCTCGCAAAAGCGCTCGCGGGCGACTGCCTCCACCGGGCGCTGCCAACCGACGAGCAGGAGCGGTCTTCACTCCGGGTGGTTCGTCGGCGTGGTGATCGTGTAGAGCTGCGTGAGCAGGCGGCGTAGCTGACCGAACTTTCGCGGTCCCAGTTGTTGTTCCCAGTCGTTTTCGACCCCTTGGACGATTTCGTAGATTGCTTTGGTTGCCGCCTGGCCTCGGGGGTGAGACGGATGGGCTTGGAGCGTTGGTCGTTGCGTCGGTTTCGCGCGTCAGGTATCCGAGGTCCTCCAGTTGCCCGAGGAGGTAGTTGAGCGCCTGCTTGGTCATGCGCGTCTGAGCTGCGAGTTCCGACGGGCGCCGGTTCTCGGGACCGGGGTAGCGCCACACGTCCACGTGCGCTGCGGACGAGGTCGGTGAAGCCGCGGTCGTGTAGGCGGAGCTGGCCGAGACGTTCTGGATCGAGCGCGGATGAAATGCGACGCCCGCTGAGGCCCGCCAACGCATGTCAATCGACAGGCCGGAAGTCCGAGCAGACGCTGCCCATCCAGTTCGATTCGCCCGTTCGCAGCTATCCTCCGCCGCTCGGCGGCCCAATGTCCAGCCGTGGGGAGGGGAAAGTGCTCGGTGACACCGACTATCTGGTCGTGGGAGGAGGGGCGAGCGGCCTCGCGTTCGCTGACGCGCTGGTGGCCGCGGCGGACGTAGAGGTGACCGTGGTCGACCGGAGAGCAGCGCCGGGGGGCCATTGGCCGGACGCCTATCCGTTCGTCCGCCTGCACACGCCCTCCGCTTACTACGGCGTGAACTCGCGGGCGCTCGGCGAGGACCGCGTAGACCAAGAGGGCGAGAACGCCGGGTTCTACGAGCGCGCATCGGGCGGCGATGTCTGCCGCTACTTCGCCGAGGTCGCGCTGGCGCTCGCCGCCACAGGCCGGGTCAACGTGCTCACCGGCCACGAGCACCTGGGGAGCGGAGGCGACGGCGAGCTCATCCGAGACCTGAGCACGGGCGAGGTGCACGAGCTCGTGGTGCGCCGCAAGATCGTCGACGCCCGCTACCTCGAGGCGTCGATTCCGGCGACCCACGTTCGCCCGTTCGACGTCGCGTCTGGCGCGCGCGTCATACCCGTCAACGACCTGCCCGCGGCCGCCGGAACTGCAGACTCCTATGCCGTGCTCGGGTCGGGCAAGACCGCCGCGGACGCGTGCGTGTGGCTCTTGGACGAGGGTGTCGAGCCTGACCGGATCCGGTGGATCCGCCCCCGCGAGGCGTGGTTCTACGACCGCCGGCACTTCCAGCCGCTGGAGCAGGTCGGAGCGCTGATGGAGGGCATCGCCCTCGATGCAGAGGCGGCTGCCCAGGCGACGAGCATCGAGGACCTCTTCGAGCGGCTCGAGTCCTGGGGGCGGTTCGCGCGGGTGGACCCCTCCCAGCCCGCCCGGATGTACCGCGGCACGATGTTGAGCGCACGCGAGCTCGAGGCGCTGCGCCAGATCGACGACGCCGTCAGGCTCGGCCGGGTGCGGCGCGTCGAGCCCGACAGGATCGTGCTCGAGCGCGGCGAGACGGACACCAGCCGGGCAGTGCTTCACGTGGATTGCACCGCGCTCGGACTGCGCGACGCCCCCGCGACGCCGATCTTTCAGCAGGGCCGGATCGTGATCCAACAGGTCCGGCACCTCTCGCCGTGCTTCAACGCCGCCCTGATCGCCTTCGTCGAGGCGCACCGGGACGAGGATGAGGAGAGGAACGCCCTCTGCCCGTCCAACCCATACGCCGCCAGCATCGATGACTGGCCGCGCATGATGAGCCGGACCTGGAGGACGGAGGGGCAGTGGCTGAGCGCCCCCGACGTCTCAGCCTGGGTCGCCGACAGCCGCTTGAATCTGCTGCGCGCGGTTCCCGAGCATGCCGCCGAGCCATCCGTGCAAACGGCGGTCACTCGGTACCTCGCGCACGTCGCGGACGCGATCGAGCGGCTGGCGGAGCTCGACAGCCAGGGCGCAGCAGAGGCCTCGGTCAAGTCGTTGAAGTAGCGCAGGACGCACACCGCCCTCCGGCGCGTGGCGTCAGGCGCGCGAGAGCCTCGAGCTCGGCGCGTGTCTCGAGGCCGGCGAGCGCCTCGCGTGCCGGTTCCTCGGCGGTCACCGACACCTCCTCGAGCTCGCTGCGCCGGGTCGCCCGCAGGGAAAGGGGGTCCGAGCGCGAACATTGTGCCCGCGACCGCGCCTGGGAGCGCGCCCACCGAACAAGGAGTCACATGTCATGAGCGCTCACCCCCGACGGCTGGCACTCGCGGTTCTGCTCGGTACCGGCGTGCTGGCGCTGAACGCGTGCGGCAGCGGTTCGACGACGCATTCGAGCAGCGCAGCCACCACAGCGGCGAGCGCCTCCAGCGTCGGCGCCCCGAGCGCAGCGGCCGCATCTGTCGCGGTCGTGGGCAGGACGACGAGCGTGACACTGGCTCCGGCCACCGTGCAGAGGCTAGGCGCGAGCTCCATCAACGTCACCGCCGTAGCGCCCGCAAAGGCCGTCGCGGGGCTCCGGTTCCCGATCACGGGGGGTCACATCTCGCCGGTGACGCTCGCTGGCACAATCGAGCAGGGCGGTGGTATCAAGCTCGCTCACGGAGGGCGCAACGTGACACTTACGAAGTTCGTCCTCGACACGGCGGCAAAGCAGATCACGGCGTCCGTAGGCGGTCTGCGCGTACCGATCTTCGCCCTGGACCTCTCGCGCGTCAGACGGGCGAGCGGGACCGGCGGCACGCTGCTCGTCCGCGGCGTACGGCTGCTCGTGACCCAGCAGGCGGCCGCTTCACTCAGCCTCCTGCTGGGCGGGGCAGGATTGAGCGCGGGCGAGGAATTCGGCGTCGCGACGCTGACGGTCGCGGTCAAGTAGCGCCGGGCCGCGGCCCTCGATCAGCAGCGGCTCAACCCACGCCGGCGCCCCCGGGCTGAGACGCCTGCTGTCGCTCGACGAGCGCCTTGAAGTTGTGCAGCGCTTCCTCGAGGGTCTTGGCATTCATGCGCTTCACGATTAGCGCGTCGGCGATCTTGCCCGCGACGCCGCCCGGCAGCGCGTAGTCGAAGGTCGTGGTGAGGCGTGTTCCGTCGCCGTCCGGGGTGAGCTCCCAGCGGGCGCGCCCCGACAACATGCCGTCCATTTCGAGGAGCTGCAGCTTGCCCGGCTGGTAGTCGAGCACCCTCTCGGTGATCCCCATCGACATCCCCGCCGACCTCACCTTGAATACGACCTTGCCCCCTACCTCCGGGAAGGGAGGCGTGATGTCGATCTTCGTCATTCCCGGATACCAGTCGGGCCAGCGACTGGCATCGCTGAGGAGCGTCATCGTCTCGTCGGGCGAGGCCTTGATCTGAACACTGCTCTGCACCATCGCCATCGTCAGAGTCTATGCCTGCCGCAGGCGCGACCATCGGTAGCTGGGCGCGCACGCTCCCCTTCGCCGGCCGCGCGGTGCGCCGCAGGTTCGTGCGGGCGCCCCCCGCGCAGGCGCGTATCAGCGGGGCTGGTGTCGCCTCCCGTCCAGTTCCTTGACAAACGCGGAGTCAGTAAGAAGAATGAACCGGTAAGCAAACTGAACCAGCGCCCACGAATCGGAGATCACCTATGCCCGACCTCGCCAGCCCAGGCCCAGCCGCCGCAACGAACGATCTGGATCGCGCGGCCGACGAGCTGTCCGCCCTAGCCCGCGAGCTTGCCCCGGCGACCGAGGAGCACCGCCGCCTGCCCGACGAGCTCGTGGCCGGGCTCCGTGCCTCGGGCCTGCTCCGTGCAGGCGCGCCCGCCACCGTCGAGGCGGCGCAGGCCCCGCCGTCGCAGACCCTGCGCTGCGCCGAGAAGGTCGCCCGCGGTGACGCCTCGGCCGGATGGTGCGTGTCGATCAACGCGACCAGCAGCCTGCTGGGGGGATGGCTGCCGGAGGAGGGGCTCGCGGAAGTGTTCGGCGACGCCGCGAGCGCGGCAGCGGGGGTGTGGGCGCCGCGCGGGAAGGCACAGCGCGTCGACGGTGGCTACCGCGTGTCGGGGCGGTGGCCGTTCTGCAGTGCGATCACACACTCCCAGTACTTCTTCGGCGGGTGCATGGTGCCGGATGCGAGCGGCGGGTCGCCGAGGGTCCGCGTGCTCGGGTTCCCGGTGGATGAGCTCTCGATCCTCGATACCTGGCATACGAGCGGCTTGCGCGGCACGGGTAGCCACGACGCCGTTGCCGAGGACGTGTTCGTCCCCGAGCACCGCAGCCTGCAGCTCCTCGAGCCGCCCACATCAGGTGCTGCGCTCTACCGCTTTCCGATCTTCGCGTTCTTTGCGCTGTCGATCGCAGCTGCCGCGCTCGGCAACGCGCGTGGCGCGATCGAGGACGCGAGCACGCTCGCGAGAAGCAAGGTCGGGATGGGGTCCAGCCGCACGCTCGCGGAGCGCTCGGCGACCTGGTCGGCGGTCGCGCAGTCCGAGGCCTCCCTGCGCGCGGCACGAGCTTTCTATTACCAGGCGATCGACGACGCGTGGGCGGAGGCCCAGAAGCCCGGCCCGGTGTCGGAGGAGCTGCGGTGCGGCTTGCGGCTCGCCGCGACGCACGCCGTTCGTACGGCGGCGGACGTCGCGCGCAGCATGTGTGACCTGGGCGGAGGGACGGCGATCTACGCCGACTCGCCGCTGCAGCGGCGGTTCCGCGATGCGCACGCGGCAACCGCCCACTTCCAGGTCAACCCGGCGACGTGGGAGCTGACGGGTCGCCTGCTGCTCGGCCAGCCGACGGACACGGCGATGCTGTGACCACGCTCGGCGTGGTGATGCCGTATTGGCTCGATCGCCCAGACGAGGAGGCGGTCGAGATCGCCGTGGCAGCAGAGCAGGCAGGCATCGAGACCGTCTGGGTCGGCGAGATGGCCTCGTTCGACGCGTTCGCCCTGGCGACCGCGATCGGACTGCGGACGGAGCGAGCCCGCCTGAAGGTCGGGCCGCTCCCCGTCGGTGTGCGGAGCCCGGTCGCCATCGCACTCGGCGTCGCGTCGGTCGCGACGCTGACCGGACGTCACGTCGATGTCGCGCTCGGCGCCTCGAGCCCGGCGATCGTCAGCGCCTGGCACGACCGGCCCTGGACCGCGTTGGGACCGCGCACGCGCGAGACGGTGCTCGCACTGCGTGACCTGCTCCACGGTGAGCGGATCGACCTCGACGGCGAGCACGTCAGGGCGCATGGCTTCAGGCTGCGCCGGCCCCAACCGGACGCCACGATCACGGTTGCGGCCTTCGGCCCGACGATGACCCGTATCGCGGCACGCTACGCGGACGAGGTCGTCCTCAACCTCGTCTCGGTGGAGCACGTTGCCGCCGTCCGCGCACGCATCGATGCGGAGGCCGCTGCGGTCGGACGAGCGGCGCCGCGGCTCGCGGTGTGGGTCGCCGCGGCGCTCGATCCCGGCCCGCAGGCCGGCGTGCAGCTCGCCGGCCAGGTCGCCGTCTACCTCGGAGCTCCGGGGTATGGCGAGATGTTCGCCGACCTGGGCTTCGGCGAGCTCGTTGAGCGCGCGCGCGCCGGTGCGAGGCGCTCGGAGCTGGTGGCCGCGGTTCCACGTGAGCTCTGGGCGCGCGTCGCGGCGGTCGGCAGCGCCTCGGAGATCGCTGCGCGGCTCGCGGCCTACCACGACGCCGGCGCCGACCACGTCGCGATCGGGCCGAGCACGGCCGAGGATCCGGGCGGGCGGCGCGTCCCCCGCTCGCTCGCCCAGCAGGGGGAGACGTGACCGAGCGCGCCCAGCGGGGGGAAGGGTCGGAGGCCGTGACTCGGCCTACGCCACCCGGCGATCTCACCCACCGCTTCGACGGCGAGTCTGTCGGTCGTGCCCTCGCGCTGATCGGCGATCACTGGACGCTCATGATTCTGCGCGAGGAGCTGTTCGGCGTACGCCGGTATGGGCAGTTCGTGCGCAACCTCGGCATCCCCCGGCCTACGCTGTCGCTGCGACTGCGCTCGATGGTCGACTCCGGCCTGCTCGAGCGCGTTCTGTACTCCCGTGGTCCCGATCGCTACGAGTACCGCCTCACGGCCGCCGGGCGCGATCTCTTCGGCGCCGCAGTGATGCTGATGCGCTGGGGAGATCGGTACCTCGCAGGTCCCGCGGGACCGCCGGTCGTCCTGCGCCACCACGACTGCGGTGAGGCTGCCGAGCCGATCCTGACCTGCGGCACCTGTGGCAAGGAGATAACCGCCCAGAACGTGACGCCCGAGCCAGGCCCGGCCTTCCGCGACGCGGGAATCGTTGCGGCGCTCGCCGACAAGCGAGCGCTGAGGCCGAGATCGTAGACCCGATCGCCCTCGGGTCGATCTCGTCGGCGCACTGGTGTCGCATACGAAACCCCTATGGCAACCCCCGGAAACGCGATCGCGATGGGTTGACATGGCGAGGGTGGGCACATAGGTTGACCCCCTCGGCTGGCCTCATGGGGGGGGCGGGCCGGCCCTTGGTTCACGCAAGGGGGGGCGCGCGGGCTGCGCGCGGCTGCGCCAAAAGGCGCCGCTCGACATTGCGAACGGAGGCCAAGGAGTATGAGCAAGGTTCAGCTCGGCACGATTCGAGACGAAGGGTCTGCCCATCGCGCTCGCGCGCTCGCGGTCGCCGTATGCCTGTGCGGGATGTCGCTGCTGCTGCTCGCGCTGCCGGGCGGCGCCGGTGCGGCAGTGTCGACCGATCAGTCCAACTACGCACCCGGCTCGACCGTGACGATCAGCGGCGACAACAGTGACGGGGCGGGCTACTTCGCGGGCGAGCAGGTCGACGTCCTGGTGACAGGGCCCGAAGAAACCGAAACGAACTCCTGCGAAGCCGCCGCCGACGCCAGCGGAGCGTGGTCGTGCCAGATCACCCTGTCGATGGAATCGAACGCGATCGGCAGCTACTCGTACACGGCCACCGGCCAGGAATCGCAGGTCTCGCAGAGCGGATCCTTCAGCGACGCCGGCTGTCCGAGCAGCAACGCGCTCGGGAACCAGAAGGAAGACCCCGAAGTGACCGCCACGGCGACGGAATCGCTGAAAGGGACCGACACCTACACCTTGAAATCGCCGAACAAGAGCTCCGTGGGGGGCGTGCCCGGCCTGATCGAGTACTGCGTCTACAGCGGGGAAGCGCCCACCAAAGCGAAGGCGCTGTACACGAACCTCCAGGGCAACTGGGAAGCCGGCTCGGGCAGCGGGTACTTCGACTTCGGACGCGCGCGCGGCAACCTCGACAACGTCCCCTTCGACGGCACCACTCAGACGATCGGCGAAGCGACCTGGAGCAGCGGCAAAGTCGGCAAAGAACAGACGATCGTCCTCCACATCAACGACACGCATGAGTGCACGCTGCTCTACGGGGGCAACACCGAAACGTGCTTCGTCAAGCCTGGCAAAGCCAAACCGGCGGCGAGCGCGCCGACGGCCACGGTCACGGCGGACCCATCGTTCACGCGCACGTACAAATGGGGCATCGCCAAGAGCGCCGAAACGACCGAGATCGACAACAGCTCGGGCTCGGCGACGTTCAACTACAAAGTGTCCGTCAGCCACGACTCTGGTACCGACTCGAACTGGCAGGCCTCCGGCACGGTCAAGGTGTCGAACTCGAACAGCGCTCCGATCACGGGCGTGACCGTGACCGATGCGGTCAACGACGCGCATGCCACGTGCGTCGTCACCGGCGGCTCGAAAGCCGAAATACCCGCCGCCGGCTCGAAGGAATTCGCCTACACGTGCACGTACTCGGCGAAACCGTCATCGCAGTCGGAGACCGACACGGCGACGGTGACGTGGGGGGCGCAGGAACTCTCGAACGGCTCCAGCCTGGCGGGCGGGACCCTGCAGCCGACGGCGCCCGTCAACGGGGTCGAAGTCAGCCCCACGATCGTCGACGGGTCGGTCACCATCGGCGACACCCTGGCCGGGTCGCTCGGCACGGTCTCCTACACGGAAGCGAGCCCGAAGCAGCTCAGCTACTCGCACGGCTTCAGCGGCGATACCGCCGGCACGTGCACGTCGCACGAAAACATCGCATCCTTCGAAACGAACACCACGCACACGACCGGATCCGCCAGCAAGACCGTCAAGCATTGCGTCGGAGCGGATCTGAAAGCCAGCAAGACGGCCACGCCGTCGTTCCTGCGCACCTACAAATGGGGCATCAGCAAGTCGGTCGACAGGACCGAAGCCGCGATCGCGGCCGGTGGGTCGGCGGCGTTCAAATACACGGTCGCCGTGACGCACGACAGCGGCACCGATTCGGGCTGGTCGGTGGCCGGGAAGATCACGGTGAGCAACCCGAATGACTGGGAGGCGGTTTCGCTGACGGGCGTGAGCGACGCGATCGACAACGGCGGCAGCTGCTCGATCACGGGCGGAAATCCGACGGGCTCCGTGCCCGCGGGGAGCTCCGTCGAACTCGAATACGCGTGCACGTACAGCTCCTCGCCGGCGCCGGCCGCGTTCACGAACACGGCGACGGCGACGTGGAGCAGTGCGGCAGCGTCGACGCCCGATGGCGCGGCTGAAGGCCACGCGAGTGGGACGTTCTCCTCGCCGACGATCGTCGACGGGTCGGTCAACGTCAGCGACACCCTCGCCGGGGCGCTCGGCAGCGTCTCCTACACGGACGCGAGCCCGAAGGAATTCAGCTACTGGCATACCTTCAACGGCGATCCGTCCGCTACGTGCACGACGCACGAAAACACGGCGTCCTTCAAAACGGGCACCACGCACACGACCGGATCGGCCAGCCAGCCGGTGAAGGTATGCGTCGGAGCAGACCTGAACGTGAGCAAGACGGCCACGCCGTCGTTCCAGCGCACCTACAAATGGGGCATCAGCAAGTCGGTCGACAAAACCGAAGTCGAAGTCCCGCTCGGTGGGTCGGCGGCGTTCAAATACACGGTCGCGGTGACGCACGACAGCGGTACCGATTCGGCCTGGTCGGTCGGCGGGAAGATCACCGTGAGCAACCCGAATGACTGGGAGGCGGTCGCGCTGACGGGCGTCAGCGACGCGATCGACAACGGCGGCAGCTGCTCGATCACAGGCGGAAATCCGACGGGCTCCGTGCCCGCGGGGAGCTCCGTCGAACTCGAATACGCGTGCACCTACAGCTCCTCGCCGGCGCCGGCCGCGTTCACGAACACGGCGACGGCGACGTGGAGCAGTGCGGCAGCGTCGACGCCGGATGGCTCGGCTGAAGGCCAGGCGAGCGGGACGTTCTCCTCGCCGACGATCGTCGACGGGTCGGTCAACGTCAGCGACACGGTCGCCGGGGCGCTCGGCAGCGTCTCCTACACGGACGCGAGCCCGAAGGAATTCAGCTACTCGCACACGTACAGCGGCGATCCCGCGGGGACGTGCACGACGCACGAAAACACGGCGTCCTTCGAAACGAGCACCACGCACTCCACCGGATCGGCCAGCAAGTCGGTGAAGGTGTGCGTCGCCGCCGCCTGCACCAAAATCTACGGCGCTGGTCACTTCGGGGCGAAAACGCCGCAAGGGGAAACCGTCGACGACAACCTGACGATCAACAACGGGTTCATCGGCAAAGAGGAGTTCCAGTACTCGTGGGAACTGAAACTGAAACACCTCTCGCTGACAAAGCTGCAGAGCGCTTCGTGCGTGGTCCAGGGCAGCCAGAAGACGTTCACCGGACACGGTCTCGCCACCGTCAACAAAGCGAAAGGCTACGAAGTCACGTTCACGCTGATGTACAAGAACGGCAAGTGGTACCTGACGCTCGCCCTCGAAAAAGCCGGCGTGACGATCCAG
This sequence comes from Solirubrobacteraceae bacterium, assembly GCA_036264095.1. GTDB lineage: Bacteria > Actinomycetota > Thermoleophilia > Solirubrobacterales > Solirubrobacteraceae > Palsa-744. Next base: position 90,777 of record DATARO010000039.1, on the reverse strand, counting down.
GAATGGCATGAAGTGCCGTACACGACCGGCAAGGAGACACTCTCCTGAGAGCACGGCCCCGCGGGTGACGGGCCCGGGGGCCGCTCCGTCGTTTGCGAGCAGGGGGCGAGCCGGCGCGGGGGCTCGCCCCGACTCGCAGTGCGCTCAAGACGCTCTGCGCGTGAGGATCTGGGGCCGGTCCGGCTGCTTCAGCGGCGGCCTGTGCGACCATCTCCCACAACAGGCGAGTGCCGAGGGGTCCCGGGCGATCGGGGCCTCTCGTCGTTTCGCCGCCGGTCGCGAAGCCTCGAGGTCTCCAGGAAACGACCAGCGCCCGGGCGGTGCACCGTCGTCGCGCGGGCGCGGCTCCAAGGCGCTCACCCGCATGGACCGTGTGCGCCATCCCCGGCGGACCGTGCCCTCCAACGGCGACACCACCGCCCTCGGTGGTGTCGCCGGCCCTGCTCACCCTCAGGCCGGTGTCAGCACCTGCCTGTTGGGCGCCTCCGCCGTGCGGGCTTCGCTCGCCGGGCGGTAGACCCAGCGAATCTGAGGCTCGTCGTGACGGCGCTCGGCTTCGCGCTGCTCCAGCCAGAGCGTGTACGGATCGGTGCGCGTGATGCGCGGGACGAAGACGTCCGCTTCGTTACGCATGTGAGTCCTCCCGTGGATGCTGCTGTGGTGTTGGTGTGGGGGTGTCGGCCGCATCGGCGGGTGCCTTGGTGAGGGGCTCCCATGCGCCGCTGCTGTTCGACAGCAGAAAGCATGCACCCGGGCGGCCGCGAATGGAACAGGGACTAAACGAGTGATCTAGTCGCTAGTGAACGGGCGCGGTGGCGGCGATCCCGACGTTCCCGGCGGCGTCCACCGCCTGCAGCAGGAACGTGCGGGTCCCCGCGGGCAGCGTCACTTCGGCCGCGAACGGCGTGCCGCCCGCGGCCGGCGTCAGCCCGAGCGAGATCAGTTTCCCGTTGGCCCGCGTCACATACTGCGCGGGCGTGCCGCAGGCGCCGTTGTCCCCCGGCGCCGTGAAAGTGATCCGGTAGCTCCCCGAGCCGGTCGCCGTCACCTTCAGCCCTTCGGGGGCGTCCGGCGGCGTGCCGTCGTGGTCGTAGTTGCCGGACTCCTGCTGGTCGTGCCGGAACGAGGGCCACTGCGTCTGGCACGCGGGCGCTTCGGTCTGCCACTCGAACAGGAACCCTTCGCGCGTGATGTCGGCCATGCGCCCGTCGCTCGCGAACGCCGCCGGCGCGTACAGCCATCCACCCGTCTGCTTCGGGAACCCGGGGGCGTCGAGCCCGCTCACGCCGTCGTATGCGTGCAGCTGGCCGAGGCCCGTGCCCACGACCACCTGGTTCTCGGGCAGCGTCGGGTTCACCTTCGCGATCTCGTCGGAGGAGAGCAGCTGGTAGTCGTCGGTCACGGTCGGGAAGGCGGGCAGCGACAGCCCCGTTTCCCCGTCGAACGCGCCGATCAGATGGTTGTAGGGGAAGTTCTGCCCGACGAGCAGCAGGTTCGCCGCCTGGCCGAGCGAGAGCTCGTACTTGACCACGTCGGGCTTGCCCGTGCCGAGCACATCGCCGACCGACGCGGACTCGAACAGGTTGATCGCGCCACTGCGGTCGGTCGCATCGGAGCCCGAGCCATAGGCCTCGGGCCCTGCCTGCTGGATCGTGCGCACGATCTTGCCTTCGGTGCTGAGCTCCTCGAGCGCTCCGCCGGTCGTCGAGGCGACGATCACGGTCTGGCCGCCGATCTGGGCGATCGCCGCGTCCTGCCCCGGGCCGATCAGGGGCAGCGTGCTCTGGATGATCCCCGGCATCTTCGCCGGCCACCCCGGCATCAGCTTGCCGGTTGCGCCGTCGATCGCGTACAGGCGGCCGCTGGACCCCGCCGCCGAGGCGGTCACGCCCGCGAAGGTGAGGTTTTCGCTGTTCAGCGGGCTCGCGCTGTAGACCTCGTTGCTCGCCACGACGATGTCGTCGTGACCTTCGCCGTTCAGGTCCCCGATCGCCGCGTCGTTGATCGACTCCGCGATCATCGCTTTGCCGGCCGCCGCTTCGGTCGGGTCGACGAGCGCCACCGGGAAGCCTTTGACGGGCTTGCCGTTGGCGCGCCACGCATACACGTGCCCGTCGAGGCTCGGCTCGACGATGTCCGGCGGCTTTGAGAAGCCTTCGAGGTGGGCCAGTGAAGGCGCGGCGAAGAAGCCGCACTTCGGGTGGCTGCTCGAGCTCTCGAGCGCAGGGCCGCAGAAGGCGGGGTTCTCAGCGACCGGGAAGCCGGCGACCGGCGTGCCGTTCGCGTGCCACGCGTAGAGATGGATGCCGGCGGCGACGATCACGTCGGGAGCGCCGTTGGCGGCGAGCGCCGCGACGAGCGGCCCGCGCGGGGGCTCGCGCGGAAGCCCGAGCGCCGCCAGGCCGGGCGAGCCCGTGTGCCCGAGCGCCGACTGCTGCGTCTCGGTCTGCACCGGCCAGCCCTTCAGCTCGGAGCCGTTCGGGAGGTAGGCGTGCACGAGGCCGTCCTCGGTCGGCACGATCAGCTCCTGCACGTTGTTGCTCGTCAGCGCCGCGTAGCGGAGCGCCGATTCCCCGCCGGAGCCGAGTGACTTGGGGAAGCCAGCCTTGAGGCTCGGGTCGGTGAACGTGCTGAACACCCGGCGGTCGATGCCGGTCATCGGGATCCCGTCGCCGGTGACCTCCAGCTGAACGGCGAATTCGTGCTGGAAGGGGTTCGGCTCGGCGGCGGCGAACGTCGGCCCGCCGGGGTCCGGGGGGACGACGTAGGTCGCGAGCGCGTTTCGCACCGCTTCGAGGTCGATCGAGCCGAAGTCGCTGACGGTCCCGCTCGATTCACCTTCGCCCGCCGTCGTCCACGACGACGGCGCCTGGCCCGCACCCCACATCAGCTTCCAGTGCAGGTGGCCGCCGGTGGCGAAGCGCGCCCGCGCGAGGCCGGTGATGTGCACGCTCGAGCCCGTCAGCGGCGCGTACCAGCCCGGCGCGTCGATCGCGGCCTCGGGCGGGATGTCGCCGCTCGCGACCGCGCCGACGGCGGCGCCGATGTCGGCGCGGCCCCAGCCGAAGTGCGGCGTCCACTGCTCATCGGGCGGCAGCGCCGGATCCGCTCCCGGATCGGCCGCGCCGGCGCCCGCCGTGTTGCCTTCGAGCACGCGCTCGGCCGTCTGCTCGAGCAGCTCGCGCGTCTCGTCGGGTCGCAGCACGATCCCGTGGTCGAGGCCCGCGCTCACGACGAGCGCCGCCGCGCCGGAGGCCTTGCTCGTGTTGACCGAGCCCGTCGGTCCCTGCATCGCGATCGAGCTCTTGCCGCCGTACTGGGTCGTGTTGGCGCCGCGGAAGAACGTGCTCACAGGCAGGTTCGAGCCGAGGCACGCAGGCTGGCCGCTCGCGCCGCAGAGCTTCTCGCCTTCGGTCCACTGCGAGGCTTCCTCGCCGAGCCCTTCCGTATCGGTGACGGTGCCCTGGATCAGCATCGCGTGCCCGTAGGCGGCCGGGTAGTTGTGGTCGGCCGTGTTCAGGTCGTCGCCCGAGAACGTCTGAACCGCCCCGTGTTCGTAGGCGTAGTTGCTCGCGGCTTCGGCGAAGGCCGAGTGGTAGAGGCTTCCGTTGGCGCCCTCGATCACCTTCGCGCCGTTGTCGGTCGCGTAGACGATGCCGAGCGCGAAGTCGTTGCCGTCGGAGACGAACGTGTCCCACGTGCGCACGGGCATGATCTGGCAGTGCGGGCAGACGCCGATCGAGCCTTCGCCGTCATTGCCCTGCTCGGCCGCATCCATCGCGCGCCCCGTGCCGTGGTGGTAGGCGGCGAAGTAGCTCGAGGTGTCGGCCGGTTCGTTGGTGTTGTCGAAGAAGTTCCAGCCGGCGATGTCGTTGGCGAAGCCGTTGCCGTCGTTGTCGAAGTGCGCGCCGGGGACGCACTGGATCAGGAGATGCGTCGCGGGATCGATCTGGCAGTCGCCGAAGGCGTGGATCAGGTCCTGTGCGGTGATCAGCCCGGGCGGGCCGCTGCGGCCGGGCCAGCTCAGGCTCACGCGCGGGTCCTGGGCGTAGTCTTCGACGTTGACGACGCCGTCGCCGTTGCAGTCGTACGCGCCGCAGGAGGAGCCGTCGGCGCGCTCGGGGTATGGGAGCTCTCCTGTGTTCAGGTGGATCTGGCGGCGCAGCCCGCGCGCGCTCCAGTCGATGCCGTCGTCGAGGATCGCGATCGTCGCGTCGGGGCGGCCGCGCTCCGCCTTCCAGGCCCCCGACGCGTTGAAGCCGGCGACCATCGGCTTGCCGGCGTGCGGGCCGACCGAGTAGATCGCGTTCGGGGTCAGCTGCGAGGGGAAGCCGAACAGGTCGAAGCGCTCGGCGTAGAAGTTCGAGGAGCGGTTCTGCGGCGGCTGCTGGGTGTCGGGCTCGGACTGGTCGTAGACCGGGTCGTTCGGCGTGTCCTGGCGCTGGACGCTTTCGTAGCCGAATTGCTGCGCGGTTTCGCTCGAGCAGGGCGATTCGAACCCGCCGCAGGCGTCGGCGGTCGCTCCCGAAGCCGGCACTCCGGCGAGCACGGCGAGCAGGGTGCTCGCGAGCGTCGCACACGCCCGAGAGGTGCGCGCGGTGTGCCCACCCACCGCCGTGCGCGCCCTCCCGGACATGCGACCTCTCCTCACGGCCCGCATCGGACCCCCGCCTTCACGAAGGCGTTTCTACCCACCTATTGGCAGTCGGAAACACATGCGTTGGTGAAGCGCATGTCCGGTGGGGGTGCAACCGCGCTTGCGCGTCTCGCAGCCTGCGCCACGCGCGCCCGCGGGCAAGTAAGCTGGGCGCCGGGTGTGGGGTACGGGGTCAGAGAGGGTCACCTGTGGGTGAGCGGCCGGCCAGCGGCGGGCCCGCCGGGGAGCCGGGCGCCGATGCACACCGCCGGGGACCGTGGCCACCCTCGCCTGCGTTCGTCTCGGCGCTGCTGCTCGGAGCGGTCGTCACGGCGGCGCTGTCGCTGACGACGCTGATCGTCTACCACCGCAACGAGCAGCGCCTCCTCAACCTGCGCGGCCGCGAGCTGAGCCTCGTGCTCGCCGCCCAGGTGCCCTCGCTCCAGACCCCGCTCGCCTCCGCCGCGGCGCTCGCCGACGCGACCGGCGGCAGTCCGAGGCGCTTCCGCAAGTTCATGGCGCCGCTCGTCGGAGCCGGCCGCTCGTTCTCCTCGGCCTCGCTGTGGCCGGTTGGGCGGATGCCGCTGGCGCCCGTCGCGGTCGTGGGCCCGCGGCCCGCGCTCGCCGCTGAAGCGGCGCGCGCCCAGCACTTCCTGCTGCATGGGGCGCGCCCCGGCGCGCTGAACGTGCTCGGCGAGCTGTCCCGCCCGCACCCCGGTCTCGGCTTCGCATACGTGGCGGGGGGCTATGCGATCTACGCCGAAAACCAGCTGCCCGCGAACCGGCGCTCGAAAATCGAGAGCAACAACGCCTTCTCGGATCTCAACTACGCGCTCTATCTCGGTCATTCCGAACACACGAGCGACCTGCTGCTGGCGAGCGTGACGACGCTTCCGATCGGCGGCCGCAGGGCCAAGGACATTGTGCCGTTCGGGGCCGCGGCGTTCACCGTCGTGGTCTCGTCGCGTGCTCCGCTCGGGGGCGTCTTCTTCTCGGACCTGCCCTGGATCGTCGCGCTCGTCGGCGGGATCATCACGCTCGCGGCGGCGTTCATGACGGATCGCCTGTTCAGGCGCCGCCGCGATGCGGAGGCGCTCGCCGCCCAGCTCGATCTCGCTGTGGCGGAGCAGCGCAGCATCTCGCAGACCCTCCAGCACGCGCTCCTGCCGGACACGCTGCCCGCGCTCGAGGGCCTCGAGGTCAACGCGCGCTACATCCCGGCGGCGTCCGGGGTCGATGTGGGCGGGGACTGGTACGACGTCGTGGACGCCGGCCAGCGGCGCGTGCTGCTCGTGATCGGCGACGTCTCCGGCCACGGGCTGCGGGCCGCGACGACGATGGCGCTCGTCCGTCACGCGGCGCTCGCCTATGCCTCGCAGGACGCGCGCCCGGGAGCGGTGCTGATGCGCCTGTCGGAGTTCGTCACCCGCCGCGGCGGCCACGACTACTTCGCGACCGTGCTGTGCGCGCTGATCGACCTCGACGCCCGCCGCATCACGCTCGCGAGCGCGGGCCACATGGCACCGCTGCTGCTCACCGGCCAAGGGGGCGACTTCATGGATGTCGCGACCGACCTGCCGATCGGCGTCGCGGGCGATCCGGCCTACCGCGAGGAGACCGTGTCCGTTCCTCCGGGGGCGACTCTTGTAGCTTTCACGGACGGGCTCGTCGAGCGACGCGGCGAGGTGATCGATGTCGGTCTGGCCCGGCTCCGGGATCTCGCGATGCAGAGCCCCGGCGCGCTCGACGATCTCGTCAGCCGGCTCGCGCGCGAGCTCGCCACCGAGGACCACAGCGACGACACCGCGATCGTAGGGATCAAATGGCAGACATAGAGAAAGATGACGAGGCGCAGGCCGCCATCGGCCGCGGCTCCGACGCCAGCGGCGCGCCGCTGCTGACCGTCTCCGGCGAGCTCGACATGTCGAACGCGCGCGAGCTCGAGGCCGCGATCGACGCGGTCGCCGGGGAGCGCCCGGCGCGCCTCGTCTTCGACGTTCGCGACCTGCGCTTCATCGACTCCGCGGGACTCGCCGTGCTGCTCGGCGCCGCAGCGCGCGCCGGGCAGGTCGTGCTGCGCGAGCCCTCACCGGCCGTGAGCCGCGTGATCGAGATCACCGGCCTCTCAACGCTGCTGACGATCGAGCAGTGAGCTCGCAGCGCGCCTTCGGCTGTCGGCCTGAGGCCGTCCCGGCGGCGCGGAGGTTCGTGCGCGAGGCGCTCGCGGGCGAGCCGCCGCAGGTGCTCGAGGCCGCCGAGCTGATGACCTCCGAGCTCGCGACCAACTGCGTCCGCCACGCCCACACCGACTTCGAGCTCGAAGTCGACTACGGCTCCGAGATCCGCGTCGAGGTCCGCGACACAGGACCGGGCCATCCCGTGCGCCGCGCGCCGGAGCCGCCCGAGCCCTCAGGCCGGGGGCTCTTGATCGTCGAGGCGATGGCCGACAGCTGGGGAGTGGTCCCGCGCGCGAGCGGGAAGACCGTGTGGTTCACGCTCACGAGCGGGGCCGACGCCGACGCCGACGGCGCCGGGACAGGGGCCCGCGCGCGCGTACGCCGCCGGCGTGCGGCGCGGTCGCGCATCGCCGGACGGGCGGCGGGGCGTCGCCGCTGCAGCCGATCACGCGTGCCGGAGCTCAGCGCCGCGCGGCCAGCACGACGCGGATGACCTAGTCGCACACCCGCTCGGGCCTCGACGAGCGCGGCGTAGGTGAATGCCCGCGCGAGGCGCGCGAGCACCGCGTCGAGGAGCTCGCATCGCCGGTAGGATGGCGCCGAAGCGGCCGGCACAGCCGAAGGGGGAGATACGCATGGGGACGATCGGGCGGGATGTCGAGCAGGTCGAGCTCGCGGACAGCGAGCTGTGGGCGGACGGGCCGCCGTATGAGGTCTTCAAGGAGATCCGCGGACGCTGTCCCGTCCACTGGAGCGGGCGCGTCGAGCAGTACCCCGCCGAGGGTGGCTTCTGGTCGGTGACGACGGCCGAGGACGTGCACGCGGTCAGCCGCGACTTCGAGACCTACTCCTCCGAACTCGGCGGCGTCACCGTGTTCGCAGAGATCTTCCCGCTCGAGCTCGCGCGGGCGATGTTCATCGGCATGGACCCGCCCAAGCACGACCGCGTCAAGGCGCTGTTCCAGCGCGGCTTCACCCCGAAGCGGATCGCCGATCACGAGGACGCGATCCGCGCGATCGTCCGCCGCGTGCTCGACGGCCTCGACGGCCGCGAGCGCTGCGACCTCGTCGCCGACGTCGCCCAGCCGGTCGTCTCGCGCGTGATCGGGAGCTTCATGGGCATCAGCGAGGAGGAAGACGCGCTGTGGGCCCGGATCATGAACTCGGCGCTCGCGCCCGACGACCCTGAGCTCGCCCCCGAAGGCATCGACGGAGTGCTCCAAAAGGACTTCCCCGAGATGTTCGAACGGATGCGCGCGATCATCGCCGACCGTCGCGAGCACCCCACCGACGACCTCACGAGCATCCTCGTCCACGCCGAGGTCGACGGCGAGAAACTCGACGAGACAGAGATCGTCATGGGCTTCTTCCTGCTGATGGCCGCCGGCAACGACTCGACGAAGGCGACCTACTGCAGCGGCATGCGAGCGCTGATGGAGAACCCCGACCAGAAGCGCGAGCTGATCGACGACCCGGCGCTGATCCCAGGCGCCGTCGAGGAGGCGCTGCGCATGTTCCCCGCCTTCGCCCACTTCCGCCGCACGGCCACCCGCGACACCGAGCTGCACGGCCAGCAGATCAAGGCCGGCGAGAAGGTCGTCATGTGGTACGTGTCGTCGAACCGCGACGAGTCCCGCTACGAGGACCCCGACCGCTTCGACGTCCATCGGAACCCCGAGCACCAGGCGTTCGGCGCCGGCGGGCGCCACTTCTGCCTGGGCACGGCGCTCGCGCGGCTCGAGCTGCGGGTGCTGATCGAGGAGACGCTCGCCCGCTACCCCGAGATCGCGCTCGACGAGCGGGCAGGCGGGCCGAAATCGGCGCAGGCGCTGTTCGTCAACCAGCTGAAGACGCTCCCCGTCCGCCTCGTGCCCGCGGTCGCCTGAGCGGGCGCGACCCAGGGCGCGCGTAGAATCGCGCCCGGCGGGCCCGAGCGGCGCTGCGACCGCGCCTCGCCCGGTCCGGCCGGCCACGGTCCCCGCCGTTCTGCCTATGCGCACCCGCCCACCGACCCCACGAGCCGCGCGGCGCGCCGGCGGCCTCGTCCTGCTTGTCGGCCTTGCCGTTACGAGCGCCGCGGGCGCGCTCGGCGCACAGGGGCAGCCCCGCGCCGCCGCCGCCCGGCTCGCGCCGTCGGGGCTCGTCTACTCGAGCGCGAGCGCCCGCACGATCCAGCGCCAGCCGGCGCCGGGCAGCTGCCACGCTCGCGGCTCGGGCCTGTATGAGCGCCCCGACCCCGGCTGCGACCCGGGCGCCGTCAACCCCGAAGTGACCCAGGCGACGATCTCCGCGACGATCTGCCGCTCGGGCTGGACCTCGACCGTGCGCCCGCCGGAGTCGGTCTCCGAGCCCGAGAAGCTCGCTGACCTCCGCGCCTACGGCGTCGGTCCCGCCTCGCGCTACGAGTACGACCACATCGTCCCGCTCGAGCTCGGAGGCGCGGTCAACGACCCGCGCAACCTCTGGCCCGAGCCCGACTACCAGGCGCCCGCGGGCTTCTACCTGAACCCGAAGGACCACCTCGAGTCGGCGCTCCGTCGGCGCGTCTGCGCCGGCGCGCTGACGCTCGCCCAGGCGCAGCGGCTGATCGCCGGCGACTGGGTGAGCGCCTACGCGCGCTACGGCTGACGCGGCTCTAGATCACCGTGTTGAGCTCGACCGCTTCTTCGCCGACCTTCGTCGCGCTCATCGACAGCCCGACCTGTTGCCCGAGCGAGCTGATCAGCACTTCCGCCGGGCCGCCTGCGAAGCCCTGCGGTTTCTGTTTCCCGGCGCTCTGTGAGAATTTGAGTGCTGTCGTCTTCGCCATGTGATCGGAGGGCGCAGGCGCCAGCGCTGCCCCTTCGATCGCGACCTCGGCGCCGGCTCCGCACGCGTATTCGAGCAACGCTCCGCCGCCTTCCGCGCTGTAGGAGATCGCCAGATGCTGCACTTCTCTGCCTTCTTTTTCGGTGATCCGTTCGATCCCGACCGTCCCCTGCAGGCTCGACGTCACGATCACGCCCGAGACCTGTGCGGGACTCGTGCACGCTCCGCCGGCGCTCGCGCAGCCGCTGAACGTCATCACGATGCCGCCCACTGATTGCGCCCCCGTGATCGAGCCGCTGCCGCTCTCGCCCGTGCAGGTGAGCTTCTGTTTGCTCGTGGTTTCGAACGTGACGAGCGTCGCCGGCTTCAGCGAGGTGGTGAACCCGCCGGCGACGACGCCCGGGAACCATTCGTAGCTCCCCGTGCCCGTCGTGCTTTCGGTGGTGCAGGTCGCCGTCGCGAACGCGCCCGACGCCGAGGACAGCTTCACGCAGCGCCCGAATTCGGGCGGCTGGCCGCCGCCGCCCCCTCCGTCGTTTTCTTCGTGCGGGTGCGCATCCGTGGCTTCGATCGGCGCGCTCGGCGCGCTCGTACCTTCATCGTCGCCGTTGGTCACGGTTATCGAGTAGGTCACGTTCCGTTCGAGCGGCCCGACGAGGGCGCTCGTGCCCCCGTTCTGGACCGTCGTCGTGAGCACCGGGGCGGTCGAGTTGACGGGCGTCGCGGTGATCGTGGACGAGGTGATGTAGGGAGCGGTTTCCTGCGCCGGCGTCCAGCTCACCTGGAACTGGTCGGGCGTCGGAGTTTCCGGATCGACCGCGACCACGAGCGTTGCGGTGACTCCGGTCGGCGCCGCCGGCGAGGTCAGCGGGGGGGATGTCGTTTCCAGATAGGCGACGGTTCCGCTGTTGTACTCGCGGTCGCCATAGGCGTCTTCGGCCGAGAAGGCGGGGTTTTCAGACGCGCCGCCTTCGAGGCGCGAGTAGGACCGCACGTGCCCGAGCCAGTCCCATGTAACGCTCGCCCAGGTGCTGTAGGTCGTCGTTTTGTATCCGCCGCCGCGGCCGCTGCCACCGCAACTCGTCTGCAAGTGGACATCCCCAGCCGGAAGCCCGTGGACCCCGGCGAAGCCCGTGGCGTACGTCCGCTCCTGGATGCCGCCGCACGAATGCCCGAGCAGCGAGAACGCTTCGCCCTGTCCGAGCGCGAGCTGATAGGTGCTCGACGCGCCCGCGGGCGCGGCCGCGGTCAGCGCGGCGAGCATGATCGAGACGGCGATTACGGCGACTGACGGCACGCGACGGTCCATGCGGAGGCTCCCTCTGGTGGTTGTCCACGCGCGACCCGGCAATCGTGCAACGCGACTGCGGTTCGCGTTCTGACAACTAGACACACTGAACGAACAAAGATCACCGTGTTGATGAGAATGTGTTTAGCTCAGGCGGCTCAGTCAGGTTTCATCCGCCGGGGGCGGCGGATGAAACTGCTTCGCCGGATCGCGCTGGGGATCAGGATGCTCGGGGGCGCAGTCGGCTCAGTCAGTTCCATCCGCCGAGGGCGGCGGATGAAACTGCTTCGCTGGATCGCGCTGCAGGTCAGGATGCTCGGTGGCGGAGTCGTGCGATCCGCCGGGGGCGGCGGATGAAACTGCTTCGCCGGATCGCGTGCTCGGAGGCGGAGTCGAACGATCCGCCGGGGTTGGCGGAGGAAACTGCTTCGCCGGGTCGCGCTGCGGGTCAGGATGCTCGGTGCTGGAGTCGTGCGATCCGGGCGGGCGCGGCCAACGGAGCTGCTCCGCCGCACCGCGCGACGGCACATGCCTGGAGCATCTGTCCAAGGCCCGCGCTGGGATGCTGGCCAGTGGGCCGTGTCGCCGGGAGGCGACGCGCGGCACCCTAATCGGCATGGCTCCTGATCTGCGCATCATCGGCGGCCCCACGCCGATCCCGGTCCTGCGGCTCCCGGGCGACATCTACCGCTGGAAGGTGCAGAACGGCACCGCCGAGCAGCACGTCTACGTCCAGATCGCCGAGGCCCTTCACGCCGAGAGCGTCGGCGAGCCGCTGCGCTCGGGCATCGAATCCAAGGGCGAGTCGGTGCTGCGCCGGCTGCTCGAGAAGGGCGACGTGCCGACGCGTATCAAGATCACCTCGGGCGGGATAACGGAGGTCGGGGTCGACCGGCGCGCGCGGCCGTGCGTGCTCTGAGCGACCGCGGGCGAAGCTGCGGGGCGGGGGCACGACGACCGAGTGCCCCCGTCCCCGTCGCTTGGCCACCCACCTCGTGAGGAGGTGCGCACGCTGCGGGATCGCCGACCCCGCGGGACGCGTGGGAGAGGATGCGGAAAGTGTTCTCGCCGCCGCCGCAGAAGTCCAATACGCGTTTGCGGAGGAGACATAAGCCGGTCGTATTCCGCCCGGCCGGCTGGTCGTCGGACCCCGGCGAGGGAGTCATCGCGGTGACCCGCCGGTAAAAGGGGTGGCGCTCGGGGCGCGAATCCGCGACACTTTCGATGCGATGGGGGTGGAGCGTGCGACGGAGGATGTGCTCGCGATGACGCGTACGGTGTACGCGGCGCTCAATGCGCGGGACTTCGACACCGTCGCGGGCATGTTCGGCGAGACCTCGGCATGGGACGTCTCGCGCTGGGGCCTCGGCACGCACGCAGGCATCAATGCGATCCGCCGTTTCCTCGAGGACTGGTTCGGGAGCCTCGACGCCTACACCGTCGAGGTGGAGGCGCTGCAGGATCTCGGCGGCGGCGTCGTTCTCGCCGTCGTCACGCAGGTCGCGCGGCAGGCAGGAAGCGGAGCGGTCCTGCGCGTGCGCTCGGCTCCGGTGTTCTCCTGGGCGGAGGGCCGGATCGCGCTCGTGACGCTCTACCCGGACATCGACGAGGGCCGTGCCGCGGCGCTGCGCGCCGCCGGGCCGTCCTCGCAGACGAGCATCGGGCTCCAGCAGGCGATCGTCGCGGCGATCGCCGCCGACGAAATGCCTCAGCACCTGCTCGCGCCGGACTTCTCGATCGAGTCGCGCGCGACCCCGGCCGTCGACTACCGCTACCACGGCGCGCCCGGTCTGCGCGAATGGGCCAGCGACCTCTTTGACGCCTTCGGCCCCGGTGCCGAGTACCGCGTCGAGGAGGTGATCGCGGCGGGCGCCGGCTATGTCGTCGCGATGTTCGCCGTCGTGGGGCGTGCCGTCGGCTCTGGAGAGCCGCTCGAGCTGCGCTGGCCCGGCGTGATGTGGTTCGAGGACGGCCGCGCCAAGCGCGCAGTCGGATACCACAGCCGCGACGAGGCGCTCGCCGCTGTCGGCCTCGCGGAACAAGCCGGGCCTCCGCACGAAGCGCCTTCGCCCAACTGAACCCCTACCGCCGGCGCGAAGCGCCCGCCGTCAGCGCCCGGTGGTGGGTGCGGCGGGGCTCGAGGTGTGCGGCGCGCGGGCGCGGCTGCTCGGTGTGGCCGCCGTCGCCGGGCCGCTCGGCGAACGGCGCGGGGTGGCCGATGTGGAAGCCCTGGGCGAAGTCCACCCCGAGCTCGCGCAGCAGCTCGAGCGTGCGCTCGTCCTCGACGCCCTCGGCGACGGTCTGCAGCTTGAAGTCGCGTGCGAGCGAGAGCACTGCCTGGACGACGTAGCTGCTCGCGCTGCTCGTCGCGAGGTCGCGGACGAACTCGATGTCGAGCTTCAGGTAGTCGACCGGCAGGCGCTTGAGGTAGGTGAGGCCGGCGTAGCCGGTGCCGAAGTCGTCGAGGGCGATCTTGCAGCCGAGCCGCTGCAGGGTCGTGCAGAACATCCGCGCGGTCGCCTCGTCCTCGATGATCGCCGTCTCGGTGATCTCGAACACGAGCATGCCCGGCCGCACGCGCGCCTGCTCGACGCAGCGCACGATGTGCTCGTGCACGTCCGGGTCTCCGACCGAGCGCGCGGAGATGTTCAGCTCCACAGGCGTCCCCGCCCCGGCCAGGCGCGTGGCCTCCTTGATCACCCACCAATCGATCTCGCCGATCAGCGAGTAGCGCTCCGCGGCGGGCAGGAAGTCTCCCGGGGCGACGATCCGCCCGTCGTGTTCGCGCATGCGCAGCAGCAGCTCGTGCTGGACGGTGCGGCCGCTCCGCAGGTCGATGATCGGCTGCGCGTAGAGCTCGAAGCGGTCCTCGGCGAGCGCGTCCTCGACGCGGTTGATGCACGCGAGCGTCTCGGCGTCGCGCCGCTGCTCCTCCTCGCGCCGCTTGCGGTCGGAGACGTCCTGGAAGACGACCACGCAGCCCTGCAGGCCCGCGCCGGTCCTGAACGGCGCGGTCGTGTAGGCGACGCCGAGCTCGCCTCCGTCACGGGTGCGGAACACGCCGTCCTCGACCCGCACGGTCTCGCCGTGCCGGAGGGCGCGCCCGAGCACGCCGTCATCGAGCGAGGACCTGTCGCCGTCGGATGTGGGACTGAAGATCGCCTCGCTGACGGCGCGCCCGTGGAGCTCCCCCTCCGACCAGCCGAGCAGCATCTCGGCCGCGCGGTTGACGTATGTCAGGCGCCCGTGGACGTCCAGCGTGAAAAGGCCCTCGCCCATGCACTCGGTCAGCGCCTCCGAGAAGTCGCGGGCGTGCTGGAGCTCGACTTCGGCCGCCACGCGCGCCGAGACGTCGACTGCGAGCCCGACGATCGCGACCGGGCTGCCGTCGTCGGCGACGACCAGGCGGTTGCGCACGTAGGCGGTGAAACGGCTGCGGTCCTTGCGGCAGACCTGCAGCTCGCCGTCCCAGCGGCCTTCGCGCTGCAGCTCTGTCACGAGCCGCGCGCCGTCGGTGTCCTCGGTGACGATCAGCTCGCCGGCGTTGCGCCCGACCGCTTCGGCGGTCGTCCACCCGTAGAGCGCTTCCGCGCCGCGGTTCCAGCTGAGCACGTTGCCCTGCAGGTCTGTCACGACGACGGAGGCGTCGATCTCGTCGAGCAGCTCGGAGCGCAGGTCGAGCTCGGGGGCTGCCCCGCCGTCGCGCTCGCGTTCGCTCGGCAGCGGCCGCAACGACGCGCGCCACACGTCGAGCTGGTCGAGATCGTCGCTCTCGCTGTGCCCCGGGGCGGGCGCCACCGACGGTGCCTCGCCGCGGCCGTCGGGAGCCGCGCGGCCGCGGCGGGAGGCGTACAGGCGGGCGTCCGCGGACCGCACGATCTGCTCGAACTCGACACCGTCGTCGGGGTAGAGCGCGAGGCCCATCGACGCCGGGGCGCGCAGGCGCAGCGCCTCGCCGATCCGCGCGACGCTGGCGCGCGCGTCCGCGGGCGAGATCTCCGGTAGGCAGATCGCGAACTCGTCCCCGCCGAGCCGCCCGACGGCGTCGGCGCCGCGCAGCTCGGATTCGAGCGTGCGCGAGAACCAGCACAGCAGCTCGTCGCCCGCGGCGTGCCCGAACGTGTCGTTGACGGGCTTGAACTGATCGATGTCGAGCACGACGATCGCGCCGCGCCCTCCACGGCGGCTCATCGCGGCGATCTCGGCGTCCACGCGCTCCTGGAACCCGCGGCGGTTCAGGCAGCCGGTCAGCGGATCGGTCCGTGAGGCCAGTGCGAGCGTGCGGTGCTGCCGCTTGTGGTTGTGCGCCTGCCAGGCGCTGATCACCGCGGTGCATACGAGCATCGCGCCGAAGCTGATCTCGTAACCGAGCGCGGCGCCGCCCGAGATAAGCGCGAGGGCGACATAGGTGACCACCGCATCGATGCCGACGAGCACGCACGAGTCGAGCGGGTAGGACATCGAGGAGAAGACGACGGGCATGAACAGCACCAGCACGAGTGGGCTGCTCGTGCCGCCGTCGGCGATCGTCCCGACGAGCAGCATCGCGCAGTCCGCAAACGACCAGGCCAGGAAGAACGGCTCGCGCCACGGGCTGCGGACGATCCGCTCGCGTGGCAGCAGGCCGATCGCGATCGCGGAGGCGATGGAGACCGCGAACACGATCGTGAGGATCGCGCGGTGGGGCCGGTCCCAGGTGAGCGCGACATACAGCGCGCCGAGCGCACCCACGGCGAACGTCAGCCACACACCCGTGACGATCGTCGCTTCGCGCACGCGCAGCGCGGAGACGTCCATGACCTCGTCCCTGCTCATACCTCAATATCGGCCGACATCCCGTTCGCCTAAGCCTGGTGGGCGGCGAGCTAGACGGCCCTCCGCGGCGGCGCGTTCCGCCGGTTGGCCTCGCCGGGCCTGGGTACCGGTTGGTCACACCCGGAAGGAGGACCAGATGAGTGTTGTGGCAATTGTGGTGATCGCTGTTGCGGTCGTGTTCCTGTTGACGATCGTCGCCATCGCGACGCGCCGGAGCAGGCTCGAGCGCAGGCGCGGCGAAGCGCAGGATCTGCGCCGTGAGGCCAGCGCGCGCAGCGCACGGGCCGAGCGCGTGAACGCGGCCGCGGACGAGCGCGCCGCGGCGGCCGAACGCGCCGACGCCGAAGCCGCCGAGCGGGCGGCGCAGGCGCGGCTCGACGCCTCGCTCGCACAGGAGCGCCGCGAAGAGGCCCAGCGTGTCACCGAGAGCGCTCGCGCGCATCACGACCGTGCGCGCGACGTGGACCCCGATGTCTCCGACGATGGAGAGGACGAGGCCCGCAGGATCGACCGCGAGGCGGTCGGGCAGCGCGACGGGTGAGCTGCCTTCGGCGGGCGGGCCGGGCCACTATGGTGCGCAGATGGCCTACACCCCGCCCGCCGAGACCCTGAGCCGATACGCCGAGGTCCTGATCGGGTTTGCCCTCGGGGGCGGCACGGGGATCGCGCCGGGCGACGTCGTCCGCGTCGTCGCACCGGAGTGCGCGAAGCCGCTGTACGTCGAGCTCTGCCGCGCGGTGTGGCGCGCCGGCGGGCACGTGATTCCCGGCTACCAGCCGGATGACGAGCCCGGGATGGAGCTCTCGCGCGACTTCCTGACGCTCGCGAGCGACGAGCAGATCGACCACTTCCCGGCTCACCAGATGCGCGGGCTGGTGGACGAGATGGACCATCAGGTGTCGGTGATCGCCGACCGTGACCCGCGCGCGCTGGAGAAGGTCCCGCCGGCGCGCATCATGCGCCGCGGGGTGGCGATGCAGAAGCTGCTCGACTGGCGCGGGGAGAAGGAGAACGCGGGCCGCTTCACGTGGACGCTCGGCCTGTACGGGACGCCGGCGATGGCGGCGGAAGCCGCGCTCGGCGAGGAGGAGTACTGGGAGCAGATCGTGCACGCGTGCTTCCTCGACGATGCGGACCCGATCGCGCGCTGGCGCGAGGTCCAGGGCGAGATCGAGGAGACGCGCGAATGGCTCGACGCGCTGCGGATCGACCGTGTCCACGTCGAGGGCGAGGACGTCGATCTGTGGATCGGCCTCGGCGAGCAGCGGCGCTGGCTCGGCGGGCGCGGTCGCAACATTCCGAGCTTCGAGCTGTTCACGAGCCCCGACTGGCGCGCGACGAAGGGGTGGATGCGCTTCGATCAGCCGCTCTACCGCTACGGCAACCTCGTGCGCGGGATCCGCCTCGCGTTCGAGGACGGGCGCGTGACCGAATGCAGCGCCGAGGAGAACGAGCAGCTGCTGAAGGAGATGGTCGCCACCGAGGGCGCCGACCGCGTGGGGGAGTTCTCGCTGACAGACCGCCGTCTCTCGCGGATCACCCGGTTCATGGCCCAGACGCTCTACGACGAGAACGTCGGCGGTCCCCAGGGCAACAGCCACATCGCCCTCGGCCGCGCGTATCAGGACGCCTACGACGGCGATCCGGCCCCGCTCGGCCCCGTGGACTGGGAGCGGCTCGGCTTCAACAACTCGAGCGTCCACACGGACATCGTCTCCACCAGCGAGCGCGTCGTCACGGCACACCTGCAGGACGGGAGCGAGCGCGTGATCTACCGCGACGGCGAGTTCACGCGCTGAGATCGGCGCGGCGCCGAGGGGCAGACCGCGGAGCGTGTTCTCGCCGGGCGTGTGGAGCTGGGGGATCGCCCTTGTGGCGCGCCCGGCTGCGACCACGGCGCATCACCGGCGGCTGAGGCGTCCGGCCACGGGGCGCCCGACATTCCCGAACCCCGGCCGTTCCAGGTAAAGGAGAGGCCCGGCAGGGGGGGATGCCGGGCCTCTCGGACTACTGGGACCATGGAGGGGGTCCTTCTCTGCTTCCGGGTCGATACCCGGGTTCCCTGGCCTCAAACACCCTTCTTCTTACGGCCTCCCTTGGCGGCGGCGAGGGCGATATCGGTCGGTTGGCGCAGGATCGAGACGATTTTCTCCATCATCTCCGCCTGTTGCCTGATGAGCGCCGCCGTGTCCTGCAGCGCGCGGCCGGCGGTGTCCATCGTCTCGGCCTGCCTGGCGAGCATGGCGCTGCTCTCCTGGAGCAGGTCGAATACGGCCTGAGCGGGCCCGAGCAGCGCCTCCGCGACGTTCCCCTGCAGGCGCCGCTCGGAGTCGACGATCTCCTGCAGCAGCTCGAGCTGGCGCTGGGATGCGCGGAGCAGCTCGCGGGGAAGCTCGCTGCGCCCGGCGGCCGCGGCTGCGGAGGAGATCACGGACTCCATCACCTGGCGCCACTCTGAGAGCAGCTCGCGTCCGGTCAGCTCAGCCATTGCCACACCACCGCTGCCAATCATCGCAGCCCGGCCCCGGTGCGGCGGGTAGCCTGCACCGCTGATGCCGATCTACGTGACACTCCCCGACGGCAAGCGCCTGGAGCTCCCGGACGGCGCGACCGGCGCCGTGATGGCGGCCGCGATCGGGCCGGGCCTTGCGCGCGCCGCGCTCGCCGTAGCCGTCTCGCACCCCGAGACCGGGGAGGAGCCCGAGGTCCGTGACCTCGCGCGCGCGTTGCCGGACGGAGCGCACGTCTCGGTGATCACGCGGCGCGACGGCGAGCAGGCCCTCGCGCTGATCCGCCATGACGCCGCGCACGTGCTCGCGACGGCTGTGATGGAGCTGTATCCCGGCGTGAAGATCTCGATCGGGCCGGCGATCGAGGACGGCTTCTACTACGACTTCGAGTTCCCCGACGGGACGTCGGTGTCCGAGGCCGATTTCCCGGCGATCGAAGAGCGAATGCGCGAGCACGTCAAGGCCGCGGAGAGCTTCGATCGCGAGGATGTGGCCCCCGCGGCGGCCCGCGAACGCTTCGTTGGCGAGGGACAGGATTACAAGGTCGAGCTGATCGACGACCTCGTCGCCGCGGCCGGCTCCGGGGCGCCGCTGCGGACCGTCTCGCTCTACACGAACGGCCCGTTCACCGACCTCTGCCGCGGTCCGCACGCGCCCTCGACCGCTACGGTCGGGTCGTTCCGCCTGCGCTCGGTCGCGGGCGCCTACTGGCGCGGGGACTCGGACCGCACGATGCTGACGCGCATATACGGCACGGCGTTCTTCACCAGGTCCGAGCTCGAGGAGCACCTCGAGCGGCTCGAGCAGGCACGGGCGCGCGACCACCGCAAGCTCGGGCGCGAGCTCGGCCTGTTCATGTTCTCCGAGCTCTCGCCGGGGAGCCCCTTCTGGAAGCCCGCCGGGATGGCGATCTGGAACGCGCTGACCGAGCTGTGGCGGGCCGAGAACCGCGCCCGCGGCTACCACGAGGTGAAAACGCCGATCCTCTACGACGTCGAGCTGTGGAAGCAGTCGGGCCACTGGGAGAAGTACCAGGACAACATGTACTTCACGGACGTCGAGGGGCACCCGATGGGGCTGAAGCCGATGAACTGCCCCGCGCACATCCAGATCTACAAGGACGAGCGCCGCTCCTACCGCGACCTCCCGGTCCGCTACAGCGAGCAGGGGCTGGTACACCGCCACGAGGCCAGCGGCGTGCTCCACGGCCTCCTGCGGGTGCGCCACATAACCCAGGACGACGCGCACATCTTCTGCACCGAAGAGCAGGTGCAGGAGGAGGTCGTGCAGTGCCTGCGGTTCGGGTTCGACCTGTACGCGCGCTTCGGCATCGAGCCCCGTTTGGAGCTCTCGACGCGGCCCGAGCAGCGGATCGGCAGCGACGACATGTGGGACCGCGCCGAGGGGGCGCTCGCCGGAGCGCTCGCGAGCGAGGCGCTCGAGCACGACCTGAACCCGGGCGACGGAGCGTTCTACGGGCCGAAGATCGACATGCACATGACGGATTCGCTCGGGCGCTCGTGGCAGCTCGGGACGGTGCAGCTCGACTACTCGATGCCCGAGCGCTTCGACCTCCAGTACACAGGCGCCGACAACCACGAGCACCGCCCCGTGATGATCCATCGCGCCCTGCTCGGCTCGTTCGAGCGCTTCATCGGGATCATGCTCGAGCACTACGGTGGCGAGCTGCCGCTGTGGCTCGCGCCCGTGCAGGCGATCGTGCTGCCCGTCTCGGACCGCTTCAACGACTATGCGCGCAGCGTGCGCGAGGAGCTGCTCGCCGGCGAGCTGCGCGCGGAGCTCGACGAGCGCAGCGAGTCGGTCGGGCGCAAGATCCGCGAGGCCGAACTGCGGAAGATCCCCTACATGGTCGTGGTCGGCGAGCGCGAGCTGGCCGAGGGCGCCGTGTCGGTGCGCTCCCGGGCCGCCGCCCGCGGCTCCGAGGACGGCAGCCGGGATGGCGCGGAGATGAGCGCGATGGCGGTCGCCGACTTTGTGTCCGAGCTGCGGGGACGGCTATAATCGGGCACCTTGACGTCACGCACAACCGAACAGCGACGCGTGTAGAGCCCGCTTGACGCACGGTCGATACAGCTAGTGCCGGTTCCTCGCAGGTTCGACCGGCGCCCGCCGGAGCGGGACACCACCAGGATCAACGAGCGCATCCGCGTGCCGGAGGTGCGCGTGATCGACGAGGAGGGCGCCCAGGTCGGGGTGCTGAAGATCGCCGACGCGCTGTCGTTCGCGCAAGAGCGCGAACTCGACCTCGTCGAGGTCGCACCCGAGGCGAAACCGCCCGTGTGCCGGGTGCTCGACTACTCGAAGTACAAGTACGAGCAGGCCCAGAAGCTCAAGCAGGCGCGCAAGCACCAGCAGCAGATCACGGTGCGCGAGATCAAGTTCCGGCCGAAGATCGCCCAGCACGACTACGACACGAAGAAGGCGCACGTCGAACGCTTCCTGCGCCACAAGGACAAGGTCAAGATCACGATCATGTTCCGCGGTAGGGAGGTCACGCACCCCGAGCGGGGCACCGCGATCCTCGACCGCCTCGCCGACGAACTCTCCGAGCTCGGCGTCGTCGAGCAGCGCCCGATGCAGGAAGGGCGCAACATGACGATGATGATGGCGCCGTCGAAGGCCGTGCTCGCCGGACGGTTGGAGGGGGACGCCGCGGCCGGCGAGGACGCCGCCCCGGAGGCTGCACCTGCGACGACGCCGGCGACTGCACCTGCGACCACGCCGGCGACCGTGGGCGCCGACGGCGCTCCGGTGGCTGCGCCCGAGACCGCGCCCTCGGCCGAGGGCGAGCAGGCGGCGGCGCAGGACGCGCAGCCCGCCGCGACGCCGGTGGCCACCGCCGGCGAGGCGAGCGCGGCCTAGGCTCCGGCGACCGCCGGGGGCGCTCGCCGGCTTTCGCGGCGACCGGCAAAACCGGCGAGCCGTGCCATAATCATCCGCTCGCGATGCCCAAGATGAAGACACACTCCGGCGCGAAGAAGCGCTTCAAGGTCACCGGCGGCGGCAAGGTGCGCGGCCGGCACCCCTTCACGAGCCACATCCTCGAGAAGAAGTCGCCCAAGCGCAAGCGCGCGCTGGGCCGGCCGGCGATCATCTCCGACGACGACGCTCCGCGGATCCGGCGGATGCTGGGGGTGGGCAAGTGACGCGTGTGAAGCGCTCGGTCGGCGCGCGCAAGAAGCGGCGCGCCACGCTCGAGCTGACAAAGGGCTTCCGCGGCGAGGCGCACTCGAACTACAAGCGCGCCAAGGAGGCCTTGCTGAAGGCCGACTCCTACGCCTACCGCGATCGGCGCAACCGCAAGCGCGACTTCCGGCGGCTGTGGATCACGCGCATCAACGCCGCCGCGCGCACGAACGGGATGAGCTACTCGCAGTTCATCCACGGCCTGCAGCTCGCGGGCGTCGAGCTGGACCGCAAGGTGCTCGCCGACATCGCCGTCCGCGACGCCGACACCTTCCGACGTTTTGCCGACGTCGCCCGCGAGGCGTCGGCTGCCTGAACCACCCGCGGTTCACGCGCTGACATCGAAGCCTTTCGGGCGCCGCTCCCCAGCAGGGACGGCGCCTTTTTTCGTTCCAGGACCGACACCAGAGACCACCACACCGAACATGACCGCCACGATCGCCTCCCCGCAGAACGCCCGCCTGAAGGCGGTGCGCAGGCTGCACGGCAAGCGCGAGCGCGAACGGCGCCAGGCGTTCGTCGCCGAGGGCGAGGACCTGCTCGCAGCCGCGCAGCGGGCGGGCCGCGCGCCCGTCGAGGGCTACCGCCTGGCGGGAACCGGGCTCGGCGGCGAGGACTTCACCGACGTCGCGCGCCCGGCGCTCGCCGCCGCCTCCACGCTCGGGTCCGGGACGCGGGTGATCGCCGTCCATGCGCAACGCTGGAGCGCGGCCGCGGGCCCGCTGTGCGTCTACCTGCACGGCGTCGCCGATCCGGGGAACGTCGGCACGATCCTGCGGTCGGCCGAGGCGTTCGGGGCGTCCTGCGTCGCGCTCGGGCCCGGCTGCGCGGACCCGCACTCGCCGAAGGCCGTCCGCGCGAGCACGGGCGCGATCTTCAGCGTCCCGCTCGCGCGGGTGCGGGCGACCGGTGAGCTGCCGGGCGTGCTCGTGGCGCTGGACGCGCACGCCGGCGAGGACATCGAGGCGGTGTGCGGCGCGTTGCAGGGCCCGGTCACCGTGCTCGTGGGCGCCGAGCGCGAGGGGCTGCCGCCGGACGTGGCGCAGCAGGCTGCGCGGGTCGCGCGGATCCCGATCGCGAGTGAGTCGCTGAACGCGGCGATGGCAGCGACGGTCGCGCTGTACGAGTTCGCGCGGGGGCACAATCGATCATCTAGGGTGCGCGCGTCATGATCGATCGCATCGAGGCGCTGCGCGCCGAGGCCGAGCAGAAGATCGCCGGCGCGGCCGGCAGCGAGGAGCTCGAGCAGCTCCGCGTCGCCTACCTCGGGCGCAAGGCCGAGCTGCCGCAGATGCTGCGAGGCGTGGCTCAGCTCGAGCCCTCCGAGCGGGGAACTGTGGGGAAGGCGGCCAACGCCGCGCGCCAGGCGCTCGAGGCGCTGATCGACGCGCAGGCTGAGCGGCTCGCGGCCGCCGAGCTGAGCGCCGGGCTGGAGGCAGACGCGGTCGACGTGACCCTGCCAGGCGCGCCGCCGCAGCCGATCGGCGGCCTGCACGTGCTGAGCGCGACGCGGCGCGAGCTCGAAGACATCTTCCTCGGCCTCGGATTCACGGTCATGGAGGGCCCGGAGGTCGAGACGGTCCACTACAACTTCGACGCCCTCAACCACAGCCCGACCCACCCGGCTCGCGCACTGACCGACACCTTCTACGTGAGGCACGAGCCCCCCGGCGAGGACGGTTCGCGCGGCGACGCGAGCCCGGATGGTTCGCGCAGCGATGCACTCGTGCTGCGGACGCACACCTCGCCGATGCAGGTGCGGGCGATGGAGGCGCATCCCCCGCCGCTCTACGTCGTGATCCCCGGGCGCGTCTACCGGCCCGACTCCGATGCGACCCACACGCCCCAGTTCCACCAGATCGAGGGGCTCGCCGTCGATGAGGACATCACGCTCGCGGACTTGAAGGGAACGCTGCTGCAGTTCGCGCGCGCTGTATTCGGGGAGCACCGCGATGTGCGGCTGCGCCCGCATTTCTTCCCGTTCACCGAGCCGAGCGTCGAGGTCGACGTCTCGTGCTTCCACTGCTCGGGCGAGGGCTTCCTGCGCGACGGCTCGCGCTGCCCGCTGTGCAAGGGCGAGGGCTGGCTCGAGGTGCTCGGCGCCGGCGAGGTCGATCCGAACGTCTTCGCGCAGGTGCCCACGACCGCGGCGAATGCGCCCGGCTATGACCCCGAGCGCGTCCAGGGCTTCGCCTGGGGTCTCGGCGTCGAGCGGATCGCGATGCTGCGCCACGGCGTGCCGGACCTGCGCATGTACTTCGAAAACGACCTGCGGATGCTGGCCCAGTGGTGAGCGGCGCTCAGAGTCCGACGGCGCCGCGTGCCGGATCGCCGGTCATCTGCGCGAGCGCGCAGGGAGGCGAGGCGGCGTGAGGGTCCCGCTGCCGTGGCTGCTCGAATACTGCGCGCCCGCCCTCGACGTGCGCGCGATCGAGGAGCGCCTGACGATGACCGGGACGAAGGTCGAGGCGGTCCTGCGCCAGGGTGTCGCGAGCGCCGAGGGCTTCGTCGTCGGGCGCGTGCTGAGCGCCGAGCGGCACCCCGACGCCGACAGGCTGAAGGTGTGCACCGTCGACACCGGCGCCGCCGAGCCCGCGACGATCGTCTGCGGCGCGCCGAACGTCGACGCCGGCCAGACCGTGGCGGTCGCGAAGCCGGGCGCGGTGCTGCCGGACGGGACCGAGCTCTCGCGGCGCAAGCTGCGCGGCGTCGTCTCCGACGGGATGATCCTCTCCGAGGACGAGCTCGCGCTCACCGCCGGGGAGCGGGCGCCCGGGATCCTCGTGCTCGATGGACAGATGCTCGACGCCGAGCTGGCGCCCGGCGCGCCGCTGGCGGAGCTGCTGCCGATCGCCACCGACGTGCTCGAGCTCGAGATCACGCCGAACCGCCCGGACTGCCTCGGTGTCTACGGTGTCGCGCGCGAGCTGCACGCGGCCACCGGCGCGCCGCTCTCCGAGCCGCCGTGGGCGGCCGACCCGGGGTCCGAGGGGGACCTCGCGGCCGCGCGGGTCGTCGTCGAGTGCCCGGATCTCTGCCCCCGCTTCACCGCGCGCGTGTTCGAGGGTGTGACGATCGGCCCCTCGCCGCTGTGGCTGCGTGCCCGGCTCGCCGCCGCCGGTCAGCGCTCGATCAACAACGTCGTCGACATCACCAACTACGTGATGCTGCTGACCGGCCAGCCGCTGCACGCGTTCGATCTCGACCGGGTGGCCGGCGCCGGGCTCGTCGTGCGCCGCGCCGGCGAGGGAGAGGAGGTGCAGACGCTCGACGGCCAGACACGGTCGCTCGACGGCGAGATGGTCGTGATCGACGACGCCGGTGGCCCGACCTCGATCGCGGGCGTGATGGGCGGGGCGCGCTCGGAGGTCGAGCCCGGCACGACGCGCGTGCTGATGGAGGTCGCGACCTGGAGCGGCCCGAACATCCACCGCACCTCGTGGGCGCTCGGGCTGCGCAGCGAGGCGTCGGGTCGCTTCGAGAAGGGGTTGCAGCCCGAGCAGTGCATGCACGCCCAGGCGGTGGCCGCCCGGCTGATGGTGGAGCTGTGCGGGGCGACGCTGCTCCCCGGCACGATCGACGTCGGCGGCGCCGCGGGCGAGCGGCAGGTGATCAGGCTGCGGCAGGAGCGCGTCGGCTCGCTGCTCGGGCTCCAGGTCCCGCGCGAGCGCCAGGCCGAGATCCTGCGCGCGCTCGACTTCGGCACCAAGGACGCCGGGGACGACGGCGGGGGCTCCGCCGGGCTCGACGTGTCCGTCCCGCCGCTGCGCCGCCAGGACGTCACGCGCGAGGTCGACCTGATCGAGGAGGTCGCGCGCATCGAGGGCCTCGAGCAGCTGCCCGCGACGCTACCCGCGCGGCGCGGCGCCGCCGGACGGCTCACGCATCCCCAGCGCGTGCGTCGCGCCGCCGAGGACGCGCTCGCGGGCCGCGGGCTGCGCGAGATCGTCGGCTGGAGCTTCACCGAGCCGTCGCTGCTCGACCGCCTGCAGCTGCCGGCGGACCACGACATGCGCGCAGTCGTCGCGATCGAGAACCCGCTCTCCGACGGCCAGTCGATCATGCGCCCGACGCTGCTCGGCTCGCTGCTCGATGCCGCGCGCCACAACGTCGCGCGCAACGGGCCCGACGTCGCGATCTTCGAGTCCGGCACGATCTACCGCGCGCTGCCACCCGGCGACGCCGGGCCCCTGGGGACCCACACACACGAGCACCACGCGCTCGCCGCACTCCTGCACGGTCGGCTGGCGGCCGGCTCCTGGCGCGACGGCGGTGAGCAGGGCGCCGATTTCTTCACGGCCAAGGCGCTGCTGGAATCGCTGCTCGGCCGCCTGCACGTGCCCTTCACGGTCGAGCGCGCGAGCTGGCCGTTCCTGCACCCCGGGCGCGGCGCGACCGTGCACGCCGACGCGCACCTGCTCGGCTTCATCGGCGAGGTCCACCCGCGCGTCTGCGAGAGCTGGGACCTCGGGCGCACGGCCGTCTTCGCCGTCGATCTGGGCAAGGCCGCCGTCGCGGCGCCCGAGGTCCGCGCGTTCGCGCCGTTCGGAGCATTCCCGCCGCTGCGCCAGGACATCGCCGTCACGCTGCCCGACGGGGTGCCGGCCGCAGACGTGCTCGCGCTCGTGCGCGAGGCGGGCGGACCCGAGCTCGAGGACGTGCGCATATTCGACATCTACACGGGCGAGCAGGTGGGGGAGGGGCGCCGCTCGCTCGCGCTGGCGCTTCAGTTCCGCGCGCACGACCGCACGCTCACCGATGAGGATGTCACGCCCCGGCGCGAGCGGATCGTGGGCGCTCTGGCGACGATCGGGGGCGAGCTCCGTGCCTGACACCCAGCCGCACGCTCCCGGCGCCCCGCGCGTGCTCGTGGCCGGAGCCACCGGCTTCGCCGGCGCGCTCGCAGCGCACCTGCTCTGGCGCCACCCCGGCTTCGAGCTGACCGGCGTGACCGGGCGCTCGGAGGTCGGGCGCTCGCTCGACGACCTGTACCCGCGCTACCGCGTCCCGCTCGAGATCTCGGAGCTCTCGCGCGAGCGCATGGACGGCCTCGACGCCGCGATCGTCGCCTACCCGCACGCCGCCGCCGCTCCAACCGTCGCCGCCCTCCGCGCGGCCGGGACCCGCGTCGTCGACCTCTCGGCCGACTTCCGCCTGTCGACGCTCGCGACCTACGAGCACTGGTACGGAGAGCACCCGGCGCCGGAGCTGATGCCAGAGGCCGCCTACGGGCTGACCGAGCTCCACCGCGAGGAGATCGCGCGGGCCGGGATCGTCGCGAACCCGGGGTGTTACCCGACCGCTTCCCTGCTCGCCCTCGCCCCGCTCGCCCGCGCGGGGCTGATCGCCGACGTCGTGATCGACGCCAAGCAGGGGATCTCCGGGGCCGGCAGGTCGTTCGACGAGCAGACCCATCTGTCGATGGCCGGCGAGAACATCGTCCCCTACAAGGTGGCGAATCACCGCCATACGCCCGAGATCGAGGAGCAGCTCGACCTCCTGATCCCCAGCCACCCGGGCCTGCGCGTGCAGTTCCAAGCGAGCCTGGTCCCGCTCGACCAGGGCGAGCTGGCGAGCTGCTACGTCACGCCGACGCGGGGCGTGGAGCAGGGGGAGCTCGACGCGCTGTTCGCCGCCGCCTATGCCGAGGAGCCGTTCGTGGAGGTCGTCTCGGGGCCGCCGGGTGTGCGCGAGGTGCGGGAGACCAACTACTGCCGCCTGTTCGCCGCAGCCGACGGGCACACCGGCAAGGTGCTCGTCTTCTCGGCGATCGACAACCTCTGGAAGGGGACCTCCTCGCAGGCCGTGCAGAACCTGAATCTGATGTTCGGACTTGCCGAGACGGAGGGCCTCTCGTGAGCCGGCACGCGATCGCCGGCGCTTCCGCTGGAGGAGCAGGGCTCGCCCGCCGTGCTCGGGGCCGCTGCGACGTTCCGCTCGGGGCGCGGCCCGCCGCGCCCGCGGGAGGCACCCTTGCCTGAGACCGCATTCTTCCGCTCCCGCTGGGTCGAGCAGCCGTCCCACGTGCGCGAGCTCGGCCCGGGGTCGGGGCTGCCGGGCGGGTTCCGCGCCGCGGGCGTCGCGGCCGGGCTGAAGCCGAGCGGACGGCCCGACGTCGGACTGCTCGTGTGCGACTCGCCGGCGGCCGTGAGCGCGGCGCGCTTCACCGCAAGCGGTGCGGCGGCGGCACCTGTGCTGCTGACGCGCGAGCGCTGCAACCTCGCGGGCCTGCGGGTCGTGCTCGTCAACTCGGGCTGCGCGAACGCCGCGACGGGGCGGCGCGGGCTCGAAGACGCCGCCAAGACGCAGGGGGCGGCCGCCGCGGCTACCGGTGCCGACGCTGCCCGCGTCGCGATCGCCTCGACCGGGGCGATCAGCCACCACCTGCCGGTGGACGTCGTGCTGAAGGGGGTGCTCGCTGCGAGCAGCCAGCTGAGCCCCGCGGGCGATGAGAGCTTTCAGGCGGCGATCCAGACGACGGACGCGTTCGAGAAGCGCGCGAACCTGGAGGTCGAGCTCCCTTCCGGCACGGTGCGGATCAGCGCGCAATGCAAGGGCGCCGGGATGATCTCGCCGAACTTCGCCACGATGCTGTGCTTCGTCGAGACCGACGCGGGCCTGTTGGCCGAGACGGCCGACCTGCTGCTCGGCGTATGCGTAAAGCGCAGCTTTGACCGAGCGAGCGTCGACGGCCAGCTCTCGACGAACGACACCGCTCTGCTCCTGTGCTCGGGGGCGAGCGGCGTGCACATCGCGCCCGAGAGCGAGGACGAGTTGCGCTTCGGCGAGGCGCTCGACGGGCTGCTGCGCCAGCTCGCCGTGATGATGGTCGCCGATGGCGAGGGCGCGAAGCGCTCGGCCCGGGTCGTCGTGCGCGGCGGGCAGGACGCGAGCGTCGAGGCATCCGCGCGGGCGGTCGCCAACTCCTCGCTCGTCAAGGCGGCGCTGCACGGCGGCGACCCCAACTGGGGACGGATCGTGCAGGCCGTCGGCGCAGCGCTTCCCGGGACCGCGCCGCTGCCCGTCGACGTGACGATCGAGGGCATCCCGGTGTGTCGCGCCGGCGCCGCGATCGAGTACGACGCCGCGGCGCTCGACCGGGCCGTCCAGCGCGACGAGGTCGAGTACGAGGTCGGGCTGCCGGGCGAGGGCGCCGACACCGAGCTGTTCTTCTCGGACCTCTCGACGAGCTACGTCACCGTCAACGCCGACTACACCACCTGATCGGCATGCGCGACGTAGCCACGCTGCTCGAGGCGCTGCCCTACATCAGGGAGTTCCACGGACGCACGGTCGTGATCAAGTACGGCGGGGCCGCGATGGAGGACGCGGCGCTGCGCGAGGAGTTCGCGCGCGACGTCGTGCTGCTCAAGTACGTCGGGCTGAACCCGATCGTGGTCCACGGCGGCGGACCGGAGATCACCGGCTACATGGAGCGCCTCGGCCTGCCCGTGCAGTTCGTCGACGGCCTGCGCGTCTCCGATCCCGACACCGTCGAGGTCGCGAAGATGGTTCTGGTCGGCAAGGTCAACAAGGAGATCGTGCTGCGCCTCGGCCGTCACGGCCAGCCCGCCGTCGGCCTGTGCGGCGACGACGGCGCGCTCTTCCGCGTCGCCCGGCGCGCCTCGCCCAGCGGGCAGGACATCGGCTTCGTCGGCCGGATCGAGCGCGTCAACATCGGCGTGATCGAGCACGTAGCGAGCGACTACATCCCCGTGATCGCCTCCGTCGGCGCCGACCGCGACGGGCACTCCTACAACGTCAACGCCGACGAGGCAGCGGGCGCGGTGGCGGGCGCGCTCGGCGCCTTCAAGGTGATCTTCCTGACCGACGTGGCCGGCTGGCTCGCCGATCCCGAGGACCCGGACAGCCTGATCGCCCAGGCGGGAGCCGAGCAGGTTCGCGCCGCGATCGGCGGGCTGCAGGGCGGGATGCGGCCGAAGCTCGAGGCGTGCCTGCAGGCGATCGACGACGGCGTCAGCGCCGCCCACATCCTCGACGGTCGGGTGGCACACTCGCTGCTGCTCGAGCTGTTCACGGACGCGGGGATCGGGACGAAGATCGAGTCGGGCTCGATCGAATCCGGTCGGGGGTGCTCGTCCGGGGCGGCACCGGACGCGCCGGGGGAGGCCGTTGACCCTCTCTGAGCTGCAGGAGCTCGAGCGCTCGAGCGTGATCGGGACCTACGCCCGCCACCCCGTCGAGTTCGTGCGCGGGGAGGGCGCGCGGCTGTGGGACTCGGAGGGGAACGAGTACCTCGACTTCCTCTGCGGGATCTCGGTCACGAACCTCGGGCACTGCCCGCCCGCCGTCGTCGCGGCCGTCCGCGAGCAGGCCGGTGAGCTGATGCACGTCGGCAACCTCTTCTACACGCGCCCCGCGATGGAGCTGGCGCGCGCCGTCTCCCGCAGCAGCCTCGGCGGCAAGGTGTTCTTCTGCAACTCCGGCGCGGAGGCGGTCGAGGCGTCGATCAAGCTCGCTCGCAAGGCCCGCGCCGGCGGCGACGTCGTCGTCGTCCACGGAGCGTTCCACGGCCGCACGTACGGGGCCCTGTCGGCCACCCCCCAGGAGTCGAAGCAGGCGCCGTTCGCGCCGCTCGTACCGGGCTTCCGCGCGTGCGCGCCCGAGCCCGACGCGCTGGCGGCGGCGGTCGATTCGAGCACCGCCGCTGTCCTGCTCGAGCCGATCCAGGGCGAGGGCGGCGTCCATGTCCTCTCGGACGAGCTCCTGAGGGCGGCCCGAGCTGCCTGTGACGAGCACGGCGCGGCCCTCATCTTCGACGAGATCCAGTGTGGGATGGGTCGCACCGGAACGCTGTGGGCATATGAGCAGACCGGCGTGCGGCCCGACGCGATGACGGTCGCCAAGGCGCTCGGCGGAGGGCTGCCGATCGGTGCGCTCGTGACGGGAGAGCGGCTCGCCGACGTGCTCGCGCCCGGTGACCACGGCTCGACCTTCGCCGGCGGCCCGGTGATCGCGCGCGCGGCGCTGGCGACGCTTTCGGCGATCGACGACGAGCGGATGCTCGCCGCGGTCCGCGAGCGCGGAGCGCAGCTCGGCGAGGGGCTGCAGCGGCTCCCGCACGTCGCCGAGGTGCGCGGGCGCGGGCTGATGCTCGCGTGCGAGCTCGACGTGGGCGCTCCCGAGGTGGTGCGCCGCGCGCTGTTGGAGCAGCGGCTCGTGACGAACGCGACCGGTCCGACGACGCTGCGCCTGCTTCCGCCGCTGACGGTCGACGCGGGGCAGGTGCGGGACGCGCTCGACCGGCTCGGCGCGGCGCTGGCGGGCTGAGGCGTGCGGCGAGCGCTCGGCGACGGCTTCGAGCTCGACGACGATCCCGCGCGGCTGGACCTCGACGCCATCCACGCCTACATCGGCGGCGAGTCCTACTGGGGTCGCGGTCGCTCGCGCGAGATGGTCGAGCGCGCGGTGGCGGGCTCGACACGTGTCGTCGGGCTCTATCTCGGCGCCGAGCAGGTCGGCTTCGCCCGCACGGTCAGCGACGATGCGACTGTCGGGTATCTCGCCGATGTCTACGTGCTCGCCGAGCACCGCGGCCGGGGCCTCGGGCTCGCGCTCGTGCGCGAGGCGCTCGACGGCGAGGCGCCGGGTGCGCCCGCGCGCGAAGTGCGCTGGATGCTGCACACGGCCGACGCCCAGGGGCTCTACGCGAAGCTGGGCTTCACGACCCAGGCGCCGCGCTACCAGCTGATGGAACGCACGCGCGAGCCGCGCCGCGGATAGCCTTCGCCGCCGTGACCAGCGAGCCCGCAGCCGCGCCCGCGCGCACCGCGACCTATGAGGCCGATCCCGAGCACGTCCACCGGGTCCTGCTGCTCTACTCGGGTGGGCTCGACACGAGCGTGATGCTCAAGTGGATCCAGGACGAGTACGGCGCCGAGGTCGTGTGCCTGACCGTCAACCTCGGCCAGCCCGGCGAGGACTACGATGTCGTGCGCGGCAAGGCCCTGCAGCTCGGGGCGCTGGAGTGTCATGTGGTCGACGCGCGCGAGGAGTTCGCCGGCGACTACCTGGCACCCGCGATCAAGGCGAACGCGCTCTACGGGCTCGGCTATCCGCTGTTCACCGCGCTCGGTCGGCCGCTGATCGCCAAGCTCGCCGTCGATCACGCGCGCCGTAGCGGCTGCGACACGATCGCCCATGGCTGCACGGGCAAGGGCAACGACCAGGTTCGGATCGAGGCGACGATCGCGACGCTCGCCCCCGACCTGAGGGTGATAGCGCCCGTGCGCTCGTGGCAGATGGGTCGCGAGGAGGAGATCTCCTACGCGCGCGAGCACGGGATCCCGGTCAAGGGGGGCACCGAGGCCGCGCCCTACTCGATCGACGACAACCTCTGGGGGCGCTCCTCGGAGGGCCGCTGGATCGAGGACCTCGAGCACGCGCCGGACGACGACGTGTTCCAGCTCGTGACGCGGCCGGAGCTGGCGCCCGACGAGCCCGAGAACGTCGAGATCTCCTTCGAGCGCGGCGTTCCGGTCGCGATCGGCGGCGAGCGGATGGGTCTCGTGGCGCTGATCGAACGCGCCGCCGAGCTCGGCGCGCGCCACGGCGCCGGCATCATCGACCACATCGAGGACCGCATCGTGGGGCTGAAGGTGCGCGACATCTACGAGGCTCCGGCGGCGGCGCTGATCCTCCCCGCCCACCAGGAGCTCGAGCGGCTCGTCTGCACGATCCACCAGAACCAGTTCAAGGGCGACCTCGACCGCCAGTGGGCCTATCTCGTCTACGCCGGCCTGTGGTGGGAGCCCCTGCGCACGGACCTCGACGCCTACATGGACGCTGTCAACGAGCAGGTCACGGGCACGGTCGGGCTGAAGCTCTACAAGGGCCACGTGCGCGTCACCACGCGCAGCTCGCAGAACGCCGTCTACGACGCGCAGCTCGCGACGTTCGCCGAGTCGGGCGGGCTGTTCTCGCAGGCGGCATCGCCCGGGTTCATCGAGCTGTGGTCGCTGCAGTCGCGGATGGCCTGGCGCATCCGCAACAGCTAGCCGGCGAGCATCCCGGCCCGGGCGCTCCAGCGGTCACGCGCGCGATGTGCAAGCGCTCGCAGCGGGGGTAGCATCGAAGCATGAGCTCATCTGGCTACAAGCTGCTCGGCTACGCCGTCTGGCACGGGGCACGCTGGTATCTGCGCCGCCGGTTCTCGCCGCGGCGCGCGCTGGCGGCGCGCCTGCTGGGCGGTGCAGCGCTCGCCGCGGGCGCGGCCCTGCTCGCGCGCCGCGCGAGCGCATAGGCGTCCGGCCGTCCCCTTACCTTCAGCAACGGAATGGTGGAGGAGAGCGACAGGCCGGGTCGCGGGCCCGGGGAGCCCTACGAAGGCTCGAGCCGCCGCGAGGACCTGCTCGCCGAACGGCGCGCGCTGCGCGCCGCCGAGAGCGGCGAGGCGGCGCTCGTCCGCCGCGCTGAGGCGGCCGAAGCGACCGTTCACACGCTCGAAAGGCACGTCACCAGCCTGCAGCAGCGCCTCGACGAGGCGGAGTCCGAGCGCGTGCGGCTGGCGGAGCTGCTCGATGCCGAGCGCACCGTCGCGATCGAGCGCGAACACGAGCTGCGGCGCGTCAAGCAGCGCGAGTACGCCGAGCAGCAGCTGCGCGTCGAGGCCGAGGAGCGCCTCGTCGGGATCGATCGCGACAGTCGCGCCGACCTCGACGATCTGCGCCGGCGCCTTGCGGGCAGCGAGCGGGAAGCGGCGGAGCTCGGGGAGCGCCTGCAGACGCTGCAGCGCCAGCTCGTCGAGGCGGAGCAGGCGTCTGCCGCCGAGCAGGCGGCGCTGCGGCGCACCGAGAGCGAGCTGAGCGCGCGCCTGGAGGCGCTCGAGCACCGCGCCGCCGAGGTGCAGGTGCGCCTCGATGCCGAACGCGCCGCTCGTGAGCGCTCGGAACGCCTGCTCGAGCTGGTGCGCGAGGGGCACGGCCGCATGGAGTCGCTCGTGCACGACGTCCGCGGCGCGCTCGCGCGGCTCAGCGGTGCGCTGTCGGCCCCGCCGCCCTCGCGATTGCCGGTGCCGCCCCTGGCCGCGCGTCCGGACGCGTCCGATGACGCCGCGCGGCGTCGCGGCGAGGAGATGGGAGAGGCGCTCGCCGAGGCGGTCGAGCGACTGCGGGCGCGCGCGGCGACGGCCCCTCCCGAGTCTTCCGCGCCCGGCCCCGGCGAGGCCTCGGGCTGGCCCGCGCCCGGGGGGGCGCCGCAGCCGCCGCGAGCTGCCATGCCGCCGGCCTCTGCGCAGGCGCCGGCGGCCCCGACGGTCGCGGTGCAGCCGGAAGCCGCAGAGGCGGCCCCGGAAGCCGGCGAGCCCGACGCGCGCAAGCCGTCGTGGCCGTCACCCCAGCCGCTGGCACCGCCGCTGCCCGCCCCCGCGCAGCCAGCGGAGGAGCCGCCCGCCGCGGCTCCGCGCCAGCCGAGCCACAAGCACAGCATGTCGCTGCTGAAGCGCATCGGGAACCGCCGCAAACAGCGCCGCGGGCGTTGAAGCTCCGCCGCCCGGATGCATAGCATCCAGTGCCAGTGACCACGCCGTCCTGCGCACACCTGCACGTCCACTCCGAGTACTCGCTACTGGACGGCGCGTGCCGGATCGAGCAGCTCGCGGCGCGCGCCGCCTCCTTCGACCAGCCGGCGCTCGCGCTCACCGACCACGGCGTGATGAACGGCGCCGTCGAGCTCTACAAGGCCTGCCGGGCGAGCGGCATCAAGCCGATCGTGGGCTGTGAGATCTATCTCGTCGACGACCACGCGGCGGCGCGATCCGCGGGCGGCGAGCGCAACCACCTGACGCTGCTCGCCTCGAACGACGAGGGCTATCGCAACCTCGTCAAGCTGAGCTCCGCGGGCTTTCTCGAGGGGCTGCAGCGCGGCAAGCCGACCGTCGACATGGACCAGCTCGACCGCTGGTCGGGCGGGGTGATCGCGCTCACCGGCTGCCTGGCATCGCGCTTCTGCCAGCGCCTGCTCGAGGATCGTGACGCCGACGCGCGCGCGCATGCGGACGATCTCGTGCGCGTCTTCGGCGCCGGCAACGTGTACTTCGAGGTCCAGAAGAACGGCCTCGCCCCCCAGGACAAGTGCAACGAGGGAATCGTGCGGATCGCCGGCGAGATGGGCGGGAGCCTCGTCGGGACGGGCGACGTCCACTACCTGCGCCGCGAGGACTACGAGCACCACACCGCGCTGCTGTGCGTCCAGACCAAGAGCACGCTCGCCGCGCCGAAGCTCACGTTCGACACGAACGAGTTCTACCTGCGCGACAGCGGCGAGATGGCCGAGGCCTTCGCCGCCTGGCCGGAGGCGATCGCAAGCACGCTCGAGATCGCCGAGCGCTGCGACGTGGAGATCGAGCTCGGCAAGCAGCTGATCCCGAGCTATCCGACGCCGGACGGCTCCGACGAGCGCGGCTACCTGCGCGAGCAGGTCGAGCTCGGGCTGCGCCTTCGCTACGGCGATCCGGTCCCCGCCGCGGCGCGCGAGCGCGCAGAGATGGAGCTCGGCGTGATCGACCGCATGGGGTTCAACGCCTACTTCCTGATCGTGTGGGACTTCGTGCGCTACGCGAAGGAGAACGGCATCGCCGTCGGCCCCGGCCGCGGCTCGGCCGCCGGCTCGATCGTGGCCTACTGCCTGGCGATCACCGACGTCGACCCGCTGCGCTACGACCTGCTGTTCGAGCGCTTCCTGAACCCCGAGCGCGTGTCGATGCCCGACATCGACATCGACTTCTCGGTCCGCGGGCGCGAGCGCGTGATGCGCTACGTGACCGAGAAGTACGGGCGCGAGTCGGTGGCGCAGATCGTGACGTTCGGCAAGATGTTCCCGCGGGCCGCGACCCGCGACGCGGCCCGCGTGCTCGGCTTCGACTACGGGGCGGGCGACCGCCTGGCGAAGCTGATCCCCGACCCGATCATGGGGCGCGCGCCGTCGTTCGAGGAGTGCCTGAAGGACGGCCAGCCGCTGAGGAAGGCATGCGACGAGGACGCGGGCGCGCGCCAGATCGTCGAGGTGGCGCGGGGGCTCGAGGGAATCGTGCGCAACTCCTCGATCCACGCCGCCGCGGTCGTGATCGCCGACCGGCCGCTGACCGACATCGTCCCGCTGCAGCTCGCCGACGCCGGCACCGACGAGCAGGGCGAGCGCGCGTTCCGGATGGTCACGCAGTTCTCGATGAAGCCGATCGAGGAGATCGGCCTGCTCAAGATGGACTTCCTCGGGCTGCGCAACCTCGACGTGATCGAGGACGCGCTCGACATCATCGAGCGCTCGACCGGCGAGCGGCCCGACATGACGACGCTGCCGCTCGACGACGGGCCCACGTACGAGATGCTCTCGGCCGGCGAATCGACCGGTGTCTTCCAGTTCGAGTCCGAGGGCATGCGCGAGGCGCTGAAGAAGGTCCGCCCCGACGAGTTCGAGGACCTGATCGCGCTCAACGCGCTCTACCGGCCGGGTGCGATGGACCAGATCCCGGTGTACGCGAAGGGCAAGCACAATCCGGCGTCGATCTCCTACCCCGACGCGCGCTTGCGCCCGATCCTCGAATCCTCCAAGGGCGTGATCCTCTACCAGGAGCAGGCGATGCAGATCGCCAAGGAGCTGGCCGGCTTCTCCGGCGCCAAGGCCGACGACCTGCGCAAGGCGATCGGCAAGAAGAACCGCGAGGCGATGGCCAAGCTCAAGCCCGAGTTCGTCGAGGGCTGCCGCGCGTCGGGAACGAGCGCGCAGGTGATCGAGTTCCTGTGGACGACCAACGAGCGCTCGGCCGACTACTCGTTCAACCGCTCGCACGCCGCCTGCTACGCGCTGATCGGATATCGCACCGCATGGTTGAAGGCCAACCACCCGGCCGAGTACATGGCCGCGCTGATCTCCTCGGTGATGTCGACGAAGGACAAGGTGCCGTTCTTCGTGGCGCGCTGCGAGGAGATGGGGATCGAGATCCTGCCGCCCGACGTCAACCTCTCAGACCACGCGTTCACCGTGGGTGCGCCGACCGCCGCGGGCGGAACCCTCCCAGGGGCAGGACAGGCCGGCACGATCCGCTTCGGCCTGGACGCGGTCAAGGGCGTCGGCTACCAGGCGGTCGAGGCGATCAAGCGCGCCCGCGAGGACGGCGAGTTCAGGTCGCTGTGGGACTTCTGCGAGCGCGTCGACAACCGGACGGTCAACAAGAAGGCGATCGAGGCGCTGGTCAAGTGCGGGGCCTTCGGGTCGACCGGCGCGAGCCGTAAGGGCATGCTCGGCGTGCTCGAGCAGGCCCAGGCGGCCGGGCAGAAGATCCAGCAGGACGCGCTGATCGGGCAGGGTTCGATCTTCGACCTCGACGACGGCGCCGCCGGCGCGACCTCGCCCTCGCCGGGGCTCGGGCGTCCCGTGCACCCGCCGATCCCGAGCGATGAGCTCGACCAGGCGGAGCTGCTCGCGGCCGAGAAGGAGGCGATCGGCCTGTTCATCTCAGAGCACCCGCTCAAGCCGCTGCGCGACGTGCTCCGCGCGCGCGTCGACTGCCCGATCGCGGCGCTCGCCGACCGCCGCGACAAGGACTGGGTGACGGTGGGCGGGATCATCACCGAGAGCAAGCGCATCCGCACGCGCAACGGCGACCACATGATGTTCGCGACGCTCGACGACCTCGGCGGGTCCGTCGAGCTGCTTGTCTTCGGCAAGACGCTCGCCGAGCTCGAGCGCGGGGGAGGGGCGACGCTCGCGGCCGACGAGATCGTGCTCGTCAAGGGCCGCGTCGACCACAAGGAAGCCGGCAAGACGTGCGTGGTCGTGCAGAGCGTGGAACGCTTCGCGCCCACGCGCGAGGAGATCGACGCCGCCGGCGCACAGGCGCGGGCGCGCGACCGCACCGCCGAGGCGCAGGCGCGACCGATACGGCTGCGCGTGTCCGCCGAAGACCTCTGCGGCGAGGCGTTCGAGGAGCTCAAGCAGATGATCGAGGAGGCGCCCGGGGCCGCCGAGGTGTGGATCGAGCTCGACACCGGCGAGGGGACGCGGCGCCTGCGGCTCGGCGAGGACTTCCGCGTGCGCCATACGCCGACGCTGCGGGCCGAGCTCGAGCAGGCGCTCGGGCGCGCGGTCGCCCGCGCGGCACGCGCGACGGCCGGGCCCGAGGGCGGCCAGCCGAGCGCGGCCGCAGCGACCGGCTGAGCTCAGCGCTTCGCCGGACGCGCCGGTTTCGAGAGCTTCACGGCGAGCGCGATTTCCTCGCGCGAGGGCCCTTCGCGGTTCACGCCCGGGGTCTCGAGCACGCACGGCAGCCGCTGCAGGCCGCGGGCCGAGAGGAAGGCGGAGCAGCCCCCTCGCCCGAGCTCGCCCTCGCCGATGTTCGCATGGCGGTCGCGGTTGGACGCGAGCGGCGTCTTCGAGTCGTTGAGGTGCAGCGAGCGGACGCGGCCGCGGCCGAGCGTCGCGTTGCAGTCCCGCAGCACGGCGCTCATCTTCGCCGGGGTGCGGATGTCATACCCCGAGGCGTGCAGGTGGCAGGAGTCCAGGCACACGCCGAGCCGCTCGCTCCCGCCCGCGCCCTCGATCAGCGTTGCGAGCTCCGCGAACGAGCGCCCGAGCGTGCCCCCGGTGCCCGCGGTGTTCTCGAGGTGCAGCTCGCAGCCCTCGCTGTCCTCGAGCGCCGCCGCGATCGTCGCCGACGCGCGCGCGATCGCCTTGCCGACATCCCCGGTCTTGGCCGAGCCCGGGTGCAGGACGACGCCGCTCGCTCCGATCGCGTGGCCCACCCGCAGCGAGTGCGTGAGCGCGGACAGCGTTTTGCGGCGCATGTCGCGATCTTCGCTGGCGCAGTTGAGCAGGTAGACGGCGTGGATCAGGACAGCCTTGATCGGGCTTTTCGCCCGCGCCTCGCGGAACGCGGCGAAGTCGTCCTCGCCGTAGGCGGTCGGTCTCCACATCCGCGGCGACTGGTTGAAGATCTGAATCGCGCTGCAGCCGCGCTCGACTCCGCGCTCGATCGCTTTCGGAAGGCCGCCGGCCGGGGAGACGTGGGCGCCGATCAGCATGGGCGGGGATTATGAGGATGGGATTGCCAGGATGCGTGGATGGCCGCCTCGGAGACCATGCGCCTGCTGCGACGTCCCGCCTACGTGCGCTACCTCAGCGTGCTCACGCTCGCGCGCGCGGCCGGGACGATGTTCACCGTCTCCGGCGTGCTCCTGCTGTTCGAACGAACGCACAGCCTCTCGCTCGCGGGGGCCGTGGTCGCCGCCGCCACGCTGCCTGCCGCGCTCACCGGCCCGCTTCTCGGCGCTTGGCTCGACGTGGCCGCGAGCCGGCGGCGCCTGATCGTGCTCGACCGCGTCGTCACCCTGCTCGCGCTGGGCGCGCTGCTCGCGCTCGCGGGGCACGTGCCCGGCTGGGTGCTGCCGTTCGTCGCCGTGGCCTACGGCGCGACCTCGCCCCTGTCGGCGGGCGGCTTCTCCGCGGTGCTGCCGGAGCTCGCGGGGCCGCAGCTGATCGACGTGGCCTACACGTTCGAGGCCTCGTGCGTGAACGTCGCGTTCATCGTGGGGCCGGCGCTCGCGGGCGCGATCGTCGCGACGGCGGGCGCCGAAGCGGCGATCATCGTGCAGATGTGCATCGGCGCGGCGCTCACCGCGGTGATCGCGGGCGATGCGATCTACGAGCTGCGCCCCCGGGATGCCACCCCCCACGAGCGCATCCGCGACGCGGTACGCGAGGGGTTCAGGAGCCTGTGGCAGATCAGGGCCCTGCGGGCCAACCTGGTCACGTTCACCGTGTACGTGACGGCCTGGGGGACGCTCGTGGTCGCCTTCC
Organism: Solirubrobacteraceae bacterium; assembly: GCA_036264095.1. GTDB lineage: Bacteria > Actinomycetota > Thermoleophilia > Solirubrobacterales > Solirubrobacteraceae > Palsa-744. Next base: position 51,525 of record DATARO010000039.1, on the reverse strand, counting down.
CCGCCTATGCCCTGAGCGTGGGCGCGCGTGCGTCGGCCGCGGGCTACATGTGGGCGGCGATCGCGCTCGGCTCGATGATCAGCGCCGTCGCGCTGCGCGTCCCCGCGCTGCGGATCGCGCCGCGCGTCCTGGTCGGCGGGTCGCTCGCGCTGATGGCCGCCTCGGTCGCGGCGTGGCCTCTCGCGGACGGCCTGGCCATCGCGCTCCTGCTCGTGTTGCTGACCGGCCTGCTCGACGGGCCGAGCTTCGCCGCGCTGCTCGCCGCCCGCCAGCGCGCCACGCCGGCGCATCTACGCGGTCAGATCTTCTCGACCGCCACGAGCGTCGGGATGGCCGCTTCCGCGCTCGGCACGGCCGCAGCGGGCCCCTTCCGCGACCAGTTCGGCACAACGGCGACGCTGAGCGCGTTCGCCGGGTTGCTGCTGCTGACGGCGTTGCTCGCGCTCGGTATGGGCCGGACCCAGGACGCGCGGCCCGCGGACGCGGCCCTGCGCTCCGAGAAACTACGCTAGGCGTTCGATGAGGCTCCGCTTCGCCCCGTCCCCGACCGGCGCGCTCCATATCGGCGGCGCTCGCACCGCGCTCTTCAACTGGCTGCTCGCCCGCCACGCGCGCGCCGTCGACGGGGAGCCCGGCGAGCTCGTGCTCCGGATCGAGGACACGGACCGCGAGCGCTCCACGCCCGAGAACGTCGAGCAGATCCTCGACGCCCTGCGCTGGCTGGAGCTCGACTGGGACGAGGGCCCGATCATGCAGAGCGAGCGGGGCGAGCGCCATCGGCAGGCGCTCGCGGCGCTGCTCGAAGCCGGGCGCGCCTACCGCAGCGCCGCGACCGCCGAGGATGTCCGCGCCTACAAGGACGAGCACGGCGCCGAGCGCGGCTTCCGCGGCGAGCCGGAGGCAGAGGGCGCCGTGCGCCTGCGCGTGCCCGACGAAGGCGCGACTGTCGTCGACGACCTGATCCGTGGGCCCACGAGCTTCGCGCACGTGCACATGGACGACCCGGTGATCGCCCGCGCCGACGGCTCGGTCCTCTACAACTTCGCCGTCGCGATCGACGATCTCGACGCCGGGATCACCCACGTCGTCCGCGGCGAGGACCACGTCTCGAACACCCCCAAGCAGGTGATCGCGATCGAGGCCGTGCGCGAGATCGGCCTGAGCGATGAGGAGGTCCCGCGCTACGCCCACCTCCCGCTCCTGCACGGGCCCGACGGTAAGAAGCTCTCCAAGCGCCACGGTGCGGCTTCCGTGCAGGAGCTGCGCGACGCCGGCTATCTGCCCGAGGCGGTGCGCAACTACCTCGCGCTGCTCGGGTGGGGCGCGGGCGACGACGCGACGTTGCTCTCCACGGACGAGCTGATCCAGCGCTTCACGCTCGACCGCGTGAGCCGCAACCCCGCCCGCTTCGACGAGGTCAAGCTGCGCTGGCTGAACGGCCTGTACATGCGCGAGCTGTCGCCGGCCGAGCTCGGCGCGCGGCTCGAGCAGTTCACGGGCCGCCCGGGCCTCGAAGAGGTCGCCCGCATCAGCCAGGACAAAATGCAGACGCTCGCGGACTTCTGGCCGCTCGCCGGCGCGCTCCTCGACGGTCCGTCCGAGGACCCTGCGGCCCGCGAGCGGTGGCTCGACGACGACGGACGCGAGGCGCTCGCCGCGGCGCGCGATGCGCTGGCGGCCCTCGGCGAGTTCGACGAGCCCGGCGTGGAGGGCGCACTCGGCGCGGTCCTCGAGCGCCGGGGCGCCAAGCCGCGCCAGGTCTACCAGCCGCTACGGGTGGCGCTCACCGGCACGACCGTCTCGCCGGGGATCTTCGAGAGCGTCGCGCTGCTGGGGCGCGAGGAGACGCTCGCGCGGATCGACGCGGCGCTCGCCGCGCAGCCCGCCTCAGGCTGAGCGCGGGCGGCGGCGCGGGGCGGCGTCCCCGCGCGCCTGTGCGGCGGCGGCGCTCCGGGGCGCTGCTCGCCACTTCACCATGGCTCAATTCCTGCGCCCGACGTGCCGATAGAGCCACACGCAAGGAATCTTCCCGGTCTGGATGGCCGGTACCCAAGGAAGGGGCTCAGTAGCGAATGCAGGCTAGTGTCGCGGCCAAGAAGCTGAAGCAGGGCAAGACGCGCCGTCCCGCGGGCGCGCGGCCGCGTGCGGCCACCCAGGCTGCGCCGGCGCCGGCCGAGCGCCACCAGAACGAGGGGCACGGGCGCCGCCTCACGCTCGCGTTCGAGGCGCTCGAGGCCTTCCCCGCGCTGGCCGAGTCGCGCAACCGCCTGCTCGCGGTGATGGACAAGGACAACGTCGCGACCGCGGACGTGGTCGCGGCGGTCGAGTCGGACGTCGCGCTGATCATCGCCGTGCTGCGAGTCGCCAACCAGTCCAACGAGGGCCGCACCCGCATCGACACCGCCGTCGCGGCGGTCGAGGCGCTGGGCACGCCCGGCGTGCAGTCGCTCGCGAACCGCATGCGCACGTTCGACTTCTTCGAGCGCGCCAGCGTGTGGGATGCGGCGCCGGAGCGCTTCCGCCTGCACGCCCTCGCCACCCAGCACGCTGCCGACCGCGTCGCGGCGGAGGTCGGCTACGAGTGCCGCGATCGTCTCACCGTCACGAGCCTGCTGCACGACATCGGCAAGCTCGTCCTGCTGCACGCCTATCCCGGCTATCCGGCCCAGGTCCACCGTGGCGCGCGCACACCCGAGGAGCGCGTGCATCAGGAGCGGCGAGAGCTCGGCGTCGATCACGCGCTCGTCGGCGGCGTGCTCGTCCGCCGCTGGGGCCTCCCCGGCACGCTCGCCACGCCGATCGAGCGCCACCACAACGCCGACGCCGATGGCGAGGCCGCGTTCATCCGCATCGCCGACATGCTCGCCCACTACGCGCACGGCGGCCGCGTCTCGCCGAGCGAGATGATCCGCGCCGCCCGCGCCGTCGGCCTCGGCCCCGAAGAACTGCGACGCGTGATGTACGAGCTCCCGAGCCAGACGGGGCAGCGCTCGCGCCACGTCGACCCGTGCCCGCTCTCGGGCCGCGAGCTCGGCGTGCTCCAGCGCCTCGCCGAGGGCAAGGTCTACAAGCAGATCGCCCACGAGCTCACGCTGTCGACGAGCACGGTGCGCACCCACCTTCACAACATCTACGGCAAGCTCGGCGCTGTCGACCGCGCACAGGCCGTTCTGATCGCCACCGAGCGCGGCTGGCTGTAGGCCCGTGGCGGGCGCCGGCGAGGCGCTCGCACTAGGATCGGCTCGCCCGGGACGCACCCGCGCACCGACGATGCTCTCGATCACGACGAAGTCTCCGTATGCGCTGCTCGCGCTCGCCGAGCTCGGCCGCGCGTCCGGCACCGAGCCGGTCCCGATCGGCGAGCTCGCGCGCCGCCGCGAGGTCCCCGTGCAGTTCCTCGAGCAGCTGTTCGCAGTGCTCCGCCGCGCCGGGGTCGTGCGCTCCCAGCGCGGCGTGAAGGGCGGCTACCGCTTCGCGCGCGCGCCCTCCGAGGTCACCGTGCTCGAGATCGTGGAGCTGCTCGACGGGCCGCTCGGGCGCGACGCCGTGGGTGTGTTCGGCGACGCGGCGGAGGCGGCGCGGAACGTTCTCGCGCAGACGACGATCGCGGATGTGATCGAGCGCGAGATGCGGGAGGCCGGCGCGTCGATGTACCACATCTAGCGAGCGTCGCTGTGCAGAGCCGTTCTTGGCTCTGGCAAGCCAAAGTGACGTCGACCGAGCCCGACCGATTCCGGCCGAAAACGGGCACGACTGGCACGCACTTGGCACGCATTTAGGGGCGTATCCTGCGCGCCATGGACGGGCCGCGTCGGCCAGCAGCTCTGCCGTTGCATCGGCGGGCCTGCGTAATCCTTCTATGCACGGTGTTTCTCGCGCTTGCCGGGTGCGGCGGTCAGACCTCCAGCGAGCGCGCAGAACAACGGCTTGCCGCGGCTGTCAACGCCGTTCGTCGCTGTGGTGACCGAGCTGAACCGTCTCCCACGAAGGAGCAGGTAGCGCTTGCGCGCTTCCTGCTCAAGGCGGATCGGAAATTGCCCCGCGTCAAACGACTGCTTATCGCGCAAAGAGAACGGGAAGCGGCATCGCCCCGGGGGACCGAGCCCTCGTCGCAACCGACCCCGCGCCTGCGTCAAATCGACCGGAGGGTCGAGAAGGACGCGGGGGCGATCGGAATCTACTGTTGGATCTACTGACCCCGGCGCCCCTGGCACGCATCCTGGCACCGCGCCGTGCAGGCGAGCCTCGGCTTCCGCCCCGAGCTCGCGGGGGAGCGGATTGTCGCTCCCCCGAGCCCTCACGGTGTGAGCACCTAGAGCGTGAATCCGAGGTTGCTCGCGGGGGTCGATTTCAGCGTGAGCACCCCGTTCAGCCCCGCATTTTCGTATGCGGAGCCGTTGATCGTCGCCACCAGCTGTTCTTCGCCGGCTTCGCCTTCACCGGGAAGGAACGAGCGGTATTTCTGGATGCCTTTCGACACCGCCCAGGTCAGTTTCGCCGAGGCCGGGAATGTCCCGGCCCCCTGCTCTCGCCGGCATCCCGGCCCCCTTTCGCCCCCACCCGCCTTGCGAGCCACCATAACGCCTGCGCGGAGTCCGCCCAATGGGCGCTTCACCCGCCGACCGCACCACGCCCGCGTATAAGGGCATGCGCCGTGCCGCGCTGCGCACGCCCGCGCGCGCAGAGGCCGTGCTGTTCGAGGCGAAGCGCGCCCGCGCGCGCCCAGACGACGGGCGCCGGCAGCGCGGCAGGGCGCGGGAGGCATTCGGGTATCGTCGCGCCCATCGCCCGAATCCCGATCAACATTTCCGAGCTGGTCGGCGGAACCCCACTGATCGGCCTGCCCGCGTTGCTCGCCGGAACGCCCGCACAGGAGAGCGGCGTCGAGCTGTTCGGGAAGCTCGAGGCGTTCAACCCGGGCGGCAGCGTGAAGGACCGGATCGGCGTCGCGATGATCGAGGCGGCCGAGGCTGAAGGCGCGATCGAGCCCGGACGCACGACGATCGTGGAGGCGACGAGCGGGAACACGGGCATCGCGCTCGCGTTCGTCTGCGCCGCCAAGGGCTATGACCTCGTCCTGACCCTCCCGCAGGGGATGAGTCGCGAGCGAGAGAGCCTGCTGCGCCTCTACGGTGCGCGCGTGGAGATCACCGAGTCACTCGGCGGGATGGGGGAGGCGGTGGCAGCCGCCCGCGCGATGGCCGAGCGCGACGACGTGTTCCTGCCTGACCAGTTCTCCAACCCCGCCAATCCCGAGGCGCACCGCCGCGCCACCGGGCCCGAGATCGCTCGGGCGCTCGGCGGCCGCGTCGACGTGCTCGTCGCCGGCGTCGGGACCGGGGGCACGATCACCGGCGTCGGCGAGCACCTGCGCGAGCACGTCAACCCCGACCTGCGCGTGGTCGCCGTCGAGCCGCGCGGGTCGGCGGTGCTGAGTGGCGAGCGCCCCGGCCCGCACCGCATCCAGGGGATCGGGGCAGGCTTCGTCCCACCCGTGCTCAACCGCGAGCTGATCGACGAGGTGATCGCGGTCTCCGACGACGAGGCGATCCGCACCGCCTGGGCCTGCGCGCGCCGCGCAGGCGTGCTGGCCGGGATCTCCTGCGGCGCGGCGCTCTCGGCCGCACTGCAGGTCGCGGCGCGACCCGAGTCGGCGCGCAAGCGGATCGTCGTGATGATGCCCGACTCCGGCGAGCGCTACGTCTCCCAGGCGTTCTTCGCGCCCGAGCCGTAGCGAACGCGCACCGCTGCGCGCCGTGTGTGCGCAATCTCGCAGAGGGCCTCGCGAGATTCGCCGCTACGCTTTTGTGCATGGCCGGTTTGCGCACGTTTGCACGTGTGGCGGGGGAGGTCCGCAGGGACGTGCGCGCCGCGCGCGACCGCGACCCGGCGGCCCGCACCGCCAGCGACGGGGAGATCCTCGCGACGTGGCCCGGAATCCACGCGCTGCTCTCCTACCGCGTGGCGCACGCGCTGCAGGAGGCCGGCGTCCCGCTGGTGCCGCGCATGCTCTCGATGCTCACGCGGGCGTTCACCGGCATCGAGATCCATCCGTCGTCAAGGATCGGCACCGGCCTGTTCATCGATCACGGTGCTGGCGTCGTGATCGGCGAGACCGCCGACATCGGCGACAACGTGACGCTGTACCAGGGCGTGACGCTCGGCGGCACCGGCTTCGCCACCGGCAAGCGCCACCCGACCGTGCAGGACAACGTCACAATCGGGTCTGGCGCGAAGCTGCTCGGCCCGATCACGATCGGGCACGGAGCGAAGATCGGAGCCAACAGCGTCGTGATCACCGATGTCCCGCCGAACTCGACGGTCGTCGGCAACCCTGGGCACCCGGTACGCGTCGACGGGCGGCGGATCGAGGGTCCCGACGCGGACTGGATCCACCTGCCCGACCCGATCGCGGAGGCGATCCAGGCGCTCTCGAGCCGCATCGGCGCGCTCGAACGGATGGTCGCCGAGCTCTCGGATTCCGAGCCCAAGCCGGTCGCCGAGGTACGTCCCCTGCGGCAGGTGCGCGGCACCAACCCCGCCGGCGGCTAGCGGGCCGCCGGTCGGTCCCCGGACTTTCGGTGGGGGTCCGGCCGGGTCGGGCGCAGCGGCGGATGCCCTCACGGACCCGCGGCGCGGAGCCTCCTAGTCGCTGCGGCGCTTGCCGTACCAGACGACCGCGCCCACGACGACGTACACGATCGGGATCGCGAGCAGCGCCACGAGCGCGTGTCCGGTGAGCCCGAACGCGAGCAACGCGAACACGATGATCATCATCGGCACGCCGAACCAGCCGCTCCCCGGGCGAATTTCCATCGTGCGCCAAACATAGTCCCGTCGCCGGGGCTCGCGCGCCGAGGTCACACCTAGACTTGGACGTGCATGCAGAACCCGCACGCCGAATACCTCGAGGAGCTGCTCGAGGGGCTCAACCAGCCCCAGCGCGAGGCCGTCACCCACGGCGAGGGACCGCTGCTCATCCTCGCCGGCGCGGGCAGCGGCAAGACGCGCGTGCTCACGCACAGGATCGCCTACCTGATCCACACCGACCAGGCGCAGTCGAACGAGATCCTCGCAATCACGTTCACGAACAAGGCCGCCAGCGAGATGCGCGAGCGCGTCGAGCAGCTGCTCGGACACGCCACGCGGGGGATGTGGCTGATGACCTTCCACTCCGCCTGTGCGCGGATGCTGCGCGCCGAGGCGCACCGTCTCGGCTACACGCGCCAGTTCACGATCTACGACCAGGCCGATGCGCGGCGCCTGACCAAGCGCTCCGCCGACGCCGTGGGCATCGACCCCAAGCGCTTCACGCCGGCGGCGATCAACACCCAGATCTCCGCTGCCAAGAACAAGCTCCTCGACGCCGCCGGCTACCGCGAGCGCGCGGCCGGCCCGTTCGAGGAGATGGTCGCCGACGTCTACGACATCTACGAGCGCGACCTGCACCGCATGAACGCGATGGACTTCGACGACCTGCTGTTCAGGGTCGTGAACCTGCTCGAGCTGTTCGGTGAGGTGCGTGATCGCTACACCGAGATGTTCCGCCACGTGCTCGTCGACGAGTACCAGGACACCAACCACGCCCAGTACCGGCTGCTGCAGCTGCTGGTCGGCGGGGGACGGGCACCAGCGCGCGGCGGAGAGCCGCACGACGGGCGGCCCACGTACGCGGGCCCCGTCGGGCATCGCAACCTCGCCGTCGTCGGCGACGACGCCCAGTCGATCTACAGTTTCCGCCAGGCCGACATCCGCAACATCCTGGACTTCCAGCAGGACTTCCCGGACGCGCGCGTCGTCAAGCTCGAGCAGAACTACCGCTCCACGGAGACGATCCTGGCCGCCGCCAACGCGGTGATCGCCAACAACCGCGGTGGGATCTCCAAGCGCCTGTGGAGCGAGCTCGGCGAGGGCGAGCAGATCCACCTGCGCGGCCTCGACGACGAGCACGCCGAGGGGCGCTACGTCGTCTGCGAGATCGAGCGCCTGCTCGATGAGGGTGCAGCTCGCTCGGAGATAGCCGTCCTCTACCGCACGAACGCGATGTCGCGCGTGATCGAGGACACGCTCGTACGCCGCGAGATCTCCTATCAGGTGATCGGCGGGACCAAGTTCTACGAGCGCGCGGAGATCAAGGACGCGGTCGCATACCTGTCGCTGATCGCCAACCCGCAGGACGTCGTGTCGTTCACCCGCATCGCCAACTCTCCCCGGCGCGGGATCGGCGCGACGTCGCTGGGCCGCGTGCTCTCGCACGCGCAGACACTCGGCGTCTCGATCTGGGACGCCGCCGCCGCGCCCGAGCAGGTGCCCGGCCTCGGGCCGGCCGCCGTGAAGGCGCTCGACCGCTTCATGGCGACGATGGCCGAGCTGCGCGCGCTGTCGCAGGAGGCGCCGATCGCCGAGGTGCTGGAGTCGCTGCTCGCGCAGAGCGGCTACATCGAGTCGCTCGAGGCCGAGCGCACGATCGAGGCGCAGGGCCGCATCGAGAACCTCGAGCAACTGGTCGAGGTCGGCCGCGAGTTCGACGCGGCGGCCGCCGACGGCGAAGGCACGCTCGACGTGTTCCTGCAGGAGGTCGCGCTCGTCGCCGACGCCGACACGCGCAGCGACGACGCGGGGCTGGTCACGCTGATGACGCTCCACAACGCGAAGGGGCTCGAGTACCCGACCGTGTTCATCGCCGGCTGCGAGGAGGGCGTGTTCCCGCACTCGCGCTCGCTCGACGAGGGGAGTCTCGAGGAGGAGCGGCGGCTCTTCTACGTGGGCATCACGCGCGCGATGCGAGCGCTCTATCTGACCTATGCCCGACGCCGCGCCGTATTCGGCGCGAGCACGCCCGGGCTGCGCAGCCGCTTTCTCGACGAGATTCCCCAGGAGCTGCTCGACGAGCCGCTTTCCGACGCGTTCCGGGCGGGCATCGGCGCGGTGGGCCGCCGCTCGATCACGGCTCCCGGCAGCGCTGCGCGGTCGCCCGGGGCGTGGCGCGACGCCGCCGAGCCCTCGGGGCCGGTGACCGTGTACCGGCTCGGTGAGGACATCGTCCACGCGGGCTTCGGCGAGGGCGTCGTGACGGGGGTCGAGGCCGACGGCGTGATCGTCGTGCGCTTTGCCGCCGACGGCTCCGAACGCAAGCTGATGGCCGAGTACGCGCCGCTGCAGCGGCGCTGATCAGCCGTTGCGCGCGGCGCGGAGGGCATAGCATCCCCGTCATGAGCGCGAAGGTCATCGACGGCAAGGCGGTCGCCGCGCGCGTGCGCGCGCAGCTGGCCGAGGAGGTCGCGGCGTTCACCGCGCAGACCGGCCGCGTCCCCGGGCTCGCGACCGTGCTCGTCGGCGACGACCCCGCCTCGGCCCGCTATGTCGCCAACAAGCAGCGGGCGTGCGCCGAGATCGGGATGGAGGCATTCGACCGGCGCCTGCCGGCCGACGCCACCTACGACAGCGTCGCGCACGAGCTCCAGACGCTCAGCGACGATCCTGCGGTGAGCGGGATCCTGCTCCAGCTCCCGGTGCCCGGCCATCTCGACGGCCCGACGCTGACGGGGATGGTCCCGCCCGAGAAGGACGTCGACGGTCTCACGCCGGTCAACGCGGGGCTCCTGGCGCTCGGACGTGACGGCCTGCGGCCGTGCACGCCGCAGGGCGTGATGGAGCTGCTCGCCGACGCCGGCGCGGAGCTCGAAGGCAAGGAAGCCGTCGTCGTCGGGCGCTCGAACCTGTTCGGGAAGCCGATGGCCCAGCTGCTGCTGTCCGCCAACGCGACGGTCACCGTCTGCCATTCGCGCACGCACGACCTCGAAGCCGTCTGCGCCCGCGCCGACGTGCTGATCGCTGCGGTCGGGCGCGCGCGCATCATCGGCGCCGGGCACGTCAAGCCCGGGGCGGTCGTGATCGACGTCGGGATGAACCAGATCTCGCCCGAGGAGGCCGGCAACAAGAGCGGGATCGTCGGCGACGTCGATTTCGCCGCCGCCGCGGAGGTCGCCTCGGCGATCACGCCGGTCCCCGGCGGCGTCGGGCCCACGACGGTCGCGTTCCTCCTGCGCAACACGCTGCAGGCGGCGCGCCACCAGGCGGACGCCGGCTCGCGGCTCGGCGAAGTCCAGTTGGAGCGGGCGTGAACCCGCGCCAGCTGCGCGTCGGAGAGCTCGTCGCGCTGGCCGGCTGCGGCTGCGTGATCGTCGCGCTGCTGCTCCCCTGGTACCAGAGCCCGATCGGGAACCTAGACATGTGGGACACGTTCGGCCCGGGCGCCGTGCTGATCTTGACGGGCCTGTGCGCCGGCCTCGCCATGGTCGTGAGCGCGGTCACCGAGCGCTCCGCGGCGCTGCCCGTCGCGAGCGCGGTGTGGTGCGTGCTGTTGGGGCTGATCGCGGTGATCGCGTCCGCGGTGCGGGTGCTCGAGCGTCCAGACCACGCGAGCGGGCTGTCCGCGGGCAGCTGGCTGGCGCTCGTCGGCTCCGCGCTGATCCTGCTCGGGGCGTGGCTCGCTCTGCGCGACGAACGTCCGACGCTGTACCCGCCCGCGCACCCCGAGGCGCGCCCGCACCCCTAACGGCCGGGCCGCCCGCGCGCGCCTAGAATGCGCGCCTGTGATCACACGCGATGAGGTCCTGTACGTCGCCCGCCTCGCACGGCTCGCGCTGCGCGAGGAGGAGATCGAGCCGATGGCCGACGAGCTGTCGGCCGTGCTCGATCACGTCGCGAAGATCGGGGAGCTCGACCTCGACGGGGTCGCTCCGACGTCGCACGTCGTCGGTGACTCGGTTTCCACGATCCCGGTCCTCCGTGCCGACGAGCCGCGCCCCTGCCTGCCGCGCGAGGTGGCGCTCGATCAGGCCCCCTCGGCAGGCGAGGACGGCTTTCTGGTCCCGAGCCCGCAGGCCGGATGAGCGCGGAGCTGCTCGCGCTCACCGCGGCCGCGGCCGCCGAGGAGATCCACACGGGTCGGGTCTCGGCCGCTGAGCTGTCTGCCTTCTACCGCGACCGCGCCCAGGCCGACCGCGACGCCGGCGAGGACGGGCTCGGCGCGTTCACGTGGGTGGCACCCGACGCCCCACGCGGCGCCGACGGCCCGCTCGCGGGCGTCCCGCTCGCGGTCAAGGACCTGTTCTGCACGCGCGGCGTGCCGAGCCAGTCGGGTTCCCGCATCCTCGAGGGCTACCTGCCCCCGTACACGGCGACGGCCGTCGCGCGCCTCGCCGACGCCGGCGCACCGCTGCTCGCGAAGACCAACCAGGACGAGTTCGCGATGGGCTCCTCGACCGAGAACTCGGCGTTCGGCCCGGCGCGCAATCCGTGGGACCGCGGTCGCGTGCCCGGCGGCTCCTCGGGGGGCAGCGCCGCGGCGGTCGCCGCCGGTCTCGCGCCGTGGGCGCTCGGCACCGACACCGGCGGCTCGATCCGGCAACCCGCCGCGCTGTGCGGGATCGTCGGCATGAAACCCACGTACGGGTCGGTCTCGCGCTACGGGATGATCGCGTTCGCCTCCTCGCTGGACCAGGCCGGCCCGCTGACGCGCGACGTACGCGACGCCGCGCTGCTGCTCTCGCGCATGATCGGCCAGGATCCGTGCGACGCGACCTCGCTCGCGTTCCCCGAGCCGCTCACCCCGCCGACCGCCGAGCGCCTCGACGGCGTCCGCCTCGGCGTACCGGCAGAGCTGACGGAGGAAGGGATCGAAGCCGGCGTGCTCGCCGCCTTCCGCGACGCGCTCGCCCAGGCGCGCGAGCTCGGGGCGGAGATCGAGGACATCGTGCTTCCCCACGCGCCGCACGCGCTCTCGGCCTACTACGTGATCGCTCCCGCCGAGGCCTCGTCGAACCTCGCACGCTTCGACGGCGTGCGCTACGGGCTGCGCGTCGAGGCGGACGAGCTCGTCGAGATGTACACGCGCACTCGCCACGACGGGTTCGGGCCCGAGGTCAAGCGCCGCGTGATGCTCGGCACCTACGCGCTGTCCTCCGGCTACTACGACGCCTTCTACGGCCGCGCACTACGCGTGCGTACGAAGATCGCCGAGGATTTCCGCGCCGCCTTCGAGCGGGTCGACCTGATCGTCACGCCGACCGCGCCGACCGTCGCGTTCGCGCTCGGCGAGAAGACGGGGGACCCGCTGGCGATGTACCTGAACGACTACTGCACGGTGCCGATGTCGCTCGCCGGGATACCGGCGATCTCGATCCCGTGCGGCCTGAGCGACGGCCTGCCGGTCGGGCTGCAGATCGCCGGCCCCGCCTTCAGCGACGCGCGCGTTCTGGACGCCGCGCACGCGCTCGAGCGCGTGCTCGGGTTCGACGGGAGCTCCGCGCGTGTCTGAGAACGGCTCCGGCGCGGCGGCCGGGCTCGAAGCCGTGATCGGCCTCGAGATCCACGTCCAGCTCGCCACCGCGACCAAGATGTTCTGCGGCTGCGAGCTGTCGTTCGGCGAGCCGCCGAACACGCACACCTGCCCCGTCTGCCTGGGCCTGCCGGGGAGCCTGCCGGTCGCGAACGCGCGCGCTGTGCACTTCGGCCTGATGATCGGGCTCGCGCTCGGCTCGGAGCTCGCGCCGCGCTCGATCTTCCATCGCAAGAACTACTTCTATCCGGACCTGCCGAAGGGCTACCAGATCTCCCAGTACGACGAGCCCCTGTGCCTCGGCGGCCGGCTTGCTGACATTCGCATCCACCGTGTCCACCTCGAGGAGGACGCGGCGAAGCTGATCCACGTCGGCGCGAGCGGGCGCATCCACGGCTCCGACGCGAGCCTCGTCGATTTCAACCGCGGCGGCACGCCGCTGGCGGAGATCGTGACCGAGCCGGACCTGCGCACCCCCGAGCAGGCCGGAGAGTGGCTGCGGCTGCTGCGCAGCACGCTCCGCGCGCTCGGCGTCAGCGACGTGAACATGGAGGAGGGCTCGCTGCGCTGCGACGCGAACATCTCGCTGCGCCGGGCCGGCAGCGACACGTTCGGTGTCAAGACCGAGCTCAAGAACATGAACTCCTTTCGCTTCATCGAACGCGGGATCAGGGCGGAGATCGCGCGCCAGGCCGACGTGATCGAGGGCGGGGGGAGCGTCGTGCAGGAGACGCTCCACTTCGACCCCGACTCCGGCTCCATCACCTCGTTGCGCTCGAAGGAGGAGGCGCACGACTACCGCTACTTCCCCGAGCCCGACCTGCTGCCGGTGGCGATCGACGCGGCGATGCTCGACGCGGCGCGCGCGGCGATGCCCGAGCTGCCGGCCGAGCGCGCTGAGCGGCTCCAGCGCGAGCACGGGCTGAGCTCCGACAGCGTCCGGCTGCTCGCCTTCCGTGCCGAGCTCGGGGCGTACTTCGAGGATGCACTCGCCGCCGGCGCAAAGCCCGCGCCCGAGCCCCAGGCGCTCGCCAACTGGGTGACCGGGGAGCTGATCACGAGGCTGCCAGACGGCGAGGACCCGGCGTCCTCGCGCGTCGCGCCCGCCGCGCTCGCCGAGCTCGTGGGCCTCGTGGGGGACAAGCATGTCACCGTCGGCGCGGCGCGGCAGGTCCTCGACCGGCTCGTGGCCGAGGGCGGCGGCGCAGCGGCGATCGTCGAGGCCGAGGGGCTCGGGGCGCTCGGCGGCGGTGATGAGCTCGAGGCGGTCGTCGCTGCGGCGATCGCCGCCAACGGCGAGGCGGCCGAGCGGGTGCGCGCGGGCAACGCCAAGGCCATCGGCCCGATCGTCGGGCACGTGATGCGCGAGACGAAGGGCCGCGCCGACGGCACCGAGGTCGCCCGCCTGATCAACGCGCAGCTCGGGGTCTGAGGCGCGCCGCGGCCGAGCACCGCTCCCGGGTCGCACTCGGCACAGCCCCCAGGCGGACATTTTGGACGGCGGGCCAAAGGCATCGCGGCACCCGCACGCCAACATGCTCCCCATGAACCGGTCAGCAGCAAATCCGATAGGCGTAACCCCTCGGCGGTTCATTCTGCTGCCCGAGGACCCAGCGGCGAGCTTCGGCCAGGGACGGCGGATCCGTCGCTACCAGCTCACCGGGATCGCGCAGGGGGCGGGTCGTGGCCGCTCCTCGCGGGCGCCGGCTTCCCCGCGGTGCACGCGGAGCGCGACCACGGACGTGCTGGTCCCCAGTAGTAGGTAGCACGCAGCCCTCCTCATGGATAAGCGCCGGCTCCCCTCGGCCGGCGGCGGCGGTGTGCGGCCGGGCGGGGGATGACCCCGTCCCGGCCGCCCTGCCGGTTGTCCCGGCGCGGCCTCGAAACCGCAACCCCGCGTGCCGTTTGTCCGCCGCCGGGCGGTAAAGTGGCCTCATATGAACGAGAACCAGTCAACGCGCTCGTTCGGGCGCACCGTGGTGGCGGCGCTTGTGTTTCTGCTCGCGGCGTGGCTGCTACTCGGGTTCGTCGTGCACATCGTCTCGGTCCTGTTCAGCACCGTCGTGTTCATCCTGGCGGTGGTTGCGGTGATCTGGGCGTTGCGCGTCCTGCTCTGAGACCGGCCGGGCGCGATGGCCTACGTGATCATCGCCGTGTGCTTCGGCTTGTCCGGCGGCATCATCGGGAAGATCAAGGGGAGCTCGTTCTTCCTCTGGTTCCTGATCTCGGGCCTCGTGCCGATCGTCGGGCTGCTCGCAGCGATCGCCTACCGCTTCGAGCGCGACGAGCTGCGGCGGCGCTGTCCCCAGTGCGGCCGGGTGACGAAGATCTACGACGCCCTCTGCACGCGCTGCGGAGCGGAGCTCGAGTACCCCGACGTGCCGATCGCCCCCGAATCCTGGCAGCGCCCGGACGAGGTTAGGGCGCCCTGAGGCGTCTTCGGCCGCCCTAAGCCGGTGCGCCCCTTAGGCTGTCGCGGATGAGCAGCGAGGCGACGGCGATGGCGCACGACGGCACGTTCATCGGCAAGTGCATACACCGCGCCGGGTTCGCCGACGAACGCGAATTCCTGCTGCGCGTCGTGCAGCCGGGGCTCGTGGGCCTGATCGACGGCACGATCTCCTCGCTGGCGCCGATCTTCGCCGCGGCGATCACCTCGAGCTCGCACACCGCCTTCATCGTCGGGCTCGGGGTCGCGCTCGGCGCCGGCGTGAGCATGGGCTGGTCGGAGGCGGGCTCGGACACTGGCGAGGAGACCGGGCGCGGCTCGGCGGTCGTGCGCGGCTCGATCACCGGCGCGATGACGGTGCTCGGGAGCATCTTCCACACGCTCCCGTTCCTGATCTCGGATCTCAAACACGCGCTGATCGTCGCCGGCGCCGTCGTCGCGGTCGAGCTGTTCGCGATCGCATGGGTCCGCTACCGCTTCCTCAACATCTCGATCCGCTCCTCGCTCGTGTTCGTGACCGTCGGCGGCGTCATCAGCCTCGCCATCGGCGTCGGACTCGGCGCCTCGGGCTAGACGATCGCTTTCCACCCCCGCCTGCTGCGTCGCGGCATGCGAGCCGGGCAGCGCCGGTGCGGGGCCGCGAACCAATCATCTGGGCCGAAAACCCGCTGGTACACTGGCGTTTTTTCGCTCTCGGACACCGAAGGAAGGAGGTCGGCGATATGCGCGCGGTAGATGCGCTCATGGAATGTCTCAAGGCAGAGGGTGTCGACGTCGTCTTCGGCCTGCCCGGCGGCGCCAACCTCCCGACCTACGATGCCTTCGTCGACGCGGGCATCCGCCACATCCTCGTGCGACACGAGGCCGGGGGCGGCCACGCGGCCGAGGGCTACGCGAAGGCCACCGGCAAGGTCGGCGTCGCGTTCGCGACGAGCGGCCCCGGGGCGACGAACCTGCTCACCCCGATCACCGACGCGATGATGGACTCGGTACCGGTCGTGTTCATCACCGGCCAGGTGCGCACGGAGCTGCTCGGGACCGACGGCTTCCAGGAGGCGGACACGATCGGCATCACGATGCCCGTCGTCAAGCACTCGTTCATGATCCAGGACCCGAACGAGATCCCGCGCGCGATCCACGAGGCCTTTCACGTGGCGCGCACCGGTCGCCCCGGCCCGGTGCTCGTCGACATCCCGCAGGACCTCTCGCGTGCCGAGATCGCCTACGAGCCGGTCGGCGACGTTCGCCTGCCCGGCTACCAGCCGAAACTCGAGGGCAACCAGAAGCAGATTCGCCAGGCGGCGAAGGCGCTCGCGGCGGCGCAGCGGCCCGTGATCTACGCGGGCGGCGGCGTCGTGAACGCAAACGCCGCGGAGGAGCTGACGGAGTTCGCCACCAGCGACCGCTTCCCGGTGACGTGCACGCTGATGGGCCTCGGCGCGTTCGGCGCACCGCACCCGCAGTGGCTCGGGATGCTCGGCATGCACGGCACGCGCACGGCCAACTACGCGATGGACGAGGCCGACCTGATCTGCGCCGTCGGTGCGCGCTTCGACGACCGCATCACCGGCAAGCTGTCCGAGTTCGCGCCGCGCGCGAAGTTCATCCACATCGACGTCGACCCGGCGGAGATCTCCAAGAACGTCCCCGCGCACATCCCGATCGTCGGCGACGCCAAGCACGTGCTCGCGAAGCTCGTCGTCGAGTACCGGGCGATCGGAGCCGACCCCGCGCGGCTCGACGCGTGGTGGAACCGGATCGAGGCCTGGCGCTCCAAGCACCCGCTCGGCTATGAGGACTCGGCCGACAACGAGATCAAGCCGCAGTTCCTCGTGCAGGCTCTGCACGAGGCCACGGGCGGCGAGGCGATCATCACGAGCGACGTCGGCCAGCACCAGATGTGGACCGCGCAGTACTACGACTTCCCCGCACCGCGCCGCTGGATCAACTCGGGCGGCCTCGGCACGATGGGGTTCGGGCTGCCCGCCGCGATGGGCGCCCAGGTCGGATGCGCCGATCAGCTCGTGTGCTGCGTGGCCGGCGACGGCTCGGTGCAGATGAACGCGCAGGAGCTTGCGACCTGCGCCCAGAACGAGATCCCGATCAAGGTGTTCATCATGAACAACGGCTACCTGGGGATGGTCCGCCAGTGGCAGGAGCTGTTCTGGGACGGCAAATACAGCCACGTGGACATGGGCGAGTTCCCCGACTTCGTCAAGCTCGCCGAGGCCTACGGCGTCACCGGCATGCGCTTCTTCGACAAGAGCACGCTGGTCGCCGACATCCAGCGCGCGATCGCGACGCCGGGCCCGGTGCTCGTCGACGTGCGCGTCACGCGCGAGGAGAACACCTACCCGATGATCCCCGCGGGCAGCGCCGCCCGCGAGATGGTGGGGTGATCGACTTGATGGCCACCGCCGCATCCATTCGTTCTCGCCGCGAGCGCGGCCCCAACCGTCCGCACGCCACGGGGAGGTGATCGACATGGGTGAACCGGGAACGAAGGAGCCCCTCAGCCTCGAAGAGCTCGAGGCCGCGGCCAACCTGCGCACGGGCCGCAAGCACGTCCTCTCGATCCTCGTCGAAAACAAGTCGGGCGTCCTCACGCGGATCGCGGGGTTGTTCGCGCGCCGCGGCTTCAACATCGACACGCTCACGGTCGGGCCGACCGAGGACGACCACGTATCGCGTGTGACGCTCACCGTCGACGGCGCGCTGCACCCGATCGATCAGGTCACCAAGCAGTTGCACAAGCTCGTCAACGTCCTGAAGATCCGCGACCTCGAGCCGGCCGACACGGTTGCCCGCGAGCTCGCGCTGTTCAAGGTCACCGCCGACGGCGTGCAGCGCGGCGAGCTGATGCAGATCGCGGAGATCTTCCGCGGGAAGGTGGTCGACGTCACCAAGCGGGCGGTGATCATCGAGATCACCGGGACGACGGACAAGATCGCCGCCTTCGAGAGCATGGTGCGCCCGTTCGGGCTGATCGAGATGATGCGCACGGGCGAGATCGCGATCTCGCGCGGGCGCAGCGAGACGTAGGGCTTGAGCACCCGCGCGGCGTCGCCGTCCCCGTTCGCGCTGACCGCGGCGCAGGACGAGCGGCTCGGCGAGGCGCTCACGGCGGCGGTCGGCCGCGCGCGGCGCAGCGGACGCGCGACGCTCGCGACGTTCACGACCGCGCTCGGCGGCCGCGTCGACCCGGCGGCAGTCGCCTGCGCCTCGCGGCGTGCGGGCGAGCCGTGGTTCCTGTTCGAGCAGCCCGACCGCGGCGCGATGGCGCTCGCCTGCCTGGGCGAGACGGTCTCGCTCACCGCCCGTGGGCCCGAGCGGTTCCGGGCCGTCTCCGAGCGCTGGCGCTCGCTCGCGCGCGAGGCGGTGCGGGCGGGCGCCGGCCACGGCGGGGCGAGCTCCGATCCCGTCGCGGTCGGCGGATTCGCGTTCGACCCGGATGGCGGCGCCGCTCCGCACTGGGAGGGCTTCGAGCCGGCATCGTTGAGCGTCCCCGAGGTCGCGCTGTCGCGCTCGCCCGCCCGCGGAGAGGCCGGGGGGCACGGGCGCGAACCGGTGCATATGACGCTGACCGCGCTCGCCTGCGCCGATGACCGCCCGGAGGAGCTGCACGAGCGCCTGCGCCCGCGGCTCGCCGAGCTGCGACAGGCGCCGCTGCCGCTGCTCGACCCCGCTCCGACAGGGCGCTTCCGCGTGGCCGGCGCGATGCCGCCCGAGCACTACGAGCACGCGGTCGCCGGCGCCGTGCGGGCGATCCGCGAGGGGGCCTTCGAGAAGATCGTGCTCGCGCGCGAAGTCCAGGTGCACGCGCCGGCGCGATATGACCCGGCCGCCGTGTTCGGCGTGCTGCGCGAGCTGTTCCCGTCGTGCTTCGTGTTCTGCGCCGGGCGCGGCCAGGCGGCGTTCGTGGCCGCCAGCCCGGAGCTGCTCGTCCGCCGCGAGGGCCAGCGCGTGAGCACGCTCGCGCTCGCGGGCTCGACGCGGCGCAGCGCCGATCCCGCCGTCGACGACCACCTCGGCGAGCAGCTGCTGCGCGACCCGAGCTACCGCGAGGAGCACGCGATCGTCGCGCGCCGGATCGAGCGCACGCTGCGGCCGCACTCTGTCTGGGTCGCAGCCGCGCCCGAGCCGGCCCTCGCGCGGATCGCGAACATCCAGCACCTCGCGACGCCGATCCGCGCGCAGCTGGCCGAGCCGATCGAGGCACTCGAGCTCGCCGGCCTCATGCACCCGACCCCCGCGGTCGGCGGCGAGCCGCTGGCGGCCGCGGTCCCGCTGATCCCCGCACTCGAGGGGCTCGACCGCGGCTGGTACTCCGGCCCGGTCGGGTGGGCCGATGCGACCGGGGACGGGGAGTTCTGCGTCGCGCTGCGCTGCGCGCTGCTCGACGGCAACGTCGCGCGCTGCTTCGCGGGCAACGGCATCGTGCGCGACTCCGACCCGGCGCGCGAGCTCGCCGAGACCGAGATCAAGCTGGCGGCGCTGCTGCCGCTGCTCAGCGGCTGAGCGCCGTCGCCACCGCCGACCACACCTCGCGGTGCAGCTCGACGTTGGCCGCGCGCTCGCTGCGGACGTGGACGACGCGGGTCGCGCCCGCCGCGAGTGAGCGCTCGAGCGCGAGACGCAGCTCGGCCGAGTCGCCCGCCGGCTCGTGCTCGATCCCGAACGCCGCGGCGGCCGCGGCGAAGTCGATGCCGGTGGGGGTCGCGACGTGTCGGGTGTAGATGTCCTCCTGGCCGGGCGCGACCGCGTTCGGCTCGGCTGCGCGCGCTGCGCCCGAACCGGCGACGGGCAGGAAGTCGAAGATCCCGCCCCCGCCGTTGTCCACGAGCACGATCGTCAGCGCGAGCCCGAGACGCCCGGCCGCGAGCAGCCCGCCGAGGTCGTGAGCGAGCGCGACGTCGCCGATCAGCAGCACGACCGGGCCCGCCGACGCCGCGGCGGCGCCGAAGGCCGATGACACCGTCCCGTCGATCCCGTTCGCCCCGCGGTTGCAGAGCACGCGCGGCGGATCATCGCGAGCGGGCCAGAACGTCTCGATGTCGCGCACGGGCATCGAGGAGGCCACGAACAGCGTCGCATCGGCCGGGAGCAGGGCGCCGAGAGCCGCGGCCACCGCCGGCTCCGACAGGCGTCCGCCGAGGACGGCCGCGATCGCGGCGCCCGCGCGCGCGTCGGCGCCGCGCCAGCGCGCGAGCCACTCCGCGTCGGCCGTCGGCGGGGCGACCCCGCCCGCCGTCAGGGCGGCGAGCGCGGCCGCCGGCTCCAGCGCGAACGAGTGCGAGAGCGCCGAGTCGGGGTCCTGCCAGGCGCCGTCGGGGTCGAGCGCGACCTGCGCCACGCCGGGCAGCGAGGCC
Organism: Solirubrobacteraceae bacterium; assembly: GCA_036264095.1. Lineage (GTDB taxonomy): Bacteria > Actinomycetota > Thermoleophilia > Solirubrobacterales > Solirubrobacteraceae > Palsa-744. The sequence goes on along the minus strand of DATARO010000039.1, from coordinate 31,364 downwards.
AGCCACGCCCGCAGTGGCTTCGAGACGGGCAGGTCGCCGACGCGCAGCACGAGGTCGGGGCTGTGCGCCGCCGCGAACGAGCCGTCGCGCAGGAGCGCGTCGTAGTGCGCGACAGCCGCCTCGCCGCGTCGCGCGCCCGACATCGGATCGGCGAGCAGCGGCCAGCCCGCGGCGCGCGCGAACGCCGCCGCCGCAGCGCCGAGCGGCGTCGCCCGCTCGTGGCGCCCGGCGACGAGCACGCCGCGGCGCGCACCCCCGACGAGCCCCGCCAGCTCGTCCTGGCCCGCGACGAGGGTCGCGGCAGGACGCGAGACGTACGGCGCCCCGCCGGGGCGGGGCGTGTCGTCGTCCGGGAGCGCGAGCTCGCCGACGAGCGGCTCGCGCAAGGGGAAGTTGAGGTGCACGGCGCCGGGCCGGCCTTCGAGCGCGGTCCAGTAGGCGCGGCACGCTAGCGTCCGCATCCAGCGCAGCTCGCGGTCGCCGGCCTCGTCCACGGAGACCTCGAAGAACCACTTGGCGGCGCTGCCGTAGATGCCGAGCTGGTCGATCGCCTGCCCGGCGCCGACCTCGCGCAGCTCCGCCGGGCGGTCGGCGGTCAGGAGCAGCAGCGGCACCCGCGCCTCGCGCGCCTCGACGGCCGCCGCGTGCAGCTGCGCCGCCGCCGTGCCGCTCGTGCAGGCGACCGCGACCGGCAGGCCCGTCGCCTTCGCCATGCCGAGCGCGAAGAAGCCCGCGCAGCGCTCGTCTACGTGCGAGTAGCAGCGCAGGCCGGGCTCGCGCGCGAGCGAGAGCACGAGCGGCGCCGAGCGCGACCCGGGTGACGTGCAGGCCGCGCGCATCCCGCAGCGCACGAGCTCCTGCGCGAAGGCGCGCAGGAGGGCGTAGGTGTCGTTCAGATGGCTCATACGATGCCCGGGTGCCCGAAACGCTCGTGCTGCTCCACGGCTTCAGCGGCACGAGCCGTGCCTGGGATCGCGTCGCGGGCCATATCGAGCCCGAACGCTATCTGCCGCTCGCGCTCGACCTCCCCGGGCACGGCCGGCTGGCGGCATCGCGGCCGATCACGTTCGCCTCCGCCACCGCGGGCGTGCTCGAGCGCGCGCCGCGGCGATTCGCGCTGGCCGGTTACTCGCTCGGGGGCCGCGTCGCGCTGCACGTGGCGCTCGCTGCGCCCGAGCGCGTCTCGGCGCTCGCGCTGATATCGACGAGCGCCGGGATCGCGCAGGCCGAGGAGCGCGCAGAGCGCCGCGCCGCCGACGAGGAGCTCGCGCGGCGACTCGAAAGCGAGCCGTTCCCCGAATGGGTGGCGCGCTGGCGCGCACAGCCGGTGTTCGCCGGCGAACCGCCCGCGGCCGGCGAGCTGGCGAGCGAGGACCAGCTGCGCAACGACCCGCACGCGCTCGCTGCCGCGATGCGCGGCCTCGGCGCGGGCGAGATGGAGCCGCTGTGGGACCGCCTGGCGGAGCTCACGATGCCGGTGCGCGTAATCGCCGGCGCGCGTGACGCGAAGTTCATCGCGTTCGCGCGGAGGATGGCCGGCGCGATCCCCGGCGCGACACTCCACGTGATCCCCGGGGGCCATGGGCTGCCGCTCGAGAGTCCCGCGGAGCTGGCGCTCGCGATCGAAGGAGCGCACGGGCGCTAGAGCGGCTCGACCCCGAGGCCGGGCGCGGTCGGGAGCGCGATCTCGCCGCCGCTCGCCGCGAGCGGGTCGCGCACGCCGCTGAACAGCCCGAGCGTCGCCAGGCCGCACGGCGGCAGCTCCCCGCGCGAGGCGAGCGCGGCAGCCGCGTGCAGCGACGCCGCGATCCCGAGCGGGCCGTCGAGCGTCGAGGCGAGATACACCTCGGCGCCCGCCGTGCGGACGAGTGTCGCGGCGACGAGCAGGGCACCGATGCCCCCGCAGCGGGAGATCTTCAGGCAGACAGCATCGGCGACGCCCGCTCCGAGCGCCCCCGGCTCGGCGCTCGTCTCGTCGATCGCGACGCGCACCGGCACGCGCTCGCGCACAGCGCGCACGGCCCCGAGCCCGCGTGCGGGCTCCTCCACGAGCTCGAGGCCGGCGGGTGCGAGCGCCTCGATCGCTCGCACCGCCTGCTCGACGTCCCACGCCCCGTTCGCATCGAGCCGCAGCGCCATCTCCGGTCCGGCGCCGGCACGGGCGGCGGCGACGCGGCCGGCGTCGTCGCCGATGCCGACCTTGACCTTCACGCACGAGAAGCCCTCGCGGGCGGCAGCGTGCGCCTGCGCGGCCACGCCCGCGCGGTCGAGTGCGGTCAACGTCGCGTTGACGGTCACGGAGGGGGCGGGGGTGTCGGTCAGCAGAGCCGCGACCGGCTGCCCGGCGCGCCGCCCGGCGCGGTCCCACAGCGCGAGGTCGATCGCGGCGAGCGCCTGGGGGAGCGGGTCGAGCGCGCGGCAGGCGTCGATGACCGCGGCTCCGTGCATCTCCTCGCGCTCGGCGGCGGCGAGCACCGGCCTGTAGCTGTGCAGGGCCCGCTCGACGGCGTCCGTGTCGCTGCCGTCGTATGCGGGGAGCGGCGCGGCCTCGCCGTGGCCGATGACGCCGTCCTCGCCGGTGATCGTGACCTGCAGGAGCGTGCGCTCGGCGAGCTCCCCGTGCGCGGTGCGCAGCGGGCTGGCGAGCGCGAGCGTGCGCCGCTCGCACTCGAGCCTCACCGCGCGACGCCCCCGCCGGCGAGGATCCCGGCGCACAGCAGCAGGCAGAAGAGCAGCTGCAGGGCGCCGGTGCGCGCGAGCGCGCCGTTCAGCGACGGCCCGTCGGTTCGCGTCCGCACGATCCGCACGAGCGCGACGGCGAGCGGCGCCGCCAGCCAGGGCAGGAACAGCCACGCGGTCTCCGAGCCGAGGATCCAGGGCAGCGGGGCGGTGATGAACGCCGCCGTCAGCATCGCCGCGTACAGGGTGCGCGTGCGCTCGCGGCCGAGGCGGACGGCCAGGGTGCGCTTGCCGGCGCGCGCGTCGGTGTCGACGTCGCGCACGTTGTTGACGACGAGGATCGCGCTCGCGAGCAGGCCGACGGGGACCGCGGTCACGAACGCCTGCCAGGGGAGATGCTGGATCTGCACGAAGTACGAGCCGGTGACGGCGACGACGCCGAAGAACAGGAACACGAACAGCTCTCCGAGCCCCTCGTAGCCGTAGGGCCGCGGGCCGCCGGTGTAGAGGACCCCGGCGAGGATCGAGGCGGCGCCGACCGCCAGCAGCTCCCAGCCCGCGACCGCGATCAGGTAGATGCCGCAGGCGACGGCGAGTCCGAAGCTCACGTACGTGGCGATCAGGACCTGCCGCGGGGGCACGAGCCCGCCGGCCGTCACGCGCACGGGCCCGAGGCGGTCGTCCGTATCGGCGCCGCGCCGCGCGTCGGAGTAGTCGTTGGACAGGTTGGTGCCGACCTGGATGAACACGGCGCCGAGCAGGGCGGCGAGGAACGCGAGCGGTTCGAAGGTGCCCGCGCCGAGCGCCAGCGACGTGCCCACGAGCACGGGGGCGACGGCGGCCGGCAGCGTGCGCACGCGCGCCGCCATCACCCAGATGCGGACCGCTCCCAACGTCAGGCCCGCTTGGGGAACCGCGAGAAGTCGGGTTTGCGCTTCTCGCGGTAGGCGTCCCTGCCCTCCTGCGCCTCGGCGTTCTCGTAGAAGAGGAGGTTCGCATCGTGCGCGAGCTGCTGGATGCCGGCGAAGCCTTCCTCGGTCGCGTTGAAGCTCGCCTTCAGCAGGCGCAGCGCGAACGGCGAGAGCGCGAGCATCTCCTTGCACCACGAGACGGTCTCCTGCTCGAGGCGCTCGAGCGGGACGACGGTGTTGATCAGCCCCATCTGCATCGCCTGCTGCGCGTCGTACTGGCGGCACAGGAACCAGATCTCCTTGGCGCGCTTGGGCCCGACGAGCTCGGCCAGCAGGCTCGCCCCGAAGCCCCCGTCGAACGAGCCGACGCGCGGGCCGACCTGGCCGAAGCGCGCGTTCTCGGCGGCGATCGTCAGGTCGCAGACGAGGTGCAGCACGTGGCCGCCACCGATCGCATAGCCCGCGACCATCGCGACGATCGGCTTCGGCAGCCGGCGCATCTGCACGTGCAGGTCGGTGACGTGAAAGCGGCCCACGGTGGCGCCGTCCTCCATGTAGCCGGTGTCGCCGCGCACGCGCTGGTCGCCGCCCGAGCAGAACGCGTGCGGGCCCTCGCCGGTGAGGATGATCACCCCGACCGCGGGGTCCTCACGGGCGGCCTCGAGGGCGCGCGAGATCTCGATCACGGTCTGGGGCCGGAAGGCGTTGCGCACCTCGGGGCGGTCGATCGTGATCTTCGCGATGCCCGCGTCCTCGCCCGCCGACGTCTCGTAGCGGATGTCGGTGAAGGGCTCGCCGGTGCGGGGCGGGATGGCGTTCCAGACGGTGGTCACGGCGCGAAGGCTAGCCTGTGCGCGATGGTCGTCGAGGGATGGCTCGCGAGGGCCGCCGCCAAGCATCCGGGGCGCGTAGCGGTCGCGACCCCCTCCGGGAGCGCGACGTACGCCGAGCTCCACGCCGACGCGCGGGCAGGCGCGCACGAGCTCGAAGCGCGGGGGGCGCGTGCGGGCACGCGCGTCGCGATCGCCCTGCCCGCGGGCCTCGACATGGCCAGGGCGCTGCACGCGGCGATGCTGATCGGCGCGATCGCGGTGCCGGTCGACCCGCGGCTCTCGACGGCCGAGCGCGAGGCGATCGCCGCGAGATGCGAGCTGGCGCTGGAGGAGCCGCTCGCCTGCGCCGGAGCCGACGCGCCGGCCGCGCCACAGCGGCACGACCTCGACGCCGTCGCGGCGATCATCCACACCTCGGGCACCACCGCCGCGCCCCGCCCGGTCGAGCTGACGTTCGGCAACTTCCTGTGGAGCGCGCTCGGCTCGGCCGTGGCCCTCGGCGGCGACGTGGAGGAGCGCTGGCTGTGCGCGATGCCGCTCTCGCACGTCGGCGGCCTCTCGATCCTGCTGCGCAGCGCGATCTACGCGACGACGGCGATCCTCCACGAGCGCTTCGAGACCGAGCGAGTGATCGCCTCGCTGCAGGGAGATGGGGTCACGCTGGTGAGCCTCGTCGCGACGACGCTCGCGCGCCTGCTCGACGCCGGGCTCGAGCGCCCGCCGGCGCTGCGCGTCGCACTGACCGGCGGCGGCCCGGTCGCGCCGGACCTGATGAGGCGCGCGCGCGCGGCGGGGGTGCCGGTGCGGCTGACGTACGGGCTGACCGAGAGCTGCTCGCAGGCGACGACGGCGCCGCTCGCCGAAACGGACGCCCCCGACGACGCGGCGGGGCCGCCGCTGTTCTGCACGGCCGTCGCGATCGCGCCCGACGGGGAGATCCTGCTGCGCGGCCCGACCGTGGCGCGCGGGGCGGCGGGCGAGGACGGCTGGCTGCACACGGGCGACCTGGGCGAGCTCGACCAGCGGGGTCGCCTGCGCGTCCTCGCCCGCAAGAGCGAGACGATCGTGAGCGGTGGCGAGAACGTCGCGCCTGCCGAGGTGGAGGCGGTGCTCGAAGAGCACCCGGACGTGGTCGAGGCCGCGGTGCTCGGGCGCGAGGACGCGCAGTGGGGAGAGGCCGTCGTCGCGGTGATCGTGCACAGGCCCGGGCGCGCGCCGGAGCAGGCGGAGCTGCTCGAGCACTGCCGGGCGCGGCTGGCCCCCTACAAGGTGCCGAAGGAGTTCACGCGCACCGAGGACCCGCTGCCGCGGACCGCATCGGGGAAGCTGCAGCGCAGGAGCGTCCTGCGATGAGCTTCGATCCCAACGAGCACCGCGCCGCCAGCCTCGAGAACTGGGAAGCCGCGGCGAGCGGATGGGTCCGGCGCCAGGAGCAGCTGCGCGAGCTCGGGCGGCCGGTCTCGCAGTGGATGATCGACGCGCTCGCGCCGCAGCCCGGGCAGCGCGCGCTCGAGCTCGCCGCCGGGCTGGGGGAGACGGGGATGCTCGTCGCCGAGCTCGTCGCTCCGTTCGGCAGCGTGCTGATCAGCGACCAGTCGCAGGCGATGCTCGACGGCGCGCGCGAGCGCGCGCATCAGCTCGGGATCGCCAACGTCGACTTCCAGGTGCAGAACGCCGAATGGATCGACCTGCCGCTGGCGAGCGTCGACGCCGTGCTCTGCCGCTGGGGCTACATGCTGATGGCCGATCCCGCGACGGCGCTGTCGGAGTCGCGGCGCGTGCTAGCGCCGGGGGGGCGGATCGCCCTCGCCGTCTGGGACGCGCTCGAGCACAACCCCTGGGCGCAGCTGCCCGGGATCGAGCTGCGCGAACGCGGCCTCCAGCGCGCCGCCGCTGGCGAGCCGGGGCCGTTCGCGCTCGGCGACCGCGAGCGGCTGCGCGAGCTCCTCGACGGCGCCGGCTTCAGCGAGATCCGGATCGAGGCGCTCGAGCTGGTGCGGGAGCACGCGGGGTTCGAGGACCTGTGGGAGATGACGCTCGACCTCTCGCGTGCCTTCCACGACGCCGTGCTCGCGCGCCCGAAGGAGGAGATCGAGGAGATCCGGGCCTCGCTGCAAGAGCGCTTCGCGCCGTTCCAGCGGGCCGGCGGCGGCCTCGAGATCCCGGGGCGTACGCTGGTCGCAGCCGCGGTCGGATAGCCTCCGGCCGATGATCTATGACGACGACGCAGACCTGAAGCTCCTCGACGGCAAGACCGTCGCGATCATCGGCTACGGCTCCCAGGGCCACGCCCACGCGCTCAACCTGAAGGACTCCGGGGTCGACGTCGTGGTCGGGCTGCGCGAGGACTCCGGCTCGGTAACGCAGGCGCGCGAGCAGGGGCTCGAGGTCCTGCCGGTGGTCGAGGCGGCGAGCCGCGGCGACCTCGTGATGATCCTGCTCCCCGACGAGCGCCACCGCGAGGTGTGGGAGTCGCAGATCAGCGACGGGATCGCCGAGGGCAACATGATCCTGTTCGGCCACGGCTTCTCGATCCACTACAAGGAGGTGGCGCCGCCCGCCGGGGTCGACGTCGCCATGGTCGCCCCGAAGGGCCCCGGGCACCTCGTGCGCCGCCAGTTCACCGAAGGCAGCGGCGTCCCCGGCCTGGTCGCGGTCGAGCAGGACGCGAGCGGCAGCGCCCGCGCGCTCGCGCTCGCCTACGCGAAGGGCATCGGCTGCACCCGCGGCGGCGTGATCGAGACGACGTTCAAGGACGAGACCGAGACAGACCTGTTCGGGGAGCAGGCCGTGCTCTGCGGGGGCGCCTCGGAGCTCGTGCAGGCCGGGTTCGAGACCCTGGTCGAGGCCGGCTATGACCCGGAGATGGCCTACTTCGAGTGCCTCCACGAGCTGAAGCTGATCGCGGATCTGATGTACGAGAAGGGGCTCGCGGGGATGCGCTACTCGATCTCGAACACGGCCGAGTACGGCGACTACACGCGCGGCAAGCGCGTGATCACCGACGAGACGCGGGCCAGCATGAAGAAGATCCTGCAGGAGATCCAGTCGGGCGATTTCGCGCGCGAGTGGATCGCCGAGAACCGCGCCGGGCAGGAGAACTTCAAGCGCATGCGCGCCGAGCAGGCCGATACGCAGGTCGAGCACGTCGGCGCCGAGCTGCGCGAGCACATGGACTGGATCAAGCCGGCGTTCTAGCGGTTGTGCTCGCGTACGTCTTCTGGCACCGGCCCGCCGATCCGGGAGGCGCCGAGGAGTACGAGCAGGCAACCGAGGCGTTCCACCGGTCGCTCGCGCGCACACCGCCGGTCGGGATGCGGGGCTCGGCCGCGTATCGCGTTCCCGACGCGCCGTGGCTCGACGGGCCCGGGTACGAGGACTGGTATCTGCTCGAGGACTTCACCGCGCTCGGCGTGCTCAACGAGGCGGCCGTCGGGCGCGGGCACCGTACGCCGCACGACCGCGTCGCGCGGCGCTACGGGGCCGGCGCGGGTGCGCTCTACGCGCTGATCGAGGGCGAGGGCGCGGCCCCCGGCGCGGCGCCGGGGAGCGCGGCGCCGGCGACCTGGGTGGCGCGGCCACCGGGCTCGCCGGAGCGGGCGATCGGCGACCTGCTGGGCGACGGCATGGACCCGAGCTGCGCGAGCCTGTGGCGGCGGCTGCTCGTCCTCGGGCCCGCGAGCGAGTACTGCCTGACGGCCCCCGAGGCGAGCCGCGGCGTCTCAGAGACGCGGCTGCCGCAGGGGTGGAGCGCCCGCACGGTGGCGCGCGAGCTGCTGCTGCGAACGTGAGCGGAGCGGTCGCGCGGCGTTCGCTACACTCGCGTCGCCGTCGCAACTGGCGTTCGGGTGGAGTCAACCACCGGGAAGCGGCGGACGAGCACCGCCGCGCGCCTGGGCACCCTCTGATCAGCGACCCAACTCGAGGTCCGAAGGAGCGAGGAGCCCCATGACGACGAGTCCCCTCACCGAGCAGCAGCCTCTCGTTATCCCCGCCGGCCTGAAGCCGTCCGACGGGCGCTTCGGCTGCGGTCCCTCGAAGGTGCGCCCGCAGGCGCTCGCCGCGCTCGCGGGCGACGGCGGCACTGTGATGGGCACCTCGCACCGCCAGAAGCCCGTGAAGGCGCTCGTCGGGAAGATCCGGGCGGGGCTCGCCGAGCTGCTCGGGGCGCCCGCCGGCTACGAGGTCGCGCTCGGCAACGGCGGCGCGACGGCCTTCTGGGACGCAGCGGCATTCGGGCTCGTCCGCGAGCGCTCCGCGCACCTGGTGTTCGGCGAGTTCTCCCAGAAGTTCGCTGCCGTGAGCGCGGGCGCGCCGTTCCTCGCGGACCCTTTCAAGCTCGCCGCCGACCCGGGCGGCGCACCCGATCCCTCCGAGCTCTCGGGCGCGGGCGCGGACCTGCTGGCCTGGGCGCACAACGAGACGTCCACGGGCGTGATGGTCGAGCCGATGCGACCGGAGGGCAGCGACGGCGCGCTCGTGGCGATCGACGCGACGTCGGGAGCCGGCGGCCTGCCGGTCGACCTCGCCCAGGTCGACGCCTACTACTTCGCGCCGCAGAAGAGCTTCGGGTCCGACGGCGGCCTCTGGATCGCGGTGCTGAGCCCGGCCGCGCAGGAGCGGATCGCCGAGCTGCACGCCGCGGAGCGCTGGATCCCCGAGTTCCTCTCGCTGCACACCGCGCTCGAGAACTCGACCAAGGACCAGACCTACAACACGCCGGCCGTCGCGACTCTGTTCCTGCTCGCCGAGCAGATCGCCTGGATGCTCGACGGCGGCGGGCTCGCGTTCTGCGTGGAACGCACGCGCGCGTCCTCGGCGCATCTGTACGAGTGGGCGGAGCAGACGGCCTACTCGACCCCGTTCGTGGCCGATCCCGCGCTGCGCTCGCTCGTCGTCGGCACGATCGACTTCGACGAGGGCGTCGACGCCGCGGCGGTCGCGGCGACGCTGCGGGCGAACGGGATCGTCGACGTCGAGCCCTACCGCAAGCTCGGGCGCAACCAGCTGCGAGTGGGGATGTTCCCCGCGATCGACCCCGCCGACGTACAGGCCCTGACGGCGTGCATCGAGTGGGTCGTCGAGAGGCTCGGACGATGAGCTCTCCGGACGGGGCGCCGCCCAGCGACGGCGGGCGGGCACGGGTGCTCGTCAAGGAGAAGATCGGCGACTCCGGTGTCGCGCTGCTCGAAAGCCACTTCGACGTCGACCTCGGCGTCGACTGGGAGGACGGCGAGCTGGCCGAGCGCATCGGCGGCTACGACGGGATCCTGATCCGCTCCGCTACGAAGCTGACGGCGGACCTGATCGAGCGCGCCGAGCGGCTGCGCGTGATCGGCCGCGCCGGCGTCGGCGTCGACAACGTCGATGTCGAGGCGGCGACCAAGCGCGGGATCGTCGTCGCCAACGCGCCGGAATCGAACGTCGTCACGGCGGCCGAGCACACGATGGCACTGCTGCTCGCGCTCGCGCGCAACGTGCCGCAGGCGTACATGTCGCTCACCTCGGGCAAGTGGGAGCGGTCGAAGTTCTCGGGTGTCGAGCTCTACGAGAAGACGATCGGGATCCTCGGCTTCGGGCGCATCGGGCAGCTCGTCGCGCAGCGGGCGCGCGGGTTCGGGATGCGCGTGCTCGCCTTCGATCCCTACGTGAGCGCCGAGCGCTACCGCGAGCTGGGCGTCGAGAAGGCCGACCACCCGCAGGACATCTACGCGCAGGCCGACTTCATCACGATCCACCTGCCGAAGACGGCCGAGACGCAGGGCTTCCTCGGGCAAGAGGCGTTCGCCGCGATGCGCGACGGCGTGCGGGTGCTGAACGTGGCGCGCGGCGGGCTGATCGACGAGTCCGCGCTGCAGGAGGCGCTCGACAGCGGCAAGGTGGCGGGAGCGGCGATCGACGTGTTCACGAGCGAGCCGATGACCGAGCACCCGCTGTTCGCCTACCCGAACGTGATCGTCACGCCGCACCTCGGCGCCTCGACGGCGGAGGCGACCGACCGCGCCGGCTACCAGAGCGCCGAGCAGGTCGTGGCGGCGCTCGCGGGCGGCGTGGTGTCGACGGCCGTGAACATCCCGGCGATCGCCGCCGAGGACATGGAGATGCTCGGCCCGTTCCTGCCGCTCGCCACGCAGCTCGGGCGGCTCGCGATGGGCCTCGCCGAGGGCAGCTCGGTCGAGCGGATCGAGGCCGCGTTCCTCGGGCGCATCGCCGAGTTCGACACACGGCTGCTCGGGCTCGCGGTGATCGTGGGAGCGCTGCAGGGGCGTACGGAGGAGCAGGTGAACCTCGTCAACGCGCCGACGATGGCCCAGCAGCGCGGGATCGTCTTCGAGGAGAAGGTCGTCACCGAGGCCGAGGACTTCAACGAGCTGATCCGCGTGACGGTGGTCGCGGGCGGCGAGCGGGTGGCGGTCGCGGGTACGGGGATCGGCCCGGGCAGGATCCCGCACCTCGTCGAGGTGCAGGGGCGGCGGCTCACGATCGAGCTCGAGCCGTACGTGACCGTGTTCCGCTACGAGGACCTGCCGGGGATGATCGGCCGCGTGGGGACGCTGTTCGGCGCCCACGGGGTGAACATCGCCTCCGCGGCCGTCGGCCACGCACCCGGCGGCACGGAGCCGGGCGGGAGCGAGCAGCGGCTCGCGGCGATGGTCGTCACGACCGACGCGCCCGTGCCGCGCGAGGTGCTGAAGGAGATCGTCGCCTCCGAGGGCTTCGTCGGCGGCTGGTCGGTCGACCTCGGCACACACTGATCCGAGCGAGCACTGGCGGGAACAGTGCGCAGGCGCACACTCCCGCGCGCCTGACGGCGTGTAGGCTGCGCGCCGATGCGAGCCGTCGTGATCACGAAGCACGGGGGGCCGGAGGTGCTCGAGGTGCAGGAGCGCCCTGACCCGGCCGCCGGTCGCGGCGAGGTGCGCATCGAGGTCGCCGCGAGCGGCATCAACTTCGCTGACGTGATGGCGCGGATGGGGCTCTACCAGGACGCGCCGAAGACGCCCTGCGTCGTGGGCTATGAGGTCGCCGGCACCGTCGTCGAAGTGGGGGAGGGCGCGAGCGGATTCAGCCCGGGGCAGCGCGTGCTCGCCGGGACGCAGTTCGGGGGCTACGCCTCGCAGGTCGTGGTGCCCGCGGCAGACGTCGTGGCGCTGCCCGACTCGTTGAGCTTCGAGCAGGGCGCCGCGGTGCCGGTCAACTACGCGACCGCGTGGGCGGGGCTGATCGGATACGGGTCGCTCCAGCCGGGCGAGCGCGTCCTGATCCACTCCGCGGGCGGCGGCGTCGGCATCGCGGCGACGCAGATCGCCAAGCGCGTCGGCGTGGAGGTCGTGGGCACCGCCTCGCCCGGCAAGCACCAGCGCATCCTCGAGCTCGGGGTCGACCGCGCCGTCGACTACACGAGCCCCGGCTGGGACCGCGGCGTCGGGAAGTTCGACGTGATCCTCGACGCGGTCGGCGGCAAGAGCTTCCGGACCAGCTACTCGCTGCTGAAGCCCGGCGGGCGGCTGGTCGCCTTCGGCGCATCCGCGGTCGTCTCGGGCGAGCGCAGAAACATCCCCACGGCGCTGAAAGCGGTCGCGCGGATGCCGCGCTTCAACATCCTCAAGCAGATGGCGGAATCGAAGGCCGTGATCAGCCTGAACATGCTCACGCTGTGGAAGGACCGGGGGACGCTGCGGCCGTGGATCGACCCGCTGCAGGAGATGCTCGGCGACGGCACGATCGCGCCGGTCGTCGCGGGCGCGTTCCCGTTCGAGCAGACGGGCGCGGCGCAGAGCATGATCGTCGAGCGGCGGAACGTGGGCAAGGTCGTCCTCACGCCGTAGCGCGACGACGGGCGCAGGCAGATGCAGGTGGAGGGCCGCCCGCTCGGCGGCGTGCCGCGGGTTGCGCGCGCCGTCGTTGCTAGCGTCGGCGCATCGAGGAGCCGCCGAGCATCTACGACTGGGCCGGAGGCCGCGAGGCGTTCGATCGCTGGCTGAACCGCTTCTACGACCTCGTCGAAGCGGAGGCGCCGGAGATCCTCGCGCTGTTCGGCGAGAGCGTGACCAGGGCCCACCGCGAGCACGTGACCGACTGGTGGGCGGAGGTGATGGGCGGTCCGCCCGCATATACGGACCGCCGCGGCGGGTACGAGCAGATGCTCGCCCGCCACCGCGGCCTGGCGATCACGCCCGCGCAGCGCCTGCAGTTCGTGACGCTGCTCAGCCGCGCCGCCGACGACGCGAACCTGCCGGCCGACCCGGAGTTCCGCGCGGCGATCATGGGCTATGCCGAGTGGGGCTCGCGGCTGGCGCTGCACAACTCCCAGCCCGGGGCGGAGACGTTCGAACATGCGCCCGTCCCGCACTGGGGCTGGGGGGTCGCGCCTCCGTACAGGCCCTCGTCCTGACCGACGATCACGGCATCGCACGCCGTTCGACGCCGGTGCTAATCTCGTCGCGAATGTCGTTGCACATCTCGCACCTGCAGCTCCTTCTCCTGCTCCCCCCTCGGGGGGAATAGCGCGTGGCGGCCGCGTAGCCGCAAACCAACGGAGAATCGGTCGGCAAGCGAGATAGAGAAGGAGCACGAACGGCATGACCACCAGCGATCAGCAGCGAAGCGAGACGGACCGGGTCCGGATCTTCGACACGACGCTACGGGACGGCGAGCAGTCCCCCGGCATCTCCCTCAACAAGCAGGAAAAGCTCGAGATCGCGCACCAGCTCGCACGGCTGGGGGTGGACATCATCGAGGCCGGATTCCCGATCACATCGCCGGGCGACTTCGAGTCGGTCCAGGCGATCTCGCGGGCTGATCTGAGCCCCACCCACCCCGTGATCTGCGGTCTGGCACGGACGAGCAAGCAGGACATCGAGGCGGCTTGGAACGCGGTCCGTGACGCCGGGCGGCCGCGGATCCACACGTTCATCGCGACGAGCGACATCCACATCGAGCGCAAGCTGCAGACGACGCGCGAGGACGTCAAGGGGCAGGTGCGCGCGGCCGTGGCGCAGGCGCGCGAATACACCGAGGACGTCGAGTTCTCACCGGAGGACGGGTCGCGGTCCGACGTCGAGTACATGGCCGAGGTGATCCAGGTCGCGCTCGAGGAGGGGGCGAGCACGATCAACGTGCCCGACACGGTCGGGTACACGATGCCCGAGGAGTACGCGCAGATGTTCGCGGAGCTGTACCGGCTCGTGCCGGGTCTGCGCGACGTGACGGTGTCCGTGCACTGCCACGACGACCTCGGCATGGCCGTCGCGAACTCGCTGGCCGGCGTGCGGGCAGGGTGCCGCCAGGTCGAGTGCGCGGTCAACGGGATCGGCGAGCGGGCGGGCAACGCGTCGCTCGAGGAGATCGTGATGCTGCTCCACACGCGCGAGCCGACGATGGGGCTGTGGACCGGCATCGACACGACCGAGATCGCGCGCACGAGCCGGCTGGTCTCGCGCCTGACGGGCTATCCGGTGCAGCCGAACAAGGCGATCGTCGGGCGCAACGCGTTCGCGCACGAGGCCGGCATCCACCAGGACGGGGTGCTGAAGGAGCGGACGACGTACGAGATCATGGACGCGACGACCGTCGGGCTGCGGAGCAACGCGATCGTGCTCGGCAAGCACTCGGGGCGGCACGCGCTGAGCAAAGCGCTAGAGGAGATGGGGTTCGAGCTGGAGGGGCACGCGCTGAACACTGCGTTCAAGCGCTTCAAGGAGCTGGCCGACCGCAAGAAGCAGGTCACCGCGATGGATCTGGAGGCGCTCGTCACCGACGAGCTGCGCGAGGACGTTCCCGGCTACGCGCTCGAGTGGTTCGAGGTCGACGCGTCATCGCTGCGGCCGCCGCACGCGCGCGTTTCGGTGACGCTTCCGGACGGGAGCTCCGCGACCGGGTCGTTCACGGGCGACGGGCCGATCGACGCGATGTTCCAGGCGATCAACGCGGCGACGGGAACCAATCCCGCCCTCAGCGAGTTCACGATCGGAGCGGTGACGGAGGGCCAGGACGCGCTCGGCGAGGTCTCGGTCGTCGTCGAGCTCGAGGGCGTGACCGGAGCGGGGCAGGGCATCTCGACGGACATCATCGACGCCGCGGCGCGCGCGTACGTGCGGGCGCTGTCCGTTGCGCTCGCGCGCTCGCAGGCGAGCGACGCGGTCGGGCTGCCCGAGCCGACGGCGTAGGAGGATCTTCAGGGGGTGCGCCCTGGTGGCGCACCGTGTTCGGGTCGCGCCGCGCGAGAACGCGGCGCGGCGCGAGGAACGCCCAGCGGCGGAGCTAATCCTTGCCAGGGCCCTTGTGGGCGGCCGGCTGCAGGTAGGCCCCCGCGATGCGCTCGACCGGCTCGAAGCCCAGCGATTCGTAGAGGCCCAGCGCGTGGTAGTGCGGGTCGGCGCCGATGACGAAGCGCCGCGTTCCGTGGCGTTGCTCGATGGTCCGCGCGGCGTCGACGAGCAGACGCGAGCAGACGCCCCGGCGGCGGTGGCTAGCGACGGTGTCGACGGCCTGGTAGCGGCCGCGCTGCTCGTCGGCGATCACGATCCCGCACGACCCGACGACGCGATCCTCGGCCGCATCGATCGCGACGAACCACGCGCCGCCGCGCGCGGTGAACAGCGCGCGCAGATCGCGCATGCGCGTGCGGGCGTAGGCGTACTGGCCTTCGCGGTCGAACTGCGCGAGCCGATCGATCACCTGGAGCTCGATCACCTGCTCGAACAGGCGCTCGTCGGAGCTGCCCGCGTGGTCGAGCGCGCGCACGACCACGTCGCGGCTCTCGCGCGGGTGGCGCTCGATCGCATCGGCGCCCGCTTCCAGGCCGACGGTCTCTTCGAGCTCGTACCCGCGCGGCACGAGCTCCTCGCGCGCGGCGCCGAGCTCGCCGTCGGGCCGGTCCCAGGCGAGCGTGCGGTGTAGGACGCCGGGCGCCCCGGCGAACTCCGCCTCGAAGCGCTCGGCCCAGCGCGCGCCGTCGCCCGGCGCCGGCGCGTCGTCGAAGATCAGCAGGTTGCCCCAGTAGTGGCCTGGGTTGCTCGGCGAGCGCACCACGAGGCAGCCGTCGCTGCGGCGCAGCTCGCGGGAGAGCGGAAGCGCGGCGATGTCGGTCGCCCGGATGATCGAGCGCAGGTTCGGCTCGCTCGGCACGGGCGCAGCCTACGCCTCGCCGCAGGGGCGCAGTCGGCCGTGTGAGGCCGGGAGAGCGCGGGCTCCGAGACGGCCTCACGCTTGGCTCCCGCGGGGCGTTCTACATGCGTGCACGCCGGACCCCGATGCGCTCCGCGCCGACGTAGGCTGTCGCCGTGCCGACGCGTCGATGTCTGTGATAGCGTACGCGCGTATGACGCCTGCGACGACCGACGCTGTCCCCGCCGAGACCGCCGGCGCGGTCGACCCCGCGGTCATCGGCGCGCGCGTGAAGGCGCTGCGCGAGTCCGCCGGCCTGTCGCTGCGCGACCTCGCGGCCCGCTCGGGTGTGAGCGCGCCGATGCTCTCCCAGGTCGAGCGTGGCGAGACGAGCCCGACGCTGACCCTTGCGGCCCGGATCGCCTCGGGCCTCGACCTGCGCCTCTCGCAGCTCCTGCGTCTCGACGAGGACGGCGCCGTCACCGTCGTCCCCGCGTCCGCCCGCCGCCGCGGCGGCAACACCCGCCGCGGGCACCGGTTCGAGGTCATGACCGCGGCGCAGCCCGGGCAGCGCGCCGAGCTCTCGCGTCACGTGCTCGCGCCCGGCGGCTCCACAGGCGGGCCCGGCGACCCGCCGATCCACGAGCCGGGCAGCCGCGAGACCGCGCTCGTCCAGTCCGGGTCGCTGGCGCTCGTCTGCGACGGGCGCCGCTACGCGCTCCCGGAGGGCCACTGCGTCACGTTCGACGCGGACCTGCCACACCACTTCGAGAACGACGGTGACGCGGAGGCCGTCTTCCTGGCCGTCGTCTCCGCGGGACTGAGGCGCAGCTAGCTGTGACCACTGCGCGACCCAAACACCGGACCCCGGAAGGGGTCCTCATAAGAACGAGGCGCAACACGAGCCCTGAGGAGGCAGGCCGATGACCGCGAGGACGATGTTCGACAAGATCTGGGAGGCCCACGAGGTCGCTGACGGCCTGCTCTACATCGACCTGCAGCTCGTCCATGAGGTCACGAGCCCGCAGGCGTTCGACGGGCTGCGTCTCGCGGGTCGCCGCGTGCGCCGGCCCGACCGCACGCTCGCCACCGCGGACCACAACACGCCCACCGACGGCACCCCCGTCGCCGCCCGGATCAAGGACGAGCTCTCGCGCGTCCAGGTCGAAACGCTCGAGCGCAACTGCGCGGAGTTCGGCGTCCCCGTCTACTCGCTCGGCTCCGACCGCCAGGGCATCGTGCACGTGATCGGCCCCGAGCTCGGCGTCACGCAGCCCGGCATGACGATCGTCTGCGGCGACTCGCACACCTCCACCCACGGCGCCTTCGGCGCGCTGGCCTTCGGCATCGGCACGAGCGAGGTCGAGCACGTCCTCGCCACGCAATGCATGGTCCAGCAGAAGCCGCGTTCGATGCGCATCTCCTACTCGGGCCGGCTCGGCTTCGGCGTCACCGCCAAGGACCTGATCCTCGGCACGCTCGGCCGGCTCGGCGTCGGCGGGATGACCGGGCACGTCGTCGAGTACGCCGGCGAGGCGATCCGCGCGCTCTCGATGGAGGGCCGCATGACCGTCTGCAACATGACGATCGAGGGCGGCGGTCGCGCGGGCATGATCGCTCCGGACGAGACGACCTTCGCGTGGTTCACCGACCTCGCCCGCCCGGGCGCGCCGGCCGGCCCCGAGCTCGACGCCGCGATCGCGCGGTGGCGCGAGCTCCCCAGCGACGAGGGCGCCTCGTTCGACACCGAGATCGCGATCGACGCGGCCGCGATCTCGCCGCAGGTCACGTGGGGCACGAACCCCGGCATGGTCCGCGCCGTGACCGAGACCGTCCCCGCGCCCGGTGACTTCGACAGCCCCGCCGACCGCGAAGCCGCCGAGCGCGCCCTGCACTACATGGCGCTCGAGGCGGGCACGCCGATCCAGGAGATCGCGATCGACCGCGTGTTCATCGGCTCGTGCACGAACTCGCGCATCGGCGACCTGCGCGCCGCCGCCGAGGTCGTCGCCGGCCGCAAGGTCGCCGGCGGCGTCGACGCGATGGTCGTCCCCGGCTCCCAGCAGGTCCGCGCCCAGGCCGAAGCCGAGGGCCTGCACGAGGTGTTCCGCGCCGCCGGCTTCGACTGGCGCGTCGCGGGCTGCTCGATGTGCCTCGGGATGAACCCCGACATCCTCCAGCCGGGCGAGCGCTGCGCATCCACCTCCAACCGCAACTTCGAGGGACGCCAAGGCCGCGGCGGCCGCACCCATCTCGTCTCCCCGCAGATGGCCGCCGCCGCCGCGATCGAGGGGCGCTTCGTCGACATCCGGGAGTGGAAGTGAGCGGGGAGGCGCCGGCGGCGGTCTGGCAGCGCCCCGAGCTCGTCGAGGAGTTCCTCGCCGAACGCTCGAACGTCCTGCCGCTGCTCGACGTCCAGGAGGAGCTGGTCCGCACGATCTTCCGCCGCGACGGCCGGCGGGTCGGTCGGTTCCTCGACATCGGCGCCGGCGACGGCGCGATGAGCGAGCTGCTGCTCGACGCGCTGCCGGGATCGGAGGCGCTGCTCGTCGACTTCTCAGAGCCGATGCTCACCCGCGCCGGCGTCCGCCTCGGCCGCCTGCAGGGGCGCTGGAGCACGGCGCGGGCCGACCTGCGCGACCCCCGCTGGCACGAGCAGGTCCCGCCGGGCCCCTACGACGCCGCCGTCTCATCGTTTGCGGTCCACCACCTGACCGCCGAGCGCAAGCGCGCCCTGTTCGCTGAGGTGTTCGCCCTGCTCGCGCCCGGCGCGCTGCTCGTCAACATGGACGTCGTCACCGTGCAGGGCCCGCTCGCGGGCCTGTTTGACGAGACGATGGCCGCGGGCGCGGTGCACGCCGAACACGCCCGCGGCGGCACGCGATCCGATCACGAGGTCGCCACAGAGCTGCTCGCCGACGACGGCGAAGACAGGCCCGACAGCGCCGAGAGCCAGATCGCGTGGCTGCGCGAGGCGGGCTTCGCCGACGTCGAGCTCCACTTCAAATGGGCCGAGGGCGCGATCTTCGGCGCGCGCAGACCCTGACAAGGAGGACGGCGATGGAGCCCCTGGAGACGATCACCGGACGCGTGAGCCACCTCGACCGCAGCAACGTCGACACCGACCAGATCATGCCCAAGCAGTTCCTCAAGCGGGTCGAGCGGACCGGCTTCGGCGAGTTCCTGTTCTACGACTGGGCGAAGGAGCCCGGCTGGGACCTGCCGCCGAACCCGATCCTCGTCGCGGGGGAGAACTTCGGCTGCGGCTCCTCGCGCGAGCACGCGCCCTGGGGGCTGCAGGACTACGGCTTCAAGGCGATCGTCGCCCCGTCCTTCGCCGACATCTTCTATTCGAACTGCACGAAGATCGGCCTGCTCCCCGTCGAGCTCTCCGACGAGGATTGCCGCGCGCTCGCCCGCGCCGGCGACGGCCAGATCGACCTGCGCGCGCAGGAGGTCCGCTTCGACGGCCGCGAGGTCGCCTTCTCGATCGACCACGAGATCCGCCGCCGACTGCTCGACGGCCTCGACGACATCGGCGTGACCCTGTCCTCCGAGCAGCAGATCGCCACGTTCGAGTCCGAGCGCGAGCGCACAGGTCCGGTGACGACGGCGCTCTGAGGCGCTCACGAAACCCGCCCGGGGGGCCGGGTCGGGTTTGTTCGCGCGGGCGAACGACCGCGGGATCACGGCAACGGCCTCCGACGAGCGGCGAGTAGCGATCTCGCTCACGAACCCCGCCCCGCTGGACCACGAAGCCGGCGGCGGCGAGACAGTGCGCGCAGGCCAACTGCCGCCGTGGCGATATATCGTCACATATCTTGAATGGGAAATCCCGGGCGCACAGCAACTGGCGGCCGACTAGCGGGTTATACGGATACCCCATTCCCCAGAGGAGGAGACTCCATGACTCCGCCCACCCGGATCGTCGGCCTTGTGCCGATCGTCGCCTCGGTCCTCGCCCTCGCGCTCCCCGGCGCAGCAGGGGCGATCAAGGCCGGAGACGCCACCTTCCAACAGACGTTCCCCCTCGCATCCTCGCTGTGCGCGAAGCTCGCGGCCGGGACCGAGAACAAGCACCTGGCGAAATTCGTACCGCAGGTGACCGAAGACTGCACGACGCTCCAGAGCGCGTTCACGAATGCGCAGACGAGCGTGCTCGCGGCTCGCACGGCGATCCAGCCGACGCTGATCGCCGACCGCGCCGCCCTGCACGCGGCCTGCCCGACGCCGCGCGACGCCGCTCTCGCGTGCCGCAACGCGCGCCACGTGAACCGGATCACGACGCACAGCCTCGCCCTCCAGCTGCACGCCGCGGCGCACGCGTACTTCGCGACGATCGAGGGCGCACGCAAGGTGTTCTGGACCGCGATCAAATCGCTCCCCGGCGAGCACCACGCGACGGCCGACAAGCCGATCGTGATCCCGCCCGCCCACTGAGGTACCCCTGAGTCCCGCGGCCCCGTCCCGCCGATGCGCGGGGCGGGGCCGCGCTGTGCCCACGGGCCGCGCCGCGCGGGTCCGAACGGGATCCCGACCATCCAGGTAGCGTTCCCTGCGCGTGCCACACCACGTCGTCACCCTGCCCGGAGACGGGATCGGGCCGGAGATCATGGCCCCCGCACTCGAGCTCCTGCGCGCCGTCGGGGACTTCGAGTTCGAGGAGCACGCCTTCGGCGGCGCCGCGATCGACGCCCACGGCACCGCGCTGACCGACGAGACGCTCGCGGCATGCCGGGCGGCGGACGCCGTACTGCTGGCCGCGGTCGGAGGCCCGCGCTGGGACACGACGGACCCCTCCGCGCCGCGCCCCGAGCAGGGCCTCCTCGGCCTGCGCAAGGGGATGGAGCTGTACGCCAACCTGCGCCCCGTAAAGCCCCTGCGGGCGTTGTACGACGCCTCCCCGCTGCGCCGTGAGCTGATCGAGGGCACCGACCTGCTCGTCGTCCGCGAGCTCACCGGCGGGATCTACTTCGGCGAGAAGACGCGCACGGCGACGAGCGCGAGCGACGTCTGCGCGTATGAGACCGCCGAGATCGAGCGCATCGCCCGCACAGCCTTCCGCGCCGCGCGCACCCGCGTGAGCAGCGTCGACAAGGCCAACGTGCTCGAGACCTCGCGCCTGTGGCGCGAGGTGGTGACCGCCCTGCACTCGCGCGAGTTCCCCGAGATCGAGCTCGAGCACGTGCTCGTCGACAACGCGGCGATGCAGCTGATCGCCGCCCCCCGCCACTTCGACGCAATCCTGACGGAGAACATGTTCGGCGACATCCTCTCCGACGAGGCCGCGATGCTGACCGGCTCGATCGGCATGCTCCCGAGCGCCTCGCTCGGCGATCCGGCGCAGGAAGGCGGCGGTGCGGCGCGCCCGGGTCTGTTCGAGCCCGTCCACGGATCGGCCCCCGACATCGCGGGCCAGGGCATCGCCAACCCGCTCGCGATGTTCCTCTCCGCGGCGCTCATGCTGCGCCACGGGCTCGCTATGGAAAGCGAGGCGGCGGCTGTAGAATCGGCCGTGGAGCGCGCGCTCGAGGCGGGTCTGCGCACCCCCGACCTGGGGGGCGTGGCGGGCACCGCCGAAGCGACGAGGGCTGTGCTCGAACACATCGAATAGGAGCTGTGACCGTGGAGCCGACCGACCTCATCTGGATGAACGGAGATTTCGTCCCGTGGGAGGATGCGAAGGTCCACGTCCTGACGCACGGCCTGCACTACGGCACCGGCGTCTTCGAGGGTGTCCGCTGCTACGACACCGAGCTCGGACCCGCCGTCTTCCGCAACGCCGAGCACGTCGAACGCCTGCTGCGCTCCGCCGAGCTCTACTACATGCCGGTCCCGTACTCGGCCGAGCAGCTGCGCGCCGCGACGCTCGAGCTCGTCGCGCGCAACGGCCTGCGCTCCTGCTACATCCGCCCGATCATCTTCCGCGGCTACGGCCAGATGGGCCTGAACCCGCTCGAGGCGCCCGTCGACGTGACGATCGCCTGCTGGGAGTGGGCCGCCTACCTCGGCGAGGAGGGCAAGAGCAACGGCATCCGCGCGAAGGTCTCCTCGTGGCGGCGGATCAGCCCCGACTCGCTGATCCCGCACGCGAAGGCGTCCGGCCAGTACCTCAACAGCGTGCTCGCCAAGATCGAGTCGCTGAAGGCGGGCTACGAAGAGGCGATCCTGCTCGACGACCACGGCCACGTGTGCGAGGGCACCGGCGAGAACCTCTACATCGTGCGCGACGGCGAGATCGCCACTCCCGGCCAGCACAACTCGATCCTCGACGGCATCACGCGCCGCTCGGTCGTCCAGATCGCGCGCGACCTCGGCTACACGATCGTCGAGCGCAACGTCGCCCGCGCCGAGCTGTACCTCGCCGAGGAGATCTTCATGTCGGGCACCGCGGCCGAGCTCGTGCCGGTGGTGAGCGTCGACGACCACGCGATCGGTGGCGGCGTGCCCGGGGAGATCACGCGCGTGCTCCAGGCGGCCTTCGACGACGCGATCCACGGACGCAGCGAGCGCTACCGCGAGTGGCTCGACGTCGTGAGCGCTCCGGCGCTGGAGGCGAGGGCAGCGCGGGCGGAGGGCGTGGTCGGGCAGGGCGCGGGGGAGCGAATTACCGGGGCGACCGGCTAGGTCGCGTGCGACGCGGCCGGTCGCTCCCGATCGCCGCCCCGCACCACGTCCCCGAAAGGAGCTCCCGGTGAGCACCCAGCAGACGCAGATCGAGCTCTACGACGCCACCCTCCGCGACGGGATGGGCGGCGGCGGCCTGACGCTGACCGCGCAGGAGAAGCTGCGCGTCGTCCACGCCCTCGACGAGCTCGGCGTGCACATGATCGAGGCGGGCTTCCCCGCGTCGAACCCCAAGGAGCAGGAGCTGTTCGGCCTGCTCGCGCGCGAGCAGCTGTCCGTCTCCCAGATCGTCGCCTTCGGCATGACCCGCCGGCGCGACCGCGCCGCCGCCGAGGACGACGGCCTGCGCATCCTCGCCGACTCCTTCGCCCCGGTCTGCACGCTGGTCGGCAAGGCCTCGGTCCTGCACGTCGAGAAGGTCGTCCGCGCCACGCGCGAGGAGAACCTCGCGATGATCTCCGACTCGGTCGCGTTCCTCGTCGCCGCCGGCAAGCGCGTGCTGCTGGACGCCGAGCATTTCTTCGACGGCTTCGCGCTCGACCCCGGCTACGCGCTCGAGTGCCTGCGCGCCGGCTCCGAGGCGGGCGCCGAGCGGCTCGTCCTGTGCGACACCAACGGCGGCTCGCTGCCGCCGCAGATCCGCACGGCGCTGAGCGTCGTCCGTGAAGCGCTGCCCGCGGCCGCGCTCGGCATCCACACCCACGACGACACCGGCTGCGGCGTGGCGAACGCGCTCACCGCTGTCGAATCGGGCGCGACGCAGGTCCAGGGGACCGTCAACGGCATCGGCGAGCGCACGGGCAACGCCAACCTCGTCACGCTGATCGCCGACCTGCAGCTGAAGATGGGCGCGCGCGTGCTGAGCGACGAGCGCCTCGCGCGGCTGACCGAGACCGCGCACTTCCTCGACGAGCTGCTCAATCGCGCCCCGGACCCCGCGCAGCCGTATGTCGGCAAGCACGCGTTCGCCCACAAGGCGGGCCTGCACGCGGCAGGCATCCGCGCCGACGCCAACACCTTCGAGCACGTCGACCCCGCCGTCGTCGGCAACGACCGCGACATCCTCATCTCCGAGCTCTCGGGGCGCGGCACGATCGTCGAGGCCGCTACCGAGGCCGGCCTGCCCGCCGACGACGCCTTCGCCGCGCGCGTCGTGGGCCGCGTGAAGGCGCTGGAGCACGAAGGCTTCCAGTTCGAGGCCGCCGACGGCTCGTTCGAGCTGCTGATGCGCAAGGAGGCCGGCGAGTACGAGCCGCTGTTCCGGCTCGAGTCCTGGCGTGTGATCGTCGAAAAGCGCAGCGACGGCAAGGTCGACACCGAAGCGGTCGTGAAGATCTGGGTCGACGGCGACCGCTACGTCCGCACCGCCGAGGGCAACGGCCCGGTGCACGCGCTCGACCAGGCGCTGCGCGCGGCGATCGGCGAGATCTACCCCCACCTGCGCGACATCGAGCTCGTCAACTTCAAGGTCCGGATCCTCGACGAGAGCAAGGGCACGGGCGCGATCACCCGCGTCCTGATCGACGCCAGCGACGGCCACGGGATGTGGGGCTCGATCGGCGTCGCCGAGAACCTGATCGAGGCATCCTGGGACGCGCTCGTCGACTCGCTCGAGTACGGCATGCAGCCCGGCGGCCCGCGAGCCCCTGGCACCACGCTCGGCTCGACCGGGCGCGTGTAGATGGGCGGGGGCGGGGGAAACCCGGTCGCGGGCGCGCCGCCCGCCTCGGCGATCCCGCTCGCGCGGCCCGTGCTCGGGGAGGAGGAGGAGCGGGCGGTGCTCGAGGTGCTGCGCTCCGGGCAGCTCTCGCTCGGCCCGCGGCTGGGCGAGTTCGAGCGCGCGTTCGCCGCCTTCGTCGGCGCCCCGCATGCGTGCGCCGTCAGCAGCGGCACCGCCGGACTGCACCTCGCGCTCCGCGCTGCCGGCGTGCGCGACGGCGACGAGGTGATCACTAGCCCGTTCTCGTTCGTCGCCTCCGCCAACGCGGCGATCTACGAGCGCGCCCGTCCCGTGTTCGCCGACATCGATCCGCTCACGTTGAACCTCGACCCCGCCGCGGCGGCTGCCGCGCTCACGCCGCGCACGCGCGCGCTGCTGCCGGTGCACATCTTCGGCTACCCCGCCGACATCGCCGCCTTCTCCGCGCTGGCCGAGCGCGAGGGGCTCGCGATCGCCGAGGACGCGTGCGAGGCGCTCGGCGCGCGCCACGCCGACGGCACCGCGGTCGGCGCGAGCGGCTTCCCGGCGGTCTTCGGCTTCTACGCCAACAAGCAACTCACGACGGGCGAGGGGGGGATGATCACGCTCGCGGACGCCTCGCTGAAGGAGACGATCGACAGCGAGCGCAACCAGGGGCGGGCGCCCGACATGGGCTGGCTCGACCACGACCGGCTCGGCTTCAACTACCGCCTCTCGGACATCGCCTGCGCGCTCGGCCTCGCGCAGCTCGAGAGGCTCGGCGAGATGCTCGCCGCGCGCGCCCGGGTCGCCGGGCTCTATCGCGAGGCGCTCGCGGACGTCGAGGGGCTCGCGCTGCCGTGCCCGGACCGCGGGTCCGAGCGCCGCGGCTGGTTCGTGTTCGTCGTGCAGCTGCCGCATGAGGCCGACCGCGATGCGACCGTCCGCGCGCTCGCCGAGCGCGGCATCCAGAGCAAGCCCTACCTGCCCGCGATCCACCTGATGAGCTACTACCGCGAGCGTTTCGGCCACCGCGAGGGGGAGTTCCCGGTGTGCGAGAGCGTCGCCGCTCGCTCGCTCGCGCTGCCGTTCTTCCCGGCGATGGGCGAGGACGAGGTCGAGCGCGTCGCGCGCGAGCTCCTGCGCGCGCTCGGCCGCGCCTAGACTCACGAGCCCGTGTCGCGCTTCTCAGAGCCACAGCACCCGGACTTCGCGCGCCTGAACACGTCGCTGTCCTTCGACCGGCGGCTGTGGCCCCAGGACGTGGCGCAATCGCGCGCGCACGCCCGCATGCTCGCCGCGCGCGGCATCATCGCCGAGCAGGATCGTGACGCGATCCTCGCCGGGCTCGACGCCGTCGCCGATGAGCTGCGCGCCGGCAGCTTCCCGTTCGCCGACGGCGATGAAGACATCCACATGGCGATCGAGCGCCGCCTGACCGAGCTCGCGGGGCCGGTCGCGGGCCGGCTGCACACCGGGCGCTCGCGCAACGACCAGGTCGTGACCGATCTGGCCATGTACACCCGCGAGGCCGCGGCGGCGTCGGGGGACGCCGCGCGCGCGCTGATGCGCGCCCTGCTGCAGCGCGCCGAGGAGCACGCGGACTCGCCGATGCCGGGCTACACGCACCTGCAGCGCGCCCAGCCGGTCTACCTCGGCCATCACCTGCTTGCGTATTTCTGGATGCTCGCCCGCGACTGCGAGCGCTTCGCGTTCGCCGAGCGCGCGGCAGCCGGGAGGCTGCCGCTCGGCGCGGGCGCGCTGGCGGGCGTGAACTTCGACACGGATCGCGGCGCCGTCGCGGCGGAGCTCGGCTTCGCGGGCGTCGCCCCGAATTCGATCGACGCCGTCTCGGGCCGCGACTTCGCGCTCGACTACCTCGGCGCGGCGGCGACGTGCGCGACGCACCTTTCGCGCCTCGGCGCCGAGCTCGTGCTGTGGTCGAGCTCGGAGTTCGGCTTCATCGAGCTGCCCGACGCGTGGAGCTCGGGCTCCTCGATCATGCCGCAGAAGAAGAACCCGGACGCGGCCGAGCTGCTGCGGGGCAAGGCCCCGCGCGTCGTCGCGCACCTCGCGGCGCTGCACGGCGTGATGCACGCGCTGCCGTTGACGTACAACAAGGACCTGCAGGAGGACAAGGAGCATCTCTTCGACGCGGCCGACACGATCGAGCTCGCGCTCGCGGCGGCGACCGGGATGGTCGCGGGGGCGCGCTTCGACCGCGCGCGGATGCGCGATGCGGCTTCCGACGAGATGATCGCGGCGACCGACGTCGCCGACCTGCTCGTGCGCCTCGGCATGCCGTTCCGCGAGGCCCACGGCGTCGTCGCCGGGCTCGTGCGCACTGCGGTCGAGACGGGCCGCACCCTCTCCCAGCTGACGCGTGAGGAGGTCGGGGAGCACAGTGAGCTCCTCGCCGGGCACGAGGACGAGTTCCGCGCGCTGCTCGGGCAGAGCTCGTGGCTGGAGTCGAAGGTCTCGGAGGGCGGCACCGCGAGCGCGCGCCTCAGCGAGCAGCTCGCGCTCGCGCGCGCGGAGCTCGATGGCGCCGCTCGGCGCTGATTTCTACGCCCGGCCTGTGCTCGAGGTCGCCCGCGAGCTGATCGGCTGCACGGTCGCGCACGGCGGCAGCGCTGGT
This sequence comes from Solirubrobacteraceae bacterium, assembly GCA_036264095.1. Taxonomy (GTDB): domain Bacteria; phylum Actinomycetota; class Thermoleophilia; order Solirubrobacterales; family Solirubrobacteraceae; genus Palsa-744. Next base: position 4,889 of record DATARO010000039.1, on the reverse strand, counting down.
GTGATCGTCGAGACGGAGGCCTACCACGAGGGCGAGCCCGCCTGCCACGCGTTCGTCGGCCTCACCGAGCGGACGCGCCCCCTGTTCGGGCCGCCGGGCCGCGCTTACGTGTACCGCTCCTACGGCATCCACGCGATGCTGAACGCGGTGTGCGAGCCGGCGGGGATCGGCGCGGCCGTGCTGATCCGCGCGCTGCGGCCGGTGGCGGGAATCGAGGCGATGCGTGCCCGCCGGGGGCCGGCGATCCGCGACCACGAGCTGTGCTCGGGGCCCGGCCGCCTCACGCAGGCACTCGGCATCGGGCTCGAGCTGAACGACACCGACCTGCAGAGCGGGCCGGTGCGCGTCCTCGCGCGCGAGCCGGGCGGCGCGACGGACGCCGCGCTCGTCGCGGGCCCGCGCGTCGGGATAACGCGCGCGCCGGCCTTGCCGTGGCGCTTCGCGGTGGCGGGCGATGCGAACGTGTCACGGCCCCGGCCGGGGGGCGGGGTACGCCGCGTGGCGCGCGTAACGGCCGGCGGGTCGGGCCGCGGCTGATCAGTTCGGGTGGACGCCCGCCGCGGGGGGCACGGCGTGGCGATGCCGGCGCGGGCGATGGTCACTGCAGGCGCCCGCGCGTGGCGACGCGGCCGCGATGGGCCCGCGGCGCGCCGGGCACCAGGGCGCCGGGCGGTGGGCAAGACGGGCACCGCCGCTGCAATATGCGTGGCGGCGTCTCTCGTCGCGCGGCCCCCGCCGGCGGCGGAGGCCTCAGCCCGAGGGCGATACGCCTCCCGTCGGCGATGCGCCGCCGGTCGATGGCGACGACGGCGTAGAGGGCGCGGCGGGAGAGGGCGTCGCGGTCTGTGATTCCGGCGTCGGGGCAGCCGGCGTGGTGGCATGTTCGCCGCCGCCCGTGCCTTCGGCCTGCCCGCCGCCCGCCGGTGTCGCTGGGGAGCTGCCGTGGCTCGCGGGCGGCGACGTTGCCGAGGTGGGCGTCGAGGCCGTCCCTGTCTGGGCGCCGCCGCCGCCCGATTCGCCGCCTTCGCCGGATGAGGTGCTCGTCGTCGAGGTCCCGTTGGAGCCGCTCTTCGGGTTCGCTTCGGCGCGCGTCTTGTCGATGCCGAGCGCCGCTGTCATGAAGTCGTGCCAGATCAGGGCCGGGAAGGTCCCGCCGAGCACAGGTGTCCCGTTGAAGTCGGTTGTCATCGGCACCAGCTTGTCCGGGTAGCCGACCCAGACCGCGACCGTGTACTTCGAGTCCCAGCCGACGAACCACGCGTCGCCGTAGTTGGACGTCGTCCCGGTCTTGCCGGCGGCGAACTGGCCGATCGCGGCGGCGCGGCCCGTGCCGTACTGGAGGACCGTCTCGAGCATCGAGGTCTCCGTCGAGGCGATCGGGGCGGGGAGCACGCGCATCGTGCGGACACTGTTGACGTCGCGGTGCGAGCCGTCGGGGAGGGGGCGGTTGGGGGAGGACACTTCCTGGATCCCGACGGGCGCGGCGGCGCTCGCCAACGTCCCGCTGACGCGTTCCCCGCCGTGCGCGATCGTCTCGTAGGCGTGCGCCATGTCGAGCGGGGTGACGCCGACCGTGAGGCCGCCGATCGTCATCGCGGGGTTGGTGGAGAGCGGGGTCGTGATGCCCATCCGGTGCGCGAGGCGCGCGATCCGGTGCGTGCCCACCCTCAGCCCGACTTCGGCGTAGATCGAGTTGTCCGAGAAGGCGGTCGCGCCGGTCAGCGTATTCGAGCCGGAGTACGCGCCTTCGTCGTTATGGACGATGAAGTGTTCCTGGCCGTGCGTGTTCGGGACGATGAATTCCTTCTGCTTGGACGTCCATACCGAGTAGGGGGAGATGCCGTCCTCGAGCGCGGCGGCGAGGTCGAAGGCCTTGAACGAGGAGCCGGGCTGGCGCTCGCCCTCGGTGGCGATGTTGAACGGGGTCGAGTCGTAGTTGCGCCCCCCGACCATCGCACGCACCTCGCCGGTCGAGTTTTCGATCGCGACGAGCGAGGCGGTGGGGCCGCCGGGGTAGGCGAGGTAGTTGTTGACCGCCTGTTCGGCAGCGCGCTGAAGGTCGAGGTCGAGCGTCGTGCGCACCTGCAACCCGCCGTCGAAGGCGCGGTAGGCGCCGTAGCGTTCGATCACCTGCTGGTCGATCCAGCTCGTGAAGTAGCCGGCGTCGACGCCTTCGACGGTCTGCTCGTGCGCAGCCTGGATCTCGTGCGGTGCGGGGAGCGCCTGCCTGATGCTTTCGTCGTAGATCGGGCGAGTTATGTATCCCTGGGCGAGCATCTGCGCCAGCACGGTGTCGCGGCGTTCGCGGGCGGCGGTCGGATCGGTGGCGGGGTCGAACCTCGTCGGCGACTGGATGATCCCCGCGAGCAGCGCGGCCTCCCACGGCTGCAGCTGTTCGACGCAGAGCGCGTGCCCGGGGGAGCCGCAGCCGAGGTGGTTGACGTCGTGACCGAAGTAGGTCTCGGCGGCCGACTCGATGCCGTAGGCGCCGTTGCCGAAGTAGATCGTGTTCAGGTATGCGGTGAGGATCTTTTCCTTCGACCACTTGTGCGCGAGCTGGTAGGCGAGCGCCGCCTCCCTGAGCTTCTCGAAGATCGTGCGGTGCGACTGGGCCTGCAGCGCGTTCTTGATGAACTGCTGCTCGATCGTCGAGGCGCCCTGCACGGCGCCCTTGTGGAGGATGTCCTGAAAGAACGCGCGCGCGATGCTGCGGATGTCGACGCCGCTGTTCGTCTCGAAGCGCTTGTCCTCGATCGAGATCACCGCCTCTTTGGCGATCTGCGGGATCTGCTGAGGGGTGACGATCACGCGGTTCTGCTGGCTGAGGATGCCCAGCGGTCGTCCGAGGTCGTCGAGCAGGTGCGTGCTCTCGGCGTTCTTGTACTGCGAGACGACTTCCAGCGACGGGAGGTCCGACGCGACCGAGATCACGATCCCGAACACGAACGAGACGAGGCCGAGCAGCAGCAGGGCGAAGAGGATCGCGGCTAGCCGCAGGCGCCGCAGGCGCGGTCGCGGTGCGCTGGCGTCCTCGGCGACCGGGAGTGGTATGTCGGGGCGAAGTTCAACGCTCATCAGCAGGCGTGACGGCAGCCTCCGAACATCGGGGAAAGCCGCGTACCGATGGCGCGCGAGGCTGCACCGTGGGGCTCTCCGGAGGGCGAGAGTCTAGCATTGGCGCCTCATGGCGAACGCGCCCGAGGCGGCCACCGCGGAGCCGCGCCACAGCGAGGAGGCGGAGCGCTTGGCGGCCGGTGCGGTGGACAGCCTGCCGCTCGGCGCGCTGGCGGCGAAGCTCGCCGCGGCTGAGCGCGAGGGCCGGCCGCTGCGCGTGAAGCTCGGGATCGATCCGACGGCGCCCGACATCCATCTGGGCCACGCCGTCGTGCTGCGCAAGCTGCGCGACTTCCAGGACGCGGGGCACCGGGTCGTGCTGATCGTCGGCGACTTCACCGCGCGCGTGGGCGACCCGTCGGGGCGCTCGACGCTGCGCCCGATCCTCAGCGAGGATGAGATCGACCGCAACGCTGAGACCTTCCAGGCGCAGGCGTCGCGGATCCTCGATGTCAGCCCCGAGTTGCTCGAGGTGCGGCGCAACGGCGAATGGCTCGACATGGGGATGGTCGAGCTGCTCGGGCTGGCGCGGACGACGACGGCGGCGCAGCTGCTCGAGCGCGACGACTTCGCCAAACGGCTCGCGGCGCGGCAGCCCGTGTCGGTGCTCGAGCTGCTCTACCCGCTGCTGCAGGGCTACGACTCGGTCGCCGTGCGGGCGGACGTCGAGCTGGGCGGGACCGACCAGAAGTTCAACCTGCTGCTCGGTCGGGATATACAGCGGGCCTACGGCGTCCCCGAGCAGGCGATCCTGACGATGCCGATCCTCGCCGGGACGGACGGGACGCGCAAGATGTCGAAGTCGCTCGGGAACCAGATCGGCGTGACCGATCCGCCGGAGGAGATGTACGGGAAGCTGCTGAGCATCCCCGACGAGGCGATCGAGCAGTACCGGGCGCTGCTGCTGCGCCCCGGCGGCGCGGGGGCGGCGCCGAACGGCTCCGCGCGCGATTCCAAGCACGCGCTCGCACGCGAGGTCGTCGCCTGGCTGTACGGCCCCGAGGAGGCCGAGCGGGCGGCCGCGCACTTCGAGCGGGTCGTGGTGCGCGGCGAGGCGCCCGAGGAGGTGCCCGAGGCGCTGCTCGAGGCGGGCGAGGAGAGCGTGCACGTGCCGGCGCTGATCGAGCGCGAGTTCGGGATGTCGCGGTCGCAGGCGCGGCGGCTGATCGACCAGGGGGCGGTGAGCGTGGGGGATACCGCGCTCGCCGCGGGCGAGCACGACGTGCCCGTGGAGCGCCTCGACGGTGCGCTTCTGCGGGTCGGGAAACGCCGCTTTCGCCGCCTTCGCACCCGCTAGACCGCGGCCCCGGCCGCGCGCTATACTCCCCGGTCGGCCCAAAGCCGCCCTCGGGCGCATGGTCCGGACCGGTCTCCCCAAGAAGGAACCACCTCAGGGTAGGCGCGGCGGTCTTTGAAAACTCAACAGCATGCGCATCTGCGGTCCCATCTGGGATCGTGGTGTGCGTCCAGGTTCGACCCGCCGCGGGAGCATTTCGAGTGCTCGGCGGCGGACAAGAGTCAAGTAGGGAAGTACCCCGTCATGGCGCGGGGCCACTGTGTATGGGCCCCCGCAACGCCGGCGAACAGCCGGCGGGACACCCATGACAGGCTTTTCGTGAAGGCCTTCGGGCCTTTTCTTCACGGAGAGTTTGATCCTGGCTCAGGACGAACGCTGGCGGCGTGCTTAACACATGCAAGTGGAGCGACGAACCAGGGCTTGCCCTGGGGCAGAGCCGCGAACGGGTGAGTAACACGTGGGTTACCTGCCTCGATGA
>DATARO010000028.1:0-12003 GCA_036264095.1 Solirubrobacteraceae bacterium | reverse complement strand
AGGGCACCGAACCGAGGTGGCAGACCCACAGCTCGTCGGCATGGCGCTCGGCGACGTTCATCGCGCCTTCACAGTAGATGATCGCCTCGGCGGGCCGGGCGGACCGGGTTTGCGGGGGACCGGGCTGGGGTAGCATTGCGCCGTGCCGTCACAGGGGGTGACCGGGGGGTCAGAGCAGAGCCGCTTCACGCGGCGCCAGGTGCTGCGGGCCGGAGCTGCCGCCGGGCTGCTCGCGGGGGCGCAGACGCTGCTCGAGCCGGCGCGCGTGCTCGAACGCGCGCTCGCGACAACCGCCACCTGCGGCGCGCTCGACGAGATCGAACACGTCGTCATCTTCATCAACGAGAACCGCTCGTTCGACAGCTATTACGGCACCTACCGCGGCGTGCGCGGCTTCGGCGACAAACGCGCGCTGGTGCTTCCCGACGGGAGCGGGAAAACGGTGTTCGCGCAGCCGTTCCCCGGCGAAGCGGGCGAACCGTATGGCGGCCATCTGCTGCCGTTCCACTTCGATACGAAAGCCGGCGGCGAGTGCGTCAACGACATCACGCACTCGTGGGGGCCGATGCACGAAGCCTGGGACGGGGGCGCGCTCGACGGGTTCCTGCGCGTCCATCTGGAAGCAAACGGCCTGCGCGACGGGCCGAACACGATGGGCTACTACACCCGCGAAGACCTGCCGTTCTACCACGCGCTCGCCGACAACTTCACGCTCTGCGACCACTACCACTGCTCGGTCCTCGGCCCGACCGACCCGAACCGGTGCTACACGATGACGGGCACGATCGACCCCGACGGCAAGCACGGCGGCCCGTGCCTGGAAACGCTCGTCTCGAACCGCGCCGAACAGTACGGGAAGTTCACGTGGCCCACCTACCCGGAGCAGCTCGAGGCCGCGGGGATCAGCTGGAAGGTCTACGGGACGCCGGACGGCGACTTCGGCGACAACGTCCTGCCCTACTTCAAGGCCTATCAGGAAAACCCGTCGCTGCTCGCCAAGGCGCTCACGGCGACGATCACCGAATTCGTCGCCGACTGCGCCGCCGGGACGCTGCCGCAGGTCTCCTGGATCCTCGCGAGCCTCGTCGAGAGCGAGCACCCGCCGGCGCCGGTCAGCTACGGCGAGGTCGCGCTGGCCGAAGTGCTGAATGCGCTCACGTCGAACACCGCGATCTGGGAACGGACCGCGCTGTTCGCGACATACGACGAGAACGGCGGCTTCTTCGACCACGTCCCGCCGCCGGTGCCGCCGGCCGGGACCGCGGGCGAGTACCTGACAGTCGACCCGCTGCCCGCCGCCGCGAGCGGCATCCGCGGGCCGATCGGCCTCGGCTTCCGCGTGCCGATGCTCGTCATCTCCCCGTTCACGCGCGGCGGCCTCGTGTGCTCGCACCCGTTCGACCACACCTCGGTCCTGCGCTTCCTCGAACGCCGCTTCGGACCGCCGGTGCCGAACCTGAGCCGCTGGCGCAAAGGCCACACGGGCGACATGACCGCCGCCTTCAACTTCGCCGTGGGCCCGGACAACGCGGTCCCGACGCTGCCCACGCCGACGCTCGCCGACCCGCGGGTGCTCGACAGCGACTGCCCGACGCAGGCGCCGGACACGGGGTCGGCCGAATTCCCGACCGTCCAGGGCTACCCGCTGCCGGCGCCCCCGCAGACGATGCCGAAGCAGGAAAAGGGATCGGCTAAGCGCCCGAGCGGCTGCTAGCGGCTCAAAACGAAATCGGCCAGGAGCCGATTTCGTTTGTCGCGCGGGCCGCCGCGTGCGTCGTTCGGACGGGCCGCGGCAGAGACACCGCCCCCGTCCGCGTCAGGTGCCTCTCCGCGCTTGACCCTCGCGCCGAGAATCGGGCCGACGGGCACCGCCATCAGCAGCACTGACGCCGCGAGCACGGCGAGGCCTACCGTGCGGGTCGTGCCGCGGCCGAACACCGTCAGTGCCAGGCCGGCAGGTGTCGCCGGGATCGACAGCGCGTAGTAGGTGTAGAACACGACCCGCTCTCGGCCGGTCAATGCGGCGAGGTCGGCTTTTCGGCGGTCTGCCCGATCCCTTTTCAGGCTCGCTTTCTCCTCGGGCGAGGCCGTTCGCACATGCTCCGGGGTCCCGAGCCTTTTTCCCAGCCGCGCCGACGGGATCGCAATCAGGACCAGGATCACGAGGCTCAGAGCGGCGGCGACGCCAGCGGACATGGCCGCCAAAACGTAGCCCACCGGCAGCGGGAATTGGCCCGCGCGAAGGTCGAATCGGCGATCCCTCGACGGTTCGACCCTGAGCGCCCCTCGACGATTCGGGTCTGAGCGCCTAGAGACTCAGCGCGGCGGGTGCTTCGAGCAGCTCCCTGACCCGGGCGGCGAACTCCGCTGCGTCCGCTCCGTAGAGGATGCGGTGGTCGCAGACCAGCGTCAGCGCGAGGACGTTGCGGGCCGCGAGCGTGCCGTCCTCGACGACCACGGCGCGGCGTTCCAGCGCGCCGACCGACATGATCGCCGCCTGCGGGGGGTTGATGATCGCGCTGAAGCTGCGTACGCCGTACATCCCGAGGTTCGAGACGGTGAACGTCCCGCCGCCGAGCTCGGGGGGCGTGATCGTCCCATCGCGCACGCGCTCGGCGAGCGCACGCGTCTCGCGCGCCACCTCGCCGAGCGCCTTCAGATCGGCATCGAAGACGGTCGGCACGACCAGCGCGTTCTCGGCCGCGACGGCGACGCCGACATTCACGCGCGAGTGCAGCTGCAGGACGCCGTCGCGGTAGGAGCCGTTGACGCGCGGGTGCTCGCGCAGCGCGAGCGCGCAGGCCTTCACGACCATGTCGTTGTACGTCGGCACGGGGTCGCCGCCGAGCCGCTTCAGCTCGGCACGCAGCTCGACGCAGGCCTCCATTTCGACCTCGACGATGATCGAGAAGTCCGGGATCGTCGCCTTCGACTCCGCCATCCGCCGCGCGATCGTCTGCTGCGTGCGGGTGAGCGGCTCGGTCGTCGTCTCGCCCTTGGCCGTCCCGACCCCGGCGACCGTCGCCGGCGCGGACGGCGCCGCCTCGACGTCGGCCCTGACGATCCGCCCGCCCGGCCCGCTGCCGTGCAGTGCCTGCAGCTCGATTCCCCGCTCCCGGGCGAGGCGTCGCGCGAGCGGCGAGGCCTTGATGCGCTCGCCCTCACCCACCGCCGCGCCATCGCCGGGGATCGCCGCGGGCCGCTCCGCCTCCTGCTGCCCGCTCGCCGCCCCGTTTGCGACTGCTCGACCGCCGTCCGCGCCGTCCCCGCCACCCGGCTCCGTCGCCGCAGCCGGCGCTGCATCTTCGGCCGGCCCAACAGAGGCCGGCCCATCAACACCGACGTGCGCGATCAGCCCGCCCACCGGCAGGGTCGCGCCCTCCTCGGCGACGATCTGCAGCGCTCCCGCGGCGTCTGACTCGTAGACCATCGTCGCCTTGTCCGTCTCGATCTCGACGAGCTCCTCGCCGCGTGCGACCTGCTCGCCCTCGCGCTTCAGCCAGCGCAGGATCGTGCCCTCCTCCATCGTGTCGGACAGGCGCGGCATCACGATCTCGGCCATCAGCGGGCCCCCTGCACGCCCAGCGCCGTGAGCGCCGCACCCACCACCTGCGGCTCGTGCGGGTAGGCGATGTCCTCGAGCGGCTTCGCGTACGGCATCGGCACGTCGGCTCCGGTCACGCGCTGCACGGGCGCGTCGAGGTGGTCGAAGGCCTGTTCGCAGATCAGCGCCGCGAGGTTCGCGCCCACGCCCGCGTTCGGCCAGCCCTCCTCGACGATCACGCAGCGGTTCGTCCGCCGCACCGACGCGAGAATCGTGTCGAGGTCGAGCGGGCGCAGCGTGCGGGGATCGATCACCTCGGCCTCCACGCCGTGCTCGCGCGCGAGCGTCTCCGCGGCCCGTTCGGCCGTGAGCGCCATGCGGGAGATCCCGACGATCGTCACGTCCCCGCCCTCGCGGGCGACGCGTGCCTGGCCGAAGTGCACGAGCTGCTCCGCGTCGTCGGGCACCTCGCCGCGCGTGCCGTAGAGCGCCTCGTGCTCGATGAAGATCACCGGGTTCTCGTCGCGGATCGCCGTCTTCAGCATCCCCTTCGCGTCCGCCGCCGTCGCGGGCACCGCCACGAGCAGGCCGGGCACGTGCAGGAACAGCGCCTCGAGGCAGTGCGAGTGCGTCGGTCCGAGCTGATGGCCGGCCCCCTGGGGCATGCGCACGACGAGCGGCACCTTCGCCTGCCCGCCGAACATGTAGCGGATGTGCGCGGCGTGGTTGACGATCTGGTCGAAGGCGAGCAGCGCGAAGTTGATCGTCATCAGCTCCACCACCGGGCGCAGCCCCGTCATCGCCGCACCGATGCCGACGCCGACGATCGTGTTCTCGGAGATCGGCGTGTCCCTGACTCGACGCTCGCCGAACTCCTCGAGCAGGCCCTCGGTCACCTTGAAAGCGCCGCCGAAGACGCCGATGTCCTCGCCCAGCAGCACGACGCTCTCGTCGCGCTGTAGCTCCTCGCGCAGCGCCGCGCCGAGCGCCTCGCGGTAGCGCATCTCGCTCATGCGAGCGCCAGGGGCGCCATCCGGCGGCCGGTCGCGGCGGCGATCACTAGAGCGCCTCGCGCTGCTGGTCGGCGGCGTCCTCGCCGACCGCGAGCGCATCGGTGAGCTGCTTGGGGATCTCGCTGTTCGCCGACAGCGCCGCCTCCGGCCCGAGCGCGGCCGCCGCCGCCTCGAGCGCCTTGGCGTCGGCGTCGGTGCTCGAGGAGTACCACCCCCGCACCTCCTCGTCGAGCACGTACACGTTGTCGTAGAGCGTCTCGGGCGCGGGCGCCGGCGAGGCTTCGGCGAACGCCACCGCCTCGTCGACCCGCGCGATCGCCCGCTCGTCGATCCGCTCGAGCTGCTCCTGCCCGAGCACGCCCTCGGCCGCGAGCCGCGAGCCGAACGTCGCGATCGGGTCCCGCTCGCGCCAGTGCGCGACCTCCTCCTTGCTGCGGTACTGCTCCGGGTCGGCCATCGAGTGTCCCCGGAACCGGTACGTCACCGCCTCCACGAGCAGCGGCCTGCGCTCCTGGCGCACCCGCTCCAGCGCCTGCGCGACCACCTCGTGCGTCTCGGCCACGTCCATCCCGTCGCAGCTCACACCAGGGACCCCGAGGCTCTCGCCCTTGCGCCGCAGGTCCGTCACCGCCGAGTGGCGCCCGAGCGCCGTGCCCATCCCGAACTGGTTGTTCGTGACCATGAACAGAACCGGCAGCCGCCACAGCGCGGCGAGGTTCAGCGTCTCGCCGAATGTCCCCTGGTTCGAGGCGCCGTCGCCGAACGTGCAGAGCGTCACATCCTCGCTGCCGCGATAGTCGCTCGCGAGCGCGATGCCTGCCGCGATCGGCAGGTTGCCGCCGACGATCCCGTAGCCGCCCATGAAGCGCCGCTCGCCGTCGAACATGTGCATCGAACCGCCGCGCCCGTGGCAGAGCCCGTCGACGCGCCCGAACAGCTCCGCCATCACCTTCTCCGGCGGCGTGCCGCGCACGATCGCGTGGCCGTGGGAGCGGTACGTCGATATCAGGTAGTCCGTATCGCGCAGCGCCCGCGCGCTGCCGGCGATCGTCGCCTCCTCGCCGATCGAGAGGTGCAGGAAGCCCCCGACGCGTGCCCGCGCGTACATCTCGCCCGCCCGCTCCTCGAAGCGGCGGATCAGGGTCATCGTCTCCAGCCACTCGCGCGCCTGGTCGTTCGGGGGTAGCGCGGCCATCAGCTCTCCACGGTAGTCCAGCGCGCGAGGAACTCCTCGGCGTCGAGTGCGATCAGGTCCTGCCGCACCGCGCGCGCGAGCCGCGCCGCCTCGGTCGCCGGCCGGTCCCAGAAGAGCACGACCTCGCCGCTCTCGACGTCGACGACCTCGACGTGGTCGACGCGCGAGGGGTGTGCCAGGAACGCGGGCGCGAACCCCGCCCGGGAGAAAATGAGCCGGTAGGCGTCGCGCGCCCTCACACCTTCGCCCCCGCTCCGATCGCCGCCGACGCCTGCTCGAGCGCCAGCTCGCCCTCGAACACGCCCCGCCCGGCGCCCACGACGACCGCGGGCACCTCGCCGACCCCGGCGCGCGCGGCCTCCTGCGTCGTCGCGAGCAGCTGCTCGCCGACCGCCTCCCGCTGCATCGCCGCGAGCACCGCGCGCGGGTGCATCTCGCACGCCGCCGCGGCGATCAGCACGTTGTCGGCGATCGCCAGCGAGCGGCCGCCGGCGAACGCCTGGCGGAAGGCGGCCTGCGCGAACGGCACGCCGCGGCCGATCGAGGCGGCGTAGGTCGCCGCGTTCATCGCGAGCGCGCTGTCGAACGGGAACGGCTCCGGCCAGCGCAGCGGCTGCAGCCCGAGCTGTGCGGCGCGCCGCTCGACGTCCTCGCGGAAGGCGCCGGCCTCATCGCCGCAGCGAAACGCCTCGAACGTCTCGGCCCGCGGCAGCTTCGCCGCGAGCACCGGCCGCCACTCGACGCCTGGCAGCGCCTGCAGCGCACGCTCGGCGGCGAGGTAGGCGAGCGGGCTGGCGAGGTCGAAGTAGAACGCGCCGGCGGGACTCGGCAGCGCGGATGCCATCTACCCGTGGATCAGCCAGCCATCGGCCGCGCGGCCCGCCTCCATCACGGCCTCCGACAGCGTCGGGTGACCGTGGATGATGCGCGCGACCTCCGCGTAGCCGCCCTCCAGCATCCTCACGTTGACGAGCTCCTGGATCAGCTCGGTCGCCCGCGAGCCGACGATGTGCCCGCCGAGCAGCTCCCCGTATCTGCTCTCGCCGACGAGCTTCACCATGCCCGTGCGGTCGCCGTAGACGGTCCCCCCGCCGACGGCGCCGTAGGGCACCTTGCCGACGACCACATCGTGGCCCGCCTCTCGCGCCTGCGCCTCGGTCAGGCCGAACGAGCCGACGTTCGGCGTGCAGAACGTCGCGCGGGGGATGTCCTGGTAGGCGATCGGGTGCGTCTGGCGCCCGCTCATGTCCTCGGCCGCGATGATGCCCTCGTCGCTGGCCTTGTGCGCCAGAGCCGGCCCCGGCACGAGGTCGCCGATCGCATACACGCCGGCCCGCGAGGTCCGCAGCGCGCCGTCGACGTGCACGAGCCCGCGCTCGTCCAGCGTGACGCCGGCCTCGGTTAGACCGAGACCGCGCACGTCCGCACCGCGGCCGGCCGCGATCGCCAGGTAGTCGACCTCGGCGCTGTGCTCGCCGTAGCTGAAGGACACGCTCTGCTCGCCCGCCCGCACCTCGCCGATCGGCACGCCGGTCTGGACGTCGATGCCCTGGCGCCCGAGCCCCCGCGCCACGACGCGCGAGATGTCCTCGTCCTCGGTCGGCAGCACGCGGTCGAGCGCCTCGAGCAGCAGCACCTCGCTCCCGAGCCGCGCGAACCCGGAGGCGATCTCCGCACCCGACGCGCCGGCGCCGACGACCGCGAGCCGCGGCGGGATCGACGGCAGCGCCCATGCCTCCTCGGTCCCGATAACGCGCCCGCCGAACTCGACGCCCGGGATCGAGCGCGGCACCGAGCCGGTCGCGAGGATCACGTTGCCGGCCGCGTAGGACTCCTCGCCGACGCGCACGTCGCCGTCGGCCGTCAGCGTCCCGTCGCCCTCGATCAGGTCGATGCCGTTTTTCTTGAACAGGCCCGCGACGCCCGAGGTCAGCGTCTTCACCACCTTCGCCCGCCGCGCCTGCACCGCCTCGTAGTCGACCTCGACGCCGGAGACCTTCAGGCCGAAGTCCTTCGCCTCTTCGATCTCGGTGAGCAGGTCGGCCGAGCGCAGCAGCGCCTTCGCGGGGATGCAGGCGTAGTTCAGGCAGCGCCCGCCGACCTTGTCGCGCTCCACGACAGCCGTCTTCAGCCCGAGCTGCGCGGCGCGGATCGCGGCGACGTAGCCGCCGGGACCGGAGCCGACAACGATGCAGTCGTAGGAGGTCTCGGCCATCTGCGGCGTGAGCCTATCGAAGCGACCCGGGGCGCCCCGGGCGCGCTCACGCGGCCGCTTCGTCCCCGGGCGGCCCGCGTTCCCCCGCCTGGATCCGGCCCATCACCCGGATCAGCTTCCAGAACAGCCAACCCCCCAGCCCGACCGCCACGATGCATATCGCCGCCGCGCGCAGCGTCGAGGCCACGACCAGCGCCAGCGATGTGACGATCACCTGAAACGCGATCAGCGCCTCGAAGCCGAGAACCGCCCCGTAGCGGTGCCGGCGCATGCCCCCTGCCATCAGGACGAGCACGGCCGCGATGAACAGCGCTCCCGGCAGCGAGCCGCCGGCGTGGCGGAGGTCGTGGACGGTCAGCGCGCCGACGATCACACCCGCCGCGAGCAGCAGTGCGACCGCCATCGCGACGCGCAGCGCGATCGGATGCTCGCCCGGCGCGAGCGGCGCGAGCGCCTCGCGGGCCGCCTCCTCGCGGGCCGCCGAGGACGCCCGGCGCTCGCCGCGCCCCGCAGCGGCGCCCACGACTACGCCCGCGCCGCCGCCCTTCCTCGCCGCCGCTCCCGTTTGTGAGCCGCGGCTCCGCTCCCCACCCGGCTCGGCGGTCACGACCGCGTCCCGCTCGCCGCGAGCGCCGCCGCGAGCCTGCGCGCGGCCGCCTCGGGGTCGGCGGCGTCGGCCACGGCCCGCAGCACGCACACTCGCGTCGCGCCGGCCTCGAGCACCTCAGCGACATTGCTCTCGTCCAGGCCGCCGATCGCGAAGAACGGCACGCGCGCGTTCGCCGCCGCGTAGCGCACGAGCTCGGTGCCGACGGCCGGGCGGCCCGGCTTCGTCGGCGTCTCGTGCACCGGGCCGACGCCGATGTAGTCGACCACCTCCGGATCGACAGCGTCGATCTCCCGCGGCGCGTGCGTCGAGAGCCCGACGATCGCCTCCTCGCCCACGATCGCGCGCGCGTCGGCGGGAGCCATGTCGTCCTGCCCGACGTGGACGCCGTGGGCGCCGACGTCGGCCGCGACATGCGCGCGGTCGTTGACGATGAACAGCATCCCGAACTCCTCGCAGAGGATCCGCGCGGCGTGCGCGACCGACGCGAGCTCGTCGTCGGGCAGATCCTTCTCGCGCAGCTGCACGATGTCCACACCGCCCGCCGCCGCGGCGCGCAGCAGATCGGCGAGGTCATGGCTCTGCGGCCGCGCGCCGACCACGAGGTACAGGCGCGCCGCGGCCACGCGCTCGGCGGGAGAGGGGCTGCTCGACACCCGAGCAAGTCTCGCACGCTGCGGGCTAGCATCAATCGCATGGCCCACCGCAGCGAGCACCCCGTCGAGGTGGCGGTCGCCGGAGGCGGCATCATCGGCCTGTCCGTCGCGTGGGCCGCTGCGCAGCGCGGGCTGACCGTCGCCGTGCTCGAGCGCGAGCACATCGGCGCCGGCGCCTCGAGCGTGGCCGCGGGAATGCTCGCGCCCGTCTCGGAGGTCGAGTACGGGGCGGCGGGACGCAGGCTGCTCGAGCTCGGGCTGCGCTCGGCCGGCATGTGGCCGCGCTTCGCCCAGGGGCTCGCCGACGCCACCGGTATCGACGTCGGCCTTCGCCGGTGCGGCACGATGCTGCTCGCGCGCGACGCCGACGACGCCCGCGAGCTCGAGCGCCAGCTCGACCTGCGCCGCTCGCTCGGTCTGCCCGTCGAACGCCTGCGCGGCAGCGAGGCGCGCGACCGCGAGCCTGCGCTCGCGCCGTGCGTACGCCTCGCGCTGGACGTGCCCGACGACCACGCGGTGGACCCGCGCGCGGTGATGCGCGCGCTGCGGCTCGCCTGCTCGGAGTCCGGCGTGCAGCTGCGCGAGGGCACCGAGGTCGCCGGCGTCGAGCTCGATGCGGGCGGCGAGCGCGTCGAAGGTCTCGCCCTCGGCGACGGGACGCGCCTCGCCGCCGAGCGCGTCGTGCTCGCGCTCGGCGCCTGGACGCCGAGGCTCACGGGCCTGCCCGCGCACGCCGCGGTGCCGGTGCGGCCCGTCAAGGGGCAGATCGTGCGCCTGCGCGACCCGGCCGGCGCCGGGCTCCTGGACACCGTCCTGCGCCACACCCGCGGCTACATCGTGCCGCGCGGCGACGGGCGCTACGTGCTCGGCGCGACCGTCGAGGAGCGCGGCTACGAGCTGACCGCGACCGCGGGCGGCGTCTACGAGCTGCTGCGCGACGCCTACGAGCTGGTCCCGGGGATTGCCGAGCTCGAGATCGAGGAGCTGTCCGTCGGACTGCGCCCAGGGACGCCCGACAACGCGCCCGTGCTAGGCGCGGGGTCGATCGGGGGCCTCCTGTGGGCGAGCGGCCACCATCGCAACGGCGTCCTGCTCGCCCCGCTCACCGCCGAGCTGCTCGCCAACGAGCTCGCCCCCGGCGACGGGGGGGTCGCCGGCGAGCGCGGCCGCATCGCGCTCCCGCGCGCCGAGCTGCTGGCGGCGTGCTCGCCGTCGCGCTTCGCCCCGAGCGAGCCGCGTCCCTCCGAGGCGCGGGCAGGCGCGGAGCTGGTGTCGTGATCCTGCTCAACGGCGAGCGCTCGGAGCTGCGCCCCGGCGACACCGTCGCCGCCGTCGTCGCCGCGCTCGGGATCGAGAGCGAGATGCGCGGGATCGCCGTGGCGGTCGACGGCGAGGTCGTGCCGCGCGCGGCGTGGGAGACGTTCGCGCTCGACCCCGACGCCCGCGTCGAGGTGCTCACCGCGATGCAGGGAGGATGATGCGGGCGATGGCCGAGAACGGAGCCGGCACGTATGCGACCGAGGCGCAGGAGGCGCTGCTGCTCGGGGGTCTCGAGCTGCGCTCCCGCCTGATCCTCGGGTCCGGCGGCTTCCCCTCGCTCGAGCTGATGGCGGACGCGGTCGCCGCGAGCGCCACCGAGCTCGTCACCGTCGCGCTGCGCAGGGTCGGCAGCGACGCCCGCGCCGGAGCGCTCGTGCAGACGCTCGCCGACGCCGGCGTCTCGGTGCTGCCGAACACGGCGGGATGCCACACCGCGCGCGACGCCGTGCTGACGGCGAAGCTCGCGCGCGAGGCGTTCGAGACCGACCTCATAAAGCTCGAGGTGATCGGTGACGAGGACACGCTGCTGCCCGACGCCCCCGAGCTGCTCCGCGCCGCCGAGGAGCTCGTCGACGATGGCTTCGTCGTCCTGCCCTACACGACCGATGACCCCGTCCTCGCACGGCGCCTGGTCGACGCCGGCTGTGCCGCGGTGATGCCGCTCGGCTCGCCGATCGGCAGCGGCATGGGCATCCGCAACCCCTACAACATCGTCCTCGTGCGCGAAGCCGTGGACGTCCCCGTCGTACTCGACGCCGGGGTCGGCACGGCCTCGGACGCGGCGCTCGCGATGGAGCTCGGCTGCGACGCCGTGATGGCGGCCTCGGCGATCGCGCGCGCGGCTGACCCGGTGCGGATGGCGCGCGCGATGCGCGCGGCGGTCGAGGCCGGGCGCCTCGCGCGCGGCGCGGGGCGGATTCCGCGGCGCCTCTACGCGACGGCGTCGACGCCCGACGAGGGCCTGCCCGACCTCACTTGACGACTTCGATCGTCCCGTTCATCGAGGCGGGGTGGATCGTGCACTCGTAGTGGATCACTCCGGGCTTCAGCGCCTTGATCTCGAACGTGCCGCCTTCGTTGAAGTCCTTCGAGGCGAACTTCTGCGGGCCGTCGAGGCTCGTCACGTTGTGCGCGACGTTGTCGAAGTTCGTCCACTTGATCGTGCTGCCGATCTTGACCTTGAACGTGTCCGGCGCGATCGCGATGTTGCGGTAGGCGACCGGCACGGCGCCGCTCTTGACGGCGCCTGTAGCCGGCGCGAACTTCGGCGTTGTCGTCACTTTCAGGCTCGACGAGTTGGTCTTGCCGGCAGTGGCCGATGCGGCCGAGGAGCTGCTGCTGGAAGAGCCGCTGCTCGATGAGCCACAGCCGGCAAAGGCGACGAGCGCGACGCAGGCGGCGAGCGCTGGAAGGCGTGTGCGCATCTGCACGAGCACCCTAGCCTAGACTGGCT
>DATARO010000026.1:0-41722 GCA_036264095.1 Solirubrobacteraceae bacterium | reverse complement strand
GAGCGTCCGCTCGGCGCGCCTGTCGGCTCTCACCCCGGCGCCGGCCCGCCGGCCTGCACGCTTGTCGGCACCGGGGAGCAAGGAATCAGTGGATGGCGATCCACTGCGAGTTCACTATCGACCGGACCGTCTTGTTGCCCGGCTTCGTGACCCACGCGAGGAACTTGGCGGCTTCGCCCTTCGGCACGCCTTTCGTGACCATCCAGAAGTTACGCACACCGGCGTACTGCCCCGACTTCGCGTTGCGCAGGGTGCAGGGGATTCCCTGGTATCCGACGGCGTTCACACCCGTCGTGAATGCGAACGAAACGAAGCCGATCGCCTGCTTGTCGCTGCCGACCGAGCTCTGCTCGAGGCCGTTCGAGGTCTCGGCCGTCGCGCTCGGCGAGATCCTCAGCGTTTCGCCCAGGAAGATGTGCTGGAAGGCGTCCTGCGTACCCGAGGCGCCGTCGCGGTCGAACAGGTCGATCGGACCGCTGATGCGGGCGCCGGGGACTTCGCTCCAGTCGCGGATGCGTCCGGTGAAGATCCCTTCGACGGTTTCGGCAGAGAGGTTCGACAGCGGGTTGGCGGTGTTGGTGATCACGCACACGCCGTCACGCGCGATCTTCGTGAACACGAGCCCTTTCGGGTCGACGCCTTTGATCGGGTCGCGAGAGGAGTCGCCGATGTCGAAGCGGCCCTGGTTGGCGCCTTCGATGCCGCAGTCGGACTGGCAGCCGCCGACCTGCGGCGCGGCGTTGTGCGGGTAGGCTTTGTGGTAGGCGGCCGCGAGTTTCTGGGCGAGCGGGAGGACCGAGGTGGAGCCCCCGATGATCAGCCGGCGAGCCCCGGCGGCCGCCGGGACGGCGAGCGCGGCGAAGAGGAGTAGAGAGAGGATCAGGGCGCGTTTCGAGCGCACGATGTTGCTCCTTTGCGGTTGGGCGATGTGAGCGTTTGCGGTGAGTCGTCGGAGGGGAACAACGCGCGGTGCCGATTGTTGCGGTGCGCCCGCTGTGAAAGCACCCGACGGCAAAATGGCAGCGGCCACCGACGCCGATGTGTCGTTTTTGTGAACGTCTGACGAACGGCAATCCCTCTAGCTTCACCTCACTTGTTATCGCTTTGTGAAGCCTAGGTGACGGAATGTGTCGTTCTTGTGAACGCGGTTGCTTTTCCGCGATCGGCGTGTGACGCTGGCCCCCGCTCGACTCCGCGGATCGACCGCGCGACCGTGCCCTCGCCGGCGACGTCGCTGCGCGCGTCGACCGCCTTTTCACACATGACCGACGACGAGAACCAGATCGAGAACGACGGCACCCCGCCGTTGCCGCCGCCGACCGCCGGTGGCGATGGCGGCAACGGGACGAGCGCTGAGGGGCGGGCGCGGGTGCGCTCTGGTCTGGCGCAGCGCCGCAACCCGGTGCTGGTCGCGGTCACTGACTTCCTCGGCGCCCTGCGGCGCATCGCCCTGCGCGACCCGCTGGCTCTGTTCCTCGTGCTCGCGTCGATCGCGCTGGCGGTTTCGTTCGCGCTGTTGCTCGGAAGCATCAAACCGGGCAGTTCCGGGCGGGCGGTGCCGTTGACGACGGTGCAGACGCTCGCCAAGCAGCGCGATGTCTCCTCGGCCGTGCTGCTCGATCACGACAGTCGCGTGGAGGTCGAAACGACGGCGACGACACCGGCGGTCACCGCGGCCGGGAAGGTCGCCGCGCCCGTCCGCACGGGCGGCGCCTCGGCGGAAGCGGTCCCGGCCGAAGGGACGCCTGGTGTGCAGAAGCTGTGGGCTGCTTACCCGGCTTCGGGTGCGCAGACGCAATCGCTCCTGCACGAACTGACTGCGTCGGGTGCGACGGTCGGTATCGATCAGCAGGCGGGCAAGGCGACGAAAACGATCATCGTGCAGTTCCTGATCCCGATCCTGCTGCTGGTGTGCCTGTTCTCGCTGTTCATGCGCCTTGGTGGGGAAGGTGGCGCGGCGGGCGGGATCGCCTCCTTCTCGCAGTTCGGTGGCAAAGGCCGTAAGAAGGGCAAGGGCAGCGCCGACAAAATCACGTTCTCGGATGTGGCTGGTGCGGGGGAGGCGGTGGCCGAGCTCAGGGAGATCCGTGATTACCTGGCGGATCCGAGCAAGTACTTGGAGGTCGGGGCGGCGGCGCCGAAGGGCGTGCTGCTCGTGGGGCCCCCGGGGACGGGTAAGACGCTGCTTGCCAAGGCGGTGGCTGGGGAAGCTGACGCGACGTTCTTCTCGATGTCGGGCTCGGACTTCGTTGAGTCACTCGTCGGTGTCGGCGCGGCGCGTGTGCGCGACCTCTTCCGCAAGGCGCGCAAGGCCTCACCGGCGATCATCTTCATCGACGAGCTCGACGCCGCCGGGCGAAAGCGCGGCGCGGGGATCGGGCAGGGCAACGACGAGCGTGAGCAGACGCTCAACCAGATCCTGGTCGAGATGGACGGGTTCGCCGGCGACGGCGGCCTGGTCGTGATGGGCGCCACGAACCGGCCGGACATCCTTGACCCGGCGTTGCTTCGCCCGGGGCGCTTTGACCGGCAGGTCGTGATCGATAACCCCGATGTGCACGGGCGCCTTGAGATCCTGCGCCTGCACGGTGGCAAGCGGCCCCTGGCCCCGGATGCCTCCCTGGAAGAGGTCGCCAAGCAGACACCGGGGTTCAGCGGCGCGGAGCTCGCGAACGTGATCAACGAGGCAGCGCTCTTGAGTGTCCGTGACGGTCGCGGGCAGATCGATCAAGCCACGCTGGAGGAGGCGATCGACCGCGTCGTGGCGGGTCCCGCCAAGCGCCACATCCTCAGTGAGCAGGAGCGGTGGCTGATCGCGATCCACGAGTCCGCGCACGCCGTCGTGACCGACTCCCTCGGTCACGCCAGCTCCACGCGCAAGCTCTCGATCGTCGCGCGCGGACGCCAGCTCGGAACAGCAGCGCACATGCTCTCCGATCGCGACCAGACGATCATGAGCGAGCCCGACCTGCAGAGCCAGCTGATCGTGATCACCGCCGGGATCGCCGGAGAGCGGATCGCATTCGGGCACGTCTCCACCAGCGCCAACGACGACCTGCACGCCGCGACCGCGCTCGCGCGCAGCATGGTCACCAGCTACGGGATGTCAGACGCCCTCGGGCTCGTGACGATCGGCGAGAAGGGCGGCGAGGTGTTCCTCGGCGCCTCACTGCAAGACCTCGGATCGGTCGGCCCCGACACCCTGAACCTGATCGACAACGAGGTCGAGCGGCTCGTCGGCGACGCCGCCGCCAGAGCAGAGGTCGTCCTGGACCGCAACTGGAGCACCGTCGAGGAGACCGCCAGCGCCCTGCTCGAGCAGGAGACCCTCTCCGGCGTCGCGCTCGACGCCCTGCTCTCCACCGTGCACGAGACCACACTCGAGGAGCTGCGCGACGTGCGCCGGGCCTCGCCCCCGCGCTTCAGCCAGCGCGATCCAAACCAGGGGCAGTGATGCGCAGACGGTTGCCGTCGCCCGCGATGGTCATCGCGCTGGTCGCACTCGTGTTCTCCACGACCGGCCTCGCCGACGCCGCACGCAAGGCTGTGGTCAGCGCGATCGCCGGGCACGCACTCAGCACCGTTCCGCACGCCGGCGGGATCCTGCTGCTCGGCAAGAACCGCAAATTCGCGGCGGCAGCGATCCCGACCGTCCACGACGCGACCCGCGTCGGCGGCCGCACGGCGGCCGAACTCGCCGGCAGCTGCCCGCCGCAGACGGTCGACCTCGGCACGTGGTGTCTGGACACCGCGCCGTACCCGCTGACCAAGGCCCAACTCGGCAAGAACAACTTCATCTTCGCCAGCAAGGCGTGCCAGAAGGAAGGCGGCTGGCTGCCGCAGGCCTCCGAACTGCTCGGCGCCGCCGAACGGGTGAAGCTCGAGTCCACGATCCACGACTCACAGCTCACCGCGACGATCAACCTCGACCCGACGCGCGGCCTGAAAGACGAACGTGAGATGACCGCGACGCTCGTCACGACCGAAGCGGGATCCTCCGCGTCCGGCTTCGAGGGCGTGAGCGAAGGCGCCACCGGCAACCCCCGCCAGGGACAGGCCAACCCGGTCCCGCTGCCGGCCAACCCGCTGCCGGAATCGCTGCAGTACATCACCGTCTACAGCAACGGGACGAAGGGCGGCTTCGCGGGTTCGGAGCCCGTCGCCAACCCCGAGAACTTCCGCTGCGCCTTCGCGAAGGCGCCGGGCGCCCTCAACAAATCAGAATCTTGAGCCGGGCGCGACCGACACGCTGGCGGCAGCGTCGTCTACGGATCGCGACCGGCGCAGCAGCGGCGGCGCTGGTCGCGCTCGCGCTCCATGCCACCGGCGCGGGAGCGGTGATCCTGCCCGCGACCACGATCGACGGGCCGAGCGAGGACATCGTCGGCTTCGGCGGCGTGGCGATGGCCGAAGACGGGACGGGCGGCATCGTGTACCTGAAGCGGGTCGAAGGGGTCACGCACGTGTTCGTCTCGCGCTACGTGAACGGCGCGTGGATGCCGCCGATCCGGGTGGACGGCGAACAGCAGTTCGCCGGGAGCTGGCCGCGTATCGGAGCCGCGAGCGGGGGGGAGCTGATCGTGGTCTGGGCGACACCGTTCGCGACACAGAACGGCAAACTCGTCTATGAGCTGCTCGCCTCGGTACTCGGCCCTGGCAGCAGCAGCTTCGGCCAGGCCGCGATCATCGATCCCAACGTCGGCGAAGCCACGGGTACGAGCCCCGATCTCGCGGTCAGCTCGACCGGCCAGGCCGACCTCGTCTACCGCGTCGTCGAGCCGGCGACGCTGAGCATCCCGCCGCTGCGCCCGGGCGATGTCCCCGAGCAGGTGCGCGCGGCGCACTTCAGCGGCACACGCTGGTCGAGCTTCGGCGCCGTCAACCGCAACCCGAGCGCCTCGATGCGGCCCCCGACCACGGCCAACGCCCCGCAGATCGCGATCGGGCCGAACGGGAACGGGATCGTCGTCTGGCAGGAGCCGGACGTGGAAGGCGTGGCGCGCATCTGGGCGCGCCGCATCTTCGGCACGTCGCTGAACTTCGTGATGCCGGCCACCGCCACCACGTACAACGGCGCGCCCATCTCGGATGACGCGGACGCTCCGAGCGTCGCGTTCTCCCAGCTCGGGCAGGCCGAGGTCGCCTACAGGCAGACCGCGAACCCCGGCTCGCCACTGCCCGGGCCGCGGATCTTCCTCAACATCCTCCCCGACGGCGAATCCGTCGCCGGCTCCGAGTTCTCGGGCGCGGCCGTCGTCGACCAGAGCGTTCCGGGCGGACTCGGCGCGACCGTGGGGCCGCCGAGCATCGACATCGACGAACGCCGCAGCATGCGACTCCTCTACGACAGCAACGGCGTCCCGCGGGTGATCGAAGGGAACGATCGAGGCCTTTCGGGCGCGCTGTCGCTCGGACCGGCGTTCGCCGGCTCCGAACCGATCGCCGCGAGCGTGATGAACCCGGAAGGCGGAGGCGTCTCCGCGTGGCCCAGCAGCGAAGCGCAGGGCCATCCGTCGGTCGCGATCCGCGAGGACTTCCCGAGTGGAGCGGTGCAGACCGGGCTCGTCTCCGCGGCGAGCGGCGGTGAAGTCGCAGAACTCGCTGTCGGGCGCTCCGGCCTCGGCGACGGGATCATCGGGTTCCGGCAGGGGCCGTTCGGGAACGCGGCGATCGTCGCCGCGCGTGTGAGCGCTCCGCCCGCGCCGTTCGTGCTCACCGTCAAACACGGGTGGGTCAAACCGTCGCAGGCCGTCGTGAACTGGCAGGAAGCCCCGACCGCCGACGGCCCGCTCACGTACAAGCTCGTCGTCGACGGCCACGTGCGCGCGACGCCGGCCGGCGTCTTCAGCGAGCGCATCGACCCCCGCGGGCTCGGCACGGGCGCGCATCGCGTGCAGGTGCTCGCTACCGACGCGAGCGGGGAGTCGACGCTGACCGCGCCCGTGAATCTGCTGATCGACGGCTCGCCGCCGCTGCTGCGGATCACGCACGCGAGCGGTCACTCGGTCCGCGTGCGCGTCACGGACGCCGGCTCCGGCGTCGAGGCCAAAGCCGTGCGGATCAGCTTCGGCGATGGATCGAGCGCGCACGGCCGCGCCC
Source organism: Solirubrobacteraceae bacterium (assembly GCA_036264095.1). Lineage (GTDB taxonomy): Bacteria > Actinomycetota > Thermoleophilia > Solirubrobacterales > Solirubrobacteraceae > Palsa-744. The sequence goes on along the minus strand of DATARO010000026.1, from coordinate 35,623 downwards.
GCTACGCCCATCGATACGCCGCACCCGGCACGTATCTGATCGTCGCGAGCGTGCGCGACCTCATCGGCAATGCCGCGGTCATCCGGCGGTGGGTGACGGTTCGATGACGGGCGGGGCACGGATCGCCGCGGTCGCGACGCTCGCGCTCGCGCTCGCGCTGGGGCTCGCCGGGATCGCTTCCGCGGACATCTTCGGGCCGATTGCGCTCGTCTCCGAGGGCTCCCTCGGCGGCGCCGCTCCGCAGCAGGCCGAATACGCGCACGACCCGGCCATCTCCGGCGACGGTGGATACGTGGTGTTCGACGGCTCGGTCGGAGGTGTGACCGGCGTCTATCGCCGCGACCTGCAGACCGGCTCGACCGAACAGGTCGCCGGCGGCGACGCAGAGCTGCCGTCGATCAGCGAAAGCGGCGAGTACGTGAGCTTCACGACCAACGAAGGCAAGAGCCTCGCCGCGGAGACGAACGATCGGCCCCTGACCGCGACCCACGCCGAAGCGGTGAACGTGTACGTGCGCGACATGGCGCTCGCGCCCGGCGAACCGGGCGCGTTCACCGTGGCCTCGGCCGCGGACGGCTCGGCGCAGCCGCTGACGTACGCGGGCGACACCGAACACGGCGCCGTGGCCGCCGGGCGCTCGGCGATCAGCGCGGACGGCAACGAGGTCGCGTTCGTGACCACGGCCCCCTCCGACCTGCTCGATCCTTCGCGGCCAACCGAACCGACAACGCCCGCCTTCCAGGTGGCCGTGCGCTACCTCGCCACCCAGCAGACCGTGCTCGTGACGACGGCTCGCGAAGGTGGGGGGCCGGTCGCCACGACCGAAGGCGCGACGCCGATCGGCGGCGTGTTCCACAGCGCGAACGCCACCTTCACCGCGGTGCCGGCCTATGACGAATGGCGGCCACCGCTCCCGGGGGCCTCGCTCAGCGCCGACGGGAGCACGGTCGCCTGGCTCGGCGAGGACATCGCCGCGCAGGCCGCGCTGCTGCCGGAAGAAGCGGTCAGCGCCCAGTACGCCGAGCCGCTCTGGCGCCGTATCGCTCCGGGTAGCGAAACGCCGACCGAGCGCGTCACCGGCGGCTCGGATCCGGGCAACCCGGTGTGTGCCGCAAGCGGCGAGAGCCAGCTGCCGGGGACACAGCAGCAGTCGTCCGCCGATCCCTGTGTCGGCCCGTTCCGGCTCGAACCGAACGCCGGCACCTTTCGCAGAGAAGAGAGCAGCGCTGTCGAAAACCCGGTCCCGCGACTGAGCGCCGACGGTTACGAGGTGGCGTTCATCGCGCAGGCGGCGCCGATCGCGGCCGGCGCCGACTTCGGCTGGCCCGGCAGCGAAGTCCCTGCCGATCTCTACCTGGTCGACATGCACCCGGGGCTCACGCGCGACCAGGCGATCACGCCGGTGACGGAGCTCGCAGGCAGGACCATCGAAGCCGACATTGGAGGGATCGAGGACTTCTCCGTCTCCCCGGACGGCGAGCAGGTCGCGTTCACGAGCAGGAGGACGGTCTTCCCGCTCGGCTCGCCCGCGTTCGTCAGCACACCCGCCGCCGAAGCCGGGCTCAACGAGCTCTACGACGCCGACCTCTCGGACGGGACGCTCACGCGCGTGACCGAGGGCTACGCCGGCGGCGTCAGCGAACAGCCCCATCCACACCACGCCGCCACCGCCACCCAGGACGAATACGAAAAAATCGCGGCCGGCGCGCAGTCCCCCTCGTTCTCGAACGACGGCAACCTGCTCGCCTTCGCCTCCACCGCTTCGAATCTCGTGTTCGGAGACGGCAACACTCCTCCGTCGGGTCCGCTCGACGGGAGCGACGCCTTCCTCGTCGAACGGCGCGTGATCGGGAGCCTGCCGACGCCGCAGACGATCTCGGCGGTGCCGCAGACCCCCACCGAACCGTCGTGGCGCATGGGCGTCACGGCGCAGTCGCAAAAGGACGGCAGCGTGGCGCTGTTCGTCACGGTCCCGGGGCCGGGCTCGCTGCGAGCGGGCGCGCAGAGCGCGCTGCGGATCAAGGCTGCGCACGCCCGCGGGCGCGCGCGCAGGGCCGGGCGGGTCGTCTCCCGCGCCGTCGCGAGCGGGTCGCTCAACATCGCGCCGGGGCGCGAACTCGTGGAGCTCTCCTTGCGGCTGCGCCACGCATACTCAGCGCTCGCGACGCAGCGAGGCGGCCTCGCCGGCACCGTTCGCGTCGCGTTCAGCGCGCCCGGGCACCCCACGCTGACGCAGACCGTCGAAGTCACGTTCCGGCGCGCCGCGCGCGCGGCACACCATGCCAAGCGCGCCTCCCACCACGCCGGGAGGCGGCGATGAGGCTGCGACTCCTCGGTCTCTGCGCGTGCCTGCTCGGGCTGCTCGTGATGGGCGCGGGGGGCGCAAGAGCGCTCGCCGCTGAAGCCGTGTGGCGCTCGGAAGAGCCGACGCCGGCGGGGTCCTCCTGGCCGATCGGTCTCGGCAAAGTCGGCGACATCGAGTTCTGGGCGCCGAATCGCGGCCTGCTGATCACCTCCGGCTCGCCGCCGACCGTCCCGGCCGGCGTGTGGGCGTACAACGGCGTGCAATGGCATTCGCTCGCCACGGTGTGCGGCGCGACCGACGGGCGCATCGCCTGGGCCGGCCCCGATGAATTCTGGACCGTCTCCGACGGCCGCGCGGGTCAGACGAGCCAGTCGAGCGGCGGCCTGGAAGAAGCCCCGCCGCTCGAAGACAACACGCTGTGCCGCTTCGCGAACGGCGCGGTGATCGCCTCCTACGCCCACCCCGCCTTCGAAGCCGGGTCGTACCGCGCGATGCACGCCGCTGCGTGCATCGCCCCGAGCGATTGCTGGTTCGCCGGCGACGCGCTCCCGGAACCGCAGGTGGGGGCGTTCCACCTGCATTGGAACGGGACGACGCTGGAACCCGAACCGTATCCCGGCGAAGGTCATCCCGTGGAGGCCATGGCAGCGCTCGAAGGGGATCTGTTCGAGAGCGTGCGCATCGCTGCCGGCGACCGCGTCAGCGTCGCGAACGCCGCTGCGCCGGCGCTGCACAAGATCAACCCGATCGGTATCGAGCCGGTGTTCGAACCCGAAGACGAAGGCGGGCTCGGCCTGCCGCTGTACTCGGCGAGCGAGCTCCCGCGCGCCCTCGAAGCGCTCCACCTCTCCGTCGCCGACGGGAACCTGTGGGCGGCGGCATCGCGCAAATACGGCGAAAGCTCGGAAGAACCCGTGCACGCGAACGGGCAGGTGACGGTCGCGATCCGCGAAGGCGGCAGCTGGCGGCAGCTCATCGGCCCCGCGCACCCGCTCGGGCCGATCTTCCCGCCGTCGCTTGCCGCCGAAGAAGGGCAGTTCCACGTCGGCGCGGAACCGGGTGAAGCGCGCAAAGCGGAAGTCAGCGCGATCGCCGCCGAACCCGGTGGCGGCGGCGCATGGCTCGGGCTGGTGGGCCACGAACCGTCGCGCATAACCCCGCGCGCCGTCGTCACGAGGATCTCCGCCGAAGGCCAGGTGCTCGAAACACAGGAGCTGCCCTCCGATCAGGAAGAGGAAGAAGGGATCGGGCCGAAGGGATCGGCCGCGAAGCTCTCGTGCCCGCAGGCGAACGACTGCTGGCTGGTCACGACGCAGGGATGGCTGTTCCACCTGGCACCGGAAACGGAACGGACGCTCCCGCTCGACGCCGACCCCAATTTCTCGGGTCCGATCACCTTCCGGCCGGTCGATCAGGGGCTGCCCCAGGTGACCGCCGACGCGCCGCCCGCCGACACGTCGGGCCTGCAGGAAGAACAGCCGGTCCTCGGTGCCGTCCCCGAAGCCAAAAAGCCAGAAGAAGCCAAGGTCACGCTCCCGCTGCTCTCGAACGTACACAGCCGCCTGATACACGGCACGACGCTCGAACTCAAATTCCACCTCGCGGTGATCGCGCGCGTCAAGCTCGTCGCCAAGCACAAGCGCCGTGTCGTCGCCGCGACGGCGCGGCGCACGCTGAAGGCCGGGAGCCACAGCCTGCGGCTGCGTCTGGACACAGCGCGCTGGCCGACGAGCCTCGCCCTGCAGACGCATCCGCTGGTGCCGCTGCCGGTCGTCTCATCCGTCACCGGGGCCGGGGCGACGATCGGCACCGAGACAACCGCGCTGCGCAGCTTCCCCGCCGACCCCGCCCTGACGTTCGCGCAGCCAGGCCGTGTGCCGTGAGCCGCGGATCGCTGCTCGCCGGGCGCGCCCGTCCGCGCCCGGCGTTGATCGTGATCGCGGCCGCGCTCGCGGCCGTGGCCCTGTCCGTCGCGGCCCTGCTCGGCGGTGACGGCGGCCGCGCCGCGGCGGCGCCCGCGCAGGAAGCGCTCCCCCAGACCGATGCATCGGTGCCCGCGCGCCTGGTCACGATGATCGGCGCCACGCCCGAAGAACCCGCAGCGCCAGGCGCCGATGAGACATGGGGGATCGGGTTGGAGGGCACGACGCCGGCGCTCGTCAGATACGCGAGCGGGAACGGCTGGACGCTCGGCCCGGCGTTGCCCGCGGGCTTCACGCCCGCGCCGGGCCCGCTCGCCGGCGCGATGACTCCGAAGGGCGAGGGGCTCCTCGCCGGCACGGTCAAGCAAGGCTCGACCTCGAGCGACGCGCTGCTCGTGCGCGAACCCGGTGGCGCATTCACGGCTGCGCCCGCGCCCGTGGCCGAAGGCGGCACCGCGCTGCTCGCCGAAGGGGAATCGCTGTACGGCGAACTCGATCGGCGCACGCCGCTGATCGCCGCGCTCGATGAAGGGGGTCGCACCGGCGCTCTCCTCGCGCCGACCTTCGTCAAGCAGGGGGTCGAGCACCAGGTGCTCCACTGGGACGGCTCGACCTGGTCGAGCGAGCCGATCGCTTTGCCCGCGGCGACCGCCGGAGAATTCAGGGTGCTCGCGATCGCGGCCGAGAGTCCCGCCAACGCGTGGCTGCTCGGCGAACTGTCCTCGAGCGGCTATCCGTCGGGCTCCGTCGCGCTCTTCCGCCGGATCGAAGCTGGCGGCAAATGGAGCTGGAAGCCCGTCGCGCTGACTGCGGGCGCGGGAGACGGCGAAGCGCACCCGCTGAGCGTCCCCACGAACAAGGGCACGCAGGCGCCGTTCTCGGTGGCCGGGCTCGGCAGCCCGCCGAGCGTCAGGGCGCAGCTGCTGACCGTCACCGCCGAAGGCCTCTGGATCGACGGCGAACGCACCGATGTGCACACCGCGACCCCCGACTCCACCAGTCTGTTCTTCAAGCCCGAAGGTTCCCTGGGCGGCCATCTCGACGGCAGCTGGTGCGTCACCCCGCCCGGTGAAATCGCTGCCTGCGATTACGAACTGGGGCGTCCGCTGCCGGCTCCCTACGATCGCAGCTTCGCGTGGGCGGACGGCTCGCGCTATGGGCAGCGCGTCATCACCGGCTTCGCCGGCGGGAGATCGATGCGCCTCGCGGGCTCGACGTTCACCGAACTGCTCGCGCTCGGCGGGGGCACGACGCCGGACGAAACGCCGGGCGCCGAACACGGATCTGCGTTCTCCTCGCCCTCGGAGGGCTGGCTCGGTGTCGGCGGCCCGCCGGTGCACCTCACGACGGCACGGGCCGGCACGCATCTGCGCTCCTGGCCGGTTCCCTTCCGCCACCCGTTGCTCGCGGTGGCGCCGCAGCCCGGCGTGCCGATCGCATCGCTGACGAGCGAAGCGCTCGCGGTGGGTGATCAGGGCGCGGTCGCGCGCTACGAGCCCACCGTCGGCTGGGTCCCGGAAAGCCTGTTCGGTCCCGGGCAGCGCCTCGAGAAGCCGCGCCTGCGCGCAGTGGCCTGGCCGACGCCGAGCCGTGCCTACGCCGTCGGTGAGTCGGGCCACGAGATCGGCGAACAGATGTGGCTCTGGCGCTCCGAGACGAAACTTTGGGAACACGACCCGGCTGCCCCGATCAACTTCACGGGGAACCTGTACGGCATCGCCTTCGACCCGGCCAATCCGACCCGCGGCTATGCGGTCGGGACGACGTCGATCGGAACCGGCGGCGTGCTGCTGCGCTACGGGAAGAGCTGGCAGCCGGAAACGTCGCTCCCGCCGGAAGTCGCGCACGCGGCCTTCACCGGGATCGCGTTCGCCGGGTCCGACGCGATCGTCGCCTACCGCGTGCAGCCCGACGTGACCCGCAACGAATTCGTCGGCGGGTTGATCGAGAACGAAGGCTCGGGCTGGCACGTCGACTCCGAAGCCGCCACGCTCATGGCCGGCAGCGTGCCGATCGCGATCGCCGGCCTGCCAGACGGCGGCGCCGCCGTCGAGACGAGCGGCGGCAGCGCCGGTGGCCTGCGCGTCTACGAGCGCCAGTCGACCGGCGCAGCCTGGACGCCCACGCCGGAGCCGCTGCCGGGCTCCTCCCAGGGTTCGCTGTCGCTGTTCCGCGAAGGCGGCGCGCTGCGCGCCGTCGTCGCCGGCGGCGGCGGCGTCGCGAGCAGCTTGCCGCCGCAGGCGCCCGCGCCCGGCTTCCCCGAAGAACTGCGCCCGCCGCTCGGCCCGGTCGCCGGCGAGGAAGGCGGTGGCCTGCTGCGCCAGACCGGGAACGGATGGAGCGACGAGCGGCACGAACTGGACCCGGTCGGCACGACCGCGGGCGGCTACATCCGTCAGGACGTCCCCTACCAGCCGGACTCGGTCTTCGCGACACTGATCGATCCGGGGAGCGGGCAGGGCTGGGCAGTCGGCGGGGATCTGAACGAAGAAGCCACGGCGGAGACGGGAGACGTCGAGCGCTACGAAGGCAGCCCCGGCGAAGCCGGAGCGCCGCCGGGCGAAACGGAAGACCTCTCGGCGCTTCGGCGCGAAGCAGCGGAATCCCCCACGATCGCGGTGGGCGGACACGCGGCATGTGCAGCGGCGTGTGGAGAACGCTCGCTCGCGAGCGTAGGCCCGCAGGTGTGGCTGTCACACGCGGTCGCGCTCGCGCGTGCGATCGGGGTTCCGTTCGTGTACACGGGGCCCTCGGTCACGCCGGGGGAAATCACCGGTACCCGCTCTCATCCGATCCCGTTCTCGGAAGAATTCGCCGACACCCAGGCGCTGCTCGAAACGCCGCCCCCGGGCTGGAGGGGCGAACCACTCGCCTCGACGTTCGCGGCAGCCTCGCCGGCCGACCTCGACGCGCGGCCCGAACGCGAAGGCTCCGAGGGGTCCTTCATGGCGGCGTTCGCCGGGCACGAGCCGCAGGCCGAACTGATGAGCAGGAACAACGCCGGCTGCGCCCCGGCGACGTCCGGATGCCAGACCGCCTACTACTCGTTCGAATCCGGGGGCGCTGCCGTGATCGTGCTCGACGACACGACGGATCCCGGCGCCAAGCAGGTCGAATGGCTCGAAGAACAACTCTCAGCCGCGGAAGGAGCGAACAGGCCGGCGCTCGTCATCGGGGCCGCCGACCTGCCCGCGCAGGTCGCGGCCGGCGACGGGCCGGCGATCCGGCTCGCGGGCATCCTCAACCGGCCGAAAGCCGGCGCCTCGGCGTATCTGTTCGACTCGCCAGAAGAAGACGTTGAAGAGCACCTGACACCCGGCGCCGAATCGATCATGGCCTTCGGCTCCGGAACGCTCGGATACGTGCTCGCGCGCAACGAGCGCGCCGGCAACTTCCACGGGGCGAGCGGCATCCTGCTCGTGAAAGTGGTCCCCGGCACATACAACACCGGGGAAAACCTCGAAAAACACCGTGCGACCGTGAAAGCGCGCCTGATCCCCGTGGTCGGCGAACTGGCCCTGGAAGCCAAGGACGGCATCCTGCTGCGCCGCAGCCAGCCGGCGCTGTTCGCAGGCCTCGCGCGGCGGCCGCGCGCAGGCTGCGTGGCTGAAGCCAACAGCGGCGAATGTCTCACGGATCCGTATATCCCGCTCCCGGAGATCTGCGTCGGGCAGTGCACCACCGCCCTGGCACCGGAATACAGCTTCAGCTCCTCAAACGAAAGCATCGCGCGCTTCGTGGAGCACAACACGGGGTCGTCCGACCCCCACGCCGTGGTCCAGAACGCCGCCGGGGAACCGGTCTTCGAACGCGGGGCCGCGCACTCGGGCCTGCTTTGCGCGCTGAACCCCGGCGAAACGAAGATCACGATCTCGGCCGGCGGGCGCTCCGCGACGCTCGGCGTGCGCGTGCAGGCCGGCAGCGTCCGGCAGCCGTGCGGCACGGTGCTCGCCGAAAAGCCGCCGGCGACCGAACAGCACCTCGAAGCGCCACCGCCGACGCAGCCCTCGCCGACGAGCGCGACGCCCGCCGCCTCGCCGCCTCCGATCGTCCCGCTGCCGGCGCCGCCGGCGGTGCCGGCAGCCGTGGCGCCGCCCGCGCGCCCGGTGGCCCCGCGGCCGCCGCCGTTCGTGCCGCTGAGCGCCGCGGGCTCGCCGGTACTCGCATTCGTGCCGCCGCCGGTGCCGTCGCCCGCGCGTCCGAGCCCGCCGACGGGCACCTCGGCCGTCACCTCGCCGATCGAGGTCGCCGAAAAGGAAGAGGAGCAGGAGGAAGCGACGGAGTCGGTGTCCAATCAGGCGGTCGCCTACCGCGCGCCCGATGAAGGCGAGGAGCCGCTGTACCTGATCGGGATGCTCGTGATCGCCGCCGCCGCCGGCGTGGCCATCCGCAGGCGCCCGCGGCGCACGCGCAGGGGAGCGGAGATAGCTCCCGCGACCGTCGTCTCCGCCGAGCGCCAGCGGCGCATGTCGCGCGACGTGCGGTAGCGCTGTGGCGTTCACAAATCATTCACACAAATACGCTCTTCCTCATCCGGTCGTGACGCTCTCGGTGGCGGCCGATCTCGCGGGGTTTGCGAATCGTTCACTGATTCGCAACATGAGCCCCGGAGTGATCGGACACCCTTCCGCGTGATGTTCACTTCGGTCGCATCCCGCCGCCCTGCGCTCATCGCGCTCGGCTGCGCATGCCTGCTCCTGCTCGCCCTCACCCTCGCCGGCGCCGCGCGCGCCGCCGTGTACGGGGGGCTCGGGCGCGTGGGTGGCGCCTCGATCAAAGCCGGCACTGGCAAAAGCCAGATCGTCCCGACGAGCAATCACGGCTTCGTGTCCGATCCCACGACAGGCGACTTCTTCATCGCCGACGAAGACGAAGGCAAGTTCCGCATCCAGGCGTTCGGTCCCAAAGGCGAATGGCTCGCGGAAAGCAGCACGACGCTGATCGCGCGCCTCGAACCGTTCCTGGGCGGTCTCGCGATCGACCCGGCCGCGCACCGCGTCTACATGCTGATCGACGGCTTTCGCGAACCCGAAGAAGAAACACCGGTGTTCAACGGCGGTCTGCCTGTGGCCGCATCGATTTCTTCCTGGAACATCGAATCGACGCACATGCTCACCGAAAAGAAACAGGTTGCGAACTTCCCGCTCCTGAAAGCTGAAGCGGAAGAACCGAAAGCGCCGATCCTCGACCCGACGGGCTTCTCGATCGACACCACGACGACGCCGACTCACGACATCGTGATCCTCGGCCAGCAGAACGAATCGCCGGTCCCCGGTGAAGAAGACCTGCGCACGATCGTCCAGCGCATCCACGTGCCGAGCAGCGGCGAAGCCACGCTCGGCCCGCGCTACATCGACCACGGGGACTGCTTCGACGAAGGCGTGCCTTCCGCCGAAGAACCGCTCTGCGTCGAAAACCTGCGGCCCGAATTCCCGCGGACCCCGATGGTCACGGCCGGGGGCAAGCTGCTCGTCGAAAACACCGAGACCGCCGGGCAGATCTGGGAATTCCCCGCGACCGCCGAAGAGAGCGAACCGTTCAAGGAAATCTCGATCGTTCCCAAGCGCGTCTTCACGCTCGATGAAGGCGGCAAAGAAGGCCAGAAGCTCGTGCAGTTCGCCGGAGGCACCGAAGAACCGTACGGCGACCAGGCGTCGCTCGTCCCCGGCGCCGCGGGCGAAGGGCACATCTTCCTCGACGCCAGCCTGGAAGGCCCGAATCAGATCGCCCTGCTGAAGCTCCACTACGTCGAACATGCCGGCGGAGTGGAAGTGACCGAGGACGGATGGACGGCGGGCCAGGGCGCGACGTCCTCCCAGGAAGCGTGCACGATCCCCAACGCCAACCACACACCGGAGGTCACCGGCACGGCAGCCGAAAAGGCGCTGGTGTTCGTCGCCCAGCCCGAATTCGGCGGCAAAGGCGCCTTCGCCGACGTCTTCAGCTTCGGCCCCGAAAGCGGAGCCCAGAAACCCGAACGCTGCGGCGTGGTGACGCTCAGCAAACCGGAAGTCGCGTTCGGCGAAAACCAGCACGCCGCCGAAGTGCCTGCCGGTGGACAGACGACGGAGTACTCGACGCTCGCCGGCGCGAACGCCAAGTCGACGACCTGGTCGTTCTCGCACGGGCTGGTGCAGGAAGGCCCGTTTGTCACGGGCTACCAGTTCGAAGCGCCGCGACTGCTTCACGCCTTCGGGTCGACGGGCGAATTCACGATCAACGAGACGGTCACGACCGACAACCTGGGGACTCCGGAAATCACCGCGGAAGCCGGCAAAGTGAAGGTGACAGTCGGCACGATCGGCGTCAAGCTCAACGCGTCCGGCGAAGTGAAAAAGGGCTCCGCCGCGGCGCTCGAAGCGGTCGTGAACGACCCCAACAGCACCTCGCCGCACTTGACCTACACGTGGAGCTTTGGCGACGGCACGACCGCGACCGAAGAAGAAGCGGCGAAATCATCGACGGTCACGCGCAAGCTCGAACACGTCTACGCGTCGAACTGCGGAACCGGGAAATGCGTGGTCAAGCTGACGGTGACCGACGCCGAAGGCGGAAAATCCGAAGCGAAAACGAAGGAAATCAAGGTGACGGAACCGCCGCCGCCGCCGCCACCACCACCACCACCACCGCCGCCGCCACCGACGACCACGACCACGACCACCACGCCGAAACACGAAGTCCTGCCCGAACATAAAGTTGGCAACCCCGAAGCGCGCCTCGCGAGCACGGCGCTGACCGTCGCCGCCAATGGCAGCGTGACGCTGACGGTGACCTGCCCCAAGGGCGAGACCGAGTGCATCGGCACCGTGACGCTGAAGACGCTGACTGCGGTCGCGGCCAAGAAGAAGAAATCGATTCTCACGCTCGGCAGCGGGTCCTTCACGGTCGCCGGCGGAGCCTCGAAGGCCGTGACGATCCACCTGTCCGCCAAGGCTCGCAAGCTGCTCGCCAAGAGCCACGTGCTGAAGGCTGCGGCGACGGTCCTCGCGCACGACACCGAAGGTCAGACGAAAACGACCTCGGCCACCGTCACGCTGCGCCCGGCGAAGAAGCACAAGAAACACTGAGCGCGGCGCTGCGCGGGCAGCGCCCTCCTCTGGTGCCCGCGTCGCGCCGCGTTAGGGGTCCCACGGCCAAGGGGCGCGTAAACGCGTAGTGACCACGTCGTCATGCCCGCGTGAACGCATTGTGAAGCACGATGGCACAGGATCGTAACCACGCCACGCTGCCCCCCTGCGAGCCTTCCCCTCGGGTGGGGATGCACTCCCGCTTTGCGTGGATGGAGGTCCACGCTGGAAACGGAATCCAACAGGAGGTATGCATCTAATGACGTTTCTCTCCTTGCGCCGCGTGCTGTGCGCGTGCGTCGTCGCGGCTGCCGCCATGGCTGCCCTGGCGGCACCGGGCACGGCTAGCGCAAGCGATCTATCCCAGCAGTGTTCGGGATCGAACATCAAGGGCCTCGGCTCGACGTTCCAGCAGCCGGCTGAGGAAGTGTGGACGAGCAACTTCAACGCCTCCACGGACACGAACGTGTTCGGGTGCGCGGGCAACACGGGTCAGGGGAGCTTGGGTAAACCGACCGTCACCTACGACCAGTCCTCCGGTCACACCGGAAGCGGTGCCTGCCTGAAGGCGTTTGGCGGCGGAGAAGCCCCGAAATACAACGAATACGGCTTCTGCGGCACCGACGAAGCGCCCACGGTCGCGAAAATCGAAGAAATGGAAAGCCACAAAGAAGGCGGCAAAACGGGTGAAAAAGGGATTGAGACGATCCCGACGGCCCAGGGCGCCGAGGCCGTGATCATTCACCTGCCGGCAAAATGTGTCGCGCAGAGCACGGTCGCGTCCGGGACCAAAAAAGTCATCCTTGGACGTCTCGCACTCGACAACAGCACGGTGGAGCAGATCTTCCGTGGTGCGATCACGAACTGGAAACAGGTCGAAGCAGCGCAGACGGACAACAGCACCAAAATCACCTGCACGGGCGGCGCTGCCGAAGAGGAAACGCCGATCAACGTGGTTGTCCGCTTGGACAAATCGGGTACGACGCACATCTTCAAGTCGTATCTCGCCCAGGTGTTCACGGGCAAAATCGCCATGGAAGCCTTCAACGAACCCGAAGGGGCCGGTAAAGGCAAACCGTGCAAAGCCGAACTTCCTGAAGAAGAAAAGACCTGGAAGCAGGTCCAGGAAGGCTGCGAAAACCAGCGTTGGCCGACGGCCGCCAAAGTCGTCCGTCCCTCCGCTGCTGGTAACCCGGCAGTGATCCAGGAAGTCAACGCCAAAGCCAGCAGCATCAGCTACGCCGACCTCGCGGTTGCGCGTAAAGAAGGGTTCTTCTCCAAGAAAGGCGTCGGAGGGGAAAACAAAAAAGGCTCGGAAACCAAAGTTGGGGAACAGCACCAGGAGTTCTGGGCCGAGGTCCAGAACAGCGCGACGGCCGGCGGCACGTACGCCGACCCGTCGAGCAACGGCGACATTGAAAAACTCGCCAACTCCAACTGCGCGGGCACGGTCTACGCGAGTGAACCCGGCGAAAAATTCCCGCCGAAATCGACGCGTGAAACGTGGTTCGCGGTGAAAGCCGAACTCGTGCAGAAAAAGTCGAACATCTGCGGTCTCACCTACGAGCTCGCGCTGCGCGAATACAAGCCGTACCTCAACCCGTTCGGCGTGTCTGAAGCTGCCGGTAAAGAAGAGGCGACGACCGTAGAGAACTTCCTCTACTACGCGATCAACGCCAAAGCTTTCGGCGGCGGTGCGCTCTTGAAAAACCACGACTACGAAAAACTGTCGGGCACGGTTCTCAAAGAGGCCGAAACCGGCGTGAAAGAAATCGGGTACGCGGTTCCGTAGGGACCCGCAGCAAGGCGGGCGCAGCCTGACGCTGCACCCGCCCCCGACCATCGGCGCCGGCCGTCCCGCAAGGGGCGGCCGGCCGTCGTTTGGGGCATGTGCGAAGCGTCGCTTCGCCGCGCGCTGGCCGTGGAGTGCGCGGCCTCGCTCGCGCCGGGCAGCTCAGCGGCTGCCGAGCAGCTCGAGCGCCGGAGCGCGCTCGGGCTCGCGCGAGCCCGGGTCGCCGGCAGCCTGGATGCCGATCATCTCGGCCGCGGTGAGGTCGACCCGCACGACCCCTGCGCTCAGGTGGCGCCGGCGCTGGTCTTCGGCCGTGGCGGCCGCCCGCATCTCGTCGCCCCTGCGCGCGCCGCGGCACAGCGCCGCTATGGCGCCGAGCACGACCAGCCAGGCGGTTCCGAGGATGGCGATCAGGATCATCGTTTCGAGGGTGGCGCGGCCTCGGCGGTTGCTCGGCGAGACCTCGCCCCGCGGACCTATCGGCAACGCCGGTGGCCCGCTTGAGCGGACCTCGACGGGTACTAGTACGAACCCGCCGGCGTCACGCAGCCGGCGAAGGCGGTGGGTGCGCTGTCAGCGCACGCCGGCGCCGTCGGACGCTGGTGCCCGCGGCGTGGCTGGGCGCGCGCTATTCGCCCTCGGCGTCGGCGGCCGCCACGGGGGTGGCCCACGGGCGCCGGACGAGCGCCCACGCGAGGAACGCCACGAGCAGGACCGAGACGAGCACCCAACCGAGGGCTTCCGTGGAGAGCCCGGCGTACTTGAGTCCGGAGGCGAAGATCACGAACGTGATCACGGGCCGCACGTAGCGGTCCGGCGCGCTCGAGGAGAGCATCGATCCGACCAGCACAGCGGGCACGCTGCCGAGCACCAGCGACGTGGTCACCCCGAATTCCACGTGCCCGAACGCGAGCGCCCCGAGTGCCGCGGCGGCCGTCAGCGGCACCGCCTGCGTGAGGTCGGTGCCGACGAGCTGGTTCGCGCCGATCGTCGGATACAGGAACAGCAGCAGGATGATCATCAGCGAGCCGGAGCCGACGGACGTCATCCCGACGACGATCCCGCCGACCATGCCGATCAGCACCGTGGGAACCGGGCGCGCGACGATGTCCTGGATCCTGCCCGTGCGCCTGCCGCCCGTGCGGCGATCGAGCGCGTAGCGCAGGACCATCGCCGCCGCCCCGACGAGCAGCGCCGCGCCGAGCGCGTGCTCGATGTTCGACTGCGCCGACTTCGCATGCCCCATCACGTGGAGCAGATAGGCCCCCAAGAAGGCCATCGGCACCGATCCGAGCACCATCCACTTCACGAGCGTCCGGTTCACGGTCCCCCTGCGCAGATGGACGCTCGCGCCGACCGGACGCATGACGACGGCGGCGACGAGATCGCTCGAGATCGCCGATGACGGCTTGACGCTGAACAGCAGGATCAGCATCGGCGTCATCAGCGCGCCTCCGCCCGCGCCGGTCATGCCGACCAGGAAGCCCACCACGGCGCTGCCGAGAACGATGTACGGATCGATGTGCATGTCGTCGCGAGCCCCCTCGCTCCTAGGTGGCGGGGCATCTTGACACATGGCTCACCGACTGGGTGGAAGTTACCGGTGACGTGCCCAAATGCGGATGGCAACGCGGGCACGGCCCCGTTATGCTGCTCGCTGGCGAGCGCCCTTGCCGTGCTGGGGCACCGGGCGCTCCCTGGGAGGCACTCGATGTTGCGGCGCTTGCGCACTTTGCGGACGCCGTTTATGATCCGGGCCTCAAGGGGGATCACAGGATCTCGACATCTGTTGGGGCTGGTGCGTGGAGTATGGGGACGTTGTGGCGAGCAAGGAGGCGGCAGGGGCGATGAGCGTCGAGACCGGCGGCAGCGCCGAGACCGGCGTAGGCTGGGGCAGACCCCTTCCCGTAACACGGGGGAAGCTCGGCCGGCGGCGGCTGTTGACGACGGGGATCGCGGAGGTCCGCGGGCCCGCCGCCTGCATGCGGCGCGACTCGGTCTTCCGGCGCCTGCTCGTGTGCGCCGACGTGATCGCGATCGTCTCGGCGTTCGTCCTCACCGTCGAGCTCTCGCGGCGCTCGCTGCAGCTGACCTGGGCGGTGCTCGCCGCTATCCCGATCCTCGTCGTCTGCGCCAAGCTCACCGGTCTCTACGACCGCGACGAGACGCTGCTGCGCAAGACGACCCTCGACGAGGCACCGAGGCTGTTCCAGCTCGCCACCCTGTGTGCCCTGATCGCCTGGCTCACCGAAGGCGTGCTCGTGCGCGGCGCGCTCGACCGCCACGAGGCGCTCTTCCTGTGGCTGTCGCTGGCCGCTCTGTTGATACTCGCCCGCACGATCGCGCGCATGGTCGCGCTGCGCGTCTCGCCGGTCGAGCGCTGCCTGTTCATCGGCGACGAGATCTCGGCTGAGACGATCCGCACGAAGCTGACCGGCCACGGCGGCGTCAACGCGAAGGTCGTCGCGCACATCGACCTCGACAAGGTCGAGCCGTGGTCGACCGACTCCTTCTCGGAGCCCCGGCTCGCCGAGATACGCGATCTCGCGCAGACGCTCGACGTCCACCGCGCGATCATCGCCCCGCGCAGCGTCGATGCCGGTGAGATGCTGAACCTCGTCCGCACGCTGAAGGCGGTCGGCGTGCGCGTCAGCGTGCTCCCCAGGCTGCTCGAGGTCGTCGGCTCGTCGGTCGAGTTCGACGACCTGCACGGCGTCACCGTGATGGGCGTTCGTCGCTTCGACCTCACCCGTTCCTCGGCCGCCTTCAAACGCGCGTTCGACCTCATCGGCGCGTCCGTCGGGCTGTTTGCGATCTCGCCGATCCTGCTGGCGATGTCGATCGCCATCAAGCTCGACTCGCGTGGCCCGGTGTTCTTCCGCCAGCTTCGCGTGGGCCGCCACGGCCAGCGTTTCCACATGCTCAAGTTCCGCACGATGGTCGACGGCGCCGACGCGATGAAGGATTCGCTCCGGCACCGCAACGAGGCCAAGGAGGGACTGTTCAAGATCGCCGAGGACCCGCGCGTCACCCGCATCGGCCGCCTGCTTCGCCGCACCGCGCTCGACGAGCTGCCGCAGCTCATGAACGTCTTCAAAGGCGAGATGAGCCTCGTCGGACCGCGACCCCTCGTCGTCGAGGAGGACCAGAGGGTGGAGGGCTGGCACCGCCGCAGGCTCGAGCTGATGCCGGGCATGACCGGCCCGTGGCAGATCCTCGGTCCCTCCCGCGTGCCGCTGAAGGAGATGGTCGCGATCGACTACCTGTATGTAGCGAACTGGTCGCTCTGGACCGACGTGAAGATCCTCCTGCGCACCGTGCCGCACGTTCTCGGCCGCCGCGGGCTGTAACCCGCCCCGCGCGCGCCACTGTCAGACTCGGGCGTCGAAGCCGATGCTGCACGTCGCCACCGTCCATTACAGGTCCCCGCGCTGGATCGAGATCCAGACGCGCTACCTCCGCGAGAAGATCTCGGCCCCGTTCCAGACATGGACGTCGCTCGAGGGGATCGACCCCTCCTACGGGTGCCATTTCGACCACGTGGTCGAGCAGCTGGGCCCGCACGCGGGCAAGCTCAACCACCTCGCGATGGAGATCTCGACCGAGGCGAGCGACGAGGATCTCCTGATGTTCCTCGATGGCGACGCCTTCCCGATCGCCGACCCGATGCCGGTTCTCGACGCCGCGCTCGCACGCGCGCCGCTGGTCGCCGTGCGACGAGCCGAGAACCTCGACGAACCGCAGCCGCACCCCTGCTTCTGCGTGACGACTGTCGGGACCTGGCGCACCCTCCCGGGCGACTGGTCCGCGGGTCCGGCGTGGCGCGGGCCGCGCGGCCAGCTGCGCACGGACGTCGGCGGCGCGCTGATGCGGCGGCTCGAGCTGACGGACACGCCCTGGGAGCAGCTCCTGCGAACGAACCGCCACGATCTCGACCCGATCTTCTTCGCGGTCTACGGCGACATCGTCTATCACCACGGGTCCGGCTTCCGCAAGGGGGGCCCGAGCGGTGTGCACAAGACGGCCGAAGCGCCCACGCCGCTCCCCGCGCCCCCTGTGCCGGGCCTCGCGCGGGCCGTCGGCACGATCAACCGCCGCCGCTGGCAGGCGTGGGAAGGTCGCACGCAGGGGAAGCGGCTCGACCTCTCCGAGCAGATCTATGAGCGCATCAGCAGCGGTGACGAGTCGTGGCTGACGGAGCTGATGTGAGGTGCCCGGCGTGAGCGGCGCGCAGCCGCCGGCCGTCGCGCCGGACGCCCGCGTCCGTCTCAACCTCGGCGCCGCGAAGACGTTCATCCCGGGGTTTGCGAACATCGACATCCACGAGCGCGCCGAGATCAACCTCGATCTCGGCAAGGACCCGCTGCCCTTTCCCGATGGCAGCGCCGGCATGGTCGTCTCCCACCACACGCTCGAGCACGTGCCGGACTACCTCTTCGCTCTGAAGGAGATCCACCGCGTGCTCGAGCACGACGGCGTGCTGCTGCTGTCGCTTCCCTACGCCACGCTCACCGAACACCACATGGTGAACCCCTACCACCACCACAACTTCAACGAGCACTCGTTCGACTTCTTCGACCCGCTCGCCCTCAAGGGCTCGGCGGCCGAGGACGGCGAGGTCGCGTTCCGCAAAGCCCTCGTGCGCTTCACGTACATGGGCGCGTTCGGGATCGCCCCGCGGCCGGTGCGCCGATGGACGCGGCGACACCTTCTGAACGTGGTCCGCCAGTTCGACATCGCCCTGATCGCGATCAAGGATCCCGATGTCCCGGTCGACATCGGCCCCGAGCGCGTACGCGAGCTCGAGCGCCAGATCGTGGAGCTCAAGCAGGCCCGCACGCGCTACCCCGCGGTGGCCGCTGAGGTGGAGACGGCCGTGCGCCGGACAGCCGCCTCGCCGCCGGCAGGCGGGCGGGCGCTCCGCGCCCTGCGCTACCGTCGCGCCGCGATCCTGCGCCGCTACGAAGTCAGGCGCGACTAGGACCGTCGATCAGCCGGCGCGGACGCCACCTCGGCGAGCGCGGCGGCGACCTGCTCGCACACGACCTCGGCGGCGAACAGCCGCTCCGCCTCAGACCGCGCCAGCGCCCGCATGCGCGAGGGTTCGGACCGCACCCGCTCGAGGGCGCTCACGACCGCATCGGCCAGCGCTTCGGGATCGGCGGGCGGGGCCGCGCTCGCCACCTCGCGGTCGACGCGCTCGATCGCGCCCACCTCAGTCGTCCCGACCACGCTGACGCCCGAGGCGAGCGCCTCGGCGACCGTGAGCGCGAAGGGCTCGTAGCGGCTCGGCTGCAGCAGGAGATCGCTGCGGGCGAGCTCGCCCGCGATCGCGTCGGCATCGACCCGCCCGGCGTATTCCGCGTTCTCGGGGGGGAGGTCCTCCAGCAGCGGCGTGTAGTCCGACCACAGGCTCCCTGCTCCCACGACGCGGAAACGCACCGGCGCCCCGCGGTCACGCAGGATCCGCGCTGCGGCGATCGCGTCGTCGATGCCCTTCCGCACCGCGACGCGGCCCAGCACGAGGACCTCTGCCGGATCGCCGATCGCGTGCTCGGCCGGGGCGAACCGGTCGATCCGGATCGGATTGGGCACGACGACCGTGCGCTCGCGCGGAAAGCGGTAGTCGTGCACGAGGTGGTCGCGGAACACACCGCTGATGCAGATCAGCAGCGCGGCGCGCCGGATCACGATGCGCTGCACGAGCGAGCGCAGCAGCAGGATCGCAACGACCGTGAGGTATTGCGGCAACGGGTGGCAGCGGAGTGCGAGCCGGCGCTCGGCGATCATCGCCCGCAGCTCTCCGGCGGCGTGGGTCTCGGGCTGGATCGCCAGTGGAACGGCGCGTCTGAGCGCGCCGGGGAGCGCCGGGCTCTCGATGCTCGAGAACTGGTAGACGACGTCGAAGGGGTCTCGCTGATGGTGCGCGACGATCTCCTTGCGAAGCCGCAGCGACGCGACGCTGCGCGTGACCATCCCGCTGGCGAACGCGGTCAGCCGTGTTCGGCTGTACCAGCGGTTCCACTGGAAGCGGTTCGTGCCCCAGTGGATCACGACGCGGGGCTCGGCCTGCAGCCGCTCCGGTATCGGCTGCCCCGCCGAGGGGAAGAAGCAGTCGATGCGATGGCCGCGCGCGGCCAGACCGCCTATCAGCTCCGTCGCGACCCCCGTGACACCGCCGTCCTCACCCGGCGCCGGGCTGAGCCAGGCGATGTGCAGCGGGCGCTCGGACACCGGCGCATCGTAGCTGGCGGCTGTCCGCCTCCAGGACGGCGCTGCGGCCGGGGCGCGGGCGTGGGCCGGAGCGCTCGCGAGTCCTATATATGTTCCGTGATGCCGGACACGATGCTCCGGGCTTTCGGCTGGAGCCCGCTTTTGATCCACGGTGATCCGTGCGTGCTCGACCGCTGGCTCTGGCTCCGCCGGCGGCTGCGCAAGGGTCCCGCGCGCACGTTCGATGCGGGCTGCGGGAACGGCGCCTTCTCCATCTACGCGGCGCGCGAGGGCAACAGCGTGGTGGCCGGCTCGTTCTCCGAGCGCGAGCAGGATGACGCCCGGCAGCGCGCCGAACAGCTCGGCGTCGGCGGGATCGACTTCCGCCTGATCGACCTGCGCGAGCTCGAGCGGCATCGCCCGGAGCTCGGCCGCTTCGATCAGATCATCTGCTTCGAGACGATCGAGCACCTGAGCGACGACGTCGGCCTCGTGCACTCGCTCGTCGCGATGCTCGAGCCGGGCGGCCGGCTCCTCCTCACGACGCCCTTCGACGAGCACCACCCGCTCCACGGCGAGCCGCGCGAGCCGAGCGGGGTGGAGGACGGCTCGCACGTGCGCTACGGCTACTCGCAGGCGCGCCTGCGCGAGATCGCCCGCGAGGCCGGTCTTGAGGTCGAGAGTGAGGATTTCGTCAGCGGTGTGGTCTCACAGAAGCTGACCGACCTGATGCGGGTGCTCACGGCGCGGCTCGGGAAGCTCGCCGGCTGGGTGCTGGTGCTCCCGCTGCGCCCGCTGGTGGCGCTCGACCGCCCGCTGACGCGCCTGCTTCGCTACCCCCACCTGAGCATCGCGCTCAGCGGGGTCAAGCGCTCGTAGATGCGCGTGACCGTCACGGTGCCGTGGGGCGAGCGGCTGGGCGGCGCCGAGGCGATGCTGCAGGGCATCCTCGAGGGCGAGGGGGAGGCCGCCGACGGCGCCGAGTTCGAGCTCATCTTCCTCGAGGACGGGGAGTGGCCGGGAGAACTTCGCGCGCGGGGCGTGCATGTCGACGTCGTCCCGGCGGGCAGGCTGCGCCAACCGCACCGGTACGCGGCCGCGGTCGCACGTATCCGCCGGATCCTGCGGGAGCGCCGTCCCGACGTGCTGCTGAACTGGTCGGGCAAGACGCACGTCTACGGCTCGCCCGCGGCCCTGCTCGCGGGGATGAGCGACCGGGTCGCATGGTGGCAGCACGGCTTCCCGCACGGCCGGCTCGACCAGCTCGCCACCTGGCTTCCGGCCGTGGCAGTCGGATGTACCTCTGACGCGGTCGCGCGGCTGCAGGCGCTCGAGCGTCCCGTCCGCCGCACGTTCACCGTCCACGCCGGCACGCCGATCCCGCCCGAGGAGCCGCGGCCGGCCGGGCTGGCGCTGCCCGAGGGGGTCCCGGTCGTCGGGCTCGTCGGGCGCCTGCAGCCGTGGAAGGGCCAGGACCGGCTGCTGCGCGCACAGCGCATCCTGCGAGACCGCGGGCTGGACGTGCACACGCTGATCGTCGGCGGGGACTCCTATGAGCTGTCGCCGGAGTACGCAGCGTCGCTCGAGCCGCTCGCGCGCGAGCTGGGGATCGCCGGCGCTGTGACGATGACCGGGGAGGTTCCCGACGCCGGTCCCTACGTCCGCGCCATGGACGTGCTCGTCAACGCGTCCGACAGGGAGCCGTTCGGGATCGTGATCCTCGAGGCGATGGCGCGCGGCGTCGCCGTGGTCGCGGTCGATGCCGGCGGTCCGGCCGAACTCGTCGAGGACGGCGTGACCGGCATGCTCGCGCGCTCCGACGAGCCGGAGGCGCTCGCCGACGCCCTCGCGAGGCTCGTGGGCGCGCCCGACGTGCGCGCTCGCGTCGCGCTCGCCGGGCAGGAGCAGTTCCGGCGCGAGTACACCAACGCGGCGATGCGTGCGCGCCTGATCGCACGCCTGCGCGAGCTGTTTCCACGCGCCTGAAGGTGCGGCCCTGAGTGGGCCGCCGGGCGCGCAGGATCCTGCGCCGCGAAGCTGCTCGCCGCCCGCCAAGGAACGGCGCCCGCCGGCTCGCGATCGCAGCCGCGCCGAGCGGGTGGCGCCAGCTACAATTCCTGCTCGACGCCGACGGCGGAGAGCCGGCTCAGCACGAGCGGCCGCCGCACTCCGCCGGGGGGCGGCGCGGGCTCGAAACGTCGTGCGAACGGCTGCATATGCGGTTGCGCTGGGAGGCCAATCGACCGGTACTCTTTGGGCGACACGACATCAATTATGGCTGGCCCGGCCATGGACGGACCCCGACGCCGATGAACGATACGACCACCGATGCCTCCCGCGTCTTCGCGCCTCTGTGGAAGCGGAAGTGGATCATTTTGATCGTCGCGATCGCGGTCGGGGCCGGAACCTACTTCTACTACAAGCACCAGCCGGCCACGTTCCTCGCAAAAACGTCGCTGTATCTGGGCGGCACGAGCGAACAGCAGCAGGGCGGCGGGTCCGCGAAATCGACCCTGAGCGGCCGCGAACTGACCAACCAGGTCGAACTGATCAACTCGAGCATCATCGGTGCTCCCGTCCACAAGAAACTACGCGCCGAACACGACCTGGCCGCCGCCAAGGCGAAGGCGAAGGCGACCGCCAGCGCGAGCAGCAGCTTCATCACGATCTCGACCGAAGGGCGGCCTCCGCGGGCGCTCGTGAAGCTCGCCAACGCGTACGCGCAGGTCTACATCGCGCGCGCCCGCAGCAACTACTTCCGCGGGCTCAAAGCCGCGATCACGAACACGCGCGAGCAGCTGCGCCGGCTCGAAACGCCCACCAGCACCGGCGGCAAAGGCAAAACCACTGTGAGCGCGAGCGGCGCGATCCAGCAGGCGACGCTCGCCAGCAAGATCAACCAGCTCGAAGCCCAGCTCGCGGGCTTCAACGGCGTCCAGCAGGTGAGCCCCGCTCGGATCAACCCGGCTCCGCTGTCGCCGAAGCCCAAAAAAAACGCGATCTTCGGCTTCGTCCTCGGCCTGCTGCTCGCGGCGGTCGCCGCGTACGTGCTGAGCCAGTTCGACCGCACGCTCGGCTCGCTGGCGGACGTCGAGGAGACGTTCCAGGTCCAGATCCTGACCGCCCTGCCGAAAGTCAAGTCGCCGACGCGCCGGCCGAACGGCGAACGTGCGCCGGCGCGGCCGCTGCTCGAGCCGCTGCGGCGTCTGCAGACGACGCTGCAGCTCGGGGATGTGCTCGGCCGCGAAGGCGCGCCGCGGGCGATGGTGTTCGTGAGCGCGGACTCGGGCGACGGCCGCTCCACGCTCATCGCGAACCTCGCCCGCGTCCAGCGCGATGCCGGCGCCCGCGTCGTGGTCGTCGAGGCCGACTTCCGCCGCCCCGTGCTGGGGCGGCTGCTCGACGTCACCAGCCCGCACGGCCTCGGTGAGGTGCTGCTCGGCCGCACCCGGCTCGACGACGCGATGATCACGGTCGTGCCCCCCGGCGCCGGTGCGGGCGGCGAGGCGACGCAGGCAGGCGGCGTGTCGACGATGGTCGCGACGCGCGGCACCGGCTCCCTCTCGGCCCTGCTCGCGGGCGAGGGCGTCGAGAACCCCCCGGCGCTGCTCGCGAGCGCGTCGATGGCCGAGCTCGTGCGCTCGCTCACCGAGGAGTACGACTACGTCCTGATCGACTCGCCGCCGCCCCTGGCCGTGAGCGACGCGATGCCGCTGCTCGCGCTGGTGGACGGCGTGATGATCGTCGCGCGCATCGGCCACACACGCGACCGATCGGCGCAGCGGCTGGTGCAGGTGCTCGGTCGCACGGCCTCGGCGCCGCTGCTCGGTGTCGTCGCCAACTGCGCGACGCCCAAGGACATCGAGCGCTACGGCTTCTCGACGACCCTCCCGGGCGGGCGACGCAACCTGTTCGGGCGATGAGCACCGCGCCGGGAGGGCTCGGCGGTCCCTTCGGGGGGCATCCGGCGGTGGCCCGCACGCGCCGGCGGCACATGATGCTCGCGCTGGCCATGCTCCTGATCCCGCTCGTGGCGGCGATGGCGATCAGCCTCCAGGACGCGAAACCGAGCGTGCTGCTCGCGGTCGCGCTCATCGTCGGGGTGGTCGTGATCGTCGCCCTGCTCGCCAACCCGCGTTTGAACGTGTCGGTCAGCCTCGTCATCATCTATCTCGGACTGCTCGAGGGGCCCGTGAAGCTCGGCAGCGGCGGTCACGAAGCGGCGTCGGTCGTCCGCGACGTGCTGATCTACGGGGTCGCGGCGGGCGCGTTGCTGCGCCTGCTCGCGGCGCGCCAGAAGATCCGCCTGCCGCCGCTGGCGGGTTGGGTCCTCGCGTTCGGGACGCTCGTCCTCGTCGAGGCGCTCAACCCCAACACGCAGGGCTTGACGAAGGCGCTCGGCGGCTTCCGCCAGCAGCTCGAGTGGCTGCCGTTCTTCTTCTTCGGCTACGCGCTCGTGCGCTCCAAACGCCGCTTCCGCCAGTACTTCCTGATCGTCGGCGTGCTGGCGCTCGCGAACGGCGCGGTCGGCACCTACCAGTCGAAGCTGAGCCCGACCCAGCTCGCGGGCTGGGGGCCCGGCTACAAAGAACTCATCAACGGCACCGAAGAAGCCGGAACCAAGGGCGGCCTCGCGGCGCGCGTGTACGCGTCCAACGGCGAAGGGCATGTGCGCCCACCGGCGCTCGGCACGGACGCGGGCTTCGGCGCGGGAGTCGGCGTGATCGCCCTTCCGGCGACGCTCGCGCTGCTCGCCGGCGCGGCCCTGCGCAGGCGATGGCCGATCGCTCTGCTGACGCTCGGGGCCCTCGTCGGCGTCGCCACCGGCCTGGGTCGATTGCAGGTCGTCGGAGCGGTTCTCGCGGTGCTCATCTTCACGCTGCTGTCCTTCAGCATGGGCCGCAAGGTCACGCGTCCGCTGGCTGTCATCGCAGGTGTGATCATGCTGGCGCTGCCGGCGGGGGCGCTGTTCGTCTCGGCCGTCGGGGGCAACACGTTCTCCCGCTACGAATCGATCGCCCCCGGCAACGTCTCGACAGAAACCAAGGACACGAAGGTGCAGAGCCTCGAACAGATCCCGAACGTGATCCAGAGCGATCCGTTCGGAGTGGGGCTCGGCAGCGCCGGCGCCGCCGCCGGCTTCGGGGGCCTCAACCAGCTGCAAGGCATCGGCGCCCACGTCGTGAGCGCCGAGACCCAGTACAACTTCATCCTCGACGAACTCGGCCTGCCGGGGCTGATCCTGTGGGTCGCCCTCGACATCCGCCTGATGTCGATCGGCCTGCGCGGACTGCGGCGCGTGCGAGATCTCGAGGTGAGGCTCTATCTCGCTGCGCTGCTGGCGACGTTCATCGGCCTCGTGATCATGGGCTTCTCCGGGCCTTCGACCGGGAGCGCGGCGTTCGGCCCGTTCTACTGGTCGACCGCCGGTATCTTCGCCTACTGGTTCATCGCCCGCCGGCCCAGGGGCGCCGCGTCTCCCACGCTCGGGCGCTCCGTGGCGGTGCCCGCGTGAGCGCGGCCGTGGGCGACGGGCTCGCGGCGTCTGAGGAGCCGCAGGGCGAGGATGCGGGCGCGGTGCCCCCCGGCGGGCGCCTGGCCGAGATGTCGCCGACGGCGAACAGCCGGGCGCGGCTGCAGATGCTGCTCGGCGATCGCCGGCGCACGGTCGTGCTGCTCGGCGTCTGCTCGGCGGCCTCCGGCATATGCGAATCGGTGCTGATCGTGATGATCATGCAGATCGTCTCGATCACCGCCAAGGGTGGCGCGACGTCGCAGCTGGCCCTGATCCATCTGAAAGCCAGCCCGGGGACGCTGTTCGCGATCGTGTTCGCGCTCACGATCCTGCGCGTCCTCCTCCAGGCCCCGCTCGCCCTGCTCCCAGCCCGGATCGGCGCCGACGTGCAGGCACGCCTGCGCCGCGAGCTGTTCGGGCTCTTCACACGTGCGTCATGGGACGTGCAGTCGCGCGAGCGCGAAGGCTATCTGCAGGAGACGATGACCGGCCAGGTCGCCCAGGCAGCCGGTGGCGCGCTGCAGACCACGCAGCTCGTGATCTCCGGCTTCACGTTCGTGATCCTGATGGGGACCGCCGTCGCGATCAACGCGATCGCCGCGGGCGCGATCCTGATCGGGGCGCTGCTCCTGTTCGGCGCGC
This sequence comes from Solirubrobacteraceae bacterium, assembly GCA_036264095.1. Taxonomy (GTDB): domain Bacteria; phylum Actinomycetota; class Thermoleophilia; order Solirubrobacterales; family Solirubrobacteraceae; genus Palsa-744. The sequence goes on along the minus strand of DATARO010000026.1, from coordinate 10,167 downwards.
TTCGCCCCTTCAACCTGATGGCCGTGCGGCTCTCGCGCGCCTTCTCGCGTGCACAGTTCGAATACGCGGGCGGGGTCAACGAGGCAGGACGCGTCGCGGAAGAGACACAGGTGTTCGGGACCGGCGCTGCCCAGCGCAAGCGCGTCTTCGCGCAGATCGCCAAGCAGCAGGACATCTTCTACAAATCCTCACTGGTGAACCGGCTCTCGCCGGCCCTGTACCAGAGCGCGGTGATCATGGTCGTCGTCGGCGGCCTCTACATCGTCTACAAGCAGGGAGCCGCGCACTTCGCGGCGCTCGGGGGGGTCGTGCTGATCGTCTTTCGTGCGGGCTCTTACGGCCAGCTGGTGCAGAGCACCTACCAGGGATTGCGCACCTCGCTGCCGTTCATCGACCGGCTGATCGACACGGCCCGCCGCTATGCGGAGAGCATCCCGGCCGACGGTCAGCTGCCGCTGCCATCGGCCGAGACCCTCGCCTTCGACCACGTCACGTTCGGTTACAACCCGGACCGGCCGGTGCTGAAGGACATGTCGTTCACCGTCCGCGGTGGCGAGGCCGTCGGCGTGATCGGCCCGTCGGGTGCCGGCAAGTCGACGCTGATCCAGATCCTGCTCCAACTCCGCGAGCCGAACTCGGGCCGCTACCTGATCAACGGCCGCCCGGTCGGAGAGTACAGGCGCCGCGACTGGTACACGCGCGTCTCCTACGTGCCCCAGCAACCGCGGCTGCTGCACGCCACGGTCGCCGAAAACATCCGCTTCATGCGCGACCTCGACGACGACGCGGTCAGGCGTGCCGCCGAACTGGCGCGCATCCACGACGACATCGTCAGCTGGCCCGACGGCTATGAGACGGTCGTGGGGCCGCGTGTGGACGCGGTCTCAGGTGGACAGCAGCAGCGCATCTGCCTGGCGCGCGCATTGGCGGCCCGCCCGCAGGTGCTCGTGCTCGACGAGCCCACGAGTGCGCTCGACCCGCAATCGGAGCGTCTGATCCAGGCGTCGCTGCAGGCGCTGCGACACGAACTGACGCTGTTCGTGATCGCCCACCGCATGTCCACGCTCGACATCTGCGACCGCGTGATGGTGATCGTCGACGGACGCCTCGCCGCGTTCGACACGGTCGATCTGCTCCAGCAGAGCAACTCCTACTACCGCTCGGCCGCCGTGCTCGCCGCCGGGGCTCCGGGCGGCGTGCTTCCGTGATGCGCGAGCCCGCAATCCCCGTCGCCGACGCGGCCGGCGGGCGCGGGAGGCCGAGCTGATGGAGGCCGGGAGCTCCGGGACGCACGGACGCATCCCCGACTTCTTCATCGTCGGCCACGCCAAGAGCGGGACCACCGCGCTGTACGAGATGCTCAAGGGGCATCCGCAGATCTACATGCCGGTGCTGAAGGAGCCGTGGTTCTTCGCGAGCGACATGAAGCCGCGCTTCCAGCCATTCCGCAGCGGCGTGCCGCCCCAGACGCTCGAGGAGTACGAAGCCCTGTTCGCCGACGCCGTGCCCGGCCAGCGCGCAGGAGAGGCGTCGTCCTCCTATCTCTGGTCGCAGACCGCCGCCGCCGCGATCGCCGCGGTCAAGCCGGACGCCCGCATCGTCGCGATCCTGCGCGAGCCCGCGAGCTTCCTGCGCTCCCTGCACCTGCAGCTGCTGCAGAGCCACGTCGAGGTCGAGAAGGACTTCCGCACGGCGGTCGGGCTGGAAGCGGCCCGGCGCGAAGGGCGCGAGGTCCCGAGCACCTCCCACCGCCCGCAGCTGCTGCAGTACGCCGAGCACGTCCGCTACGCCGAGCAGGTGCGGCGCTACCACGAGCACTTCCCGCCCGAGCAGGTGCTCGTCCTGATCTACGACGACTTCCGCTCCGACAACGAGGGCACCGTGCGCGCGGTCATGCGTCATATCGGCGTCGACGCGGAGGGCCCGGTAAAGGTGCTCGACGTCAACCCCTCGATCATGATGCGCTCCCAGCGCCTCGATGACCTCGTCTACGCGGTCTCGGTCGGCCGCGGCGGCGCGGCGACGCGCATGGCGCGGGCGACGATCAAGGCCGTGCTCCCGCGCCGGGCCCGCCGCGGCGCGCTCGGCGTCGCGCGCGATCGCATCATCCACGGCCCGCCACCGGGGGTCGACGAGGAGTTCCAGGCGCAGCTGCGCAGCCGGTTCCGGCCGGAGGTCGTCGCGATCAGCGAGTACCTCGGTCGCGACCTCGTCGGGCTGTGGGGCTACGACGATGTCGCATGAGCCGCCCGCCGCTCCAGCGCACGCGATAGGGGGCGATGCCTGGCGCAGCGACGCCGAGGCGCGGCAGCAGGAGGCTCTGCCCGGGGGCCGTGTGCTCGTCACGAGCTCGGCTCCCTTCGGCGGCGGCGGGCTCGGCCGTCATCTGAAGGAGATCGTCGATGCGCTGCGCCGCAACGGACAGGAGGCCGATTACCTCTGCGAAGGCGAGGGTGCCGATCAGCACGAGCTCCGCGTGCGTCGCAGCATCGCGTTGATGCCGCTGACGCGCTTCTCGAGCGGCTGGCGGCTGTGGAGCGCGAGCGTCGGATTCGACCGCGCGGCAGCTGCCGCGCTGCGACCCGCGGACCACCTGATCGGCTTCAACGGAACGTCGCTGCGCCAGATGCGCGCGGCTTCCTGCCCGGCCTCGATCGTGTCGGCGACCGCGCACATGCGCCACGTCGTCGAGCAGCACACGCGCGCGCACCGCCAGTATCCGCTCGAACGCCCGTGGGCGGCGCGGCTGCTCGCGCGCAACCTCGCCGAGTACGAGCGCGCCGAGCGCATCTATGTCTCCTCCCGCTACGTGCGGCAGTCGTTCGTGGATCGCGGCGTGCGCGAGGACCTGCTCGTCGAGTTCCCGCTGACGCCCGACCCGCGCTACCGGCCGGCCGCGCCCGGCGGGGTGCGCGAGACGTTCGACGTGGTCTACGTGGGAGGGCTGTCGGTCGACAAGGGGGTCCCGCTGCTGCTCGAGGCGATCGCCCGTGTGCAGGCGCCGGACCTGCGCCTGCTGCTGGTCGGCGGCTGGAAATCGCGCGGCATGCGCCGGCACGTGATGGCTGCGTGTGCGCGCGACCCGCGCGTGCAGCTCGCCCCGGGCGACCCGCTGGAGCGCCTGCGGGGCGCCTCGCTGTACGTGCACCCGACCTACAGCGACGGCTTCGCCTACGCGCCCGCCGAGGCGCTGGCGTGCGGGGTGCCCGTATTCGTGAGCGAGGACACCGGGATGAAGGAGCTCGTCCTCGCGGGCGAGAACGGCCTCGTGCTGCCGACGGGCGATGTGACGGCGCTCGCCGAGGCGATCGGCGCGGCCCACCGGCGCGAGCTGCTCTCCTAGTCAGTGGCCGGGCGCGGGCGCGAGTGGCCTAGTTCGCCGCGAGGAACGAGTACACGTACGCTTCGTTCACGCGCGGCCAGTAACCGAATCCGTGGCCTTTGCCCGGGAGCACGTGCAGCGTCGCCGAGCATCCGGCGGCCTGCAGCTTCGGCAGGAATTCCTCCTGCTGGGAGACCGGCACGAGATCTTCTTCGGCGCCCAGCAGCAGCCAGTGCGGGCACCCGCTCGCGGGCACTTTGTCGACCGGCGACCATTCTTCCTGGAAGGCGAAGTTGTCGCAGTTGCTGATTTTGGTCCAGCCATACACTTCGCGGCCGCATCCGAGCGCGATCGCGAGCGAGATCGTCAGGCTCGATTTCAGTTCCTCGCGCTTGCCCATTTCGACCATCGACACCAGGTTGGTCGGTCCGCTGAGCTCCACGACCGAGCGTATGCCGGGAGTGCGCTCGGCCGCGAGGTCGACGAGGTTGCCGCCGGCCGAGCCGCCCAGCAACTCGATGTTTTCCGGATCGCCGCCGTATTTCGCCGCGTTCTGGCGTACCCAGGCGATCGCGGACTCGATCGCTTCGGGCTCTTTCGGGAACGCCACCTGCGAAGCGCTTGCCTGCGGGTAGTCGATGTCGAAGACGGCGAAGCCATGGCCGCGCAGGTTCTGCGCCACGGTCGGCTGTTCGGTGGTGTTCGGCTGCTGGCGCCAACCGCCGCCGTGCACGAGGATCACCGAGGGCGCATCGCCCGCGGCCGCAGAGGACGTGCTGCCGCTCGAGCCCGACGCCGCCACGGTGCCGAGCGGTTCATACACCGTGACTGTCTCACTCGGCGCCGACCCATAGCTGAGCCCCTTGATCGGGAGCAGCGCGTCGGCTGCCGTCGCCCACGACGCCAAGAGGACGAGCGCGAGCGCACCGGCGAGCAGAGCCCGTCTCACGAGCCGCGGACCTCCGTGCCGGTGCGACTGCCCCCAAGCTCCCATCGGACCTCGTACCCATGTATCTCGGGGTCATCGAGGAGCCCGCGGGCGCCGTAGGACAGGCACGCATACTGCGTGCGATAACAGCGCATCGCGGCGAGCTTACCGGATGCAGCCGGCGGATCAAGTCGCAACACGCTGGCCTCGCGCAGGGGCGGGAGCTCGGGCACCTCCTCGAGGAAGGACATCCAGAACGGGTCGATGTCGCGGTGGGGGTCGGGCTCGCGGCCGTCGACCCAGGAGGGCCAGCCGTGCAGCACGCAATACGGGAGCTCGGCGTAGAGCGTCACAGGCACGCCCGCTCGCAGGAGCATCCGTCCGTAACGGCGCGCGAGCACGTGATCGGTGTGCGAGCCGATGCCCGCCGGGGCATACACGCGAGACACCGCAGGCACCGCCGCCGTGACGGCGGCGTCGATCGCTGCGAGCGCCGGCGGCGGCGGTTTGCGGTACTGGGCGTCGAGGAAGCCGAGGTTGATCGGCTCGCGCGAGGCCAGCGCGAGCGCCTGCGCGTCCTCGGCGATGCGCTCGGCGACGCGCGCGGACGAGTCGCCGGCGCCCGTGGTGGCGTCCCACACGGTGATCCGCCCTGCCTCGGGTACCCCGGCGAAGATGTTGACCACGCGGACGTCGCCCGGTCCGGACAGGACGCTCCAGACATCGAGCACGGCATCGTCGAAGTGGGGCGAGAGCACCAGCTCGGGCGCGCCGGGATCGAACCGCAGCGCGCTGTGGAAGCCGCTCTCCTCGCGGGAGGTGCGACGCCGGCGGCCTTGCCGGTAGAGCCTGCGCGCGATGCTCAGAGGGTCGGTGGCCATGGCGGGAGGCGCGTCAGTATAGGCGCCTGCGGGGCGGCGGGTGGCGCCGCGCTCCTTCGCCCGCGCGCGCCCGATCGGCCCGATTCCAGAGCCTATAATCGCCCGATATGGCGTCGCCTCGGTCGCTAGCTGCGGAGCGGACGCCGCGGGGACGGGTGCCCGATTTCTTCATCGTCGGCCACGCCAAGAGCGGGACCACGGCGCTCTACGAGATGCTGCGCAGCCATCCGCAGATCTTCATGCCCGATTCCAAGGAGCCGATGTTCTTCGCGCGCAACCCCGATGCCGAGCCCGCGGCCCCGGGCGCGCCGCGCTCGTTCGAGCAGACCGGACGGCGAACGGAAACGCTCGAGCAGTACACGGCGCTGTTCGCACCGGCTGAGAGCGGGCAGCTCGCCGGCGAGGCCTCGACCTTCTACCTGTTCACCCCCGAGGCCCCGGCGCGGATCGCGGCGGCCCAGCCGGACGCGCGCATCATCGCGATCCTGCGCGAGCCGGCCGGTTTCCTCCACTCCCTGCACATGCAGATGCTCCAGAACCAGGCGGAGACCGAGCGCGACCTGCTTCGCGCGATCGCGCTCGAGCCGCGCCGGCGCGAAGGGCGGGACATACCGCGCCACTCCTACTGGCCGCGGGCGCTGATGTACACCGATCGCGTCCGCTACGCGGAGCAGCTGCGCCGCTACCACGAGGCGTTCGGGCGCGAGCGCGTCCTCGTGCTGATCTACGACGATTTCCGCGCCGACAACGAGGCCTCGGTGCGCCGGGTGCTGCGCTTCCTCGACGTCGACGTGGACGCTCCGCTGCGGCTCGTCGAGGCGAACCCGAGCGTCGGCGTACGCGCCGTGCGGGCCGACACGCTCGTGCGGGACGTGCGCGAAGCTCGCAGCCCCGCGACGCGCGCGCTGCGGGCGTCGGTGCGGGCGCTGACGAGCGAGCGGATGCGCACGACGCTGCTGTACCCGCTGCGCCGCCGCGTCGTCTACGGCGCGCCGCCGGCCGCCGACCCCGCGGTCGCGGCCGAGCTTCGCCGGCGCTTCAAGCCGGAGGTCGCCGCGGTCAGCGAGTACCTCGGGCGCGACCTCGTCTCGCTGTGGGGCTATGACGCCGTCTGAGGGTCCCGGGCGGCGCCTGCCCGACTTCTTCATCGTCGGTCACCACAAGAGCGGGACGACGGCGCTGTACGAGATGCTGCGCCGGCACCCCGAGATCTTCATGCCCTCGTTGAAGGAGCCGCGCTTCTTCGACGCCGACCTGCACGCGTTCTCCCGGACGCCGCAGAACACGGGCCGCCCGCAAACGCTGGACGAATACCTCGACCTGTTCGCCGGGGCGTCGGCGAACCAGCGGTGGGGGGAGGCCTCGCCGTCCTACCTGCGCTCCGCCGTCGCCGCCGGGGCGATCGCGCAGGTGGCTCCCGCCGCGCGCAGCATCGCGATCCTGCGCGAGCCCGCGAGCTTCGTGCGGTCGCTGCACTCGCAGATGGTCCAGGAACACGTCGAGACCGAGCAGGACCTGCGCCGCGCCTTCGAGCGCGAGCAGATCGACCGCGACGGCCGCAGGGTGCGCCGCTACTCCGACCACATCCACTACACCGAGCAGCTGCGGCGCTTCCACGAGGCCTTCCCGCGGGAGCAGGTCCTGGTGCTGATCTACGACGACTTCCGGACCGACAACGAGGGCACGGTGCGCAAGACCCTGCGCTTCCTCGGGGTCGACGAGCACGCCCCGGTCGAAGCGCTCGAGGTGAACCCGAGTGTGTCCGTGCGGTCGGTGCGCCTGGATCGCGCGGTGCGCTCGCTCTACTCGTCGCGCAGCCCGGCGGCCCGGGCCGCCAAGGCAGCGGTACGGACGCTGACGCCCGGGCGCTTCCATCGCGGCGCGCTCCCTGCGATACGCAAGCGCCTCGTCTACGCGGAGCAGGCGCAACCCGACGAGCAGCTGATGGCGGAGCTGCGCGCGCGCTACGCGGGCGAGGTCGCGGCGGTGTCCGAGTATCTCGGCCGCGACCTCGTCGCCGAGTGGGGCTATGAGGGGCTCGTGTGAGCCGCGCGACGATCCACTCGTGAGCGCGCTACAGGAGACCGCCGCCGGTGAGCCGCCGCGCGTCGCGGTCGTCGGCATGTCGCTGGGAGCGTCGTGCGGCGTGCGCGACCACGCGACGCTGCTGGCCGCCGCCCTGGAGGCCGGCGGCGTGCCCTGCTCCTGGCATTGGCTGATGCGCGGCGCGTCAGGGCTGGCGGGCGAACGCGCGGAGCTGGGGGGGTTCTGCGACCGTCTCGCCGCCGAGCTCGAGCGCGAGCGACCGCGGGCGATCGTCGTCCACTACTCGGTCTTCGCGTACTCGTTCAAAGGCCTGCCCGTGCTCGTCCCGCGGGTCTTCTCGATGCTGCGCGAGCGCGGCGTCCCCATCGTCGCCGTCCTGCACGAGTTCGCCTACCCCTGGTTCTACGGCGGGTGGCGCGGGGCGATCTGGGCGGTCTCGCAGCGGGCCGTGATGGCGCGGGTGATCGGCTCGGCGGACGCGGTGCTCGTCACGGCGCACTCGCGCGGCGAGTGGCTGCAGACCCGCCCCTGGCTGCCGCGCCGCCCGATCGCGGTGGCTCCCGTCTACTCCAACCTGCCGCCGCCGGCGATGATCGCCGAGCGTCCGGAGCCGCCGCGCGTGATCGGGCTCTTCGGCTACGCCTACCAGGGCGCGGCGGTCGAGCTGATCGTGGGGGCGCTCGCCTCGCTGCGGGCTGCCGGGCGCGACTTCGAGCTGCGGCTGCTGGGCCAGCCGGGCGCCGACTCGGAGGGCGGCCGGGCGTGGGCACGGCAGGCGCGCGAGGCCGGGATCGCCGAGCTCGTGACGTTCACGGGGACGTTGCCCGCGCAGGAGCTCTCCGACCAGCTGGCCGCGTGCGACCTGCTCCTGTTCGCCGACCTCGCGGGCCCCTCCTCGCGCAAGGGGACGCTCGCTGGCTCGCTCGCGTCGGGGCGCCCGATCGTCGCGCTCGACGGGCCGGCGGCGTGGCCCGCGTTCACCGCCGAGCAGGCGCTGCGGACCGTGCAGCCGACGGAGGCTGCGCTGGCCGCCGCGCTCGAGGAGCTCCTCGGCGACCGTGCCGAGCTCGAGGCGCAGGGGCGCCGGGGGCGCGAGTTCTACGAGCGCGAGATGAGCATCGAGCACACCGCGCGCGTGACGCTCGAGCTGCTGTCGGCACGCGGCTGAAGGCGCGCTGTCAGCGGCGCGCGGTCGGCGAGCGCGCGTGGATCGGCCCGCGCTGTCGGGCGGTCGGTCTTCGACACACGGCCGAGCACGGGGAAACCGCGTGCCCTCAGTCGCGGCCGGCGCCGCTCGCGAGCCAGTGCTCGCGCGCTCGCTCGTAGCCGCCCATCAGCACCGAGACGTGGCGCTCGGCGGTGAAGCGAGCAGCGGTTCGCTCGCGCCCGAGGGCGCCCATCCGCTCCTGCCGCGCGGGGTCGTCGAGCAGCTCGGTGAGGGCCGACGCAAGGCTCCGGGGGTCGGCCGGCGGCACGGCGATCCCGCTCTCGCCATCGTCGAGCCAGTCCGGTATGCCCCCCGTCGCGCTCCCCACGGCGGGGCGCCCGGCGGCGAACCCCTCGATGCCGACCAGGCCGAACGGCTCCGGCCACAGCGACGGGACGGCCACCACCGAGGCGTCCGCGAGCTGCTGCGCCAGCCCGCCGGCGTCGAGCCAGCCGGTGAACTGCACCCGCTCCTGCACGCCTCGCTCGCGTGCGAGCGCACGCATCGCGTCGAGGTCGCGCCCGTCGCCGCACAGCACGAACTCCGCGTCGACCTCGCACGCGGCCTCGATCAGCACGTCGACCCCCTTCGGCCGCACGATCCGCCCGGCGAACACCACGCGCCTGCGCGCGGCGTGCCCCGCGCCGCTGCGGGCGGGCATCGTCGGGAAGTACGGCACGATCAGCCGCCGCTCCAGCCCGTTGTTGGCGAGGTGCCGGTCGACGGCGGTGGAGTAGGAGACGGCCAGGTCCGCGGCGCGGATCGCCGACCGTGCCGTCGTCGTGTTCATGAACTTGCGGGGCAGCGTTTTCGGGTAGGCCGTGTGCGCGCAGCCGCGCGCGATCAGGTTCGGGATGCAGCCGATCCCATGCGCGCGGGAGCATTCGTGACCGGGCTCGAAGTAGTAGACCCCCGAGGTGCAGCCGGTGTAGCCGTGCGCGCTGACGACGACCGGCGCGTGCCGGCGGGCAGCCGCGACGATCTTCGGGTCGTCGACCTGGTGCAGGTGCACGACCGCGGGCTCGCCGGCGAGCACCCCCGCGAGGCGGGTCCCGATGTCCTCCGGCCGGGCGAACAGAGCAGGTGCGTGGACGAGGGGGACATCCGGGGCGTCTGGCTCGGCGTCGATCGTCTCCGCGACGACGCGCACGTCCACGCCCCGCTCGGCGAGCGCTGCCGCGCTGACCTGCACGTGCGCGGCCACACCGCCGTCTCGTGTCCACCGGGGCGTGACGAGCACGACAGCTCCTCGCGTCGTCGAAGCGGTGGCATCCATCGGGCGCGGGCCGAGGATATCAGGGGGCGCCGGGCTCGAACGGGCCTCTGGGGGTATCTGCCAGACTCCTCTCGCGATGTCGGAGAGCGCTTCAGAGGAGCATCCCGGCGAGCCCGACGGAGGCACGCGGCCGCGCGTCTTCTACGTCATGGGGGCGGGTCGCAGCGGCAGCACGATCCTCGGCGTGACGCTCGGAAACTGCGAGGGCGTCTTCTACGCGGGGGAGCTCGACGCGTGGCTCGCGCGCTCGGGCGAGCCGCTGATCCCGGGCCCGGAGGGCGATGCCTTCTGGGCCGACGTGCGCGAGCGCGTCCCCGGTGCGGGCGAGCTGTACGGGCGGGAGGCGCAGCGCTCCCTCGAGCGCTCGCTCGCCCTGCTGCGGGTGCACCGCTGGCCGGCGCGCCGCCGGCTGCGATCCGCCTACCGCCGGATCGCCCAGGACCTGTACTCGGCGATCGCGGCCCGGGCCGGGGCGGACGCGATCGTCGACACGTCGCACTACCCCTT
>DATARO010000058.1:0-34813 GCA_036264095.1 Solirubrobacteraceae bacterium | reverse complement strand
CGCCGTCGCCACGATGCCGGTGGCGACGTAGGCGACATACCCGACGCCCGCGATTTTCGGGATGAACGAGCGGATGCCGAGGCCGAACGCCAGCAGGTAGATCGTCGGCTGCACGATCGAGGAGAACGTCGTGGCCTTCCAGTACCTGCCGAAGATCGAGACGTCGCGGCTCATCACGCCGGCGAGCGCGGCCGGTTCGAGCCGCCCGATCCGCCGCGGCGCGCTCGCTTGAGCCGCCGCGGGTACGGGTGCCGCCGGCGCGCTCATTCGATGTCCTGCCCCGTCAGCGCCACGAACGCGTCCTCCAGGTTCGCCGGCCGCCGCACGCCGTCGGGCGCGGCCCCGTCCAGCGTCTCGGCACGCATGATCGCGATCGCCGGCCCGCTGCGCCGGCTCGACCAGCCGCTGGCGCTCGCCTGCGCCCCGACTTCCGCCAGGCGCTCGGGCGCCCCGTAGACCTCGACGACTTCCGCCCCCGCGTGCGCGCGGACGAGCTCCGCGGGGGTGCCCTGGGCGATGATGCGCCCGTTCGACATCACCGCGACGGTGTCCGCGAGCCGCTCGGCCTCCTCGATGTAGTGCGTGCTCATCAGCACCGTCACGCCCTCGGCCCGCAGCCCGTCGATCAGCGACCACAGCTCCTGGCGCACCTGCGGGTCGAGCCCCACCGTCGGCTCGTCGAGCAGCACGAGCCGCGGGCGGTGGATCAGCCCACGCGCGACGAGCAGCCTCCGCCGCATCCCGCCCGAGAGCTCGCGCACGATTGTGTCCGCGCGCGGCCCGAGGTTGGCGATCGCGAGCGCCCGCTCGACCGCTGCCGCCCGATCGGCGCGAGGCACCCGATACAGGCGCGAGAACACGGTCAGGATCTGCCGGCAGGTGAGCTCCACGTCGAGGTTGTCGAGCTGTGGCACGACGCCCATCTCGAGGCGCGACTGCTTCGATTCGCGCGGGAGCTCGTAGCCGAGCACCTCGATCGAGCCCTCGTCGGCCAGCGCCTGCGCCGTCAGCATCCGCATCGTCGTCGACTTGCCGGCGCCGTTCGGCCCGAGCAGCCCGAAGCAGATGCCCGACGGCACCTCGAGATCGAGGCCGTTGACGGCGGTGATCGAGCCGAAGCGCTTGACCACGCCGCGAAGCGAGATCGCGGCTGCCCGCACGCCCACCGACCCCGCCCCCTGCTGCTCGACCGCGCTCACCCCGACACTCTACGAGCCGGCGCTTGCGCCCCGCGCCTTCGCCGCGTATGTGCGGTTGTCGATCACGCGGCCGCGTCATCTCGGACCGCCGTCCATAGGCGCTGCGCGCGGGGCCTATCAGGATGCTCGACGGAGAGCGGTGCATTCGAGGAGAGGTGGTTCGCTGCGATGCCAACCAGAGCGCCCCAGATACTCGCCCTCGGCGGCGGCGGCTTCTCGATGGAGAAGGACAGCTCGCTGCTCGACGACTACGCGCTGTCGCTGACCCGCGCCGAGCGCCCGCGCGTGTGCTTCCTGCCGACGGCGTCGGGCGACGCCGACCACTACGTCGTTCGCTTCTACCGCCGCTTCTCGGCGGCCTGCGACGCGAGCCACGTCTCGCTGTTCCGCCGCGACCAGGGCACGGGCGGCGTCGAGGACTCACTCGGCGAGCACCTCCTTTCCCAGGACCTGATCTACGTCGGCGGCGGCAACGTCGTGAGCATGCTCGGCGCCTGGCGCGCGCACGGGATCGACGCGATCCTGCGCCGGGCATGGCGGCGGGGGATCGTGCTGTGCGGACCGTCAGCCGGATCGCTGTGCTGGTTCGCCGAGGCGCTGAGCGCGTTCCATGGAGCCCCGCGAACGATCCGCGGCCTCGGCCTGCTGCCGTACTCCAACTGCGTCCACTACGACGCCGAGCCCGAGCGCCGCAGGGAGTACCACCGCTTCGTCGCCGAACACGGATGCGGCGGCTTCGCCGCCGACGACGGCGCAGCCCTGCACTTCCACGGCACCGAGCTTCACCGCGTGGTCAGCTCGCGACACGCAGCCGGTGCCTACCGAGTCGATCCGCGCCGCGGCGGCGGCGTGCGCGAGCGGCGCCTGCCGGTGGAGCTGCTCGGCGCCTCGGAGGGCGACGACGGTCGGACCGCCCCCGCGCCGCCCCCAACGGCGCGCGCCCGGCGAGCCGGCTCGCGCGTCCGTGCAGTCGCCGCCGGCCTCGGCGTGCCCGCGTGAGCGCCCGACGAGCGGCGCCGGAGCAGCGCGTGATCCTCGCCATGGGCGGCGGCGGCTTCACGATGGAGCCCGGCAACCCCCTGCTCGACGACTTCGTGCTCTCGCTCGCGGAGCGAGACGAGCCGCGGGTCCTCTTCCTCCCGACGGCTTCGGGCGATACGACGGCGCAGATCAACGCGTTCCTTGACCGCTTCGCCGGACGCCCGTGCACGCACGAGCACCTCTCGCTGTTCCGCCTGCGCGACGCCGGGCGTCCGCTGCGGGAGATCGTCCTGGAGCAGGACATCATCTACGCCGGCGGTGGCTCGATGCGCAACCTGCTGGCGATCTGGCGCGCGCACGGCCTCGACGCGCTGCTGCTCGAGGCGTGGCGGCAGGGCACCGTGCTCGCCGGGCTGAGCGCCGGCGCGATGTGCTGGTTCGAGGCCGGCGTGACGCGTTCGAGCGGTCCCCCCGAACCGCTCGCCGGGCTCGGGCTGCTCGCAGGGTCGCTCAGCGTGCACGCCGACGGCGAGCCCGAGCGGCTGCCGGTGTGGCTCGCGGGCGTCCGCGACGGCTCCCTGCCCGGCGGATGGGCGGTCGACGACGGCGTCGGCCTGGTGTTCAGGGGTACTCGGCTCGAGCGCGCGGTCAGCTCGCGGCCGGGCGCCGGCGCGCAGCGCGTCGATGCGATCGCGGGCGAGCTGGTGCGCCACCGCCTCGAGGTCGAGCTGCTCGGCGACGACGCACGGGTGCGCGCGCTCAGCGAGGAGGACGCGGTGCGCGAGCTCCGCAGCGTGCGCCGGCTGCGGCGCGGCGCGTCACCGCTGCGCGAGTGAGAATGCGCTTAGAAACCCGCGGTCGTTTACGCGCCGATAACCCCCGCTTGAGCTTCAGGCGCGAGCATGCATGTCCGACACACCCCGGTATGGACGATCAGCACGGCAACTCGACCGATCAGCCGATCCAAGCGGCCGTCGAGTCCTCGCTCACAATCCGGCAGACAGCGACGGGGTACTGGACCGTGCAGCGCGCGGGCCGCGACGTCGCCGGATCGATGACGCGGCGTGGCGCCGAAGCCGAGCGCGATCTCGTGCTGCGCCTGGGGCGCCGGACCGTGCGGCGCACGGCCGCCCGCGCCTGACCGCTGCGCCTGCAGATCAGCTCGAAGTCGGTCACCCAGCGAATAAGCTCGGCTGCCGTGACCCCCTCGCGTGCCACCGATTGGCGCTCCCGCGGCGCGCACTTCTCATGGACCCCGCCGGCGCAGGACGCGGCGCCAGTACAGGTCTTCCATGTCGAGCTCGGCGACGCCGACGCCCCCGTGCTCGCGCTCGTGCACGGGTTCCCCACATGCAGCGTCGACTGGATCGAGGTCGCCGAGCGCCTCAGCGGCCGCTTCCGCGTGTGCATGATCGACTTCCCGGGCTACGGGTTCTCGGACAAGCCCCGCGGCTGGGGTTACAGCCTCGGCCGCGACGCGCAGCTGCTCGACCACTACCTCGCCGAGATCGTGGGCGCGCGGTCCGTGGTGATGATCGCCCACGACCGCGGTGACAGCGTCGCGCTGATCCACGCGGCGAGCGTCACCGACGGGCGCGCGCAGGTCGGGCTCGAGCACCTCGTGCTCTCCAACGCCAACATCTTCCTGCCGCTCTCGAGCCTGACCGACGCGCAGCGGCTGATGCTCCACAACCCCGAGCTCCTCGAGCAGGTCACACCCGAGCTGCTCGCCGCAGGCATGGGCGCGGTCGCCTTCACGCCGCCCCGCGGGCCGGGAGACCCCGAGGTGCAGGCGCTGGCCGAGACCTTCGCGCACGAGGACGGGGTCGCGGTGCTGCACGAGACGATCCAGTACCTCGTCGAACGCTCCGAGGACGAGGAGTCGTGGCTGGGCTCGCTGGCCACCTCGACCGTGCCGACCACCGTCGTCTGGGGCGTGTACGACACCATCTCCCCGATCCGCGTGGCCACGTATGTCTGGCATCGCCACCTGATGTTCAAGCCGGGCCGCAACGCGCTCTATCTGATCCCGGGCGCGAACCACTACGTGCAGAACGACCGGCCCGACGCGTTCGCCGACGTCGTCCTGCACGCACTCGACTCCCCCGGCGACGCGGCGCCCGGCGCGCTCGGCCAGGAGCCCGACGCGCCGCTGCTCGTCGATCGCTCGCGCACCGCCCTGCCCGACGCGGCCGAGCTGATCGCCCAGCGCGCGCCGATCCCGGACCTGCAGGAGTAGCCGGCCGAGCAGGCCTCCCCGCGCGGCGCAGCGCGACCGCGGGCACCGGATCATTGACACGGAGCCGTCGTTTGTCGACAATCCGGCGCAACGGTCCAAGGGCAAGGGGGCGGGGATGCGTGCAGGACGGCGCGCCGATCCTTTTTGGGCCGCGTACGACCCGGTGAGCGGCCGGGCGACACGCGATAGAGGGGGCGCAAGGATGCTACGCAGAGTCGGTGAGCGCGCGGGTGACCCGCTGGGGTCCCTGCTGGCCGCCGGGCTTCGGCGGCGGCTGGCAGTCGTAGTCGGGCTGCTCGCGCTGATCGTGCTTGCGTCGGCCGCGCCGGCACTGGCCGAAGGCATCACCTACGCCCACGACGACCTGCGCGACGGCTGGTATCCCGAACAGAGCTCGCTGACCCCGCAGCTGGTGAGCGGCGGGAACTTCGGCCAGCTCTGGTCCGCCAGCGTCGAAGGCCAGGTCTACGCCCAGCCGCTGTTCGACAACGGCAACGTCCTCGTCGCGACCGAGGAAAACAAGGTCTACCTCCTGAACGCGGCCACCGGAGCGATGCGCTGGACGAAACCGCTCTCCCTCGGCACGCCGTTCAACCCGCTCGAACTCAGCTGCACGGATCTCACGCCGAGCATCGGCATCACGAGCACTCCGGTGATCGACCCGAGCACAAACACCGCCTATCTGACGCACAAGACGTACGCGTCCGGCAGCTCGGGCGCCGCCAAGTACTTCATGGACGCGGTCGAACTCTCCACCGGGGCCGAGAAGCCCGGGTTCCCGGTCGAACTCACCGGCACCGCCCAGAACCAGCCGGGCGTGACGTTCAACGCGACCTACCAGCTGCAGCGGCCGGCGCTCCTGCTCCTGGGCGGCGTCGTGTACGCGGCCTTCGGATCGCACTGCGACCACGGCACCTACGAGGGCTGGGTGTTCGGCGTCTCCACCGCCGGTGAAGTGAAGGCCCGCTGGACCGACGTCCCCGCCAACGGCGGCAAAGGGGGCATCTGGATGTCCGGCTCCGGGCTCGTCGCGGAAGGCCCCGGAAGCATGATCTTCACGACCGGCAACGGCACCACTCCCTCCTCCGCCGCTGCCGGCAGCTCGCCGCCCGCCGCCCTGGCGGAATCGGCAGTGCGCCTGGCGGTGCAGCCTGACGGAACGCTGAAAGCCGCCAGCTTCTTCGCGCCCTACAACGCCAAAGAACTCAGCGAACAGGATCTCGACTTCGCCTCCTCGGGCCTCTCGGCTCTGAACAACGAATTCTTCGGCACGCCGAGCACCCCCCACCTCGCGGTGGCGACCGGCAAGGAGGGCTACGTCTACCTGCTCAACCGCGAAGAACTCGGCGGCTTCCAGCAAGGGCTGGGCAGCGGCGACAAGGTGATCCAGAAGATCGGGCCCTACGGCGGCGTGTGGTCGCGCCCCGCGGTGTGGCCCGGGGAAGGCGGCTGGGTCTACATCCCGACCGCGACCGACGGCGACACCCTGCGCGTCTACAAGTACGGCGTATCCGGTTCCGGAGAACCGACGCTGTCCCTGCAGGGCAGCTCCACGGGCGGGTTCGGATTCGGTTCGAGCTCGGCGGTCGTCACCTCCAACGGCACGACCGCCGGCTCGGCGCTCGTGTGGATCGACTGGGATTCGAGCTCCGGCGGGGAAGGCGCACAGCTGCGCGCCTACAACCCGGTTCCGGTCGAAGGGCATCCGGTCCTCCGCTTCAGCGCACCGATCGGCACAGCCTCCAAGTTCAACCCGCCGGGCGTCGGCGAAAACCGGATCTACGTCGGCAACCGCGAAGGCAAGGTGCTGGCATTCGGCGCCCCCGTCACGAACCCGCTGACGGGGCCGACGACCGAATTCCCCACCACGACGATCGGCGCCAGCAGCGAAAAAACCGCCACGCTGACCGCCAAAACATCGGTCACGGTCACCAAGCTGACCTCGAGCAACTCGCAGTTCACGGTCGGCACCACCTCGCCCGCATTGCCGGCGACGCTCTCGGCGGGCCAGACGATCCAGGTCCCGCTCAAGTTCACGCCCACGCAGACCGGCACCGTCGCCGGCACGCTCACGGCCGAAACCTCCGAAGGCCCCGCGACGTTCTCGATGAACGGGACCGGGCAATCGGCTGGGGCACAGCTCCAGACCAGCCCCAGCATCATCGCCTTCGGCGGCGTCACCAGCGGCAGCGAATCCTCGAGCTCGGCGACGTTCAGCAACGTCGGCAACGCTCCGCTGAAGATCAACACCGAGAAACTGCCGGCGGCGCCGTTCTCGGTGAGCGGCATGCCGGCGGTCGGGAGTGAAATCGAACCCGGCCACTCGGTCACGGTCACAGTCAGCTTCCACCCGACCTCCGAAGGCGAGTTCCACGACGAACTCGGCATGGAAACGACTGGTGGCAACGGGTCGGTGCCCGTCTCCGGCAGCGCCGGGCCGCCCGGCGTGCTGAAGATCACGAGCGAAAAGAACGAACTCGGCGAAGTCCCGATCGGCGGGACGGCGAGCAAGTCGTTCACGATCACGAACACCGGTGGGACGAACGTCTCGATTTCCAAGTCCAAGCCGCCGGCCGGGGGCGAGTTCGCAGCCACGACCACGCTGGCGGAGGGCACCACGATCGCACCCGGCGAAACGCTGACCGAGACCGTCTCCTTCCATCCGACCGCGTCAGGACCCGCGAGCGGCGTCTGGCTGATCAACGGCAACGACACGACGGGCCTGCACGAAGTGACGTTCAGCGGCGTCGGTGTGGCGACGTTCGGCAAGACCGCCGTGGGCGGCTCCTCGGATCGCTTCGTAGCCGAACGCAAGCGCGTCAATCGCTACGCCCTGCCCACCGCCGGCTCGGTGAGCAAGCTCTCGATCTACCTCGTGCCCGGCGGCGTCTCCGGCCAGCAGGTGGTCAAGGGCCTGATCTACGCCGATTCCGGCGGCGCCCCGGGTGCGCTGCTGGCGACTTCCGAACAGGTCACCTACGCGAGCGCGAACGGGTCCGGTTGGTATGACCTGAAGTTCCCCGCGCCGGTGAAACTGGCGGCGGGCAACTACTGGATCGGCGTGATCACCGGCAACACCGGCGATGTCGCGGGCTTCCGCTACGACGGCGTGACCGGCTCGCGCGACTACAACGTCAACGCCTATGCCTCCGGGCCCAGCAACCCGTTCGGCACGGCCACGAACGACCCCGAGCAGATGTCGCTGTACGCGACCTACACGACCACCTCGACGGCTGTGCCGGTCGACACCAGCCCGCCGACGATCAGCGGCACCGCTCAGCAGGGCCAGAAGCTGACCGAGGTGCACGGGGCCTGGACGAACGAACCGACGAGCTACGCCTACCTGTGGCAGCGGTGCGAAACCTCGGGCAACGGCTGTAAAGAAATCACCGGCGCCACGGGCCAGACGTACCTGCTCACGCCGTCCGACGTCGGCCACACGATCAGGGTGAGCGAGACCGCGAGCAACGCCGGTGGCGCGGGCGAAGCCGCCACCTCGGGGCAGACGGCCACAGTCGCGACGATGCCGGTGCCCGTCGCCTCCGCCGTGCCGACGATCACCGGCACCGCGCAGCAGGGCCAGACGCTGACCGAGCACCACGGCACCTGGAGCAACGAACCGACGAGCTACGCCTACCAGTGGCTGCAGTGCGAACCGTCCGGCGAAAAATGCACGGAAATCGGCGGCGCCGTCGCGCCGACCTACGTCCTCACGTCCTCCGCCGTCGGCCACGTGATCAGGGTGAGGGAGACCGCCAGCAACGCGGGCGGCGCCGGTGAAGCGGCGACCTCGCTCCCGACGGCCACGGTCACCAAAGCGCCCGTACCTGAAAACACCTCGGTGCCCACGATCACGGGCACCCCCCAGCAGGGCCAGACGCTGACCGAGCACCACGGCGCCTGGACCAACGAACCGACCGCCTACGAATACCAGTGGCTCGGATGCAACAGCATGGGCCTCAGCTGCCTGCCGATCGCCAAAGCGAACGCGCAGACGTACGTGCTCACGAACGAAGTCGTCGGAGACGAGATCGCCGTGCAGGAGACCGCGAGCAACGGCTCCGGTGCGGGCGAAGCGGCGACGTCGGGCGCGACCGCCGTCGTCCAGTCGGCCCCGGCGACCTTCGGCACGACGACGGTCGGTGGCTCGAGCGATTACTTCGTCGCCGAACGCAAGCGCGTGAACCGCTACTCGCTCCCCGCCAACGGCACCGTCACCAAGCTCTCGATCTACCTCGCGCCGACCGGCACCTCGGGCCAGCAGGTGCTCAAGGGGCTGATCTACACCGATTCGAGCGGCGCGCCCGCCGCGCTGGTGGCCGCCTCCGAACAGCTCACGTTCGCGAGCACCGGCGCCGCCGGCTGGTACGAACTCAAATTCTCCTCGGCGGTCAAACTCACCGCCGGCAACTACTGGATCGGCGTGATGAGCGGCGCCACCGCGGGCGTCGCCGGGTTCCGCTTCGCAAGCGTGACCGGCTCGCGCGACTACAACTCGAACTCCTACGCCTCCGGGCCGAGCAGCACGTTCGGCTCGGTGACCACCGACGCCGAGCAGATGTCGCTGTACGCGACGTACACCTCTCCCTAGTCACGCACGATCAATCGCGGTCCGCGCGTGCGGCTCTCTACCGCTCGCGCTCAGCCCACCAGTCGCGCCGGCCCTCGACGTCCTCGCGCGGGTTCTCGCCGAGGCTGGGCGCGCCGAAGACGAGGATCTCGAGGCCCTCCGAACCGGCCTCGTATCCGCGCCAGGTACCCGGCGGCACGCGCACCGCGTCCCACTTCTTCAGGTCGACGATCTCATCGTCGAGCTTCATCCGTCCGCTCCCGCCGACGACCACGAACACCTCCTCCTGCTGCTCGTGGGTGTGGCCGTACGGGAACCGGTATCCGGGCGGTATGCGCTGATAGCTGAGGCCGGAGTGCTCGAGCTCGAGCGCCTCGGTTGCGAGGCGGAACTCGAGGTCGGGCGCGCCGTCGAAGTTGGACCCGACATCCGCCAGGTCCTCTCTCAAGTTCCTCAGCGTGAACGGCACCGGCGGCGATTCTACGGAGGTGCAGTGTTCCCGGTGAGCGCGGGCAACAGCCGGCGCCAGAGCTCTGCGTTTCAAGGCCGCCGGCGCCGGCCCCGAAGGCGGGACCGCGCGAGCTCGAGCGATTCGACATCGACTTCGTCTTGCCGTCGCCCCGCCGCTCGCTTCATCTCGATCAGATCCTCCACAGACGCGATGCGAATCGCAGCTCCGTCGAGGTCGATCACGTCGGCGCGTCGGCGCAACGCTGGATAGCCCGGCGAGCCGGGCGGATCGACGAGGAGGTCGAAATTGCCCTCACGAGTCGTGAGCGTGAGCATCTGCGCACGGCGAAGCGTGCGCGCATCAGGCACGAAAGGCACGTCCTCGTCGACCCCGCGGAGACTCGCTTCGAGTGACAGCAGCAGGTCGCCCAGCCGCTCGAGGTTGGGTGTGTCGGTCGCGTAGCAGACGTCGAGGTCGCGCGTGAAGCGCGGACTCGCCTGCACAACGACTGCGACGCCGCCGATGACAACGAAGTCGATTTCGGCGCGTGCGAGGCGGGTGAGTAACGCGGTCGGACGAAAGTCAGGCCAGCTCGCCACGGCTCGCCGCACCTGCGCGGGCGAGAGCGCGCGCTTGCTCGTGCATGTCCTCGAGATTGTGCAGCCGCTGCGACGGCGTGAGTGCGAGCTGCTGGCGCACGAGGCTCTCGTCGAGCGATGGCTCACGCTCCGGCGCGGAGATGACGAGCCGGGCTCCGGTCGCCCGCAGCGCGCGATCCAACGTGGCGATCCGCGGGTTCGATTGAGGTTGCTCGAGCCGCGCGACAGCCGCTTGACTGATCGCGAGCAGCCGTGCGAGCTCGGCTTGCGTGAGCCCTGCGCGCCGGCGGGCATCTGCAAGGAGCCTCCCGGGGCGGGACGCGTCGCCTTGCGTCGGTGATGCCGTCCGTCTCACAGCTGCAATTATAGCCTAAAAGCTATATCGCCCTTGTCGCGGAAAGCCACGACGTGGCTGCATTTTTGATCTGTAGGCGGAGGGGGAGGGATTCGAACCCTCGTCAGAGGTTTAAACCCCTGAAACGGTTTTCGAGACCGCCGCATTCAACCGCTCTGCCACCCCTCCGAGGGGAGCCCTTAGGCTAGATGATCGGCGTTGCGCTCCCGATCCTGGACCGCCGCCCGGCTCAGCGCCGCGAGGCGAAGAAGGCGCCCAGCATCTCTGCCGACTCGGCGGCGAGCAGGCCGCCGGCGACCACGGGCCGATGGTTGAGGCGCGGCTCGCCGGTGACGTCCAGAACGCTCCCGCACGCTCCCGCCTTCGGGTCGGTCGCCGCGTAGAGGAGGCGCGCCACGCGCGCGAGCACGATCGCCCCCGCGCACATCGCGCACGGCTCGAGCGTGACGTACAGGGCGGCGTCGAGCACCCGCCACGTGCCGAGCGCCCGCGCCGCCTCGCGCAGCGCGATCACCTCGGCGTGGGCGGTCGGATCCTGGCGGACCTCGCGCTCGTTGTGGCCCGTGGCGAGCACCTCACCGTCGTGGACGACGACCGCGCCGATCGGCACATCGTCGTGTTCAAGCGCACGCTCGGCCTCGCGCAGCGCGAGGCGCATGAAGTAATCATCGCGTGGGAAGAAGCGCTCGCTCATAATCCGCCCGCTTGTGCCGTCGGGGGCCGGTCTGCGACAGTGCCTCCGCCCCGCACCGCACGCGGCCATCATCATTACGAACCCGCCAATGTCCATCGCCGGCCGCCCACCCTGCGCTGCCTCGCCCCGCCGGCTGCGCCGGGCCTTCCACGCGGCCGCACTCGCCGTGCTCCTGGCGGGCGCCGCGTCCGGCACAGCCGCAGCGGCCGAACCCGCGTATGCACCGGGCGAGGTCGTCGTCCGCTACGCCCCGCAGAGCGCTCGCGGCGCGCACGCTGCGCGCGCCGAGCACGGGCGCACGTCCGTCCTGCATCTCGCCCGCGGCGCGAGCGTGGGCGCAGCGATCGCGCACCTGCGCCGCGAGCGCGGCGTCGAATGGGCCGTCCCCGACTATCGCGCGCACGCGTCCGGCGTGTTCACCCCGAACGACCCCGGGCGCCCCGGCGCCGCGGCCGGCGGCTGGCAAGCGCTGCAGTGGAACTTCTCCGGCCCGTTCAGCGTCGACGCGCCCGAAGCGTGGGAGAACCTCATCCTCGACGGGCACCCGGGCGGCGCCGGCGTCGTCGTCGCCGTCCTCGACACCGGTGTCGCCTACGCGAACCGCGGCCGCTTCCGCCGCTCGCCCGACTTCGGTCGCTTCCAGTTCGTCAGGGGCTATGACTTCGTGGCCCGCAACGGATACCCCAACGACCGCAACGGGCACGGGACGTTCGTCGCCTCCACGATCGCCGAGGAGACGAACAACGGCGTCGGCCTCACCGGTCTCGCGTACGGCGTGAAGCTGATGCCCGTGCGCGTACTCGACACGGAGGGCGAAGGCGAAGCGTCGACGATCGCCGAAGGCGTCGTGTTCGCCGTCAAGCACGGCGCGCGGGTGATCAACCTGAGCCTCGAGTTCTCGCCGGGCATCACCGCCTCGGACATCCCCGAGCTGATCGGCGCGCTGCGCTACGCCCACCGCCGGGGCGTTCTCGTCGTCGCCGCGGCGGGCAACGAGGGCCACACCGCGATCGCCTACCCCGCGCGCGCGCCCTACGTCGTCTCGGTCGGCGCGACCACCGAACGCGGCTGCCTCGCCTCCTACTCGAACGACGGCAGCGGTCTCACGCTCGTCGCGCCCGGCGGCGGCACCGACGCCAATCTCCCCGGGGACCCGAACTGCCACCCCGAAGACGGCGGCCGCGACATCTACCAGGTCACGTTCACGGGCAGCTCGCCGCGGCGCTTCGGGCTCCCGTCGGGGTACGAAGGCACCTCGATGGCGACACCGCACGTGGCCGCCGCCGCGGCGCTTGTGATCGCGAGCGGCGTGCTCGGCCCGCGCCCGTCCCCGGCGGCCCTGACCGCTCGCCTGCAGGCGACCGCCCGCAAGCTCGGCGGGGGCGGCGACGAACGGCTCTACGGCGCCGGCCTGCTCGACGCCGGTGCCGCGACGGCCCCCGGCGGCCCCGGCGCCGTCCCGGGCTAGGCGCGATGGATGGGCCTCCCGAGCGCTGCGATCTCGCGGTCGTCGGCGGCGGGATCCTGGGGCTGGCGCTCGCGCGCGAGCTCACGCGGCGCCACCCGGCGCGTTCGGTGTGCGTGCTCGAGCGCGAGGACGACCTGGCGCGGCACCAGACGAGCCACAACTCGGGCGTGATCCACGCGGGCATCTACTACGAGCCCGGATCGCTGAAGGCGCGGCTGTGCGTCGCCGGGGCGCGCGCGCTCTATGACTACTGCGAGGAGCGCGGAGTGCGCGCCGAGCGCGCCGGCAAGCTCGTGATCGCCACCGAGGCCGCGCAGCTGCCGAGGCTCCACGAGCTCGATCGCCGCGGGCGCGCCAACGGCGTCGCCGGCCTGCGCCTGCTCGCGGAACGCGAGATCGCCGAGGTCGAGCCGCACGCGCGCGGGGTCGCCGCCCTGCACTCCCCCGGGACCGGCATCGTCGACTTCGCCGCCGTCGCGCGCTCGTTCGCGGGGGATGCGCGTGCAGCCGGGGCGACGGTGCACACAGGCTGCGAGCTGCTGCGCGCCGCTCCCGTGCCGCGTGGCCTGCGCCTCGAGCACGCGCGCGGGACGACGATCGCCGGGCACGCGGTGTTCTGCGCGGGCGCCTGGTCGGATCGCCTGGCGGCGGCCGCCGGCGCCGATCCGGATCCGCGCATCGTCCCCTTCCGCGGCGCCTACCTGCGCGTCGCTCCGGAGCAGCGCGAGCTCGTGCGCGCGATGATCTATCCGGTGCCCGACCCGCGCCTGCCGTTCCTGGGCGTCCACTTGACCCGCGGGCTCGACGGCGAGCTCCTCCTCGGCCCGACGGCGCTGCTCGCCCCCGCCCGGGACGCCTACTCGCTCGCGACGGTCCGCGCGCGCGACCTGCTCGACACGCTCGCCTGGCCGGGGACGTGGCGGATGTTGGGGCGCTGGTGGCGAACCGCCGCGCGCGAGCTGCGCGCGGCCGCGTGGCCGGCGGCGCTGGCCCGCGAGGCCGCGCGCTTCGTGCCCGAGCTGGCCAGGGCCGCCGTCACACCCGTGTTCGCCGGGGTTCGCGCGCAGGCCCTCGCGCGCGACGGGCGCCTGCTCGACGACTTCGCGCTCTCGCACACCGAGCGGGCGCTGCACGTGCGCAATGCGCCGTCTCCCGCGGCGACCGCGTCGCTCGCGATCGCTGCGTACGTCGCTGAGGAGTGCGAGCGGCGCTTCGACCTGCGCCCGCGCTCGGGCGCCTGAGGCTAGGCGGCCGGCGCGGCCGCGATGCGGGCGACCGAGTCGGCGATTCCCGCGCGCGCGGTCGGAAACCGCGGGCTCCAGCCGAGCTCCGTCTTGATGCGCGCGTTCGAGGACCGGGCGGAGCGCACGACCGCGTCGACGGCGTTTCGCCCGGCGACGATCCGGGCGAGCGCCGCGGGGATCCGCCGCGGCGGGCCCACGCCGAGCGCCTCCGCGGTCGACCGCATGAAGTCGTAGAACGTGATCGGCTCGTCGTCGACCACGTGATAGAGCGAGCCGGGCGGCGCCTGCTCGACAGCGAGCATCAGCGCGGCCACGACGTCGTCCACGTGGACGACGTCCCACAGGTTCGCCCCGCTGCCGATCACGGCGAAGCGCCCGGGCTGGCGCAGGCGCGCGACGAGCTCGTCCGCGTACCAGCCCCCGGGGCCGTAGACGTGCGAGGGGCGCACGATCACCGACGGCAGCCCCGAGGCGGCGACCATGCGCTCGCCCTCCTGCTTGGAGCGGCCGTAGGGGGTGGCGACCGGCAGCGGCGTCTGCTCGTCGAGCAGCGCACCGTGCGCGTCGCCGGTCACGACCGTCGAGCAGAACACGAAGCGCGGCGCCCCATCGCCGAGCGACGTGCACGCCGCCAGCAGCCGCTCGGTGCCGGCCACGTTGACCTCGCGCAGCAGGCGCTCGCTGCGCTGCGAGGCGATCTCGGCGGCGAGGTGCACGACGCAGCCGGGACGCTCGACCGCGAGCGCAGCCGTGAGCGCGGCGCCGTCGCGCAGGTCGCCGCGCACCGCGCGGGTCCCGGGCGGCTCGCTGCCCTCGCGGCGCACGAGTGCGAGCGCCTCGTGGCCGTCCCGCACGAGCGCATCGCAGAGGGCGCGTCCGATGAATCCGCTCGCTCCGGTCACGAGTACGCGCATCTGCTGCATCGTGCGCACTCTATTGCCGGTGCCCGCTCCGCATTGCGCGTGAGCAGCGGCAGAGGTGCCGTGCGTCAACCGTGCTTGGGCGGGCGGATCGTGAGCGTGACGCTCGTCGTATGCGCGCTGCCGTTGGTCCCGTGGCTCACCGCGGTCGTGCGCAGGCGGAGCGTGCGGTGATGCGCCAGCAGCGCGCGGGCGCGCGCGGAGAGGTGGAGCGTGAGCGTCTGCGTGGCTCCGCGGGCGATGCTGAACGACGCGCTCGCGATCGTGACGGTGATCGTGCTGTGGACCGTGTGACCGTGCACGCGCCGGGTCACGTGGATCCCCGGCAGGCGCAGCGTGACGGTGCCGCTGCAGCGCGGCGCCGTCGCCGCGCAGTGGAGCGCGAGCCGGATCGTCCCTCGCTTGGTGGCCGTCAGCGTCGTGCTCGAGGCCGTCACGACGGGCACCTGCACTTCGACGGGGGGAGGAGGAGGCGGCGGCGGGGCACTGGAGGTCGTGGAGGTGGTCGTGGGCGGCGGCGGCGACGGCGGGTTCAGGCACAGCGGGATCGCGGCGCACACGTTCAGGATCCCGCCGGAGCTGACGGGCAGCCCGGGGACCTTTGTGACGTGTTCGAGGATGTCCGCCCTGAGCTGTTCCGCATTCATCGACGGGGCCGAGGAGAGGATCAGCGCGGCCGCACCGGACACCTGCGCGGCGGCCATCGATCCGCCGCTGAGGTAGCCGTACTGCGCCCCGCCCGGTCCGTGCTCGAGTGTCGAGTAGATGCTGACGCCCGGCGCCGCGAGGTTCACCTTTTCGGAACCGTAGTTGGCCCATTCCGGGAGCTTGTCTTCGTTGTTGCTCGCCGTCACGCACAGCTCGTTCGGGAGCGCGTAGAAGCAGGGGTAGCGGGTTTTCGACGATTCGTCGTCGTTGTCTCCGGTGTTCCCCGCCGCGGTCACGAACAGGATTTTGAGTGCCGCGAGGTTTTTGATCGCTTCCTTGAGCAGATGAGAGGGTTCTGCACTTTCGGCGGACACCGCGGAGTCGTTCACGACGCGGATGTTGACCCCTGCTTTGCTCGCTGCAACCATCGTTTCGATGCCCGCGATCAGGTTCGAGACTTCACCGGGTTCTCCCGCGGATTCGAGCCACTTGACGGGAAGGATCGTTGTGTGCCAGTTGATCCCCGCCACGCCGCGTTCGTTCCCGCCGACCGCGCCGATGATCCCCGCGACGTGCGTGCCGTGCCCGCCGTAGTACTGCGGTTCTGCTCCGGGGTTGAATTCGGGTTCGGTGTCCATCGATTCACACCCGCGTCCTGACGATTCGAGAACGTTGAAGCCGTGGCTGCCGGGTAAGCATCCGAGAATGCCATGCGGATTGCTCCAGATGTTCGCTGCCAGATCGGGGTGGTTGTAGTCAACGCCGACATCGACCTCCCCCACGACGATTTCGGGGTTGCCGGTCGTGACACCCCAGGCCTTCAGCACGTTGGCGTCGTCCCCGGGGGTCCCCGGCAGGAAGCCTTCGAATACCTCACTCCCGTTCTGCACCGGCACCGCCTGCCCGGTGTTGCTGTCACCCCACTGCTTCGGGAATTCCGGGTCGTTCGGAGTCGCCGACGCCTGCTGCAGCCAGTCCGGTTCCGCGACCCGCACGGCCGCATCGCGGCGCAGCCTCGCCACGGCCTGCCGCACGCGCCCGCCGGGCACGCTCATCCGCAGCGGAACGCCCGGCTCCACGGCGTCCCGCGAGGGCGCGAGGCTCCTCACGCGGCTGCCGTGCACCGAGCGCTCGATCGCGCGCTCGCGCGCCGGCGAGACGCCGTGCCGGAACTCGAGCAGCACGGCGCCGGCGGCGAAGGTGCGCGAGCCCCGGCCGCCAGCCGCCGGTCGCTCGACCCGCGGAGCCGGCGACGCCGCAGGCCCAGCCGCCTCGCGCGCCTCGGCTTGGGCCGCGAGCGCGCACAGCGCCACGGCGGCGAGCGCCGCCGCAGCGGCTGCCGTGGCCCGCGGTCCAAAGCGCAGGGCGAAGGCCCGCACGAAGCGTGGTGGAGAGAGAGGCACGATAAGAAGATTGTCACGACCGCAGCGACTTTCGCGCTGTACCCTCCCCTGCCTATCGTCAACAGTTCGCCCCCTCGGCAGGGGGTATGGCGAGTGGCCAGGAGGGCCATGTGATGGAGCCACGACACCCGTTGACACGCCGAGTGATGGTGCTGCTCGCGCTCGCCGTCGTGGCCGCGGGTTCGGCTCACGCCGCCGGTGCGGCGTCAGCGTCCGATTGCACCCAGGTCGCAACCCACACGTACGCCTGGCACTACGTCCGCGCCCGCAAGACGCGCCGTGTCCACGGACACCTCGTCGTCGTGCGCCGGCACGGACACATCGTCTACGTGCGCGTCCGGAAGCGGTTCCTGACGACGTCCACCGAAACCGTGTGCGTGCCCGCCGCCGTGATCCCGGCGCCCGCCGCCGTGGTCCCGGTCCCCGCGGCCGCGCCCACCCCGACCGGGCCGCTTCCTGAAACGCCCACCCCCGCGCCGATCACAGAAGCTCCGGCCCCGCCGTTCGGCCCGCCGCTCAACTCCTCCCTGCCCGCGATCTCGGGGCTGGCGCGGAGCGGCGCGACGCTGACCGCCGCCGGCGGCACGTGGAGCGAAACGCCCACCGGCTACCAGTACCAGTGGTACCTGTGCAACGCCCACGGTGAAAGCTGCGCGCCGATTACCAAAGCGACCAGCTCCGAATACACGATCCCCGCCGAAGACGCCGGGGCGACGCTGAGGATCGCCGTCACCGCCTCCAACGCCCGCGGGCGCTCGGCGCCGGCCGAGTCGGCTGCAAGCGCGCCGGTCCTTCCCGCCCCGGGCGCGCCGGTGAACAGCACGCTGCCGACGATCTCGGGAGCAGCGCAAACCGGCGAAACGCTGACCGCGGGCAACGGCACCTGGACCGAATCACCCACCGGCTACCAGTACCAGTGGTACCTCTGCAACGCCCACGGCGAAGTCTGCGTGCTGATCGCCAAAGCGACGGGCCCCGAATACCGGATCCCCGCCGAAGACGCCGGCTCGACCGTGAGGGTCGACGTCACCGCCTCCAACGAATACGGCAGCTCGGCGCCGGCGCAGTCGGCCGCGAGCGCGCCGGTCAGCGCCGCCACGGGCCCACCGGTGAACACCGCGCTGCCCACGGTCTCCGGGCAGGCGCGGACCGGCGATACCTTGACCGCAGGCACCGGAGCCTGGACCGAATCACCCTCGGGGTACAAGTACCAGTGGTACCTCTGCAACGCCCACGGCGAAGCCTGCGCGTCCATAGCCAAAGCGACGAGCGCCCAATATCGGATCCCCGCCGAAGACGCGGGATCGACGATCAGGGTCGACGTCACCGCCTCCAACGCCCACGGCAGCTCGGCGCCGGCGCGGTCGGGCGCCAGCGCGCCGGTCGTCCCGGTCCAGCATCTCGAGTACGTGGTCCAGATCGGCCACGTGTACGTGTATGACATGGAAGATCCCTCCGCCCCGGTTTTGGTGAAAACGATCACGGTGCCGACGGAAACGGGCGTTCGCGGCGTGATGGTGGCGCCCAGCTCCCACCTCATGTTCATCACTTACGGCGGCGACAGCGACACCTACCACGGCTCCGTGCTCGCCTACAACCTCGTCACCGAAAAAGTGGCCTGGAACGTGCACCTGGGCACCGGGATCGACTCGGGCTCGGTGAGCCCCGACGGGAAGCGCCTCTACGTGCCCACGGGCGAGCTCAGCGAAGGCCATGTCTGGAACGTGCTCAGCACGGCGAACGGCGAAGTCCTGGAAACGATCGAAGGAGGCAAGAGCCCCCACAACACGGTCATCTCTCCGGACGGGCGCTATCTCTACATGGGCGGCCGCAACGAAGACTACCTGTGGGTCGAGAACACCGAAACGAAGGCCGAGTCGAAGATCGGCCCGCTCGCCGGCGGCGTGCGTCCGTTCACCGTCAACGGGTCGAACACGCTCGCGTTCACCACCGCGACCGGGCTCGACGGGTTCCAGGTTTCGAGCATCTCGACGGGCAAAGTCCTGTTCACCGTCAGCTTCGGGCCGGTACCGGAAAAATTCCCGTTCAGCGCGCCGAGCCACGGGATCGCGCTCTCCCCGGACGAGCACACCGCCTACGTGATCGACAGCGTCCACAGAGAGGTGCGCGTCTACAACGTGGCGGGGGCGGGCAGCGGGACCGCTCCAACTGAAATCGCCGCGGTCCCCGTCGCCGGACTCGAAGGAGAAGAGCAGGGCTGCCAGTACGACTGCACGCGCGGCGGATGGCTGCAGGCGTCGGTCGGCGGCGGCCTGCTCTACGTGGGCGACTCCGGCGACGTGATCGACACGACGACGGACAAGGTCGTCTCCCAACTCACCCCGCTGCTCGACACGAAGCAGTCGATCGAAGTCGAATGGGAAGGCGGCGTGCCGGTCGCGACCAGCACCCGCACAGCCGTCGGCCAGGTGCCCTAGTCGACCTAGGTCGTGCGGATGATCAGCACCGAGCAGGGCGCGTGGTGCGAGATCCGGTTCGGCACGGACCCGAGCAGGAACCGTCGGGCACCCGTCATCCCCTTGTTGCCGACGATGATCAGGTCGGCGTCGCGCTCCTCCGCCACGTCGATGATCGCGTCGGCCGGGTCCCCCTGCCGCGCGTAGATGTTCGCGTCCACACCGGCATCGCCGGCGATCTTCGACGCGGCCTCGAGCGTCGCATCGACCTCCTGCCGGGGGTTGATCGCCCACTGCAGATCCTCGGGCGCGTCGATCCGCTCGTGGCGCAGGCGCTGAGCCGGCACCGGCTCGAAGGCGCTGACGATCTCGAGCGTCGCCCCCAGCGACCGGGCGAGGTCGACGGCATGGCTGACGGCCTGCTCGGCCGTATCTGACCCGTCCGTTCCCACCACGATCGACCGGAACATGCTCGTCCTCCTCGGACAGTCGCCATCCCACCCTGCGGCCGCGGATCATAGCCGCGGCCTGCCGCCGGGGTCAGGCGAGCTTCGTGACCGCGATGATCATCCCGATCACGACGAACACCACGATCGCCACCTGCAGCCAGATCCAGGTCGGGGACACGCCCCAGAGAGTACCCGCGGCCCGCAGCGGAGGATCGCGTCCATCGGCGCCGGGCAGCCTCTATCTTGTCGGGATGCCCAGACCCCGGATGGCAGTCAAGCTGGCGCTCGCCGCGTCCGTCGGCGCCCTCGCCCTGATGCCGGCGAGCGGCGCGACCGCGGGCGCCACCCCCTCCGGGACCCTGCTCGGCGGCATCAACGTGGACGGGCTCGGCTACAACTCGAACCTGGGCGAAGCCGACAGCTCGATCGCCGCCGCCCGGCAGCTCCACGCGCGCCTCGTGCGCATCGAGCTCCCCTGGGCCGTGATGGAACCCGACCGCCGCGGCCAGCAGAACGCCCGCGCGCTGGCGTTCACCGACCGGCTGGTCGCGGACGCCCGCGCGGCGGGCATCGGAGTGATCGCGATGGTGCGCAGCACGCCCTGCTGGGCGACGTCCGCCCCCCCGCACGATCGCTGCACGCCGGGCCGCGACTCGCCGGCGAACGCGTGGCCGCCCCGCGACCCCGCCGACCTCGGCACGTTCATGGCGTTTCTCGCCACCCGCTACGGGAGCGCGCTCGCGGCGCTCGAAGTCTGGAACGAGCCCGACCAGGCCAACCAGCTCTATCTCGCGGGCCACGAAAAAGTGCAGCACTACGCGGCGATGCTGCGCGCGGCCTATACCGCCGTCAAGGCGGCCGACCCGTCGATGACGGTGCTGGGCGGGTCGCTGGTCGGCGCCAACGGCGCGTTCCTGCGCGCCCTGTACGCGGCCGGGATCAAGGGCTACTACGACGGCCTGGCGGTCCACTTCTACACGCTGACCGTCGCCGCGCTGCGCGCCATCCGCGAAGTCCAGCTCGCGAACGGCGACAGCAAGCCCCTGTGGCTCGACGAGTTCGGCTGGAGCAGCTGCTGGCCGGGGATGCGCGTGCAGCAGGAACAGGCCTGCGTCACGCCGGCAGTCCAGGCGCTCGACATCGCCAACACGATCCATGCGCTCGCGCGCATGCCCTACGTCGCGGCGGCGGTCGTCTTCAAGCTCGCCGACTCGCACGACGAGAACTTCGGCGTCCTCACCCAGCGTCGCCGGCACAAGCCGTCGTTCTCGGCGCTCGCGTCCGCGCTGGCACACCCCGGAAGCCCGCCGAGCCGGGTCACGCTGAGGCTGACGCGCTCGCGTCGCGGCGTGACCGCGCTCGGGAGCGCTCCTGTCGGCGACTTCATGGAGCTCGAGGCCTACCGCGCCGGCGCGCTCCGCTACCGCGCGATCTTCCTGCTCGACCGCTTCAACCGCTTCTCGCTGGCGGTTCCCAGCGTGCTCGGGACCAGCGGGTTGCAGGTCGTCGTGTTCCAATACGGGCAGGGAAGCTCGCACGCCATCCGAGCGAGCATTTGAGCTGCGCCGGGACACGCAGCGAGCGCAGCCGCCGCCGGGGCAGGGAGCTCGGGTGCCCCTCCGGGTAGGAACAGATCTCGTCGCCGTGGAGGCCGTGACGCAGTCGCTCCGTGACCATGGCGATCGCTACATCGAGCGCGTCTACACTGATCGTGAGGTGGAAGACTGCCGGCACGAGGGTGGACTGGACGCCGAACGCCTGGCAGCGCGCTTCGCCGCCAAGGAGGCCACTTTGAAGGTGCTTCGCCCCGATGAAGAGGGCGTATCGCTACGTTCGATCGAGGTCCGCCGCCACCCGGCGGGCTGGGTCGAGCTGGAGCTCAGCGGGCCCGCCGCCGCGCTCGCCGAGCGTGCGGGGATCACGCAGCTGGCCCTCAGCTTCAGCCACGAGCAGGGCCTCGCGAATGCCGTCGTCGTGGCCGAGTGCGCGTAAAGGAATGGGTAGTGACATCCGATAGGGAGGCTGTGAACCAAGACATAAGACAGGTCGTCGCCACGCATGCCCGGCTGCCGGTGGATGTCGGGACGGTCTCTGACGGCGCGGACCTGTTCGAAGCGGGCATGAGCTCGCACGCCAGCGTCAACCTGATGCTCGCGCTCGAGGACCACTTCGACGTGGAGTTCCCCGACACGATGCTCACGCGCGGCGTCTTCCAGAGCATCAGCGCGATCGAAGGTGCGCTGCTGGAGCTGCAAAGGCGCGCGGCGGCATGAGCGTCGCGGTGAGCCGCGACCAGGAGTTCCTGGACGCGGTTGCGCGGATCGCAACTGAGGTGGCCGCGCCGAGCGCCGACGACGTCGACCGCGAGGCGCGCTTCCCGGTCGAGACGGTCACGGCGCTGCGCGAGGCGCAGGCGCTGTCCGCGTTCGCCCCGGCCGAGCTCGGCGGCGGCGGGGTGTCGTTCGAGGCGATCGCTTCGGCGTGCTTCGAGCTGGGCCGCCGCTGCGGCGCCAGCGCGATGGTGTTCGCGATGCACCAGATCCAGGTCGCGACGATCGCCCGGCACCTCGACGGAGCCCCTTGGTTCGAGGATTACCTCCGCGACGTCTGCTCCGAACAGCGCCTGATCGCGTCGGTCACCTCCGAGGTCGGGACCGGCGGCGACATGGGCCGCTCGATCGCCGCGCTCGAGCCGGTCGGCGCTGAGCGGGCGCAGTTCGAGAAGCAGGCGCCGACGGTCAGCTACGGCGCCTACGCCGACGACCTCTTCACGACGATGCGCCGCGCGCCCGAGGCAGAGCCGGGCGACCAGGTATGCGTCCTGAGCAAGCGCGGGCAGCACGAGCTCGAGCAGGTCGGGAGCTGGGATCCGTTGGGGATGCGCGGCACCTGCTCGCCGGGCAACGTCGTGCGCGCCGAGCTTCCGATCGAGCAGGTCCTGCCGACCGCCTTCGCCGCGGTGATGAACGAGTCGATGGTGCCGGTCTCGCACATCCTCTGGTCGCATCTCTGGCTGGGGATCGCGACCGACGCGTTCGACCGCGCGCGCGCGTTCGTACGCGCCGCCGCGAAGCGCAAGCCCGGCGAGCCGCTGCCGATCGCGATCCGCCTCTCGCAGCTGATGAGCCAGCTCTCGCTGCTCCGGGCCGAGGTCTCCTCGGGACTCGAGGCGTTCGTCGCGGTATCGGGCGGCGATCGCAGCGAGCTCTCGCAGATGAGCACGATCCTGCGCTTCAACAACCTCAAGATCGCGGCCTCCGAGCAGGCGCCGCTCGTGTGCGCGGGGGCGCTCGGGGTCTGCGGGATCGTCGGCTTCAAGAACGACACGCCGTTCAGCGTGGGCCGCCATCTGCGCGACACGATGTCCGCCTGCCTGATGGTCGCCAACGAGCGCATCCACGAGACCAACGCCAGTCTGCTGCTGATCGCCAAGGAGGTCTAGTCGTGGCCG
Organism: Solirubrobacteraceae bacterium; assembly: GCA_036264095.1. GTDB lineage: Bacteria > Actinomycetota > Thermoleophilia > Solirubrobacterales > Solirubrobacteraceae > Palsa-744. The sequence goes on along the minus strand of DATARO010000058.1, from coordinate 11,725 downwards.
ACTTCCGCGCGGGCACGCCCGAGCAGTCGTCGTTCCTCGCCGAACTGCTCGACCGCGGGCTGCTGATCGATTGCGGCGTCGCGGGCGTGTACGGCCGCGGTCCCGACTTCGAGCTCGTGCGATCGCGGTTCGCCGAGCTGGTCACCGACGCGATCGCCGAGGAGGCGCCGCAGCGGATGAGCTTCCCGCCGCTGCTCGCCCGCCGTGAGCTCGAGCGAATCGGTTACCTGAAGACGTTCCCGCATCTGGCCGGCACGATCTTCTCGTTCGCGGGCGACGAGCCCGAAGCGCTCGCCCAGGAGGAGCGCGCCGCTCTCAGCGAGGACTGGAGCGAGTTCCAGGAGATGACCGACCTGGTGCTCACCCCGGCGGCCTGCTACCCCGTGTATCCGGCGATCGCAGCGCGTGGACCGCTGCCCTCCGGCGGCATGACCGTCGACGCCGGGGGCGCGTACGTGTTCCGCAACGAGCCCTCCGGCGACCCGGCGCGCATGCAGATGTTCCACCAGCGCGAGGTCGTCCGCGCCGGCGCGCCGGAGGCCGTCGCTGCGTGGCGCGACCGCTGGCGCGATCGCGCCGTCGAGCTGCTGAGAGGTGTCGGACTCGACGCCTCGACGGACGTCGCCAACGACCCCTTCTTCGGTCGCAGCGGGCGTCTGCTCGCGCGCAGCCAGCGCGCCCAGGAGCTCAAGTTCGAGGTGACGGTCCAGATCGCCGGACCGGAGCCCACGGCCGTCGCGTCCTTCAACTACCACCAGGACCACTTCTCTTCGATCTACGGACTGGCGATCGAGGGCGGCGGCCCCGTGCACACGGCCTGCCTGGGCTTCGGCCTCGAGCGCATCGTGCTCGCGCTGCTGCGCGCGCACGGGCTCGACGTCGCGGCCTGGCCTTCTGAGGTGCGGGAGAGGCTGGCGCTGCGATGAGCGCCACCGGAACGGGCATCGTGAGCCTGCTCGGGCTCGACCCGGGCGCCTACACGCCGCATGCCCTGCACTCCAGCGAGCGCTCCTACCCGGAAACCAACTGCTACACGGACATCCTGATCGAGTTCCTGCACGCTCGCGGCGACGAGCCCCTGGCGATGATGGGCTGCGCGCTCCCGATCGACTTCGAGGGCGACCAGTGGACGTTCTTCAAGCCGGTCCCGGAAGACCTGCAGCGCCTGTACGGCGTCGACATCCACGAGATGCAGCCCTACCGCCCGCTACCCGGGCAGATCGCCGAACAGCTCGGGCTCGGCCGCACGATCATCGTCGAGCTCGACTCGTGGTACCTGCCGGACACCGCCGCCACCAGCTACCGGCAGGCGCACGTCAAGAGCTCGATCGTCTGCGAGGCGATCGACCTCGCGAGCGAGCGCCTGCGCTACTTCCACGGGACCGGCTACCACGAGCTCGGGGGCGAGGACTTCCGCGGGGTGTTCCGGCTCGGCCGCGCCTTCTCCGACGACGTGCTCCCGCCCTACACGGAGCTCGTCCGCCTCGACGCGGGAACCGCGCTGTCGGGGGAGCAGCTGCGCCGCGCAGCGGCGGACCTGCTGCGCGGCCATGTGGCGCGCCGGCCCCCTGAGAACCCGTTCGAGCGCTTCGGCGCCCAGCTCGCGGCCGACCTGCCGCGCCTGCTGGAGGGCGACGCGCAGGCTTACCACGACTACGCGTTCGCCACCGTGCGGATGGCGGGGTCGGCGTTCGAGGCCGGCGCGTCGCACGTGCGCTGGGTGCTCGGCGACGACGCCGCGCCGGCGACGGAGGCGATGGCGAAGATCGTCGAGGGCTGCAAGCTGCTCTCGTTCAAGCTCGCGCGCCGGCGCGCCTTCGACCCCGAACCGGCGCTCAGCGAGCTCGCGCAGGCGTGGCAGGAGACCTTCTCCGCGCTGACCCGCGCGCTGAGCTGAGGCGGGCAGGATGGCGCACCCCTTCCCCCGCGTGCCCGGCCACGAGCAGCGGGACCTGGAGTCCGGCTGGGAGCTGGCGGCCTGCGCCCCCGACGCCCATGCCATGCCCGCCGAAATCGACGCGCTGAGCTGGACCGGGATGAGCGTCCCCGGCACTGCCGCGGGAGCGCTGCGCGACGCGGACCGCTGGAGCCACGGCGACGGACGCGACTTCGACGCCGAGGACTGGTGGTTCCGCACCCGTTTCCAGACAGCGCCCGCAGAGGACGGCGAGCAGCTGCTGCTCGCGTTCGACGGGATCGCAACGGTCGCCGAGGTGTTCCTCAACGGCACGCGCGTCCTGGAGAGCGACTCGATGTTCGCAAGCCACGAGCTCGACCTCTCCTCGACGCTGCTCGGCGGCGAGAACGAGCTCGCGATCCGCGCCCGCGCGCTCGCGCCCCTGCTCGAGGCGCCGCGCCGCCCGCGGGCCCGCTGGCGCACGAAGCTGGCACACGGGGGCCTGCGGTTCCACCGCACGATGCTGCTCGGGCGCGCGCCGGGCTTCGCGCCCGAGCCGGCGGCCGTCGGACCGTGGCGGCCCGTTCGGCTCGTGCGCCGGCGCGGGCTCACGGCGGAGACGCTCACGCTGTCGGCGCGGGTCGAGCCGGCGCCCGGCGGCGCCGGCGTGCTGGACGCGGCCGTGCGGCTGCGCGCGCTCGACGGCCGCCCGGTCGACGGCGCCCGCCTCGAGCTGTCGGGACCAACGGGCACGCACGGCACGTCGCTGTCGCTGCGCGCCGAGGGCGAGGCGACGCTCGCCGCCGGCGAGCTGCGCGCCGAGGGCATCGCCTATTGGTGGCCGCACACGCACGGCGAGCCGGCCCTCTACGCGGCCACGCTGCTCGTGGAGCGGGCAGGGACGACGACCCCGATCGACCTCGGCCGTGTCGGCTTCCGCACGATCGCGGCCGGCGCGGAGCCGGGAGCAGTCCTCGAGCGCGACGGCATCGACCTCCACGTCAACGGCGTGCGGGTGTTCGCCCGCGGGGCCGTCTGGACGCCGCTGGATCCGGTCGCGCTCGCGCCTGCCCCCGGTGCGCTGCGGGAGACGCTGAGGCGCGTGCGCGAGGGCGGGATGAACATGCTCCGGATCCCCGGCACCGGCGCGTACGAGAGCCCGGAGTTCCACGCCGCCTGCGACGAGCTCGGGCTGCTCGTCTGGCAGGACTTCATGTTCGCCAACTTCGACTACCCGATCGGGGACGACCGCTTCCGGGAGCAGGTCGAAGGCGAGGTCCGGGGGGTGTTGGGGCGGCTGGCCCCGACCCCGAGCCTCGCCGTCCTCTGCGGCAACAGCGAGATCGAGCAGCAGGTCGCGATGCTGGGGCTCGATCCCGCGCTCGGGCACGGCGAGCTCTTCGGGGAGCTCATCCCGCGCCTGATCGAGGAGTCCGGCGTGCACCTGCCCTACGTCCCCTCCTCGCCGTGCGGCGGGACGCTGCCGTTCCGTCCCGGCGTCGGTGTGGCCAACTACTACGGCGTCGGCGGCTACCGGCGGGGCCTCGAGGACGCGCGCCGCGCCGAGGTGCGGTTTGCCGCCGAGTGCCTGGCGATCTCGAACGTCCCGGACGAGGCCGGCGTCGCGGCGATCGAGACCGCGAGCGGGAACGTCCCCGCCGTCCACGATCCCGCCTGGAAGGCAGGTGTGCCGCGCGACGCGGGGACGGGATGGGACTTCGAGGACGTGCGCGATCACTACCTCGAGCTGCTGTTCGGCGTGCGCGCGAGCGAGCTTCGCAGCGTCGACCACGAGCGGTATCTGGAGCTCTCGCGCGCAGTCAGCGGCGAGCTGATGGGGGAGGTGTTCGGGGAGTGGCGCCGCCGGGCCTCGCCGTGTGGGGGCGGGCTGGTGCTGTGGCTCGCCGACCTGCGACCGGGTGCGGGCTGGGGCGTCCTCGACCACGCCCGCCGGCCCAAGCCGGCCTACCACCATCTGCGCCGCGCGCTCGCACCGGTCGCCGTGTGGATGACCGACGAGGGACTGGGCGGCATCGCCGTCCACGCCGCGAACGATCGCGACGCGCCGCTGCACGCCGAGCTGCGCGTGAGCCTCTACCGGGACGGCGCCCAGCGGGTCGCGACAGGCTCACGCCCGATCGAGCTGCCCGCGCACAGCGGCTACGAGGTCGACAGCGAGGAGCTCCTCGGCCACTTCGCCGACGCGAGCTGGGCCTACCGCTTCGGGCCGCCCGGACACGACGTGGTGGTCGCGAGCCTCGAGCGTCCCGGAGCCCCGCCGAGCGTGCTGGCCCAGGCATTTCGCTTCCCCGCCGGGCGCCCCCTGACGCGGCACGCGCCGTCCGAGCTCGGGCTCGAGGCGACGCTGCGCGACCGCGGCGACGAGAGCTGGGAGCTGAGCCTTGGTGCGCCCCGCCTGGCCTACGGGGTCCGCATCCACGTCCCGGGCTTCGAGGCGAGCGACGACGCGCTGACGCTCGAGCCCGGGGTGCCTCGGACGATCACGCTGCGGCGCCGCGCCGGGGATCGCGATCCCGCGCCGCCGGCCGGCGAGCTCACCGCCCTGAACCTGCGCGGCCGCGTGCCGGTGCAGGCGCCCGGCGACTAACGCCGGGCGACGTAGTGCAGCTCGGGGCAGCCCGCCGCGAGCTCGCCGTCGCCCACCGGCTCACCGGCGAGGTCGCGGCATTCGAGCAGGTCGAAGCCGCACGCGGAGAGCTGGCGCGCCTGCTCGTCGCGCGAGATGTAGTAGTGCAGGAGCGAGAAGTCGTGTGCCTCGTCGTTGATCAGCGCATAGCCCGGGGCGTCGTGCTCCAGCCGGCGTAGCCGGCGCCGGTTAGCGAGGCGCCTGACCAGCGCCCGCGGGCTCGGGCCGGCGGGAGACCCGATCAGCAGCCGCACCAGCACGCGCGCACGGGCACGGGCGGTCTCCATGTAGGAGCGGTTGTGGGAGGACATGATCAGGACCCCGCCGTCTGCCAGCAGGCCGCGGATGTCAGCGAGCACGCGCACGCGCTCCTCCTCGCCCAGGACGTCGAGCACGTTGAACCCGGCGACGATCGCGTCATACGGGCCTTCGGCGACCGCGGCCAGGTCGCGCAGGTCGGCGACGGTGAACTTCAGGTTCGGGTAGGCGCTTCGGCAGTGCTCGACCATCGCCGCAGAGATGTCGATCCCGTGGACGTCCCCGGACATCGTTCCCAGATGACCGGTGATCCGCCCGGCTCCGCACCCGAGCTCGAGCACCCGCCCGGCCAGCGCCAGGCGCTGGTTCTCGAGGATGACCTGCTCGACCGCCCGCAGGCGCTCGCCGGCGTACAGGTCGACCGCCTCGCCCCGCCCCCACTGCTCCGCGTTCGGCTCTCCTGGGTCGCCGTCGCCAGCTATGTTTATCGCTGTGGGGTCGCTCATCTCGACGGAGGTCATCGTAGACGCGTGGGCGCCGCCGGCACCACGCCCGTGACCGGCCGATCGCCACGCGCCGGCAGGCCCGACGGCGGCGCGTCGTGAACGACGCGCGCGCACGCGCCGTGTACCTCGGCGGCGCCGACGGCCACGAGGCGACCGTGTTCGGCTTCTTCCATCCGGCCGCAGCGGGCGCGAGCAAAGGCGTGCTCATCTGCCCGCCCTTCGGCTGGGATGACACATGCTCGTACCGCAGCCGCCGCGATTGGGCGCGAGCGCTCGTCCGGGCGGGGCTGGCTGCGATGCGGATCGACTTCCCGGCCACCGGCGACAGCGCAGGAACGCCCAACGACGGCGGGCTCGTATCGGCATGGACGGCGTCCGTGCTCAGCGCGGTCGAGGGCCTGCAGGCGCTCAGCGGTTGCGATGAGGTCGCCGCGGTCGGGATCGGTCTCGGTGGCCTGATGCTCGTCAGGGCCGTCGCTGCGGGGGCGCGGCTCGAGCAGCTCGTGCTTTGGGGGGTTCCGGCGGCCGGCCGCACGCTCGTGCGCGAGCTGCGGGTGTTCGCGAACCTCGAGGAATCGGGGCCGGCCCCCGAGACCGCGAGCGCCGGCGATCCGCTCCCGGAGGGCTCGGTCTGGGCGGGGGGCTTCCTGCTCGCCGCCGACACCACGGCCGAACTCGAAGCGCTCGATCTCGCGAGCCTCGATCTTTCGGAGAGCACCCTGCGCCGCGTCCTGCTGCTCGAGCGCGACGGGATCAGCGTCGACTCGCGGCTGCGCTCGCACCTGCTCGCGAGCGGAATCGAGGTCGAGGTCGAGGCCGGCGAGGGCTACGGGGCGATGATGGCCAAGCCCCACTACGCCCGCACGCCCCGCCGCGTGGTCGACACCGTGACCGAATGGCTCGGGCCCGGGCGCGCGAACGGCTCGGTCGCTGCGGCGGGTCCCCCCGTCCAGATTCCCGGCACGCTGCCGGCCTCCCGCAACGGCGGCTCACGCTCCGGCCAGGAGTGGATGTTCGTCGCCGGCGGCGCCGTTCGCGAGCGCGCGCTGACCTTCGAGCAGCCATTCGGCGAGCTGTTCGGCATCCTCGCCGAGCCGACCGAGCAGCCCGCCGGCGATGTCTGCGCGGTGCTCCTGAACGCCGGCGCGATCAGGCGGGTGGGGCCGAACCGGATGTGGGTCGAGGCCGCGCGGCGCTGGGCCTCGGCCGGAGTGCGCACGCTGCGGCTCGATCTGGAGGGGATCGGCGACGCCGACGGAGACGCGGAGCGCTTCAGCGAGCTGGCCGAGCTCTACACACCGCGGATGACCGCCCAGGTCGGCGCCGCGATCGAGGCGCTCGCCGACCAGGATCTCGGGCACCGCTTCGTGCTCGGCGGGCTCTGCTCCGGCGCCTACTGGGCGTTCCACGCCGCACACGCCGACGAGCGCGTGATCGCGGCGTTGCTGCTCAACCCGCAGGCGCTCGTATGGGACCCGTCGCTGGAGACTGCGCGAGAGCTGCGCAAGGGCATGCGCGGCTCCTCCATGCGCCGCATCATGAACGGCGAGGTGCCGTTCGAGCGCCTCGTCGGCTTCGCGCTGCACGCGCCGGTGGCGCTGCCGCGCCGCGTGCTGAAGCGCCGCGGCGAGCGCGTGGTGCTGCTCGACGCGGCCGGCACGTTGTCCGCTCGCGGCCAGCAGCTGCGGCTCATCTTCTCGGGCAACGAGCCGCTGCTGGAAGAGCTCGAACGCGACGGCTCCAGGGAGATCCTCGAGCGGATGCCGAACGTCACGCTGGAGGCGATCTCCGGTCAGATCCACACGCTGCGCCCGCGCGAGGCCCAGCGCGAAGCCCACGCCGCGCTGGATCGCGGGCTGCAGGCGGCACTGGCGCGACCCGTCGCGGGGCACGCCCTCGGCTGACCTCCCGCGTGCGTGCCTGCGGGCGCTACGGGCGGCGGCGCGCCTTCGTGAGCAGCAGCTCCTCGTACAGGGCTTCCAGCGCCCTCACCTGCACGTCGATGTCGAACTCGCTGCGACGCCGCTCCCGCGCCGCGAGGCCCATCGCCCTTGCCTGCTCGGGATCGTCCAGCAGCCGAACGAGCGCCGCGGCCATCGCGGCAGCGTCACGGCGTTCTACGAGGAGGCCGTCGCGGCCGGACTCGATCAGGTCGGGAACCCCGCCGACCGCGGTGGCCACGATCGGCAGCGCCGCGTCCATGTACTCCATCACCGCGAGCGGGCTGCCCTCGAAGTCCGAGCTGCACACGGCTACGTCGAGCGCGGCGAGGACGTCGCTCACATCCGCTCGGTCCCCGAGAAAGCGCACGGCCTCTGCGACGCCGAGCTCGTGCGCCCGGGCTTCGAGCGCCGCGCGCTCGGGCCCGTCACCCACGATCAGGACGTTCGCGTCCGGCCGCTCCCGCAGCAGGATCGCGCTCGCTTCCAGCAGCACGCCCTGAGCCTTCTGCGGGCGCAGCACGGCGACGGCGCCGATCAGCGGCGTCCCGCGCGCGATCCCCAGCTCGGCCCGCACGTCCTTCCCGGTCGGCGCGGCGATGTCCGCCACGCCGTTGGGGATGAACAGGGTGCGCGCAGGGTCGATGCCCTCGACCTCGGTCATCCGCCGCTGGTCCTCGCGTGAGACGGCGATGAAGCGGTCGGCGCAGCGGGCGATCACCTCGCGATCGACGAACCGCCGCAACGGCTGCCCCTCATACGACCAGGTGTGCTCGTGCGCGATCACCACCGGCGTCCCCGCCGCGCGGGCGATCACGCTCCCCCATGCGTTCGACCCGAACTTGTGCGCGTGGAGCACGTCGATCCGGTTGTTGCGCAGGAAGCGTGCGAGCCGGTACCACGGGGCGACCTCGATTTTGCGGCTGCGCCGCAGCCCGAGCACCGGGACGTGGCTTTCGTCCATGATCCGCTGCGCCCGCAGGTCGGAGTCCTCGAGGCCGCTGTGCGGTCCGTGGGGGTGACGGCTCACGCACAGCGTCGCGTCGAAGCGCTCCCGGTCCAGGCGGGTGGTTATGAGCAGGGCGAGGCGCTCTGCCCCGCCCGCCAGCGTCAGGTAGTCGACGAGCGTCACCACTCGTATTCGGCGAGGTCCGGCGGCGCTCATGCCCATCGGCGGCGAAGCGCGGGCCCGCGCGCGGTCGTCATCGCCTGCGGGCGCGCACGAGGTAGTGCCAGCCCGTCCAGCGCAGACCCGGCGTGCCCGCGTCCGCGAGGCGCTGGAGGCGCTCGTCCAGTCGCAGGCCGCTGCTCCCCTGCAGGATCGATCGCCCCATGAACGTCAGCGGACCGAAGCCGACCGTGCGCCGCTCGATCGGCTCCAGGCCGGCGTGCGCCAGCATCGCGTCGACGCGGCGCGGCGTGTGCAGGCGCGAGACCGTCACGGGGTCGATCCGCCGCACGCGGCGGTAGGCGTGTTTGAGCGGCGGCAGGGCCAGCACCCTGCGCGGGTCGGTGAACGAGGTCAACCGCGCGCGGTTGTCGGCCGTGAGAACGAGCTCGCCGCCCGGACGCAGCACGCGCGCCATCTCCGCGACTGCGACATCGGGCGAGTGCAGCCACGGGATCACGCCGACGGCCACGACGAGATCGAACTCGCCGCTGCCGAACGGAAGGGCGTGCACATCGGCCTGGCCGACCTCGACGTCTGCGCCGAGGCCGGCCTCCTCGATCCGCCGGCGCGCCGACTCCACCATCGCCGGGCTCGCATCGAGCGCGTCGAGGTGCAGGCCCCGGCGCGCCAGCGCGAGCGTCAGGTGACCGGCGCCGCAGCCGACCTCCAGCACACGCGCGGGCGGGGGCTGCATCGCCTCCACGGCTGCGAGGACGTGCCCCTGGCGCCGCTTGTAAATGCGGCCCTGCAGGTCGTCGTCCCGGTAGACTGAGTCCCAGTACGACGAGTTAGCGTCGAAGTACTGGTTGATCTCGCGCTGTCCGCCCTGCTCCCTCGCATCCCCCTCTCGCGTCCGTCCGATGCTGTCGTCGGTATCGGGCATCCGTCGATTGCGACGCCCCGGGCCGGTGTGAGAGTCCTCACATGAAGCAGTCGTGGCGCGGGAGCGGCGCTGAGTCTAGCGAAAGCCCACCACGTGACCGTGCGATGGAGCGTGCCGGAAGCACGTGATGGACGCTGAGCCCATCGGCGCGCTCGACACGAGCGTGCCCGTGCTGATCTTTGGACTCTCGCGTGGCACGTTTCACCACGGCGCGCTCGGCATAGCGCGCAGCGCCGGGAGACTCGGGATCCCCGTGCACCGGGTCGCGCTCGAGCGGCGCGCGCCCGCCACCTACTCCCGCTACACGCGCGGCTGGCGCACGCTGCCCCCGGCGCTCGCCGACGCGCAGATACTTGCGATCCTGATCGAGGAGGCGGCGAAGATCGGCCGCGCGGTCCTCGTCCCGGTGGACGACGCGAGCAGCGTGTTCGTCGACCGCCACGCCGCGGCGCTCGACGAGCACTTCCTGTTTCCCCACCAGCCATCGGGGCTGGCCAGCACGCTCTCCAACAAGCGGACGATGTACGAGCTGTGCATCGAGCGCGGCATCGACACCCCGTGGTCGGGCTTCCCCGAGAGCGAGGGGGAGCTCATGCAGATGTGCGCTGCGCGCGAGTTCCCGCTCGTCGCGAAGTGCATCAACGCGGGCGATGCTCCGCCGTGGGCGCCGCGCGTCGTGATCGCAGAGGATCGCGACGAGCTGCTCGACGCGTTCCGCGCGATGGAGGCGCCGGCTGCGACGAACGTGATGATCCAGGAATTCATTCCGGGAACCCCGGAATCCGTGTGGATGTTCAACGGGTACTTCGACGAGTCTTCGGACTGCCGGATCGCCTTCACCGGACGCAAGATCAGGCAGTCGCCTCCGTATACGGGTTTCACCACGCTGGGCGTCTGCGTGGCGAACCCGGGCGTGCAGGACACCACCGTGAAGCTGATGAAGGCGCTCGGCTACCGCGGGATCCTCGACATCGGCTACCGCTACGACGGCCGCGACGGACGCTACAAGCTGCTCGACGTCAACCCACGCATCGGCGGCACCTTCCGCCTGTTCGTGGCGACGAACGGGATGGATGTGCTGCGGACGCAATACCTCAACCTGACCGGGCAGCCGATCCCGCCGAGCTCCCCGCAGGAGGGCCGCAAGTGGGTGGTGGACCCGCGCGACGCGGCGTCGGCGCTGGGCTACCGCCGGCGCGGAGACATCACGCTGCGCTCCTGGCTCGTGTCCTTCCGCGGCGTGCGCGAGGCCGCGTGGCCGGCGCGCGACGACCCGCTGCCGTTCCTGGCCCTGTGGGCGGCGCTGCTGTTCGCGTGGCTGCCGCGCCGCGCGCTGGGCCGCCTGCTGCGCCGCAAGAGCCCGCCGGCAGGCGAGCTCGGCTGAGAGCCGCCCGGCCGGGGCCTCAGGCGCCGCCGACCGCGCGCACGCAGCCCGACTCGAGGCCGAATACCTGATCGAGGTCGTCGACGTGCTCGAGTACGAACGCCAGATCCTGATGCTGCTCGGTCTCACGCAGGTATCTGGCGCTGCGCCCGTCGATGAACGCGTCGTCGCGGGCGTATGCCCAGCGATCGATCACGGCCTCGGTGACGCCGTCGGCGACCTCATAGCCCGCCCTCACGAGCGCCGCGCCGATTCGAGCCGCGCAGAGCTGGTCCTCCTCGCGGAACTCCCCGCGGCTGTCGGCGCCGAGGATCAGCGCGTCGCGCCCCGAGGCGGCGAGGTGACGCGCCTGCGCCGTCGCGTTGCGCAGGCACGCCAGATACGTCTCGTTGCTCGCCGAGGCCTCGGTGACGAGGCGCGTGCCCGACGTCGAGAGCAGGATGATCGGCCGCCCGGACTCTGGGAGGGCGACGATCTCAGTGGGGCTGTTCTGGAGGTCGAAGCCGTACGGCTGCACCCCTCCGAGCTCACCGGCGAGCAGCGGGCGATCGAGGTCGGCCGCGAGGCGCACAGCCCCCTCCATCGATCCCGCGGGGTAGATGCCGTGACCGCTCGCGGCGCCGCTGATCGCGGTGGTGGTCGCGCGAATCACGTCGATCGCGACCACCGCGGTCGCTGCCGGGACCTCCGGCAGATGCTCGTGGAAGCAGTCGATGGCGACGCGCGGCATCAGCTGCCGTGCTCGATCGACGGCCGCCGCGGGCGAAGCTTGCTGTTGCCGAACGCGTCGGAGTGCAGCCCCCGGCGGTAGATCTCGACGCGAAGCACCTCCTCCAGGCGCACGTTGCCGAGCTGCACGTGCGGCCCGAAGTGGTCGATCAGGGCGAACTGGCTCGCCTTGTTGGGCGCCTCGAACAGGACCGTGCCGAGCCCGAACGCCTCGACGAAGCGCTCGGCCTGGCGCGCGTCGAACTGCCCCGGCGCGGAGAACAGGCCGACGTCCTTGGCGCTCTCACGGGCCTCGATCACGAGCCTCACC
>DATARO010000056.1:0-57312 GCA_036264095.1 Solirubrobacteraceae bacterium | reverse complement strand
AAGAAAAATCCAAAGAATCGAAATCCGAAGCCGGCTCGAGCCCTTCCGGCGGCGCGAGCGCGCCCGAAGGCTGACAGCCTCCGCCGCCGTGGAGCCGGCGCGGGGGCGGCGGCGAGTTGTCGCCTACGGCGTCGAGATCAGCGTCGCGCTGTACGTCAGGCGCGCCGTCTGATACAGGCAGATGTACTGCACCGCGCTGCCGACCAGCGTCTGCGTGCTCTGCGAGCTCGTGCTCGAGCACTGGCTATGCGCGCGGCTGGCGCGCCACGACGTTTCGTGCCCGAAGCCCAGCGCGAGCGCCGGCGCCCAGGTCGGCACCGAGAGCGCCACGATGTCGCCCTTCTTGATCGGGATCGTCTTTTCGAGCGGGAACTGCGCCGTCTCACCGAAGTACGGCTTCAGCTTCACCGCCGGGCTCTGCGCGATCAGCTTGTAGTTCAGATGCGGCGTCCCCGGCACTTCCCGCAGGATCGCCAGCGACGCTTCCGATTCGCCGCCCTCGTTCGTGTTGAAGAACTTGACCTGCGTCGAGCTCGGCTTGCCGAGCGCGATCGTCCACGCCACGACGCTGCCGGAGCGCGGGGCCGACAGCGGGTTGCGGTTGGTGCCGACCTTGACCTGGAAGCCGGTCGTGCGGCTGACCGCGAGACAGGGCGTGCTCGGGCAGCTCGGAACCGTCGCGGGAGTGGTCGCGGGCAGCACTCCGACTTCGGCGAGCGTGGCCGGCGCCGCAGCAGGGACGACCAGCGCGATCGCGAGGATCGCGGCGAGGGCGATGTAGATCCGTCTCATGTCGGGCATAGAACACACGCGGGCACTGGATGTAGCGGTTTGACTATTTCGCTAGCTCCCGGACAACTCCTGCGCCGCGGCCGCGATCTCGGCGGGATCGCCCGGGGAGGGCACCCACGGCAGGCGCAGCGGATCGTCTCGGTAGCGCGGGATCACGTGGACGTGGAAGTGGAACACGGTCTGCCACGCCGCGCTCCCGCACGCGTTGAGCAGGTTGACGCCGTCGGCCCCGAGCCGTTCGCGGGCGCGGGCCGCGAGCCGCTTGGCGGCGAGCGCGACGGCGCTCAGATCCTCCGCGGAGACGGTCAGCAGGTCGGGTGCGTGCGCGCGCGGGATGACGAGCGCGTGACCGCGGGTCGCGGGCGCGATGTCCATGAACGACACGGTGCGCTCGTCTTCGTCGACGATCGAAGACGGCACTTCGCCCGCGATGATCTTGCAGAAGATGCAGTCCTCGCCCGCCATTGGGCGAAAACCTAGCCGGTCTGCAGCTGTGAGCGCGCGTGGGCGAGCGCGTCCTCGCGGTCCTGCAGCTCTCCCGTGTAGCGCCCTTCCGCGATCGACTCCAGCAGCTGACCGATCACGGGACCCGTCGCGACGCCCAGCTCGCGCGCGAGCTCGTCTCCTCTGATCAGCGGCTCGGGCGGCCCCTCGGCGCGCCAGCGGAGCGCCGCGTCGAGCATCCGCCCGGCGAGATCCAGATGCGCGGCGATCGCCTCCTCGGCGTTGGCGCCGCGGGTCGCCAGGCGGTCGGCGATCGAGAGTACGGTGACGTCGACCTCGACGGGGTCGCATGCGCGCAGGTAGGCGTATGTCTTCCGCGGCGAGAGCGGTTGCGGCTCGTGCACGAGGAAGCCGAGGCGCAGGTGATGGCGGACGAGTGCCGCGACGTGGGCGGCGAGGCGCTCGCTGCCGCGCAGGCGTCCGATCACCTCGCGCGCGAGCTCGGCTCCGGCGACGTCGTGTCCGATGAACGTCACGCGCCCTTCGAGGCCCCGCTCCTCGCGCGTGCGCAGCTTCGCTGCGTCGTGGAGCAGCGCGCCCCAGCGCAGCGCGTGGCCGCGCGTGAGGTCGTGGGCGAACGGTTCATCGAGGAGCGCCTCGATCTCCGCCCACCGGCCCCCAAGCACGGCGAGGAGCTCGGGGCTGCTCGGGCCGCCCGGCCGGGTGATCTCCACGACGCGTTCGAGCACTTCCAGCGTGTGACCGTGGACGTCGAGGTGGTGGTAGCGGCTCTGGGCGACGCCGCGGATCTCTTCGAGCTCCGGCAGCACGGCCGCGCCGGCGCCGATCTGCGCCATCAGCTCGAGCCCGGCGACCGCGCGGTCGCCGGCGAGGATGCGGTTGAGCTCCGCGAACACCCTCTCGGCCGCCACCCCGCGCAACGCGGCCGCATGCTCGCGCGCGGCGGCGAGCGCCTGCGCGTCGGGCTCGAGCCCGAGCTCCACGACCGTCCGCACGAGCCTCAGCACGCGCAGCGGGTCGGACGAGAACGCGGCCCTGCCCGCCATCCGAAGCCGGCCGTCCGCGAGATCGCGCAGGCCGCCGAGCGGGTCGATCGGGTCACCGCCGCCCAGCGGTTCGGCGATCGCGTTGACCGTGAAGTCGCGCAGGCCTAGGTCGGCGGCGAGGTCGCCGCCCCGCAACGGCTCGACGTCCACCTGCCAGGAGTGGTCGCGCGCAACCACCCGCCATGCGCCGAACTCGTGCGAGAGCTCGAAGCACGCCGCCCGCCCGGCGGCGCGCGCGACCGAGCGGGCCGCGATCGCGGGGTCACCGTCGACCACCACGTCGAGGTCGGTCACGCTGCGACCGAGCGCGCGATCGCGCACCGCCCCGCCGACGAGCCACGCGCGCTCGTTCGCGAGCGCCGTGCGCGCGGCGGCGAGCCCGTCGCTCACTGCTCGCCCACCGCGGCGGGATCGGCGCCGGTGGGCACCCCGTCGCGGTGGTAGACGCGCGGGACCCTCGGCGTGAGCCCGCAGGTGATCTCGTAGTTGATCGTCTCCAGCCGCCGCGCCACCTCCTCGGCGGTGATCCGCTCGCTGCCCTGGAAGCCGATCAGGATCGCGGGCTGGCCCCGCGTCATCAGCGCCTCCTCCCCCGCTCCGAGATCGGCAGTCACGCTGTCCATGCTCACGGTCCCGACGAGCGCGTGCCGCCGGCCGCCCACGAGCACATCGGCGTTGTTGGTCAGGTTGCGCCGCCACCCGTCGCCGTAGCCGACCGGGAGCAGCCCAATGAACGTAGCGTGCTCGGCGATGAAGCGGCGCCCGTAGCCGACGCTCTCCCCCGCCGCGCACAGCTTCACCTCGGCGACGTAGGTGCTCAGCTCGAGCGCCGGCTCGAGGCCGCGCGCGCCGGGGTCGAGCCCGAAGGGGTCCATCCCGTAGATCGCTATCCCGCAGCGCACCATGTCGAACTGGGCGCCGGGCTCGCGCAGCATCGCCGCGCTGTTGGCGGCGTGCACGATCAGGCCGGGCTGCTCGGCCTTCAGCTCGCGCGCCCATTCGCTGAACACGGCGAGCTGCGCGGCGAAGAAGCCGTCGTCGTCGAGTTCGTCGGCGGTGGCGAAGTGGGTCATCGCGCCGGCGAGCTCGATGCCGTCGGTCTCGCGCGCCGCGCGCGCGACGCGCAGCGCCTGGCCGACCTCGCGCGTGCCGAGCCGCCCCATCCCGGAGTCGAGCTTCACGTGCACGCGCCCGCCGCCCGCCGCGAGCACTTCCTCGAGCCCGGTGTCGCTCCAGACGATCACCTCGCCGCCGCCCGCGAGCGCCTCCGCGAGCTCCTGTTCGCTGAGCGCGCCCGTCACGAGGATCCGCGGCTCGCGCAGGCCCGCGTCGCGCAGCTCGGTGACCTCGGCGGCGTCGGCGACCGACAGCCAGCTCGCGCCGCCCGCGAGCGCCGCTCGCGCGCTCGCGACGGCCCCGTGACCGTAGCCGTCGGCCTTGACCACCGCACACAGCTCGACGCCGTCGCCGAGCTCCGAGCACAACCGCGCGCAGTTGCGCTCGATCGCGCTGACGTTGACGCGCGCCTGCGCGCGGCGGAGCGCCTCGCTCATGTCTCGGTCCCGGCCGCCGTCCCGTCGCCGGCCCACGCCGCGCGCGCCCGCGGCAACGCGTCGATCACATCGGAGGCGATCACGCCCTCGACCACGCCGAGCTTGCGCGCCGCCTCCCTGCCCGCCTGCGCGTGCAGCCAGACGCCCGCCGCGGCGGCGGTGAACGCGTCGAGTCCCTGCGCGAGCAATGCGGCGATCACCCCGGTGAGCACATCGCCGCTCCCGGCGGTGGCGAGCGCGGGCGTGCCGGCGCCGCTGACGGCCACGCGTCCCGCGGGGTCGGCGACGAGCGTGTCATCGCCCTTCAGGACGACGACACAGCCGGAGCGCTGCGCCGCCTCGCGCGCGCTGCGCAGGCGCTCGCGCTCGACCTCCTCGCTGCCGCGATCGAGCAACCGCCCCATCTCCCCGGCGTGCGGCGTGAGCACGGCCGGCGCCGGACGGTCGACGAGCTCCTCGAGGCGTCCCGCGTGCGCGTTGAGCGCGTCGGCGTCGAGGACCAGCGGGATGCGCGCCTCCCGCGCTACCCGGCGCGCGAGCGCGAACGCCCCGTCGCTGCGGCCGAGGCCGGGGCCGAGTGCCAGGGAGCCGCCGCGCTCGACCGCGGCGAGCACCGCCTCGGCGGCGCCCTCGGCGAGCGTCCCCGCGCCTTCGTCCTCGGCAAGGGCGCGGGTCATCATCTCCGGCGTGCCCGACGAGGCGAGCACGGGCTGCTGGGACGCCGGCACGCAGGCGATCACGTAGCCGGCCCCCGCGCGCATGCTCGCGCGCGCCGCCAGCGCGGGGGCGCCGCTGAGGCCGCGCGAGCCGCCCGCGACCACGACCTGGCCCGAGCGGAACTTCGTCCAGTTCGCCTCGCGGCGCGGCAGCGCCTCCACCACGCGGGGGCTGATGAGCCCGACCGTCGCGCCCAGGGGCGCGCCGCGCGGGATGCCGATGTCCGCCGTGTGCACGGTCCCGGCACGCGCCTTCCCGGGCGCGATCCAAAGGCCGGGCTTGCCGGCGTGGAATGTGACGGTGGCGTCCGCGCTCACGGCCTGGCCCGCCACGACGCCGGTCGAGGCATCGACCCCGCTCGGCACGTCGACGCTTACGATCGGGGCATCGAGTTGCGCCAGCAGCTCGATCGCGCGCGCAACCTCGCCATGCGGCTCGCCCGCGAAGCCGGTGCCGAGCAGCGCGTCGACTGCCACAGCGCCATCCCCGTCGAGGCCGGGCAGCCCCGGCGCCGAGCCCGGCGATCCCGGATCCTCGCTCCAGGGCGTGCCGTCGAGGCGCACCGGCGCAGCTCCCGGGAGCCGCTCGAGGTTCGCGCGCGCGTCACCCGCGAGCTCGGAGGGGGCGCTGACGCACACGACGGTGACACTGCGGCTCGAATCGCGCAGCAGGCGGGCGACGACGAGGCCGTCGCCGCCGTTGTTGCCCTTGCCGCAGAGGATCGTCACCGGGCCGTCGGCGGAGATGCGCTCGACGGCGCGCACGACCGCAGCGCCGGCGCGCTCCATCAGCTCGAGGCCGGGCACGCCGCGCTCGTCGATCGCCCAGCGATCGACGGCGCGCATCCCCTCCGCGTCGGGCAGCGGAGCCAGCCAGTCGGGCAGCGCCTGCATCGCCAGCGATGCTAGATGGTCGGCAGGGCGGCGCGCGGGCGCGGCGCGGCTACTCGACGGTGACGGTCTTGGCCAGGTTGCGAGGCTGGTCGACGTTCAGCCCGCGCCTGCGCGCGATCGCGTACGCGAGCAGCTGCAGCGGGATCACGGCGAGCACCGGCTGCAGCATCCAATCGGTCGCCGGCACCGTGAGGATGGCGTCGGCATGGGCCTCGACGACCCCCTCGCCGGCGCTCGCGACGGCGAGCACGCGCGCGCCGCGCGCCCGCGCCTCCTGGACGTTCGAGACGAGCTTCTCGAGCACCGGTGAGCTCGTCGCGACGCACACGACGGGCGTGTCCTGGTCGAGCAGGGCGATCGGACCGTGCTTCATCTCCCCGGCGGCGTAGGCGTCGGTGGAGATATAGGAGATCTCCTTGAGCTTGAGCGCGCCCTCGAGCGCGACCGGGAGGCCGACATGGCGGCCGATGTAGAGGAAGAACTCCGACTGCCAGCACGAGTCGGCGATCTCGCTCGCCCGCTCTTGGCCCGTCGCGATCACCTCGTCGATGCAGTGGGGCAGGCGCTTGACCTCAGCGACCAGCTCGGCGATCCGCGCCGGCGGGAGCGTTCCGCGCAGCTCGGCCAGGCGCAGCGCCAGCAGGTAGAAGACGGCGACCTGGCAGACGAAGGTCTTCGTCGCCGCCACCCCGATCTCGAGCCCGGCGCGCGTGTACAGGACACCGTCGGCTTCGCGCGTGGCCTGTGAGCCCCGCGTGTTGGTCACGGCCAGGACCGTGGCACCGCGTTCCCGCGCGAGGCGCATCGCGGCGAGCGTGTCGGCCGTCTCCCCGGATTGCGAGACGCCGATGACGAGGTCGCCGGCCCCGACGACAGGGTTGCGGTAGCGGTACTCGGAGGCGATGTCGATCTCGACCGGCACGCGCGCCCACTCCTCGATCGCGTAGCGGCCGATGAGTCCCGCGTGGTAGGCGGTGCCGCACGCCACGATCACGATCCGCTGCACCCGCTCGAGGATCCCCTCCTCCAGGGCGCCCTCCTCGTCCAGGTCCACCCCCGCGCCGCGGGCGGTGCGGTCGGCGATCGTTTCGGCGACGGCGTCGGCCTGTTCGTGGATCTCCTTGAGCATGAACGTCTCATAGCCGCCCTTCTCGGCGGTCTCCTCGTCCCAGTCGACCGTCAGCAGCTCGCGCTCGACGGGCTCGCCCGCGGCGGTCGTGATCGTGACCCCGTCGGGCCGCAGCACCACGATCTCGCCGTTTTCGACGTGCTGGACCGTCCGCGTCTCGCTCAGGAAGGCGGGGACCGCCGAGGCGACGAACTGCTCGCCCTCCCCGCGCCCGACGACGAGCGGGCACTCCTTGCGCGCGCCGACGAGCAGGTCGGGCTCGTCGAGGCTCATCGCGACGAACGCGTAGTGGCCCTCGAGCTGCGCGTAGGCCGCGCGAACGGCGGCCGCGAGGTCGCCCTCGTACAGCTCCGCGATCAGGTGGGCGATCACCTCGGCGTCGGTCTCGGAGGTGAACTGCACGCCCTTGGCGACCAGCCGCTCCTTGAGCGGCATGTAGTTCTCGACGATCCCGTTGACGACGACGTGCAGGCGCGAGCGCGAGTCGTAGTGGGGATGCGCGTTCTCCTCGCTGACGCGGCCGTGGGTGGCCCAGCGGGTGTGGCCGATGCCGGTCGTCGCCACCCGCTCGGCGACCGCCAGGCCGCCGCCCGCGGCAGAGCCGGCCTCGACCTTGTCGCGCAGGGCGCTCAGGTTCCCGACCGAGCGCACGGTCTGGATCTCATCGCCGGCGATCACCGAGATGCCGGCGGAGTCGTAGCCTCGGTATTCCAGCCGTCCGAGCCCGGCGAGCAGCAGGTCCTGGACGGGGCGCGAGCCCACGTAGCCGACGATGCCACACATCGCAGCGACGATACCAGCGCCCTGCGGCGCCGATCGCCCGCCCGCCGGCGCCTGCTCAGGCCAGCTCGCGCTCGACGAGCGCGACGAGCTCCGCGCAGATCTGGTCTGCCTCCTCGTCGGTGGGCGCCTCGACCATGACGCGAACGAGCGGCTCGGTGCCGCTCGGGCGCACCAGCACCCGACCGCGGCCCGAGAGCTGCTCCTCGGCGCCGCGCACGGCGGCGACGAGGACGCTCGCGCCGGCGAGGGCGTCGCGATCGCGGACGCGGACGTTGACGAGCCGCTGCGGGAGCTTCTCCATCGCACCGCGGTCGCTCAGGTCGCCGTCCCCGAGCGCCTCGAGCGCGAGCAGCGCGCTCGCGATCCCGTCGCCGGTCGGGTTGAAGCGCATGTCGATGATGTGCCCCGACTGCTCGCCCCCGAGCGACCAGTCGCGCGCACGCAGCTCCTCGAGCACGTAGCGATCGCCGACCTGCGCGACGGCGACCTCCACGCCCTCGCTGCGCATCGCCGCGTGGAACCCGTAGTTGGTCATGACGGTGACCGCGACGCCGCCGCCGAGGGAGCCGGTGCGGTGCAGGTGGCGCGCGACGAGCGCCATCAGCTCGTCCCCGTCGACGACCCGCCCGCGCCCATCGACGGCGAGCACGCGGTCACCGTCGCCGTCGAAGGCGAAGCCCAGCTCGTGTGAGCCGGCGAGCACGTGCTCGGAGAGCGCCTCCACGTGTGTGGACCCGCACCCCGCGTTGATGTTGCGGCCATCGGGCTCATCCGCGATCACGGTCACGTGTGCACCGAGCCGCCTGAAGATCTCGGGCGCGACGTGGTGGGTGGCGCCGTTGGCACAGTCCAGCAGGATGTCCCGGTCGCTCAGGTCGAGCTCGCGGAAGCGCGTGTGGAGCTCGCGCAGGTAGTCCTCGGCTGCGCCGCGGAGGTCGCGGATGCGCCCGATCTCACGATCGCCATCGTCGGCCGGCGACTCGAGCGCCGCTTCGATCGCGGCCTCGGCTGCGTCGCTGAGCTTATACCCGTCGGCGGCGAAGAACTTGATGCCGTTGTCGCGATAGGGGTTGTGGGAGGCCGAGAGCACGACCGCGAGGTCGAAGCCGTAGCGGCGGAGCAGCAGCGGCGCCGCCGGCGTCGGGAGCACGCCCCCGAGCAGGGCTTCACCGCCTGCGGCGCTGACGCCGGCGGCGACAGCCGCCTGCAGCATCTCGCCCGACTCCCGCGTGTCGCGCACGATCAGCACGCGCGGGGCGCTCGCGCCCGTCTGAGACGTGGCGGCGCTACCGAGCGCGAGCGCGAGCTCGGCGCTCAGGAACTCCCCCGCAACCCCGCGAACGCCGTCGGTCCCGAACAGCTTGCGGGCCATTCTCTCCCTCCCGCCGAGCACCGCCTAGCGCTTCGAGAACTGCGGGCGCTTGCGCGCCTTCTTCAGACCGGCCTTCTTGCGCTCCTTGGCGCGCGAGTCGCGCGTCAGGAAGCCGCGCCGCTTCAACTCGCCGCGCAGGTTCGGATCTGCCTCGAGCAGCGCCCGCGAGACACCGTGGCGGAGCGCGCCCGCCTGGGCTGAGATGCCGCCGCCGTGCAGGCGCGCGACCACGTCCATGCGGTCCTCATAGCCGACGGTCTCGAGCGGCTGGCGGATGTTGCGCTGCAGCGTCGTGCGCGGGAAGTGCTCCTCGAGCAACCGCCCGTTGATCAGATAGGTGCCGCTGCCCGGCCGCAGCGTGACGCGCGCGATCGCTGTCTTGCGCTTGCCCGTCGCGCGGTAGCGCGCACCGGAGGCGAGGTCGATGGCGGCTGTGGAGATCGGCTGCGCGAGGGCCTCCTCGCCGTCCCGCTCCTCCTCGGCCACCGGCTCGGCGCCGGCCGGCTCCTCCTCGATCGCATAGGGGTCCTCGTAGCCCTCGGTGCGCCCGAGCGGGTCGGCGCCCTCCGGGACGATGTCCACTTCGAGATGGGCGCCCGGAACGGCGGGTTTCTCGCGCGGTGCCTCGGTGTCGCCGTCCTCTTCCTCCTCGGATGAGGCCTCGGCGACCGCCTCGGCGTCCTGAGCCTCCTGCGCGGCCTCGAGCGGCGCATCCTCCGCGGAGCCCGCGATCTCGCTCGCGGCCTCGCTGGGCACGGCGTGGCCCTCGCCCGCGGGCTCGAGGGCGGGCGGCTCGGGTGTGCTCGCCTCCCCCCCGCTCTCCTGCACGGCCTCCAGCGGCGCGTCCTCGGCAGCGCCCGCGATCTCTCTCGCGTCGCCCTCCGGGACCGCGTGCTGCTCGTTGTCGTCGTCCCCCTCGGGGGACTGCGCGGGCGGGGTCTGCTCGTCGGCCATCAGGCGTCGATCTCCAGGGGCTCGGGCTTCTGCGCGACGTGCGGGTGCTCGGGGCCCGCGTAGATCTTGAGCTTCGTGAGCTGCTTTCGCGCGAGGCGGTTGCGGGGCATCATCCCTTTCACGGCGAGGCGGATGATCTCCTCGGGGCGGCGCGCCTGCATTTCCTCGAAGGTGCGCGAGCGCAGCCCGCCGGGGTAGCCGGAGTGGCGGTAGTAGCGCTTGTCCCGGCGCTTGTTGCCGCTGACGTGGATCTTCTCCGCGTTGACCACGACGACGAAGTCGCCCGTGTCGATGTGCGGGGTGTACGTGGGCTTGCGCTTGCCGCGCAGCACGTCGGCGACCTGGGTCGCGAGCCGCCCCAGCGTCTTGCCGTTGGCGTCCACGAGCAGCCAGTTGCGCTCGCGGTCGCTCGGCTTCGCTACGTAGGTCTTCACAGAGGGGGCCATAGGCGTGAAAAGGCCACGCGTCGGCCGCGCGGCGAGCCAGTCACTATAGGCGAAACGGGTGCAGGACCGGGAGACCCTCGCCCTTCGGCTCGCATCCCCGAACCGGAGCGACCGAGGACGCGGCCGGCGGCGACGAGACGAGCTCTGGTCACTCCCACTCGATGGTGCCGGGCGGCTTCGACGTTATGTCGAGCACCACCCGGTTCACCTCGCGCAGCTCGTTGATCATGCGCGAGGCGATCGTCTCCAGCAGGTCATACGGGAGCCGGGCCCAGTCGGCGGTCATCGCGTCGTCGCTCGTGACGGCACGGACCACGACGACGTAGCCGTACGTGCGCTCGTCGCCCTGGACGCCGACCGTGCGCACATCGGGCAGCACGCAGAACGACTGCCACAGCTCCCGGTACAGGCCGGCTTTGCGGATCTCGTCCTGCAGGATGTGGTCGGCCTCACGCAGCACGTCGAGACGCTCCTTCGTGGCTTCTCCGCCGACGACGCGGATCGCGAGGCCCGGGCCGGGGAACGGCTGGCGCCATACGAGTCGCTCGGGCAGCCCGAGCTCGGCGCCGACGGCCCGCACCTCGTCCTTGAACAGCGCCCGCAGGGGCTCGACCAGGTCGAATTCGAGGTCGTCGGGCAGGCCGCCGACGTTGTGATGCGACTTGATCGTGGCTGCGCCGGTCCCTCCTCCGGACTCGATCACGTCCGAATAGAGCGTGCCCTGCACGAGGAATCGCGCCGGGGTGCCGGCACCGTCGCCGCCCTGTCCTGGCTTGTCGAGAGCCAGCTTCGCCGCCTCCTCCTCGAAGACGCGGATGAACTCGGCGCCGATCGCCTTGCGCTTCGCCTCCGGCTCGACGAGGCCGGCGAGCTTGGCCAGGAAGCGCTGCTCGGCGTCGACGGCCACGAGCGGCACCTTGAACGTGTCGCGGAACGTGCTGACGACCTGGTCGCCCTCGTCTTTCCGCATCAGCCCGTGGTCGACGAATACGCACGTCAGCTGCTCGCCGATGGCGCGATGCACCAGCAGCGCCGCGACGGACGAGTCGACGCCGCCGGAGAGGCCGCAGATCACGCTCGCGTCGCCGACCTGCTCGCGGATGCGCCGAATCTGTTCCTCGACGATCGAGGCAGCCGACCAGCTGCGCTCGCAGCCGCAGATCTCGTCCAGAAAGCGGATCAGGATCTCCTCGCCGTACGGGGTGTGCACGACCTCGGGGTGAAACTGGATCCCGTAGATGCCGCGGGCGGTGTCCTCGATGGCGGCCACGGGGGAGGCCGTCGAGGAGGCGAGCGCCGTGAAGCCGGGGGGCGGCTCGAACACCGTGTCGCGGTGCGACATCCAGCAGGTCTGTTCAGCCGGCATGCCGGCGAGCAGCCGCCCGCCGCCGCGGGCCACGCTCAGCTCAGAGCGTCCGAACTCGCCCGTCTCGGCTTCCTCGACGCGCCCGCCGAGCTCGCGGACGAGCAGCTGCATGCCGTAGCAGATGCCGAGCACCGGCACGCCGAGCTCGAGCAGCCCCCGCTCCAGAGGCGGCGCGCCGGCGGCGTACACCGATGCCGGCCCGCCCGAGAGGATGATGCCGCGAGGTTTGCGCGCTGCGATCTCGCTGAGCGCCGTGTGGTGGGGCAGCAGCTCGCTGAACACGCCGCAGTCGCGCACGCGCCTTGCGATCAGCTGCGAGTACTGGCCGCCGTAGTCGAGGACCAGCACCTCCTCGACCGCGGCCGGCTTGGTCTGCCGGGCGCCGATCGCGGGACCCTGCCCGATGCTCGGCGCCTGCGCCTCGTCCGTGAGGACCTCGGCCCTGTCAGTCATTGACGAGGGCGGCCACCTTCCCGTTGGTCGCCCCCATGCCGACGCCCTGATCGCGCTGCAGCGCCTTGCCCTCCGTCTGCAGGGCGGGCGCCACCACGACCTCCGCGCGGTTGAACTCCGCGAGATCCTTGTGCCCGCACGTCGCCATCGACGTGCGCAGGCCCCCGAACAGGTTGAACGTGCCGTCGTTCTCGTGCGCCGGGCCGACGAGGATCTCCTCGAGCGTCCCGTTCTGGGCGGTCGCGACCCGCGCCCCGCGCGGCAGGGTCGGATGGAACGTGGCCATGCCCCAGTGGAAGCCGCGACCGGGCGCCTCGTAGGCCCGCGCGAGCGGCGAGCCGATCATCACCGCGTCGGCCCCGAGTGCGATCGCCTTGGAGACGTCACCGCCGTTGCGCATGCCGCCGTCGGCGATCACCTGGCAGTACTCGCCCGTCTCGAGCATGTGCGTCGAGCGCGCGTGCGCCACATCGGCGATCGCGGTCGCCTGCGGCACACCGATCCCGAGCACGCCCCGCGTGGTGCACGCGGCGCCCGGGCCGACACCGACGAGCACGCCGGCGGCGCCGGTGCGCATCAGGTGGAGACCCGTGTGGTAGGAGGCGCACCCGCCCACGACGACGGGAACGTCGAGCGTCGGGATGAACTCCTTCAGGTTCAAGGGCTCGGAGACGGTCGAGACGTGCTCGCCGGACACGACGGTGCCCTGGATCACGAGCACGTCGAGGCCGGCCTCGAGCGCGAGCTCGTGGTAGCGCAGCACGCGCTGAGGCGTCAGCGACGCCGCGACGACCACCTTGTGCTCCTTGATTTCGGCGATCCTCCGGGCGATCAGCTCAGGCTTGACCGGCTCGCGGTAGATCTCCTGCATCTCGCGCGTCGCCTCCTCGCGGGGCAGCCCGGCGATCCGCTCGAGCTCGGAGTCGGCGTCCTCGTAGCGGGTGAAGATGCCCTCGAGGTTGAGGACCGCGAGCCCGCCGAGGCGGCCGATGATCCCAGCTGTCTCCGGCGAGACGACGCCGTCCATCGCCGACGCGAGCATCGGCAGGTCGAACTGGTAGGGCCCGAGCTTCCAGGTGATGTCGATGTCGTCGGGATCCCGCGTCCGCCGCGAGGGCACGATCGCGATGTCATCGAAGCCGTAGGCGCGACGCGCCTTCTTACCGCGTCCAATCTCAATTTCCATCTTGGCATCCTCGCAGTCGGAGCGGACGAGAAAGCCCCGCGCTCGGCGGGGCCAAATGGGCACAGCACAAGCGCCGCCCGGGCGTTTTCGGCGCGATCGTAAAGGGATTTTGAGCATAGCAACGGAGCAGTCGCGCGAGACCGGATGGCTATGCTCGGAACTCGCGTGTCGTCACCATCCAACAGCAGGTATCAGCCCCACGAGATCGAGGCGCGCCGCCAGGCGGCGTGGGCCGAGCGCGACGCGTTCCGGACCCCCGGCGCGGCCGAGGATCGCGGGCACATCTACATCAAGCCCTCGGCCCCGTTCACGTCCGGGAACGTGCACATCGGCCACGTGCGCAGCTACTCGATCGGCGACGCCTACGCGCGCTACCGCCGGGCCCGCGGCGACGGCGTGCTGTTCGCGTTCGGGTTCGACGCCTTCGGGCTCCCGGCAGAGCTCGGCGCGATCGCCGGCGGCATCCCGCCGACCGAGTGGGTCAACGGCTGCGCCGAGCACATGACCGGACAGCTTCAGCGCCTGGGCTTCTCCTTCGACTGGGAGCGGTCGTTCATGAGCTCGGACCCGATCATGTACCGCTGGTCGCAGTGGCTGTTCCTCGTTCTGCTCGACGCGGGGCTGGTCTATCGCGGCACCGGCAACGTCGACTGGTGCGACAACTGCCAGACGACGCTCGCCTCGATCCAGGTGGAGCCGGGCGGCACCTGCTGGCGGTGCCACGGCCCCGTGCGCCTGATCGAGCTCCCCCAGTGGTACCTGAAGATCAGCGCTTACCTGGAGGAGAACGACGCGCGCCTGGCCGAGCGCGCGGCGAGCGGCATCTGGGACGAGGTCGCGCTCGCCTCCCAGCAGATAGTGCTCGGGCGAGTCGACGGGGTCGAGCTCGAGCTGTCGGGCGAGCACGGGGCGCTGACGGTCTTCACCCCGCACGGCGAGAATCTCGCAGGCGCGCGCTTCGTGATGATGTCCGCGCGCCATCCCGAGGTGGAGCATTGGGCCTCGCACCCCGAGGTGCTCGCGAGCCTCGAGCAGCTGCGCACCGGCGGCTGGGAGCGCAGCGCGCGCGAGGCGGAGACGATCCCCCTGATCGACACCGGCCACACGCTCGCCGGGCCCGGCGGCGCTCCGCTGCCGGTGATCGTCACGCCGCTCGTCGACTCGCGCTTCGGCGTCACCGCCGTGCTCGGCATCCCCGCGGCCGACCACGCGGACGAGGTCGTGGCCGAGCGGCTGGGAATCCCCGCAGCCGACGGCGAGGGCGAGGAGCCGCCGGCCACCCTCGCGGGCACCCCGGCGGTGCGCTACCGCGCGTTCGACTTCGCGATCTCGCGCCAGCGCTCGTGGGGC
Organism: Solirubrobacteraceae bacterium; assembly: GCA_036264095.1. Classification (GTDB taxonomy): domain Bacteria; phylum Actinomycetota; class Thermoleophilia; order Solirubrobacterales; family Solirubrobacteraceae; genus Palsa-744. The sequence continues at coordinate 42,807 of DATARO010000056.1, read as the reverse complement.
ACCCCGATCCCGATCGTCTACTGCGAGTCGTGCGGTGCGGTGCCGGTCCCGCGCGAGGAGCTGCCGGTCCTGCTGCCCCTAGACATTCGTCCGACCGGCGCCGGCAACCCGCTGGCCGAGATCGAGGACTTCGTGAACACGACGTGCCCGCGCTGCGGCGAGCCCGCCCGGAGGGAGACCGACACGCTCGACTGCCACTTCGATGCCCTCTGGCTGTGGGTGCCGGCATGCGTCCCGCAGGCCTCCCGCGGGGCGAGCCTCGAGGAGATCTTCGCCCTGCCGGACCTGCGCTACTGGCTGCCCTCGGAAAGGCTCGTCGCCGGCTCCGACAGCGGCAACTTCGTCTTTGACCAGCGCACCGTCACCAAGGCCCTGCGCGACATCGGCCCGCTCGCCTTCCTCGCCGACGGCGAGCCGTTCGCGGGCTGCCTGTTTCACGAGATGGTCATCCGCGACGGGCGCAAGATGAGCAAGCATCTCGGCAACGTGGTCGATCCCGACGAGCTGGTCGAGCGCTACGGCGCCGACACCGTGCGGCTGGCCGTCCTGTATGCCGCGCGCCCGCAGCGCTCCCTGAACTGGAGCGACTCCGCCGTGCTCCGCTGCAGCCGCTACCTCACCCAGGTGTGGGACTACACGCAGGCCAAGCTCGCGCAGACGGCGGAGCACGACGCCGACGCGGCGCCCGACGCGGACCCCGAGCAGCGTGACAACACCGAGCACCTGCGCGCGCGCCTCGAGAAATGGTGTGAGACGGCCGTCGAGAAGATGACCGAGGACATGGATGCGCTCGAGATGCACAGCGCCGTGCGCAATGTGATGCGCCTGTTCGACCGCATCAAGGACTTCGAGAAGCGGGTGCTCGCGCGCGAGCCGGAGCTGAACGAGGCCAACCGGGCGGCGCTGCTCGAGGCGTTGCAGGTGCACGCGCAGATGCTCGCGCCGCTCGCTCCCCATATCGCCGAGGAGCTGTGGATCTCGCTCGGCAACGAGGAGCATGCCGCACAGACGCCGTGGCCCGGCGTATCGTTCCAGGTGGCCGCATGAGCACAGGCACCGCAGAGAGCCTCGAGCAGGGTGCGCGGCAGCGGACGCGCTCGTGCGCCACCGCGCTCGTCTGTCACCGCTGCAACCACAGCTGGCCGCTCGAGCGGTCGGTGTTCGCATGCCCGGACTGCGGCAAGGGCCTCGACGTGGTCTACGACTACGAGCTCGCTGCGCGCTACTTCGCCGAGGTCGCCCCCGAAGAGCGCCCGCAGAACATCTGGCACTTCGAGGAGCTCCTCCCGATCGTCGATGCCCGCGCGCAGGCCCGGGTCGGCCGCTTCTCGGGCTACACCCCCCTGATCCACGCGGATCGCCTCTGCGCCGAGCTGGGGATCGCGAACCTCTACCTCAAGGACGACTCGGCCTCCCGGCCGAGCTTCTCCTACAAGGACCGGGTCGTATCGATGTCGGTTGCCCGTCTGATGGAGCTCGGGCGCGATGAGATCGGCTGCGTCTCGACGGGCAACGTCGGGACGGCGGTCGCGTCCCTGGCAGCGAAGGCAGGCGTTCGCGCCTACGTCGTCTACCCGAACCGGCTCGAGGCCACGAAGGCGCGCGGCTGCATGGCGCTCGGGGCGAGCGTGTGCCAGGTCGAGGGCAACTACGACGAAGCGAACCGAAGATGCCGCGAGGTCGCCGAAGCGACGGGCATGGAGTTCGCGAACATCACGCTGCGTCCCTTCTACGCAGAGGGCGCCAAGACCGCCGCGTTCGAGATCGTCGAGCAGCTCGGCTGGCACGCCCCCGATCACATCGTCAGCCCGGCGGCCGGGGGGACTCTCTCCTCGCGCATGCACAAGGGCCTGGTCGAGCTCCAGAAGATGGGGCTCTCCGAGACCGGGGCGACCCACATCCACATCGCCCAGCCGAGCGGCTGCAACCCGATCGCGAGCGCGATCCTCGCGGAGGAGGCAGAGGTCCATCCGGTGATGCCCGAGACGGCAGCGCACTCGCTCGCGATCGGGGCGCCCGGCGACGGCTATCTCGTGATCGACGCCGTCCACAAACGCGGAGGGACGGCGGCCTTTGCGAGCGACCCGGAGATCTTCGCCGGCATCGACCTGCTCGCAGCCACCGAGGGTCTCCTCACCGAGCCCGCGGGCGGCACCACGATCGCCGTGCTGGAGAAGCTCGCGGCGGCGGGACGGTTCGATTCGGACGAGACGGTCGTGGCGATGATCACCGGCAACGGGATGAAGACGCTCGACGACCATCCGCCGAAGGAATGGCCGGCGAAGGTCGAGTGCGAGCGCGACGCGATGATCACGGCGCTCGACGAGCTCAAGTCGAGCGAGTCGTTGATGGAAACCGCCCGGCGCCAGCTGGAAGCCTAGCCCGCGATGGCCGGCCCCGACCGCTCAGACCCGATGCGCGACCTGGAAGAGCGCCGCCAGCAGGCACGCCGGGCCGTCGAGGAGGCGGGCGGTGGCGAGTCGGAGGGATTCGAGCTGGCCGAGGCGGAACTGATCGAGCACGCCTCGCACGGCGACCAGCACAGCCCCTCGCGGATCATGCGCGACGCGGACGGCGACGACGCCCCTGACGCCGACGAGCAGATCTATGGCGAGGCCGACGAGGAGCACAAGGCGGATTAGCCCCGCGCGGATCGCTCGGGAGAGCTCCGCAGCAACGACCCGTCGCGGGCGAGCCGCCCGTAGAGGCGAGCGCCGAGCGCTCGGAAGAGCTCCGCAGACGACACCGCGCCGCGGGCGAGCCGCTCGCAGAGGCGCCCGCGTCAGACGACGCGTCCCACCGTCGCTCCCGGCATCACCTTCTCTCCCGGGAGCACGACCGCACCGGCTCCCACCACCGCATTCGGGCCGATCGAAGCTCCGTCGCCGATCCGCACCGGCGCGGTGGCGATCCGCTGCTCGCGCAGCGGAGCCTCGACGGTCCCGGCCGGCGGGAGGAAATCCATCACCGCCGACCGCGCCCCGAGCGACACGCCGCTCCCGATCTCCACCTCGGCGAGCACCGTGATCGAGGATCCCTCGCACACCTCGACGTTGCGTCCGATGCGCAGGGAGCCCGATCCGACGATGATCCGCGCCCCGCGGCCGATCGCCGAGCCCTCTCCGACTACAAGCGCCCCTGAGGCTCCGACCTCGACCACCGCGCCGCGCGCGATCGTGACCGTCGGGTCCAGCGAGGCGCGCCCCCCGCTGCGTCGTCGCAACCTGATCCTGCGGAGCGCGCTCCCGATGGTCATCCCGTCTCCCCGAGCGGAGGGCCCGTGCGCTCCCGCGCCCTGCGGCGTAGGTCGCGCGCGAGGTGCGGGACCCGCCCGCCCAGCAGCCAGCGTGCGCGGGCGCCGGGCGTGAGCGGCTCGAGTGCCCGCTGCAGATCGCGCTCGTCGGCTCGCATTCCGGTGGGGCGCAGAGCCGCGCACGCGCTGAGCGCGATGTGCGCCTCGCCGCGCGCGGTCAGGTGCACGCGATCGGGGTACACGAGCTCGGGACCGGCCAGCGGGCCCAGCTGGACGAGCGCAGCCCCGTGCTCCTGCACGCGACGCGCGATCTCCTCGTTCGCCGTGGCGATCGCGCTCGCGGGAGCCGGCGGGACTCCGATCGCGCGCGGGAGCGCGATCAGCAGCAGCGCACTGCAGCTCTCGGCGACCGCCGCGAGGACCTCGCGCAGCGCGTCGGCGAAGGCGGCCGGCTCGAAGTCCGGGCTGCGGACGTCGTTGACGCCGAGGTACACGCAACCGAGGTCGTAGGGACCGCGCAGCCGCGGCACCTGGGTCGCGAGCGCGTCCGCGGCTCGCGCGCCGTCGCGGGCGAGGCAGGTGTAGGGCAGCTCGAGCGCCTCCGCGAGCCACAGCGCCCACGACTGCATCCGTAATCCGAGCATCGCCTCCCCCGCCCCCCGCGTGATGCTGTCGCCGATCGCGACGAGGCCCCGACCGCGCACATCGAGCGAGCTCATGCGGGTGCTCTTCCAGCCTCTGAGCTGACCTGCCGCAGCCGGCGCGCGAGCCGCCCGCTCAAGCTGTCGGCCGGCATCCGCCACCGCCAGTTGCCGGAGGCTGTCCCTGGGCGGTTCATGCGCCCTTCGGATCCGATCGACAGCACGTCCTGCATCTGCACCATCGCGATCCTCGCGGGCGCCGAGGCGGACAACCTCATCAGCGGCCACGGATCGTCCCCCTCCGACCGCAATCGCCGCCTGCGGAGCGCCCGCCGCACGGCCGCGCGCGGCGCCGGCTCCAGCGACCTCCACCATCCCACCAGCGTGTCCTGGTCGTGCGTCCCCGAATAGAGGACCCGGTCCTCCGCGACGCGCTCGACCGGGTCCGCCTCCCCCGCTGCCCCTTCGAACAGAAACTGCAGGACGGCCATGCCGGGGAGCCCCAGCCGGCGCCGCAGCCGCTCGACCGGAGGCGTGATGATCCCGAGGTCCTCGACGAGGACGTCGAGCCGGCCGAGCTCGCGGCGCGCGGCTCGCAACGGAGCGCCGCTCGGGCCGCGGCGCCAGCGCCCGCTCGCGGCCGTCCGCGCGCCGGCTGGTACCGCCCAGTAGGCGACCAGGCCGCGGAAGTGGTCGATGCGGACGAGGTCGAAGAGCTGTGAGGCCCGCCGCTGCCGCTCGACCCACCATCTGTACCCGCGCCGCCGCATCGCGGGCCAGTCATACAGCGGGTTGCCCCACAGCTGTCCGGCGGGGGAGAAGCGGTCAGGCGGCGCACCGGCCACCGGACCCTTGGCGAACAGCTCGGGCCGGGCTTTCTGGTCGACGCTGCCGGGTGCCACGTACAGCGGCATGTCGCCGATGATCGCGACGCCGCGGTCGCGGGCGTAGCTGCGCAGAGCACTCCACTCGCGCTCGAAGCGCACCTGGTCGCGCAGCGCGCGCCGGCCACCGGCCGCCCGCTCCCAGTCGCCGATCCAGAAGCTCTGGCGCGCTCGGAAGTCCTCCTCCTCGCCCGCCGTGACCGGCGCATCGGGATTCTCGAGCAGCGCCGGCCAGCACGCGAACGCGGAGCGCGACTTGTACGGCGAGCCATGGCGGTCCGGCGGCCCCAGCGGCAGGATCTGCCAGTAGGACTGCCCGGCCCGCTCGAGCCAATCGACGAAACGCCGCGCATCGTCGCCCAACCGCCCGGCGGGGAGCGATGTTATGTGCAGCTGGACGCCCGCCGCGCGCCCGATCACGGGACGGGGGATTGGACAGCTCTGCCGGGGGGAACTGGACCCATTATGGAGCAGGCTATTCCCGTCCGCCGGAGCACCAACCGTGGGGGGGCCGCTCCGCAGGAGGCGCCCCCGCGCGCCCGGCGGCGTCCTTCTCGCATCCTGATCGAGGACCTCTATCCCGTCGTCGACTGCGGCCGCTTCCGCGTCAAGCGCTGCGTCGGCGACCGACCCGTCGTCGCCGCGACGATCGTGCGCGACGGACACGACGTCATGCGCGCGGCCGTCCAGTGGCGCCTCGACGGCCAGTCCCGCTGGCACGAGGCTCCGATGCAGCGGGTGGACGCGGAGGTCGACGGCGATCGCTGGAGCGGTGCGATGGAGCCACTGGATGCGGTGGCCCGCTGGCAGTGGCGGATCGTCGCCTGGGCCGATCGGTTCGCGAGCTGGCGCGAGGAGCTCGCCCGCAAGCTCGCCGCGGGCCAGGAGGGACTGGACTCCGAGCTCGCCGAGGGCGCGATGCTCCTAGAGCGGATGTGCGCACGCGCCTCCCGCGAGGACCGCGACCTGCTGCGAAGCGCGCTCCGCGCCGTCGCCGACGAGAGCGCACCCGAACAGAACCGCCACGAGGCCGCGCTCGAGCCGGCGGTGCTGGACGTCGCCGGGCGCTGGCAGGCGCGCGAGGACTTGACGGCGAGCACGACGATGGAGATCGAGGTCGAACGCGAGCGCGCCCGGTTCGGCTCCTGGTACGAGCTGTTTCCGCGGTCCTGGGGAGGCTTCGACGGAGTGCGGCGGGTGCTGGGGAGCATCGCCGAGGCCGGCTTCGACGTCCTCTACCTCCCCCCGATCCACCCGATCGGCGTGACGAACCGCAAGGGCCGCAACGACAGCCCGCGGGCGGAGCCAGGCGACCCGGGCAGCCCCTATGCGATCGGCGGCGCGGAGGGCGGGCACACGGCGATCCACCCCGAGCTCGGCACGATCGAGGAGTTCGACGCGCTCGTCGCCGAGGCTCGTGCGGCGGGCATGGAGATCGCGCTCGACTACGCGCTGCAGTGCTCGGCGGACCACCCGTGGCTGAGCGAGCATCCCGAGTGGTTCTCGCAGCGTCCCGACGGCACGCTCAAGTACGCCGAGAACCCCCCGAAGCGCTACGTCGACATCTACAACTTCGACTTCGAGTGCGAGGAGTGGCGCGCCCTGTGGGAGGCGCTCCGCGACGTCATGCTCTTCTGGGTCGAGCACGGCGTGCGGGCCTTCCGGGTCGACAACCCGCACACGAAGCCGCTCGCGTTCTGGGAGTGGCTGATCGCATCGGTCCGCGCGGTCGAGCCGGAGACGATCTTCCTGTCGGAGGCGTTCACGCGGCAGGCGATGATGGCCGCGCTCGCCAAGAGCGGCTTCAGCCAGTCCTACACCTACTTCACCTGGAAGAACTCGACCTGGGAGCTGCGCGACTACGTCTCCGAGCTCGCCCGCCCCCCGCTCAGCGACTTCCTGCGCCCGAACTTCTTTGTCAACACGCCGGACATCCTCAGCGAGTACCTGCAGGTGGGCGGTCCCGGGGCGTTCGCCGTTCGCCTGCTGCTCGCGGGCACCCTCTCGCCGAGCTACGGCATCTACTCGGGCTTCGAGCGCTACGAGGCGACTCCGCGCCATCCGGGATCGGAGGAGTACCTCGACTCGGAGAAGTACCAGGTGCGCAAGCGCAGCTTCGACGGCCCGCTGCTCGCCAGCGTCGCCCGGCTCAACCGCGTGCGCCGCGAGCGCCCGGCCCTTCAGCGGCTGGACAACATCGCGTTCCTGCCGACCGAGAACGACGCGCTGCTCGCCTACGCCAAGCGCGAGGGCCGCGAAACGCTGGTCGTCGTCGCGAACGTCGATCCCGAGCGCGCGCAGGAGGGCGTCGTCGTCGTCCCCGGCGAACTCGGGCTCGCGCCGGTCTTCTCCTGCACCGACCTGCTCGACGGCTCGCGCTACGAGTGGCGGCTCGGGCGCAACTACGTGCGCCTCGATCCCGCCGAACGGCCCGGGCACCTGCTCGCGGTCGAGGCGAGCTGATGGCGGTACGTTCGGTCCCGTCCGGGGGCAGGTCCGCCGCCGAGCTCGAGCGTGTGCCGGACCCGGCCCGGCATGCACCCGAGCCGTCCGACACCCGCCAGTGGTTCGAGAGCAACCCGCTGTGGTTCAAGACGGCCACCTTCTACGAGATCCATCTCCGCGGCTTCTATGACGGCAACGCGGATGGCTCCGGTGACTTCCGCGGCCTGACGGAGAAGCTCCCCTACCTCGAGTGGCTCGGCATCGACTGCATCTGGCTGCTGCCGATGTACGCCTCGCCGCTTCGCGACGGCGGCTACGACATCTCCGATTTCAAGGCGGTGCACCCGGACTACGGCGACACGCGCGACGTGCAGACGTTCATCGAGGCCGCGCACAAGCGCGGCATACGCGTGATCGCAGACCTCGTGATGAACCACACCTCGATCGATCACCCCTGGTTCCAGGAGTCGCGCTCGGGTGGGCTGGGACCCGATAACCCGAAGCGCAACTGGTACGTGTGGTCGGACACACCCGAGAAGTACAAAGACGCGCGCATCATCTTCGTCGACTCCGAGACCTCGAACTGGACCTGGGACGAGCAGGCGGGGGCCTACTACTGGCACCGCTTCTTCTACCACCAGCCTGACCTCAACTACGACGAGCCCGAAGTGCAGGAGGCGATGATCGATGTGCTCAGGTTCTGGCTCGACCTGGGGCTCGACGGGTTCCGCCTGGACGCGGTGCCGTATCTGTTCGAGCGGGAGGGCACCAACTGCGAGAACCTGCCCGAGACGCACGAGTTCCTGAAGCGGCTGCGCGCGACCGTCGACGCCGAGTACCCGGACCGGGTCCTGCTCGCCGAGGCGAACCAGTGGCCCGAGGACGTCGTCGAGTACTTCGGCGACGGCGACGAGTGCCACATGGCGTTTCACTTCCCCGTGATGCCGCGGATGTTCATGGCGCTGCGCCGCGAGGACGCGACCCCGATCGTCGAGATCCTCGAGCGGACGCCCCAGATCCCCGAGAACTCGCAGTGGGGCCTGTTCCTGCGAAACCACGACGAGCTGACACTCGAGATGGTCACGGACGAGGAGCGCGACTACATGTACGCCGAGTACGCGCGCGACCTGCGCATGAAGATCAACCTCGGGATCCGCCGGCGCCTGGCGCCGCTGCTCGACAACGGTCGCGATGAGATAGAGCTGCTGACGGCAGTGCTGTTCTCGCTCCCGGGCAGCCCCGTGCTGTATTACGGCGACGAGATCGCGATGGGAGACAACGTCTATCTCGGGGACCGCGACAGCGTGCGCACGCCGATGCAATGGACCGGGGACCGCAACGGCGGCTTCTCGCGCGCCGATTTCGCCCAGCTCTACTCGCCGCCGCTGATGGATCCCGTCTACGGCTTCCAGGCCGTGAATGTCGAGGCGCAGCTGCGCACCCCCACCTCGCTGCTGCGCTGGCTGCGGCGCTTCACCGCGCTGCGCCGCGAACATCCCGTGTTTGGCCTCGGCTCCTACGCGGCGCTGCAGCCCTCCAACCACCACATCTACGCACACGTGCGCAGCAGCGAGGACGACATCGCGCTGTGCGTGCACAACCTCGCGCGCACTGCGCAGGCCGTCGAGCTCGACCTCAGCGAGTACGAGGGCCGCTACCCGATCGAGATGTTCGGCCTGACGCGGTTCCCGCGCATCGGTGAGCTGCCGTATCTGCTGACGCTCGCGCCCCGTGGCTTCTTCTGGTTCCTGCTCACAGAGGAGCGGGGCGATGAGCGGTGACCGTGCGGGGAGCGCGCTGGCCGAGGCCGGTCTGCCCCAGATCTCGGCCGAGGGCCTCGGCGCGTGGATGGCCGACCAGCGCTGGTTCGCGGGCAAGTCGCGCGAGCTGGGTCACGTCTCGGTCCTCGACGCGCTCCTGCTCGCGAGCTCCGGCCGGGACGATCTCGCGCTGCTGATCGTCGAGGTGCGCGCACCGGCCGGGACCCACGACCTCTACCAGGTGCTGGTCGGCGTCGCCCGCGACCGCTCCGTGCCGCCGGAGCAGCGGATCTGCGGCGAAGGCGACGTCGCGCTGTATGACGCGCTCGACGACGAGGAGCAGACCGCCGTCTTCGGGCGGCTGATCGTGGACGAGGCCTCGGTTGTGCAGGGCTCGAGCGCTATCAGCTTTCACGCGGTCGAGCCGATCGAGCTGCCCGAGCGCCTCCGCGCGAGACGCCTCGGCGCCGAGCAGTCCAACAGCTCGGTGGTGCTGGACGAGCGCTTCATCGTCAAGGCGTTCAGGCGCATCGAAGCCGGGATCAACCCCGAGCTCGAGATGCTGCGCTTCCTCTCCTCGCACGGCTTCGAGAACGTCGCCAGCGTCGCGGGCTGGTACGACTACGCCGGCGAGCTGCTCGACGCGAGCCTGGGGATCATGCAGCGATACGTCGAGGGCCGAGACGGCTGGGAGCTGGCGCTGGAGGCCCTTCGCGGCGGCGACGGGCTCGAGCTGATCGAGCCGATAACGCGCCTCGGCGCGGTAACAGGCCGGATGCACCTGGTCCTCGCGGCCGACGCCGACGACCCTGAGTTCGCGCCGGAGGAGCCGGCGGACGAGCACGTCGCGCTGCTCACCGCGACGATCGACGAGCAGATCGAGCGGCTGTTCGTACAGCTTCCGGAGCGGCCCGAGCTCGAGCCGATAGTCGGCCGCGGCGAGGAGCTGCGCGACCGGCTCGCGGTGCTGTCGCACACGGGCATCGGGGGCAGGCTGATCCGCGCCCACGGCGACTACCACCTCGGGCAGGCCCTGCTCGCGCCCGATGGCTGGCGCGTGATCGACTTCGAGGGCGAGCCGGGTCGCCCGCTGCGCGAACGCCGCCGCAAGCGCTCGCCGCTGCGCGACGTCGCCGGCATGCTGCGCTCCATCTCGTATGCGAGCCTCGCAGGGGAGGTCATGTGGGGCGCCCCGCCCGCGCACGACTGGGAGCGGCAGGCGCGCACGGGGTTCCTGGAGGGCTACATGGATGAGATCGATCCCGCGCTGCTGCCGGCCGGCACCCGCGCGATCGCCAAGCAGCTCTCGATGTTCGAGCTCGAGAAGCTGCTCTACGAGCTCCGCTACGAGCTCGAAAACCGCCCCGACTGGATCGGAGTGCCGGTCGCCGGCATCGAGCGGCTGCTGGAGGAAGACCTGTGAGCGCTCCCCGCGAGGACGTCGAGCTGTTGCTCGCCGGAGAGCACCCGGACCCCCACCGACTGCTCGGCGCTCACCCCCGGGACCGCGACGTGCTGATCCGCGCGTGGCGTCCCGCGGCGCGCTCTGTCGTAGCGCGCATCCCGCCCGCTGCGAACGGGGCGGCGGAACAGGTCGAGCTCGACCGCGTCGAGGAGGCCGGGCTGTTCGAGGGCACGGTGCCCGGGGCCGAGCTGCCGCTGCGCTACGAGCTGGACGTGGCCTACCCGGACGGCGCGTCGGTCCGCCTGCGTGACCCGTACTCGTTCCCGCCCACGCTGGGCGAGCTGGACCTGCATCTCGCGGCGGAGGGCCGCCACGAGGATCTCGCCGAACGGCTCGGCGCCAACGTGCTGGAGCTGGACGGTGTCCTCGGGGTCCGTTTCGCCGTCTGGGCGCCGAGCGCCGCCGCGGTCAGCGTCGTCGGCGACTTCAATCTCTGGGATGGCCGCGTGCACCCGATGCGCTCGCTGGGCGCGAGCGGCATCTGGGAGCTGTTCCTCCCCGACTGCCCCGAGGGCAGCCGCTACAAGTTCGAGATCCACGCGCAGTCGGGCGAGCTGCGCATGAAGGCCGACCCGATGGCGCGGCGCGCCGAGCGGCCCCCCGGCACCTCCTCGATCGTGTACAGCAGCCGCCACGAGTGGCGCGACGAGAAGTGGCTGGCGGCCCGCGCGCCACAGGTGCCGATCGACCGCCCGATCTCGATCTACGAGGTCCACCTCGGATCGTGGCGGCGCACGCTGCAGAACGAGGAACTCGGCGCGAGCGAGCTCGCCGGCGAGCTAGCCGCCTACGTGCGCGACCTCGGCTTCACCCACGTCGAGCTGCTGCCCATCATGTCCCACCCGTTCCGCGGATCGTGGGGCTACCAGGTGACCGGCTACTACGCGCCCGACGCGTGCCGCGGGACGCCGGACGACGTCAAGGCGATGATCGACAGGCTCCACCGCGAGGGCGTCGGCGTGATCCTCGACTGGGTGCCCGCCCACTTCCCCCGCGACGACTGGGCGCTGGCCCGCTTCGACGGCACACATCTCTATGAGCACTCCGATCCCCGCCGCGGCGCGCATCCGGACTGGGGGACCCTGGTGTTCAACCTCGGCCGGCGCGAGGTGCGCAACTTCCTGCTCGCCGACGCGCTCTACTGGCTGCGCGAGTACCACGCCGACGGCCTGCGGGTGGACGCCGTCGCCTCGATGCTCTACCGCGACTACTCGCGCCGCGAGGGCGAGTGGGTGCCGAACGAGTTCGGCGGCCGCGAGGACACGGAGGCGATCTCGTTCCTGAAGGAGCTCAACGAGCTCGTGCACGGCCGCGTGCCCGGCGTGATCAGCGCCGCCGAGGAGTCGACGGCGTGGCCGGGCGTGTCACGCCCGACCTACCTCGGCGGGCTGGGCTTCGGGTTCAAGTGGAACATGGGCTGGATGCACGACACGCTCGAGTACTTCTCGAAGGACCCGGTCCACCGGCGCTACTCGCACCACCAGCTGACGTTCAGCCTGATGTACGCGTTCACCGAGAACTTCATCCTGCCCCTGAGCCACGACCAGGTCGTCCACGGAAAGCGCTCGCTGCTGGAGAAGATGCCCGGTGACCGCTGGCAGAAATTTGCGAACCTGCGTGCGCTGTACGCCTACATGTGGGCGCACCCCGGCAAGCAGCTGCTGTTCATGGGCCAGGAGTTCGCGCAGGAGCGCGAGTGGAGCCACGAACGCTCGCTCGACTGGCACCTGCTCGAGGGGGCCGAGCATTCCGGGGTCCAGGCGCTCGTACGCGACCTGAACCGCGTCTACCGCGAACAGCCCCCGCTGTGGGAGCGCGACTCCGAGCACGAGGGCTTCTGGTGGCTCGAGCCCAACGACGCCGAGGCCAACGTGGTCGCCTTCGGCCGCTCCGACCGCGCGGGCGAACCGCTCGTGTGCGTGTGCAACTTCTCCCCGGTGGTCCGCAGCGGCTACCGCGTGGGGCTGCCGCGGGGCGGAGCCTGGGAGGAGCGGCTGAACACGGACTCGACCTTCTACGGCGGCTCGGACGTCGGCAACGGCGGGCGGGTCCAGGCCGAGGCGGTTCCCTGGCACGAGCAGTCGCACTCGGCAGCGCTCACGCTGCCCCCGCTCGCGGTCCTGTGGCTCGCGCCTGCGACCCGCACGACCGAGGCGACGCAACCCACGCGCTCGCGCCGGCGCACGCGACCTTGAGCGGCGAGACCGGTGGTGGCTACCCGTGGCAGCGCCGGCTCGGCGCGAGCCCTCGCGGGGACCGGACCGGCTTCCGGGTGTGGGCGCCGCGGGCGGACTCGGTCGCCGTCGTGCACCGCGGCAGACGCACGGAGCTCCGCGGCGCCGGCTTCGGCATCTGGGAGGGCGACGCCGACATCCCACGCAACGGCGACTACGTCTACGAGCTTCTCGGCCGCCGCGGCCGTTCCCGGCGGCTTCCCGATCCCTGCAGCCTCTCGCAGCCGCGCGGGCTGCGCGGGCCCTCGCGCGTCTTCGACGCAGGCGCTTACGAGTGGCACGATCGCGGGTTCCGCGCCAAGCCGCTCGCCGACGCCGTGATCTACGAGCTGCACGTCGGCACGTTCACAGACGAGGGCACGTTCGATGCGGGCGCCGCAGAGCTGGCGCGGCTGGCGCGCCTCGGAATCACGGCAGTCGAGCTGATGCCGGTCGCCGAGGGGCCGGGCGAGCGCGGGTGGGGCTACGACGGCGTCTATATCTCCGCGGCGCATCACGCCTACGGTGGCCCGGAGGCGCTGCAGAGGTTCGTCGACGCCGCGCACCAGCAGGGGATCGCCGTGATCCTCGACGTGGTCTACAACCACCTCGGCGCCTCGGGCGTGCGGGCGATGGAGTCGTTCGGCCCCTACTTCACCGAGCGCTACCAGACGTTCTGGGGCAAGGCGATCAACTACGACGACGAGTGCTGCGACGCGGTGCGCGAGTGGGTGCTGCAGAGCGCCGAGCGCTGGGTGCGCGACTTCCACGTGGACGGCCTGCGGCTCGATGCGATCCACGCGATCTTCGATCAGAGCGCCAAGCACATCGTCGCCGAGATCGTCGAGCGGGTCGCGGCGGTCGACCGCCCGGCGCGCGTGATCGCCGAGTCGGGGCTCAACGACCCGGTCGTGATCCGTCCGCCCTCGCGGGGCGGCTGGGGCTGCGACGCGCAATGGGCGGACGACTTCCACCACTCGCTGCGAGCGCTGTTGACGAACGATCGCGAGGCCTACTACGCGGACTTCGGCTCCGTCGGCGACCTTGCGAAGGCGATGCACAGGCCGTTCGTGCACGACGGCCAGTACTCGGGCTTCCGGCGGCGCCGGTTCGGCGCCCCGGCCGAGGACCGGCCGCCGCGGCAGTTCGTCGTCTTCTCGCAGAACCACGACCAGGTCGGCAACCGGGCGCTCGGCGACCGACTGCCGGGCCGCGCGCGCCGTCTCGCCGCGTTCTGCGTGCTGCTCTCGCCGTTCGTGCCGATGCTGTTCATGGGCGAGGAGTACGGCGAGCCCAACCCGTTCCAGTTCTTCACGGACCACATCGACAAGCGCATCGCGGAGGCGACGCGCAAGGGGCGGCGCGAGGAGTTCTCCTCGTTCTCAGGCTTCTCCGCGCAGGAGATCCCCGACCCCCAGAGCCCTGCGACGTTCGAGGCCTCGCGCCTCTCGAGGCGCCGCAACAAGCGGCTCGAGGCCCTATACGCTGAGCTGCTCCGGGTGCGCGGCGCGGTAGCCGGCGAGGCGGAGCTCCTCGGGCTCGACGAGCAGGGTCGCTGGCTGCGCCTGCGCCGCGGCCGCCACCAGATGATCTGCAACTTCTCGACACGCACGCGGACGTTCGCGGTGACAGGCGCGCGCGTGGTGCTCGCCACGTCCCCCGCGGCGAGGAGAGGGCGCGAGCTGAGGGTCGCCCCGGTCAGCGGAGTGCTGCTCGAGTGAGGGAGATCTGGCGCGGCGCTCCCTACCCGCAGGGCGCGACCTGGGACGGAAGCGGCACCAACTTCTCGCTGTATTCGGCCGGCGCCGATGGAGTCGAGCTGTGCCTGTTCGACGAGGACGGCGCAGAAGAGCGCGTGCGCTTGAGCGAGTGCACGCTGCACAACTGGCACTGCTACCTGCCCGGCGTCGGCCCCGGGCAGCGCTACGCCTACCGCGTGTTCGGCCCGTGGGCGCCGGGGGAGGGCCTGCGGCACAACCCCGCCAAGCTGCTGATCGACCCCTACGCCAAGGCGATCGACGGCGGCGTCGACTGGCCCGCAGCCAACGCGCTGCCGTACGTACCGGACCCCGGAAACGAGGACGCCGACCTCGAGCCCGACGATGAGGACTCCGCCCCCGCGATGCCCCGCTGCGTGGTGATCGACGACCGCTTCGACTGGGGCGAGGACCGCCACCCCCGGCGCTCCTGGAGCGAGACGCTGATCTATGAGATGCACGTCAAGGGCTTCACGAAGCTGCACCCCGAGGTGCGCGAGGACCTTCGCGGGACCTACGCGGGCCTCGCCAGCGACGCCGCGGTGCGCTACCTGTGCGACCTCGGCGTCACAGCCGTCGAGCTGCTGCCGATCCACCACATCATCGACGAGAGCTTTCTGTTCGATCGCGGCCTGTCCAACTACTGGGGCTACAGCTCGATCGGCTATCTGGCGCCGCACTCCGGCTATTCCGCGACCGGGCGGCTGGGCGAGCAGGTCAGCGAGTTCAAGGGCATGGTCAAGGCGCTGCACGCGGCCGGCATCGAGGTGCTCCTCGACGTCGTCTACAACCACACGGCCGAGGGCAACCACCTCGGTCCGATGCTCGGCTTCAAGGGCGTGGACAACTTCGCCTACTACCGGCTGATGCCCGACGACCGCCGGCACTACCTGGACTTCACCGGAACAGGCAACAGCCTGGATCCGACGAGCCCGGCGGTGCTGCGCCTGATCATGGACTCGCTGCGCTATTGGGTCACCGAGTGTCACGTCGACGGCTTCCGCTTCGACCTCGCGACGGTGCTCGCGCGCGAGCACTACGACTTCGACCGGCGCTCCGGCTTCTTCGACGTGATCGGACAGGACCCCGTGCTCTCACAGGTCAAGCTGATCGCCGAGCCGTGGGACGTCGAGCCCGGGGGCTATCAGGTCGGCAACTTCCCGCCGCCGTGGTCTGAGTGGAACGGCCGCTACCGCGACACGATCCGTGACTTCTGGCGCTCCCAGCTCGGGGTGGGCGAGTTCGCCTCGCGCTTCACGGGCTCGAGCGACATGTACGAGTCCGAAGGACGCGACCCTTTCGCCTCGATCAACTTCGTGACGGCGCACGATGGCTTCACGCTGCACGACCTCGTCAGCTACGACCGCAAGCACAACGAGGCAAACGGCGAGGACAACCAGGACGGCTCCGACGACAACCGCTCCTGGAACTGCGGAATCGAGGGTGAGACCGACGACCCCGAGGTGCTGGCGCTGCGCTTCCGCCAGCAATGCAACCTGCTCGCCACGCTCCTGCTGTCGCAGGGGGTGCCGATGGTCGTGGCGGGCGATGAGTTCTCGCGGACCCAGAGGGGGAACAACAACGGCTGGTGCCAGGACAACGAGCTCTCCTGGCTGCACTGGGATCACGACGAGCCGCAGCGGGCGCTGGGCGAGTTCGCGCGGCGCGTGATCGAGCTGCGTCGCGATCACCCTGTCTTCAGGCGCTCGCGCTTCCTGGCCGGCGCGGCCAGCGGCGAGGGACTGCCGGATGTGTGGTGGTTCCGGCCCGATGGCCGTCGCATGACCCAGCGGGACTGGCGGCGCGGCGACGTCCACTCGCTCGGCGCCTTCCTGAACGGCGCGAAGCTCGGCGAGCACGACGCGCATGGGCGCCCGGTCGTCGACCGCTCGTTCCTCGTGATCTTCAACGCCCACTACGAGGACGTCGAGTTCAGGGTGCCGAGCGCGTCCTACGGCCGCCGCTGGAGCCTGTGCCTGTCGACTGCCGAGCCGCAGCTCGAGCGCGGAGCGTGGCAGCGCGGGCCGCGTGATGCGGTGATGATGCTCGCCCGCTCGCTCGTCGTCCTGGAGGGCGCCGAGCAGCCCGCGGCGAGTGCGCAGTGAGCGACGCGCTGATCGCCACCTATCGCCTCCAGCTCGGCCCCGATCTCGGCTTCGACGAGGTGCGCGGACTGGTGCCGTACCTGCAGCGGCTGGGGGTCAGCCACCTCTACCTCTCCCCCGTGCTCCAGGCCCGTGCCGGCTCCACCCACGGCTATGACGTCGTCGATCCGACGCGCATCAGCGAGGAGCTGGGCGGCGAGAGCGCGTTCCGACGGCTCGCCGCGGCGGGGATGCCGATCATCCTCGACATCGTCCCCAACCACATGGGAACCGGCGAGCAGAATCGCTGGTGGAGCGACCCGCAGCTGCGCGAGCGGTGGTTCGACCTGGATCCGGCCGGCGGCTACCGGCGCTTCTTCGACATCGACGACATGGCGGCGATCCGCCAGGAGCGCGACGAGGTGTTCGAGACCTCGCACCGCAAGGTTCTCGAGCTCTACGCGGAAGGCCTCGTGTCGGGGCTTCGCGTCGATCACCCCGACGGCCTCGCCGATCCGGCGGGCTACCTGCGCCGGCTCGCGGACGCCGGGGTGGAGCGGCTGTGGGTCGAGAAGATCCTGCACCCCGGCGAGCCGTTGCGGGAGTGGCCCGTCAGCGGCACGGTCGGCTACGAGTTCCTCAACGACGCCTGCGCGCTGTTCGTCGATCCCGCAGCGCGCGAGCCGCTGACCGAGCTGCTCGCGAGCGTCACGGGTGAGCGCCGCACGTTCTCAGAGGTCGCGCTCGAGGCTCAGCTCGAGCAGGCCCGCGTCACGTTCAGAGCAGAGGTGGCCCGCCTGGAGCGACTCGGGCCGTTCGACGCAGCGGCGCTCGCGCATGCCCTGGCCGCGCTGCCGGTGTACCGCACCTATGTCGAGCCTCACAGCGGGCTGGTCGAGGAGGCGGACCGGCGGGCCGTGCACGCAGCCGAGATCGATCCGGCGCTCGCGCGCACGCTGCTGCTCGAGGAGCCGGCGCAGGACCCGGAGCTGATCACCCGCTTTCAGCAGACCTCGCCGGCGATCGCCGCAAAGGGAGTCGAGGACACGGCCTTCTACCGCTACCTGCGCCTGCTCGCGCTGAACGAGGTCGGCGGCGATCCCGAACGGTTCGGATTGTCGATCGAGGAGTTCCACGCGGCGAACGCCGAACGGGCGGCGCGATTCCCGCAGGGGCTGCTCGTCACCCAGACGCACGACACCAAGCGCTCGGGTGACTCGCGTGCGCGCATCGCCGCACTCAGCGAGCTCCCCGGCGAGTGGGCCGAGCACGTGACACGCTGGCTCGCGATCGGCGAGCAGCTCGACGCCGCGATGCCACCCGCCGTCCAGTACCTCGTCCATCAGAGCCTCATCGGCGTCTGGCCGGTGGCGGCAGCGCGTCTCGAGGCCTATCTGCGCAAGGCGCTGCGCGAGACCAAGCAGCAGAGCTCCTGGGCCGATCCCGACGAGGGCTTCGAGGCGGCCGCCGTCGGGTTCGCGCGGGCGCTGGTCGAGAGCGAGGAGTTCCTGGCGGACTTCACCCCGTTTGCCGAGCGGGTCGCGCGGATCGGGGAGCGCGGTGCGCTCGGAGCGCTGCTGCTGAAGCTCACCTGCCCCGGCGTACCCGACATCTACCAGGGCGACGAGCTGTGGCGGCTCTCGTTCGTCGACCCAGACAACCGCAGAGCTGTCGACTGGGATCGGCGGCGCGCGACGCTGCGAGCGCTGCTCGCCGAGGAGGGGGTGCGGCGGGCGACGCTCAAGATGAACATGATCGTGCGGGCGCTCGCGCTCCGCCGTCGCCTGCCCGACTGTTTCGAGGGCGCGTATGAGCCCCTCGACGCCGGCGAGGGCGTGTGCGCGTTCCGGCGCGGCGAGAAGGTGATGGCCTTCGTCGCAGTGAGGCCCCGGGCGCCGGCGCGCCTGCGCGAGGCGCCGCCCGGCACCTGGCGGGACGTGCTCACCGGCGCCACGGTCGAGCCTCAGCGCGAGCCCGAGCTCGACCAGTTGCTCGCGGACAGCGGCGCCGCGCTGCTCGCGCGCGAGTAGGGCCGCAGCCGCTCGACTCGCTCTCCGAGCCAGCTCGCCGGCCCGGTCCGCGCCGCCTTGGGTGTGCGCGATCGCAGGATGCGGTTCTCCGTTTTGTGCCCGGGCGCTCGGGTACGACCGGACCATCGAAGAGCGTCGCCACATGGAAGACGAGGAGCGTTCGCCGCGCGAAGACGGTGGCGAACGTGCGCCGCGCGAAGACGGCGCGAGTACCTCGCGCGAAGACGGCGCGCGTTCCTCGCGCGAAGACGGTGGCGAACGTGCGCCGCGCGAAGACGGCGCGCGCTCCCCGCGCGAAGACTTTGCGCCGGCGGGCGTCCCTCGCGGAACGTCCTCGTTTCACACTCTCAAACGCACGTTCACCGAGTTCGTCGAGGACAACCTCAGCGACTCCGCCGCGGCCCTGACCTACTACGGGCTGCTGGCGGTCTTCCCCGCCTTGATCGCGTTGATCTCCGTGGTCGGGCTGGTCGGCAACCCGACCACGATCACGAAGGAGCTCACCGAAATCGTGGCGAAGATCGGCTCGCCCGCCTCCGCGCAGAACCTTTCCGGGCCGATCAAGTCGATCACGGCGCACAAGAGCGCCTCGGGGGTCCTGCTGATCGTGGGAATCGTGGGAGCGCTGTACTCAGCTTCCAGCTATGTGGCCGCATTCGCCCGGGCCTCGAACATCATCTTCGAGACACCCGAGGGGCGGCCCGCTTGGAAGCTGCGCCCGCTGCAGATGCTCGTGACCCTCGTGATGCTGCTCCTGCTCGTCGCGGTGGCCCTCGCGTTGATCCTCACCGGGCCGATCGTCACCGCCGTCGCGGGGCCGCTCGGGGTGGGCGGCACCGCGGTGTCGATCTGGAACATCGCCAAGTGGCCCGTGCTGATCCTGTTCATGGTCATCATGTTCACGGTCCTGTACTTCGCCTCGCCGAACGTGAGGCTGCGAGGCGTGCGCTCGGTCATGCCCGGCGCGATCTTCGCCCTCGCCGTGTGGGGCATCGCCTCGGCCGCTTTCGCGATCTACGTGGCGCATTTCGGCTCCTACGACAAGACCTACGGGACGCTCGGGGGCATCGTCGCCTTTCTCGTCTGGATGTGGATCACGAACTCTGCGCTGCTGCTGGGCTCAGAGCTCAACGCGGAGAAAGAGCGGACGCGGGAGCTCCGGGCGGGCATCCCCGGCGCCGAGCGCGAGCTGCAGCTCGACGCGCGGGCAAAGCCCAAGCAGCCGCATACGACCTGAGCGGGCACGGGCCGGGGCAACGTCGCCCGGCCCGTGCGATCCGCTGCGAGGATTGCGCCGCGGTGCCGGTGCCGGCCCCCGCGGAGGGGCGCGGCGCCGGGGCGGCGACCGCCCCGGCGCCGTCACCGATCGGTCAGGGGATTTTGGTGTTGGCGAGCCCGCAGAACAGGCTCCCGAGCACGCCGCCGTTTGGTTCGGCGTTGATCGTCAGGTGGACCTGGTTGAGGTCGACCACGAGGCCCAGCAGGTCGAGGTGCAGGGGGCCGAGCACCAGGTTGAGGATCGGGCACGTCGGTCCGGCCGCGGCCGTCACGGCGCGAATCCCCGCGGTGAACCCGATCGGCTGGACGCCGCCGGCGCGTCGCATCGCCTTGTTGAGACGCGCGACCTCAGCCGACCGTGCGGCTTTGGCTTTGGCCCCTGCCAGTGAGCAGAACAGCGACCCGAGCACACCGCCGTGTCGTTCGCCCGTGACAGTCAGCACGACCTTTTCGAGGTGCACTTCCAGTCCGAGCAGCTTGAGTTCGAGAGTTTCGAGTGTGAGTGTCAAGATCGTGCACTTCCCCGCGCTGGCCGCGGAGAGCGTGACGTTCTTGGTGACAGTGGCCGGCGCAGCCCCGAGCGGCGTCAGGGTGGCCGTCGCGGTAGCGCTGGCTTTCGTGCCCGCAGCCGTCGCGTAGAAGTGATTGACCTTGACCGCCACCGCGAGGTTGCCTTGGGGCGTTGCCGCCGTCCCGGTGGCCACGACCGGGGTACCGGACGCAGACGCGAGAGCGGGGATGCAGAGGGGAACTGCCGCTGTGAACAGTCCGATGAGCAGGATGCGACGCATTGAGCCTCCTTCGATTGCCGCTGCGGCCTTCTTGCCGCAGACCCGGACCGGCGGCCCGGGTGTGATTGCGCTACCCACACAGGCCGCGCCCACCCGGGCAAGGCGCTCGCGCTGCCTCCCGGGCCGCGCCTAGCTCTCCTCCAGACGCGGCAGCGCGATCTCGTCATAGAGCAGCTTGATCGCGGCGGCGACGGGGATCGCGACGAGCGCGCCGACGATCCCGAGCAGCGCCGCGCCGAGGACGGTGGCGATAACCGTCACGAGCCCGGGTACCGCGACGGTTCTGCTCATGATCCGCGGCGTGAGAACGTAGTCCTCGAGGAAGCGATAGACGATGTAGAACACCGCCGTCGCCAGCGCCACCGGGAACGACACGGTGAGCGCGACGAGGGAGACGATCACGCCTCCGATCGTGGAGCCGACGATCGGGATCAGGTCGAGCAGCCCGACGAGGAGCCCCTGCAGGACGGCGTAGGGGATGCCGAGGATCAGAGCCCACACGGTTGTGAGCACGGCCGCTATCAAGCTCAGCAGGAGGTTTCCGAGCACGTACCCCCCGACGCGATCGAGGATCTCGTCGGTCAGCAGCACCATCCGCGGCCGGCGGCTGCGGGGCGCCAGCAGGTAGAGCGCGCGCCGCACACGCGGAAGGTCGACGAGCAGATAGATCGCGGTCACGGTCACGAGCGCGAGCGAAGCGATGAACCCCAGCAGCACCTTCCCGAGCCCCACGAGGCTGTTGAACGACCCGCCGCCCTTGAGGAGTTTCTGAAGGCCTTTGACGATGTGGAATTTCGTGTCGAGCTGCGCGAATGATTTGCTGGTGTGATCGAGGCGGCGCAGGTAGTGGGGCAGTTCGGCTGAGAGGGTCGTCGCCTGTTCGGTGACGAGCGGTACGGCGAGCGCGAGAAAGCCGCCGACGAGGCCGATCACGAGCAGCACCACGAGCGACACCGATGCCCAGCGCGGCAGCCCGCGGCGGTACAGCCACAGCACCAGCGGGTCGAGGCCCACGGCGATGAAGAACGCGAGCCCGAGCAGGACGAGCACCTGTCCGGCGGCGACGAACGTCCAGCACAGCGCGACGGCGAGCGCGACGCCGAGCGCCGCGGTGAAGCCGATCAGGAACGGACTGCTCCTGTCGAACGGCACCCCCGCCTCGCCGAACGCCGTCTCGGTGGTCACCCCGGCCTGCGTCTCGGCGCGCTGGCGAATGTCGTCGAGGACCTCCTGCGTGGGCTCCTCGGAGGCGAGCTCGGCGGAGATCGCCTCCTCGGCGCTCTCCGCGGAGGACTCGTCGTCGGCCGCGCGGCGCGACTCTTTTGAGGATGGGGTGCTGGACATCGGAAACGCGCTCCGCGCGCTCGCAGTCGGCGCGAAACGGCGCTGTGCTGCGTTGCGACGATGCGGCGGGGCTGCAGAACCGCTACCCCACTGGGCTTGCACTCAACAGGCGGCAGCCGAATCAACGGGCAGCATGCGGCTCGTGCCGGTCCAGCTCCTTCGGCCTATAGGAAGGCCCCGCATCTGCGGGGCCTTCCCTTAGCGGGTCGATAAGCCGGATTCTGTCGTTGAGCAGCCATCCATCTGAGCGGCCTACCCGGACCTCGGCGGGCAGCCTGCAAACGGTCCTGTTCGGCCTTGCATCGGGTGGGGTTTGCCCAGCCGTCGCGTCGCCGCGACGCTGGTGCGCTCTTACCGCACCATTTCACCCTTGCCCGCCCGCCGTTCACGTGGGACGGCGAACGTCGGCGGTTTGTTTCTGTGGCACTTTCCCGCGGGTTTCCCCGGGTCGATTCCTCGACCACCTCGCCCTTTGATGTCCGGACTTTCCTCGAAGGCCTGCGCCTCCGCGGCTGCCTGACCCACGTCATCAACGCTAGCGCGCGCACGGCGCGCTGTGAAGCGGCGGCCGCAAACGACCGCGACCGGTGTGCCTCAGACGCGCCGCAGCAGA
Organism: Solirubrobacteraceae bacterium; assembly: GCA_036264095.1. Classification (GTDB taxonomy): domain Bacteria; phylum Actinomycetota; class Thermoleophilia; order Solirubrobacterales; family Solirubrobacteraceae; genus Palsa-744. The sequence continues at coordinate 20,249 of DATARO010000056.1, read as the reverse complement.
CCGACGACCCGCCCGAGCACCCTGACCTCCTTGCTGCGGATCGGCTCCATCGTCTCGTTCTCGGGCTGCAGCCGGATGTGATCCGGTTCGCGGAAGTAGCGCTTGACGGTCGCCTCCTCGCCGAGCAGCGCGACGACGACATCGCCGTTGTCAGCGGTCTCCTGCGGATGGACGACGACATAGTCGCCTTCGAGGATCCCGGCTTCGACCATCGAGTCCCCGCGCACGCGCAGCAGGTACTCGCCGTCGGAACCGCCCGCGATCTCGGGGACGTTGACGTATTCCTCCACGTTCTCCTCGGCGAGCATCGGCTGGCCTGCAGCGACCGAGCCGAGCAGCGGGAGACCGTCGCCGCTGACGATCCCGCGCACGCTGTCCACGGCGCTGCCGACGGCGCGGTCGAGCAACTCGATCGCACGCGGCTTGGAAGGGTCGCGGCGGAGCAGCCCGATCTTCTCGAGATTCGCCAGGTGCGCGTGCACCGTCGATGAGGACGCGAGACCGACGGCTTTGCCGATGTCGCGCACGGTGGGCGGGTATCCGTACCTCGCGGAGTACTTGCCGATGAAGTCGAAGATCTCCTGCTGGCGCTTGGTCAGATCCATGGCTGGCGAGCTCCCGGGTCGGTGGGCGGTGGGCCGGCGACGAACATGTGTTCGCACTGTAGCGCCGGCCGTGGACGGACGCAAGGCGCGGGAGCCCGCGTGCGACGCGAGGCTATACTCGCGCCCTCTGCGCTCGTGGCGGAATTGGTAGACGCGCAAGGTTGAGGGCCTTGTGGGCTTTACGGCCCGTGATGGTTCGAGTCCATTCGAGCGCATGAGTTCTTGCTGGAAATCGCTAGGTTCCGGCCGCCGGAAGGCGGCGCGCGGATTCCAACAGGCGGGTCGTGGCAACGGCGTGGCAACAGATCGCTTCTGCGCATGCTTAGATGACCCCGACGCACCCGATCGGCCAGCCCATTGCTGGACGCACGCTGCCGAAGCTCGCCCCTGCCGGAGCAGCCGGCACCGTGTCAGGCGTGAGCGCGCTGACCTTCAACGCGTCTTTGAGGCGCCTGCGACGGCTGGGTCTATGCGCATGTGGCGGAGCTGCTCGAGGTGCACACGCATGGCGAGGACTTGCAGGAAGTGCGGGCGATGGTCCGCGAGGCCGTCGAGCTGGTGCATGAGGATCGTCGAGGGCGCGACGAGCCAATCCCGGCGACTGGGCGTCCGGGCTCAACGGCGCGTCATTCTCTGCCCAGCTGCGTCTGTCCGCCGTTTATCTCGTAGACGGCGCCTGTGACAAAGGAAGCTTCGTCGGACAGGAGGAAGTTGACGACGTTGGCGACCTCCTCGACGGTGCCTGTCCGGTTCATCGCTGTCTTCGCGGCAATCCACTCCTGGATCTCCACCGGAAGTCGGTGCATGGAGGGCGCGTCGATGGGCCCAGGGGCCACGGCGTTGACGCGGATGTTCCTCGTGGCGTACTCGACCGCGGCGGTATGGGTCAATCCGACGATGCCGTGCTTGGAAGCCGAATAGGCGGCGCGCTTCGGGTGCGAGGTCACCCCGGCCGTCGAGGCCATGTTGACGATCGTTCCGCCGCCGTGATCGACGAAGTGGGAGAGCTCGGACTTCATGGAGTAGAAGATCCCGGTGAGATTGATGTTGATCACCGCGAGCCAGTCGGCGGGATCGATTTCGTGGGTGTCGATCAGCGCCGGCGTGATCCCGGCGTCGTTGAATGCAAGGTCGAGCTGGCCGTATGTGCTGACCGCGAACTCGACAAGCTTCTGCGTCGCCTCGAACTGCGCCACGTCGCCCACAAATGCGGTTGCCTCGCCACCGCTGGCACCGATCTCAGCGGCTACCCGCTCGACGCTCTCCTCGTTGACGTCGGCGACGATCAGCTTCGCGCCCTCCCGGGCGAGACGCTTCGCGCCGGCCTCGCCCAGTCCCGAGCCTGCTCCCGTGACGATTCCCACCTTGCCGTTGACGCTCATGGGGGTTCTCTCCTGTCGATCTTGGTGACGGTCCTGCGATCAGCTGTTCGGGTTCGCTGCGAAGATGCTGAAGACGGCGTCAGCAGGGTCGCTGAGCACTGCTAGCCGGCCGTTCTCAAGTTCGACTGGTCCCATGCGCACGGCGCCGCCGAGTGCCGGGGCGCGACCGGCGACGTCGTCTGGATGGGGCGAGCCGAACCACGTGTCCCAGTAGACGGGAATCTCTCGGGGCATCGCCGGGGGTCGCGGCAGAAGTCCGCCGACGCGCCGGCCGTCGAGCATCCACTCGCGACGGTTCATCGGGCCCTCCGGCGCGGTCAGCTCCCAGCCGAACACCGCCTGGTAAAACGCCGCCGAGGCGTCCACGTCATCCGTGATCAGCTCCCCCCCGTCGAGGGCGCTTCCTTGACTCGCCACGCCCGGCTGCGAATCGAGCTCGAAGACGCCCAGCACGACACCGGCCGGATCAGAGAAAGCGGCTATCCGTCGACCGCCAGCCGACGGGCGCGGCGCGCGCACGACCTTGCCTCCTGTGGCGACGACTCGCGCTAGCACCGGCTCGATCTCCTCGGCGTAGATGTAGGTCGTCCACGCCGACGGTAGCCCATCCTCCGCTCGGTCGATCAGCGCTACCGGAGTTCCAGCGAGGGTGCAAAGCAGCGCTCCGTCGCGATCAGGGAGCTCGATCTCCGCGAACTGCCAGCCGAACAACTCGCCGTAGAAGAGGCGGACGGCTGTCGGGTCGCTACTGGATAGCTCCGCCCAATAGGGAGCCCCAGCATGGTAGGTATCGGTCGTCAACGTGAACTCCTTTGTGCGTCTGACTCAGGGGTTGTGGACCTTCAGCACGCGGCCGGTGATTGGGTTCGAGATCGCTCGCACATACGCCAAGGCGACATCGGCTGCCGGCACGGGCTCGAACCCCGCGAAATATGGGTGGTACGCGGAGGACTCTGCGAGAACCGTGGGGCTAATGCAATTGATCCGCACCCCGCGTGGGAGCTCAGTCGCGGCGGCCATGACAAAGCCCTCCACCATTCGGTTCACCGTCGTGCCGATGCTGCTTGCAGGAGTGAATTCGTCGCCGAGGATTCCGGAGACAAGGGTGAACGAGCCATCGTCGGAAATGTGGGGCAACGCGGCCCGCACGACGTTGATCTGGCCCATCCCCTTCGCCTCTATCGACCGAGCCCACTGCTCATCGGTGGATTCAGCAAGGGGCGCGGGAAACACGTCGCCCGCTGCGCTTGCGACTGCGTCGAACGGCGCAAGGTCGGCGAAGAGAGTCCTGAGCCCGCCGACGTCGGTGATGTCCGCCTGATGCGTTCCGCCCTGTCTCGCGACGTCGATGACGTCGTGACGGAGGTCGCTGAGCACTTTCTGCACGGCCGATCCAAGGGTTCCGGCGCCGACTACCACGATCTTCATCGCTGCGTGCTCCCCGAGAGCGAAGGGTCTCCTGGGAACGTCGGTTGCCGAAACGCGTGATCCTGGGAACTGACCGGGGCCCAAAGCGCCCAGCCCCGGGCCCGCGGGCGCTCGAAGGGGTCACGGTAGTTTCTGAACGGCATGTCCCGGCGCATCTGTCTGCTCTCCTTACGGCTTTCGGCGGACTGCAGCCATCGTGCGCAGGCGGGCACCGACGGAAAAGGAGCAGGTATCTTCCTAGGAAGGATCCTTCCCATGCTCTAGAGAGAAACCCGGGAGTAGATTGCGGGGCGATGGCTTCCGACACGGAGCCGGCTATCAACGGCCCGAGAGAGCTCGGCGCCTTTCTCCGTGCGCGCCGCGCCGAGCTCGCTCCACATGCGGTCGGCCTCGAGGAAGCCGGTAACCGGCGCGTCCGTGGCCTGCGTCGCGAGGAGGTCGCGCAGCTGGCGGCGATCAGCACCGATTACTACACGCGCCTTGAGCAGGGCAGACTCGCCAGCGCCTCGCAAGACGTCCTCGACGCGCTCGCGACGGCCCTGCGCCTCAACCCAGACGAGCGCAGCTACCTATACAAGCTGGCAAACAAGGACGCCCAGCACCAGCGGCCGTCTCGGGATGCAGAGGGCGTAAGAGCGCAGACGCGCCAGCTGCTGGAAAGCCTCCGTGATTGCCCCGGCCTAGTGCTGGACCGCTACCTGGACGTGCTCGCCTGGAACCGTCTCGCCTCCGCGGTCTTCAAGGACTTCGCAATCGTGCCGCGCAGACACCGCAACTTCATGCGCATGCTGTTCCTCGACCCCGAGCTCCGCGGGCGCTTCGTCGAATGGGAACCAGTCGCTCGCGCCGCGGTCGGGTTCCTACGGGCCGCGGTTGCACCGCACGAGCCGCGCCTCGCGAACCTGATCGGCGAACTCTCGCTAGCGGACCCGGACTTCCGGACGTGGTGGGCAGAGCGCCACGTCAACTACACAACCTTCGGAACCCGAACCTACACGCACCCGCTCACAGGGCCCTACCCCCTCGACCGCCAAATCCTTCGCCTACCCGACGATGACCAGCTCCTGATGGTGCTGACGGCTCCCCCTGGGACGGTCAGCATGGCGGTCCTTCGTCAGCTCGAGACAGTCGCGAGCGGGTAGGGCGCTTGGCAACAGAGGCGCACACTCGATCTTCCACATGCGTCCGGCGCGTCCGCGAAACCGCGCTATGTGGACGATCTGGACGCTCCTGAAAACACCTTGCGCCGTGTACGAGGTTGAGGGCCTTGTGGGCTTAACGGCCCGTGGTGGTTCGAGTCCACTCGAGCGCATGGGCTAGTACTGCAAATGAGTTGTTTCGCTGGGCTGGCGTCGATCCCGCCGCTCGGCGTCACGGCGGCCCGTGGCAACGTTTCGGCAACACTCGGATGAGTCGGTCCATGAGCGTGTAGACCACGAACCAGCTGCGGCGGCTCCCCCAAGTGGAAGCGGACCAGGAATTGAGGAGCGTCAGGCGTACTTGGCGACGGCCTCGCCCATGTGCTCGAAGATCTTCAGGCTCCCCCTGATCGCGTCGGCTGACATGTCGTGCGGAGGATGCTTCGCAAGCTCACGCTCGTCAGGCTCGACGCCGAGCCCGGGACGATCGCTCGGGATGATGTAGCCCGCTTCCCATCGGATCGGCTCCTTGAGAATCGTTGCCGAGAAGCCGCCCCAGTCCTCGATGCCCTCCTGGATCAGGAAGTTGGGGCTGCATACATCGACCTGGACACTCGCAGCACCGGAGACCGGGCCGCAATACATCCACGGTGCGATCTGCGCGTAGTGGGCCTCGGCCATGCCGGCGATCTTGCGCGCCTCGAGGATCCCGCTCAGCCCGACATTGACTTGGATGATCTGCGCTGCTTGGTTCTCCAAGACTTGCTGGAAGTCCCACTTCGTCACGAGCCGCTCGCCGGTCGCGATCGGGACCGTGGTGGAACGCGCGATCCGTCCCATCTCGATCTTGTTCTCAAGCGGCACCGGCTCCTCGAACCAAAGCGGGTCATACGGCTCGAGCATGCGGGCGAAGCGGATCGCGCCATGGGTGTTCAACTGCCCGTGCGTGCCGATCAGGATGTCCAGCCTCGAGCCGACGGCATCACGAATGCTCGCCATGACTGCATCGGTGTACTTGAGCTCGGCGAGACTCACACTCCGCGGCGCCGGGAAGAGCGGGAAGATCGGGTCGAACTTGATGGCGGTGAACCCGCGCTCGAGGATCACGAGGGCCTCCTCCCCAGCCTGCTCCGGCGGCGAACCCGGAACCCAGCTGTAGAGGTAGCTGTATGAGCGCAGCCGCGCGTGATAGCGGCCGCCGAGCAGGTTGTACACAGGCTGGCCGGCTGCCTTCCCGATGATGTCCCAGCACGCCATCTCGATCGCCGCCAGCGCCTGGCTCCCGAGCGTCCCGGGGTTGCGAAAGTAGGCCCAAAACCCCGTGTCGTCTCCCCCGTAGAGCCGGCCCCAAAGACGCTCGATGTCGAAGGGATCGTGGATCCCGATCAGGAAGTGGTCAGCGTACTCGCGGACGAGCTGCACAAGGGTCTTCTCTCGGAAGGCGACGCCGTTCAGCTCTCCCCAACCGACGATCCCCTCGTCGGTGGTCACCCTGACGAACCCCCAGTTGATCCCTCCCTTGAAAGGCGGCGGGGTGCCGACAAGGAAAGTCTCGACGCCTGTGATCTTCACTCGGTCTCCACTCCCCTCCGGACGATGACGACCCGTTGCTACGGATCGTAACATACGGTGCTACCTTGGGTAACATCCAGTCATGCCCCGGACCGATACGCCTCGCGCCGCCACGCAGCGCAAACCCTGGGCCGTCCGCCACACGCAGTTGCTCAACGCCGCCGAGCTCCTGTTCGCGGAGCGGGGCCTTGCCGCCGTCTCGCTGGAGGACATCGCACACGCGGGCGGTGTGAGTAAGCCCATCGCCTACCGCCATTTCAAGAGCAGGGATCAGGCCTACCTGGCATGTGCGCACCGCGCACAGGCGGACTACCTCGACGTCCTCCGAACGATCACTGATCCCACCGCACCCGTGCGCGATCAGCTCGCCGCGAGCGCCAACGCATTCTTCGCGCTGCTCGAGGAACAGCCGGCGCGTTGGGAGTTGGTGTACGCCCCCCCATCCGTGCTGCCGGCATCCTCACGAGACGAGCTGGCCGCGTTGCGATTCGAGACAATCGCGTTTGTGCACGAGCTGATTCTCGCTGCCTCTCCGAATGCGCCCGAGCCGCTGGCCGAGGCGTTCGCACACGCGATCTCGGGTGTAGGAGAGCGGCTCGCACACTGGTGGAAGACGCGGCCCGATGTGAGCCGCGGGCAGCTCGTGGGGATGTTCGTCACGGTCGTCTACCAGGGCGCTGAGCCATTCGTGCCGTAGACCGACAAGCCGAACCGGGCCCGAGACGACCCAGCAGTTCTGAAGTCTGGGAGCCTCTCCTCAGTTCGCGACAGCTCTTTGGATGGACGGTTTCCGAGCAGTCCCGTCGGCACTGGCAGATGCGCGCGCCTTGCCCGAGCAGGAGGCGTTTCGCCTCGCTGCGCGTCAGGCATGGTCTCATCGTCTCGCCGACCGCGATTACCGCCTAGACTCCGGCCAGTGTCCGCCGCGCCAGCCATTCCGCCGCCCGGAACACTGAGGGCCCGGGTCGTCAACCGGCTTGTCCACGTCAATGCGCGCCTGTACCAGATCAGCGGTGGACGCCTCGGCAACAAGGTCAAGGGCGCACCAGTCATGCTGCTCCATCATGTCGGGCGGAAGTCCGGACAGGCGCGCACAGCGCCCGTGCTCTACCTCCGAGACGGCGATGACCTCGTGATTGTCGCCTCGCGTGGCGGCTCTGACGCGATGCCGGCGTGGTGGCTCAACCTGAAAGCGAGCCCCGAGACGAATGTTCAGCTCGGGCGAGAGCGGCTTCAAGTGGTGGCCCGTGAGGCAACCACCGATGAGAAGGCGCGCCTCTGGCCGAAGCTGGTCGAGATGTTCCCGGACTATGCCGTCTACCAGACGCGCACCGAGCGGCAGATACCGGTTGCGATCCTGAGTCGCCGAGCCGGCTGACGTTCGGGCCCGCATCGAGTGGTATCCGGACGGTCGTTTGCGCCGCGGCGACAGCCAGGGCGACGGCGCCCCGCGTGGCAACATCCGTGGCAACACTTGCTGCTCCAGATGCGTCCGATGCGTCCACGGGAGCGCGCGATTTGGACGATTTGGACGCCCCTGAACGCATCTTGAAAGGTGGTACAAGGTTGAGGGCCTTGTGGGCTTCACGGCCCGTGGTGGTTCGAGTCCACTCGAGTGCATGGGAGCGGCGCCGCTCATGGCGCGCCGGCACACCGCAGGTCTGCGTCGAAGGTGCCGATCCGGTACTGCGCGAGGGTCGGCGCCACGCCGGTGAAATCACCTCTCGTGCAGTTCTGCCGCGCCTGTGCTTGCGTAGCCTCGGTTCCGGCGACCCACGCGGGCAACAGCCTGCCGAAGGCAGTCGGCGTGGTCTCAGCAGTCAGACCGGTGATCTCCCGCCACTGCGCGCTCGTAGAGTAGAGCCCGATCGGGCCGATCGCCCCGGCTTTCTGCAGGCCTGCCACATAACCCCTCAGCGCGGCGATGTTGAGCTCGTAGGTGCCGGCCCAGCTCGCCTGCAACTCGACGTCCAGCCACCACGGCGCCGTCCTGGCCACGTGCGGGTCGAGCCCGGCGATGATGCCGTACGAACGGGCGGCACGCTGCTCGCCGTAGATGAACGAGCAGGCGTTCGTCAGCCGGCCGTTGCATGCGCCGTAGGAGGGCGCGGTGCCGCTGGGGGGCCAATCGCCGACGCGGTGCGCGCCGGGATTGGCCGTGTCGATGTACAGCGACACGGCCGGCTGACTCGGACGCTTCTGCCCTTGGGCGGTGCGCGCCCAGCTCAGCTCAGCACCAACGCACGGGTTCGAGTTGTTCGCGAGCCCACCGTTGACTCCGACGATCCCGAACAACGGGTTCGCCGGATAGGACCCCGCGCACTGCGGATAGGAGACGTCGTAACCCGTCGTCGGGGAGGCGCTACCCCGCAGCGCGACGACCAGCACCACGGCGACGATCACGGCAAGCGCAACAACCGGGACCCACCGCGCTCGGGACCGGGAACGGCTTGCACGCGGCACGAAGCGTCACGCTACCCGTCGGCTAGGCGGACCGTGGCAACGGCGTGGCAACAGACGGCTTGCGCGCATGCCCTAGGTGAACCCGAACGCTTCCGACTGGCCACGAAGGCCCAGGGGACCAAGGCTTCGCCGCCCGCAAAGGCTCTGAGCCAATCCCCCGCCGCCCGAATGTTAGGGTCACGCGATGCCCGTCGAGCGAGTCGTCGCGGTCCCCGGGGAGGGCGCTGCGCCCGAGGCGACTGCCGTGGACGAGCACAAACCGCTTGCGGGGGCGATCGACGTGCACGCGCATTACCTGACGGCGGAGTACCGGGACGCATGTGGCCTGGCCGGCCACGCGGCTCCCGACGGGATTCCTGCTCTACCGGATTGGTCCGTCGAGGAGTCGCTCGAGCTGATGGACAAGGTTGGCATTGCTGCTTCGCTTCTCTCGATCTCCTCCCCGGGGGTGTTCTTCGGGGAGCAGGATTCGGCGACCCGTCTGGCTCGCGAAGTCAACGAAGCCGGTGCCCGCGTCGTTTCCGAGCGCCCAACGCGCTTCGGTCTTCTCGCGAGCTTGCCCCTCCCCGACCTCGACGCCGCGCTTGCCGAGGTTGTCTACGCGTTCGACACCCTCTCCGCCGACGGCGTCGCGCTGCTCACCAACTATGGCGGGACCTACATATCGGACGTGAGATTCGAGCCGTTGCTGCAGGAGCTCGACCGGCGCTCGGCCGTCGCGTTCATACATCCAGCCTCGTCGGCGTGCTGGCAGGCTGTGTCTTTCGGGAGACCCCGCCCCCTGCTCGAGTTCCTGCTCGACACGACGCGCTCGGTGATCGACCTCGCGCTCTCGGGCACCCTCACACGCAACCCGAACATCCGCTTCATCATCCCGCACAGCGGCGGAGCCCTGCCGATAGTTGCCGATCGCGCTCATCTGCTGGGCGCCTACTTCCGCGACCCCGGGACGGACGTCGTCGACGTGCTCTCAGAGCTGTCCAAACTCCACTACGACTTGGCCGGCACGCCTCTACCCAGGGCTCTACCTGCGCTTCTCGGACTGGTCGCTCCCGACAGGCTCCTGTACGGATCAGACTTTCCGTTCACCCCTCCGTTCGCCGTAGAGGCACTCGCCCAGGCGCTCGCTTCGACCGACCTCGTCACCGATCTGGCACGGGAGGCGATGGTCAGGCACAACGCGATCAAGCTGTTCCCCCGCCTCGCCACGGAGTGATGTGGGCATAGCCGCGCTCAGCGCACGGTCGAGAGCACCCCGGTCGTCATGCGTAGCATCGCGGCTGCCACGGTGGCGCGGGGGACGCCAGGATTGTCGAGCCACCACAGACGCAGCCGAGGGCGCCGGGGACGGCTGCGACCCCCTGGCAGGCGAGTCCGTCACGTCGCGTCCCCCTGCGGTGTGAGCCCGAGGTCGGCTAACGCGCGCTCGCGCTCCCAGTAGAACACGAGCCTCGTCGCCCTGCCGTCGCGCAGGTGGAACAGGTTGGCGGCAGGCTCCCACAACTCCAATCCACTTCTCTTGCCCCGCCCGCCACGGCGGGTGAGAACGAGCACCCGCTCGTTGTCGAGCTCAAGGATCTCCTCCGCCTCCACGCGCCAGTCCTGCCATACGCTCAGGAAGTCGCGGTTCGTCGCCCCCATCCCCGCGATGCCCCTCCAGCTTCCCGGGTCCGGCCCGTCGACGCTCGTGAACTCGATCTCCGCGTCAGCCCAGGCGGAGGAGCTGAAATCGCCACGGCCCCAGGCATCGTAGATCGACCGCACGAGGTCCAGATTCGCCGACATCGCCTACTCCGCCACCCCGGCGGCCCGCAACGCCTCGCCACGATCGAGATAGGAGCGGACGCTCAAGAGCTTGCCTGCGCGCAACTCGCAGATCAACGCCTGGTGCCCGACGACCGGGACGCCGCTGCCTCGGCCGCGTGCGTCGAGCCTCATCAGTACGAGCACCGTCCCGCCGAGATCCCGGAACTCTTCGGCTTCCACCTGGAACTCCTCCCAGGACTCGCGGAGTTCCTCGAAGTATCTTCCGAGTCCTTCGGGACCCCGGAAGCTGGCGCCGGCGAACCCCGTCATCGCCGGGAACAACTCGAACTCCGGAGCTATCAGCTCGGCATAGGCGTCGGCGTCGCGCCGGTTGACCGCGTCTATCGATCGCTGCACGATCGCCACGTTCTCCCGCGACATCGCCTACTCATCCATCCCGAGAGCTTTGAGGGCTTCTGTCTGGTCGTGATACATCGACACGAGGACGACTTGCCCGTCGCGCACAGTCCAGACAGACGCGGAGCGGCTGCTTGTTTCTACGCCACTGCCCCGGCCTCGAGCGCGCAGCGATTCGACCACAACGACGCTCTCACCCGCGTCGATCACCTGCTCGGGAGTTATTACGAACTCCTCCCAGACGTCGTCCATCTCTCGTCGAAAGCGACGGAGACCGTCATGCCCCTCGTACACATCGGGGTTGAACGTGCGGCGCGACATATCGAGCTTCATATCGGGAGCAAAGAGCTCGAGCAGCCTCGGTTGAGGTTCGCCGCTCCCATACGCTGCCTCAGCGCCAGGACCTCGCGCACGACCGCCACGTTCTCCGGCGCCACCGCCTACCCCCTCGTCTCCCCCAACGGCGAGACATCCCAGACGGCGTCCGGAGCGTAGGGGCTCACGATCGCGTCAATGTCACCGCAGCCCGACGCGGCATACCCAAGGCGCGCAAGCTCGACCAGGTCAGGGGTCGCGAACTCCTCGGGCATCTGCGCTGAGTATCCCGCAACGCGCGGCCTCCGCCCTGCTGTCAGCGCGCGCAGCTACCGGGAGGAGGCGTGTTCATGCGCGGCGCCAAGCGTCATCATGCCTAGCACCATGACGGACACACGCACCTGCACCAGGTGTGACGCAGCGAACCCAGCAGATGCGCAGTTCTGCATGGCGTGCGGGGTCGGGCTCGAGAGAAGCTGTCCGCGATGCGGGGTGCCGGCCCTGCCAGGTGGTCGCTTCTGCATCGCCTGCGGGGCCCCGATCGAGCCCGACGAAGGACAGCGCGAGACGGCTGGGTCGCGGGAAGTGGCAGGCAGCGAACCGGCGCGCGAGGCAGGCCACCGTGCAGGCGTGGGCATGAGCAGCGGGCCATCGGAGGAGCGCCGCACGGTCACCGTCCTGTTCGCCGACCTGTCCGGCTATACGGCGGTGGCCGAGCGCCTGGATCCCGAGACCGTCAAGACGCTCGTGGACCGTTGTCTCGGCCGCCTCAGCGAGGAGGTCGAGCGCGTAGGGGGCCATGTCGACAAGTACATCGGCGACGCGATCATGGCGACCTTCGGGGCGCCCGTCGCCCACGAGGACGATCCGGAGCGCGCGGTCCGCGCGGCGGTGGGGATGCAAGCCGCGATGGAGGAGCTCAACCGGCGGCTGCTCGGGGGCTATGACCTGGAGTTCGCGCTCTGCGTCGGCATCAACACCGGTGAGGTCCTGGCCGGCAAGATGGGCGATGCCTACACCGTCATCGGGGACGCGGTCAACGTCGCCTCGCGGCTGCAGACGAGTGCCAGCCCCGGCACGATCAACGTCGGCGAGCGGACCAAGCGGGCCACCAGCGCCACGATCGAGTACGAGCCACTCGACGCGCTCCAGCTCAAGGGCAAGGCGGAGCCGGTGGCGGCATGGCGCGTCGTCGGCGTGTCGGAGGAGCACAGCGGGGGCACTCGCCGGCTGCGCCGCGAGACGCCGCTGATCGGGCGCGAGGACGAGCTGTCCTCCCTGCAGATGCTGTTCTCGCGGGTCGCGCGGAGCGGGGCACCCCATCTGGTCACCGTTCTCGGTCAGGCCGGCGTGGGCAAGACACGGCTGCTGCGCGAGCTCGAGCGCTCACTCGCCACTGGCGATCCACCGCTGCAGATGCGCAGGGGCCGATGCCTGCCCTTTGGCTCGAGCGTCGTTTACTGGCCACTCAGCGAAATGTTGCGCGCCGAGTGCGCGATCGTCGACGACGACCCTGCTGAGCTCGCCTGGGAGAAGCTTTCGCGACGGCTCGGCCCGTTGTTGGCCGATGACGCAGGGAGCGAGCAGGTCAGCCGCCGAGTCGTGCTGCTCGCCCAGCTGATCGGCATCGAGGCTCCCGATGGGGCGGCTCCGGCCGAACGAGGCGACCTCGATGATGCGCAGAACGTTCGGGAGACCGTGTTCGGCGCGGTGCGCGCGTGCCTCGAGGCAATCGCACAGAGCGAGCCGCTCGTGCTCGCGTGGGAGGACATCCACTGGGCGGACGAGGGCATGCTGGATCTGATCGAGTATCTCTCGACGTGGTTGCGCGCTCCCGTGCTCCAGCTGTGCATGGCAAGGGATGAGCTGCTCGAGCGACGTCCGGCCTGGGGCGCGTCCCGTCGCTCGGCGACGAGCCTGTTCCTCGACCCCCTGGCCCCTGACGACACGCGCGAGCTGATCGCGAGCCTGCTGCGCGACGTCGATGCCCGACCCGAGATGCTCGAGGCGCTTGCGGAACGCGCCGGTGGAAATCCACTGTTCGCCGAGGAGATGGTGCAGCGACTCGCCGAGGAGGGCACGACGAGGACGGCGGAGCTTCCGGATACGGTCCAGGGCCTGCTGGCCGCTCGGCTGGACTCGCTCGAGCCGCTGGAGCGCCACCTCGTCGCACACGCGGCCGTCGTGGGTCAGATCTTCTGGGAAGGCGCGCTTGCGAACGTAGCGAAGGAAGAGGGCGCCGATCTGCGCGCGGCGCTGGCCACGTTGCGCGAGAAGGACATCATCGTGCCCGGCGGTGGCGCGCGATTGGCCGATGAGCAGCAGCTCGCCTTCAAGCACGTGCTGATTCGCGACGTCGCCTACGGGATGCTGCCGAAGGCGGTGCGCGCACGCAAGCATTTCGAGGTGGGCACGTTCATCGAGGAGCGTGCCGGCGAGCGCCGCCACGACGTCGTCGCGTTGCTGGCGGAGCACTACGGTCGCGCGGCGATCCTCGGCGAGGAGGTGCGGCTTGACCCGGGCGAGCTGGCCACACTGCGCGGCAAGGCGTTGCAGTTCCTCGAGGCCGCCGGCGACGCCGCGGGTGCCCTTTATTCAAACCAGGAGGCGCTGACCCACTACGAGGCTGCCGCGGCACTCGGCATCAGCGACGACGCTCAGCAGGCCCGCGTCGGCGAGAAGCAGGGCGACGTCGCGCTGAGACTGGGTCGCGTGGACGCTTCGATTGCGGCATGGGAGCAGGGCCTCGAGTACCACCGCACTCGGGAGGATCTCGAGCACGTCGCCGAGCTGCACCGCAAGATCGGCGCCGCACTCGCGCACAAGGGTGAGCGCGCGCAGGCGATCCAGCACCACCAGGACGGCATCAACCTGATCAAGGACCGTCAGCCCTCGCTTGCGCTGGTCCGACTCTACGAGGAGGCCGCCTGGCTCTACATGCAGGTCGGCGACAACATGCTCGCGATCTACGCTTCGGAGAAGGCCCTGCGGCTGGCCGAGGTGCTCGACGAGGTGCGCGCCGCAAGCCGCGCGCACGGAATCTTCGGACGGGTCTTCGGCCGCATCGGTGACATGGTCAAGGCACGCGAGAACCTCGAGCGAGCGATCGAGCTGGCGCGGGGCTCCGACGAGCACGAGACCGTGCTCGCGATGCTCGCGCTGGGTCACCATCTGGAGAACGCCGAGGGCGACTACGCCGCCGCCGATGTCTCATACGCCGACGCGCTCGCGCTGGCCCAACGTATCGGTGACGTCCCCGCGCAGATCGAGCTGCGTGCCGCACTCGCTCAGCTCGCCTTCTACCGCTGCGACTGGGCCGCCGTGGGACGTTCAAGTGACGTCAGCGCTGAGCTGGCCGAGCACGAGGGACTGGTCGGCAAGTTGTGTCTGCCCTACACCCTGAGAGGGCTGCTGCGTTGGCGCGACGGCGAATGGGACGCCTCGGCGCAGCTGTTCCGCCGTGCTCGCGAGCTTGCCGAGCAGGTCGGCTGGTCCGAGGTCGCCTTCAGCTCGCTCTTCGGCCTGGCAACCACGCAGCGCGACCGAGACGACCCGATTGAAGCGCAGGCCACGATCGCGCAGGCGCTAGAGGTCTGCGAGCGCGCCGGCCTGACTGCGCAGTCAATTCAGGCCAACTCGATGCGAGCGCTGCTGCTCCGGCAGATCGGCGAGCACGCGCTCGCGGCTCAAGCGGCGCATCAGGCCGCGGAGCTGGCCGGACGCATTCACTATCCGGTCGGCGAAGCTGCCGTGCTCGAGGCTCGCGGCATGACCAGCGAGCCGCCGGAGGCGATCGAGCTGCTCGCCCAGGGACGCGCGGCGTGGGAGAAACTCGGGCGTCCACTCGACGCGGCGCGCTGTGAGCTGCTGCTAGGTCAGCGCCTGAACGGGAACGAGCCTGTTGCGGCACGCGAGACGCTGGCGAGGGCGGCAGCGGCATACGACCGGTTGGGTGTCAAACATCTCGCCGAACAGGCAAGAGAGCTGATGCCCGCGTAGACGCGGGCCTCCCCCCGGAGCACAGCAATGGCCGACTCGTCCAACTTGGAACTCGTGCGGTCGATCTATTCCGTTCGTGAGAGTGGCGACTTCAGCTCGGCTGACTGGGCTGATCCAGACATCGAGTACGTCTTTGCGGACGGGCCGAGCCCCGGCACACACAGGGGACTTGCGGAGATGGCAACGGCGATGCGAGATCTGTTGAGCGTCTGGACAGGAGTTCGTACGGTGGTTGACGAGTACCGCGAGCTTGACGAGGAACGGGTGCTCGTGCTGCTCCACCACGGCGGGCGAGGCAAGACGAGTGGCGTGCGGTTGGACGCGCTCTCCACATACGGAGCGGATCTCGTTCACCTGACGGACGGCAAGGTCAAGCGAATCGTCAAGTATTACGACCGCGACCGCGCATACGCCGATCTCGGCATCACGTCTGAGGCCGACTCATGAAGCACTCGGCCAATCTGGACCTCGTGCGCTCGATCTACTCGGCCTGGGAACGCGGGGACTTCAGCGCATCCGACTGGGCTGCCCCGGGCATCGAACATGCCGACGCTGATGGACCTCTGGCCGGAGGTACCGGGAGCCTCGACCGACTCGGTCGGGGGGTCCGTGAGTTCCTGAGCGAATGGGAGGACTTCCGGATCCACGCCGAGGACTTCCGCGAGATAGACGGTCATCGCATTCTGGTGCTCGACAAACGCAGCGGACTCAGCAGGACTACCGGGCTGCAGCTACGGACGGTGCGAACAGAGGGAGCCCGCGTATTCCACCTCTCTGACGGCAAGGTGACGCGGATCGTCGTCTATTTCGATCGCCACCGCGCGTTTGCGGACCTTGGCGTCGCTTCAGGAGGCGAGCGGTGAGGGACAGCGTGCCGTCGGCGCCGAGAAGCTCGTAGACCCGCATCGAGCGCTCGAGGCCGTAGCTCGAGCGCAGCACCGGTACTCAGGCGCTCGTGCGAGGCGGTCGATATTGATCGGATGACGTCGCACGGCCCGCACCAGCCCGACACGCAAGTCAACGACGCCGCTCTGCTGCGGAGGATCGCCGACACGGTCGCGATCATGTTGTATGAGATGGAGGTCCTGCCTGACGGCAGCTTCAACTGCCATGAGTTCGTCGGGCTCGAAGCGCTGATCGGCCCGCTTCCAGACGGAATGACTCCGGATGACGCCTACAACGCCGCCGTGCACCCGGATGACCGCGAGGCGTACGACGGCGCGTCGGTGGCGCTGCACGAAGGCCGCCCGGTGGAGGTCGAGTACCGGCTGACTGCCGCCGACGGCAGCGTGCGCTGGGTGCTCGATCGGATGCGCCCGACGACCTCGAGCGATGGACACCTGCTCGTGGGCGGCGTGGTCGCTGACATCACCGATCGCAAGCAAGCGGAGCTCGAGCTGTTTGAGGCCAATCGTAAGCGGGCCGAGCTTGAACTCCGCGAGACGCAGAGGCTCGCCCACATCGCACTCCACGACGCATTGACGGGTCTACCGAACCGCGTCGCCATTCAAGAGCACCTCGAGTTGGCGCTCAGGCGTGCGGAACGCTCCGCCGCAGCCGTGGCCTTGATGTTCATCGACCTCGACCATTTCAAGTGCATCAACGACAGCTTCGGCCACGCCGCAGGCGATGAGCTCCTGCGGGCGGTCGCCACTCGCCTGCGCGAAGCCGTCCGCAACACAGACGTTGTGGCGCGGCAGGGCGGAGACGAGTTCCTGATCCTGCTCCCCGACCTCTCGCGCGAGACGCCTGATTCGCAGGAGGCGCCGTCGTCGCCCGTAGTGAAAGTCGCCGCCAAGATCCACGCGGCACTACGTTCGCCGTTCCTCGTCGAAGGGATCGAGACCGTCGTCAGCGCCAGCATCGGCATCAGCCTCTATCCGGATCATGCCGCCGACGCGGGGACATTGATCAAGCACGCGGATTTCGCGATGTACAGGGCCAAGGAGGAAGGCCGAGACGGGCATGCGTTGTATGCACGCGCCGTGGATTCGAGGTCGAGTAGATCTCGAGGGCGAGCCGGCTACGACAGACGCTCGAGAACGGCTGGCAGGCACGCCGCTTGACCGGGCCCGCTGCGGGCCGCAGCCCGCGATCGTGATCATGGCATTTGCGCTCGCCGCGATGCCCCGGCGCTCAAGTCTGTCCCACATTCGTTCGATACAGAAAGCACAGCCCGCGTGGCGACGAACGCCCCACGACAACAGCTCGCCGTGAGCACCCCCAACCACACCGTCGACCAATCCCTCGAGACTGCAGCTCTCGACCCGGCCGCCGTCGCCGCCGACGAGCCGGTCCTGACCTTCGACCTCCGCTTCAGCGAAGCTGACGCGCTGCGCGCGTGGCTGCTCAAGCCCGCCCACGACGGCAGCACCTCGCTCGATGACCCGCTCGTCAGCCGAGTGCTCGCCGAGCTCGGGCGCGCCGTAGACGCCGTTCGGGCCACCTGGAACGTTCGCAGCGAGCTCTCACAGGCGGGATTGAGCGTCGACCACCTCTCCGACGACGAGGTGCGCGAGCTCGCACGCCGCGTCGCGGATGCTGCACTGCCGGGCATCCGCTCCTAGGTCAAGCGACGTCCGCGCTCGTGGAGCGCGGAGGCGCGCCGAGGTGCGCCGGGAGCAGGGCCACTCGACCGTCCGCCAGACGACAGTCTTCGATCCGTTCGGCCTCGCCGGGCTCACCTAATGGTATTTGCTCTATCCGGTCCACCGGCGCGTGTTCGCTCGGCTCCTGCGAGCGATCGAACGCAGGGCGACGTCCTCTCGGCCGCCGGCGCACCATCCGTCTGTCGGCGCTCAGCAGGGATACTCGTCCCGGATCCTGGGGGGCTCGGGGTAATATTGTGCGCGTCATAGAACATGCCTCGCAAGTCTGATGCACGCCAGAAGATGATTGAGAGCGCCGCGTCGTTGTTCAGCGAGCGTGGGATCCAGGGCACGTCGTTCGCGGATGTGCTCGCTCACAGCGGGGCGCCTCGCGGATCCGTCTACCACCATTTCAGCGGCGGGAAGACCGAGCTGACGGAGGACGCGATTCGCTGGGCGGGTGAGTTCACGATCGCGGGTGCGGTGGCCGCGGTCGGGCGCAGCGACGATCCCGTCGCCGCGCTCGGCTCGTTCCGTAGACACTGGGCGAACGTTCTGCGCGTCAGCGACTTCGAGGCAGGCTGCCCGATCGCCTCGGCCGCACTCGAGGGCTCACATGAGCCGACCGCCCGGGACCTGGCCGGCGAGGTCTTCGGCGACTGGCAGAAGCTGGTCGCTGATTCGTTGCGGAGGGGCGGCGTGGCGGGGCCCCGCGCGCGGTCGATTGCGACGCTGATGCTGGCATCGCTCGAGGGGGCGATCGTCCTGTGCCGAGCGCAGCGGAGCCTGCGACCGCTCCAGCGTGTCTCGGCGGAGCTGGAGGTCGTGATGACCTCAGCGCTCGAGCAGTCCCAACGCGCTGCATAAAGCCGGCTTCCACAGCCGCAGGCTCCCCGGTTTGCAGCCGGTCGATGCGCTCCCGTCCCAGCCGAGATCTATTAGGTATGGCGTCATACATAGTGCGCGAAGTTGGATACACTCGGCGCCACGGTGACCACGGACCGCTGAAGACGCCAACGCAACAGATCACGCCTCGAGCCATGCGGCGGGACAGCGGAAGGTGCCGGACGCGAGCGCAATTGACGACCCCGCAGCCTGCCAACGATCGGTCGAGGAGGACGCATTCACGATGAGCACCCTGGCGGCTTCGCCGATCACTACCTACTTCCGAGTTTGCGACGGCGTGCGGGTGCGTTTCGCCGATACGAAGTCGGACTCGGACACCACGTTGCTCCTGCTGGCGCCGTGGCCGGAGAGCCTCTGGGCATTCCGTCGCATCTGGGATCAGGTCACCGAGCTCGGGCGGGTGGTCGCCGTCGACTTGCCGGGGTTCGGTCACTCCGAAGGCCGCCCCGAGCTGATCGCGCCGGATGCCGCAGGAGCGTTCCTGTCACGGCTGATCGACGAGTGGGGCTTGGGGGCTCCGCACATCGTCGGGCCGGATGTCGGAACTGCGGCCGCGCTCTTCCTTGCCGCGAGGGATCGCGAGCGCGTGACGAGCTTGACCATCGGCGGGGGCGCCGTCCGCTTTCCCATCGACGCGGGGGGCGCCCTCAAGGATGTGATCGAGGCGCCAGATCTTGATGTCGTACGCGGCCTGGACGCCAGAGGCAACATCGGCCAAGCGGTCGAAGCTGGGGCACCGAGGGACACCGAGCCGGAGGTGCACGAGGACTATGTGAGTGCCTACGACCTAGGACGCTTCGCTGAGTCCGCTCGGTTCGTACGCCACTACCCGGAGCAGAACAAGACCTTGGCCGATCTCCTGCCGACGGTCACAACCCCGACCCAGATCCTGGCGGGGGATGGCGACGACCTCGTGCCGTGGTCGAACAACCAGTACCTCGCCGACCTGCTCCCCAACAGCGAGCTTCATCCACTCGACGCGGGACATTTCGCTTGGGAGGAAGCGGCGCGCGAGTACGGCCAGCTCATCGTCGGCTGGGTCAGCGGCGGATTTCGGAGCGTCGCCGCGGGCTAGTCCGGAATCCGCGAACAATGGAGCGGCCATGCCTGCAAGTACAAGCCAATTCAACGTCGAGATGGTGTCGAGCGCCTATTGGCGCATCAGCTTCGACAACCCGCCGTATAACCTGTTGAACCCCGAGACGATCCGGGAGTTCCAGACGCTCGTGGACCAGATCGAGTCGGCCGACTCGCTGCGCGTGGTCGTCTTCGACAGCTCCAACCCGGACTACTTCCTCGGGCGTTACGACTTGTCGCGGGCAGCGGAAACGCCTACGGAAACCGGGCCGAGCGGCTTGCCGATGTGGACCGACATGACCGTTCGCCTGACCCAGGCCAGCGTGGTGAGCATCGCGCTGATGCGGGGCCGGACGCGGGGCGGCGGGGCTGAGCTGGCGCTCAGCTTCGACATGCGCTTCGCGAGCTTGGAGAAGGCTATCTTCGGACAGCCGGAGGTCGGCGCCGGCGTGATTCCCGGAGGTGGCGCGCTCGAGCGCCTGCCGATGCTCATGGGCCGACCTCGCACACTCGAGGTCGTGCTCGGCAGCGAGGACTTCGACGCGCGGACGGCGGAGCTCTACGGCTGGGTCAATCGTGCCTTGCCGGACGCAGCGCTCGACGTCCATGTCG
>DATARO010000055.1:0-99646 GCA_036264095.1 Solirubrobacteraceae bacterium | reverse complement strand
ATACGCCGCAGCGAGCAGAGCGTCTCGGCGAGCGAGGTCTCGAGCGCGGTCGACGGGTTGAACGGCGTGATCGGCGATCGCCGCCGGGCCGACGATGGACCGACTCCGTCCGGCAGGCGCGCGCGCGCCGCGGAGACCGGGAGCTCCTAGTCGACTACCAGGCCTGGCCGGTGCCGCAGTGCGGGCAGCTGACCGTGGTGGAGACCGCGGCGCTGAAGCAGTAGCCGCACTCGCAGTTGTAGGCGGCGTGGTCGATCGGCCCCCCGGCGCAGCGCACGCGCTCGACGGCCTCGTCGACGACCGGAGCGGGCGGAGCGGGGGGCTCGGGGCGGTGGGCGCGGGTCCGGCCCTGGTCGAGGCCGCGACGGTCGTGCGCCCGGCCGCGGCGGCGCGGGGTCCTCAGCGGGTGAAGGAGTCCGTTGGTCATCGCGATCTTCCTCCTACAACGTCTTGCACGCCAGAAGGTTTCGCGTTGCACGCCGGTTCTCCTCGCATGTACTAGTCGCACGTGTCACATCCGGGCCTCCTCGCCTCGCCGGGCGGCCACCCGAGTCTGAGATACTTGGCGCTGCATGAACCCCGCGCGCAAGCGAACAGTGCGCCTGATCGTGGCGCTGAGCGTGGCCGTGATCCTCGCGAGCGCCCTGATCTACACGAGCTTCAGTGCCGCGAGCCCGGCGCTGTCGCCCAGCCAGCTGGTGCGCCAGGCGCAGCCGGGCCGCAGCTACCAGCTCACCGGCACCGTCGTGGCGCGCTCCGTGCGGCGGACGGGCGAAGTGCTGCACTTCAGCGTGCAGGATCGTGCGGGGGGCACCGCGATCCCGCTCACGTACACCGGGACCGTCCCGGATCCCTTCCAGGAAGGCCGCGAGGTGATCGTCACCGTCCAGCGCCAGGGCTCGAGCTACGTGGGCGAACGCAACTCGCTGATCACGAAGTGCCCCTCCAAGTACAAGACCGCACCGCCTTCGGAGAACCAGAACTCGTGACCACGCGGTCGCGGGTCCGGCGCTAGGCCGCTGATGGCAAGCCTCGGGTTCGCGTGCCTGCTGCTGGCGCTCGCGGTGTGCGCCTACGGGATCGGCGCATCGCTGTACGGCGTGCGCAGCGGGCGCGTCGAGTTCAGCGAGTCCGGGCGCCGCTCTGTGTACGCGCTCGCCGGGATCCTGACGATCGCGTTCGCCGTGCTCGAGCTGGCGTTCCTGCGCAACGACTTCGGCTTCAACACGGTCGCCGACACCTCGAGCCGAACGACGCCGGGCTTCTACCGGGCGGCCGCGGTCTGGTCCTCCCAGGAAGGCTCGCTCCTGCTGTGGGCGTGGCTGCTGTCGATGTGGTCGAGTCTCGCGCTGTTCCTCACGCGGCGGCGCATGCGCGACGTGGCGGCGTACGCGACCGCCGTCCTGCTCGGCTTCGGCGGCTTCTTCGTGGCCCTGATGGTCTTCTACGCGAACCCGTTCGCGACCACCCGGCCGGCGCCGACGGAAGGCGCGGGCCTCGATCCGCTGCTGCGGTTCCCGACGATGATCATCCACCCGCCGATGCTCTACTCGGGGTACACGCTCTGCACGATCCCCTTCGCCTTCGGCGTCGGCGCGCTGCTCGCCCGCCGCGTCGACGCGGACTGGATCAAAGCGATCCGGCGCTTCGCCTTCGCCGCGTGGCTGTTCCTCGGGATCGGCATCCTGCTCGGCGCGCGCTGGTCCTACTCGGAGCTCGGGTGGGGCGGCTACTGGGGATGGGATGCCGTCGAGAACGCGTCGCTGATGCCGTGGCTGACCGGCACCGCGTTCCTGCACTCGCTGATGATCCAGGAGAAACGCGGGATGCTGAAGGTCTGGAACGTGAGCCTCGTGCTCGCGACGGGGACGCTCGCGGTGATGGGCACGTTCCTCGTGCGCAGCGGCGTGCTCAACTCGATCCACGCGTTCGGCGGGGCGACGCTCGGGGTGCCGTTCGTGATCCTGATCGGGATCCTGATCTCTGGCTCGATCTATCTCGTCGTCTCGCGGCGCGGGATGCTGCGCTCCGAGCACCGGCTCGACTCGCTGCTCTCGCGCGAGTCCATGTTCATCGCGAACAACCTCGTGCTCGTCGGGCTCTGCTTCGTGATCTTCTGGGGGACCTACTTCCCGCTCATCTCCGAGGCGCTCACCGGCCAGGAAGCCTCGGTCGGACCGCCGTGGTTCGACCGCTACACGGTGCCGCTGGCGCTCGTGCTCGTGCTCCTGAGCGGGATCGGACCCGTGATCGCGTGGCGCCGGGCGACGCTCGCGAACGCGCGGCGCAACCTGCTCGCCCCGCTGGGCTGCGCGCTGCTCGCCCTCGCCGTGCTCCTCGCTCTGGGCGTGAGCGGCAAGCCGTTCGCGCTCGCGATGTTCTGCTGCGCGGCGTTCGTGCTGGGCGCCGTCGGGCAGGAGTTCCTGCGCGGCACCCTCGCGCGCAGGGCCATCTCGGGGGAGCCGCTTCCGCGCGCGCTGCTCGCGCTCGTGCGGCGCAACCGGCGACGGTACGGCGGGTACGTCGTCCACGTCGGGATGGCCGTCCTGTTCGTAGGCGTCGCCGCCTCATCGTCCTTCCAGCACGCCTCCGAGCTCACGCTCACGCCCGGTTCCTCCACGCGCGTCGGCGCGTATGAGATCCGCTATGTGCGCCCGACCGCCTCGATCACCCCGAGCCAGGATCGAGCCCACACCGGCTCGACGCTCGCGCTCGGCGCCCAGCTCGATGTCAGCAAGGGCGGCCGCCACGTCGCCACCCTGTACCCGAGTGAGGGCTTCTACGCATCGCAGGACGCGTCGCAGGGCACCGTCGGCAGCCTGATCGGCGGGCAGCCGGTCAGCCACATCAGCATGGACGGAGGCGTCACGCGCGATGTCTGGAGCGCGATCGCGCCGGACATCGAAGCACCGGCCCTGCAGCGGATCATCAAGACCGGCAACAAGGACCTCTCCGGAGAAGAGGCGATCGTCGCGATCGCCTATCTGGCGCGCGCATACCTGAAGAACCCGCCGCCGGCGCAGTTCCACTTCATCGTCTCGCCGTTGGTGATGTGGATCTGGATCGGCGGTCTGATCGTCTTCGGGGGCGGCCTGATCGCGATCTGGCCGGCACCGAGCACCGTCCGCCGGCGGGCGGCTGCCCGCGCACGCGCCGCTCGCGCGCTGGCACGCGCCTGAGCCGGCGCCCCTGCGTGAACGTGCTCGTGTTCGTCCTGATCGTGGCGATCCTCGCGCTCGTCGTGGCCGTCGTGGCCGCGCCGCTGCGCGGGCGGCGCGGCGAGGAGCGGGCGCTCGAGCCCCGATCGCACAACCTGCGCTCTGCCGAGCTGGCCGCCGCGCGCGAGGCCAAGTACCAGGAGATCCGCGACGCCGAGCTCGACTACCGCACCGGTAAGCTCTCGCGCGAGGACTACGAGCGGATCGACGCCGCGCTGCGCGCAGAGGCGATCGAGATCCTTGACCGAATCGAGGCCGAGGAGGGGCACGCCGGCGGCCAGCCCCCGAGCGCCGGCTGAGCCGGCCTCAGGCCCAGGGCCGCTTCAGCAGGATGATCGCGTTGACGAAGAACAGGGCCGAGAAGAAGATGGTCCAGCGGTTGAGGTTGCGCTCGACCATCGACCCGCCCCCGAGCGGACCCGCGCCGCTGCCGACGCCAAAGGCGCCCGACAGGCCCGCGTCCTTGCCGGAGTGCATCAGCACGAGCAGGATCACGATCACGGCGAACCCGACCTGCAGGATCGAGAGCAGCGTTTCCACGACGGTGAGGGTAGCGGCTCCGGGCGCGCGCCGCAGCAGGACCGAAGTGGTCGCGCGCGAAGCATCGCAGGGACCAACACCGCGGTTTCCCGCGGGAAAGATCGTGCCGATTCACACGAACTCGTCTCATCGAAATGGCCAACCGCGACAACGTCCGCCGTTCCCCGTTAGCTTGAGGGCTCTGTCGCGTGCAAGCGCTCCGGTCAAGGGGAGCCGCGAGCCCGATTACGAATCCTTTACGGATTCTTGTTTGTCTGCCGATATGACTTCCGGTGGGCGTATCCCGCGTTTGTGGGCATGCTCCACCGACCACGACCGAATGGGATCCCCCACGACATGACGAGCCCCAGCGTATGCCGCCGATGAGCCCCGCCCGGCGACGGGCTCTGCGTGCCGTCCTGTCCGCCCTCGCGGGCGGGGGTCTGACGGCGGCCGGCCTCGGCCTCGGGAGCCCGGATGCGGCCTTCGCTGAAACAGCCGTCCAGCCCGCCTCCGAAAGCACCACCACCACGACTACCCCCGCACCCGAACCGGAAACGGGGACGACCACCACGGGCACGACAACGACGACGACGACCGAACCGTCGACTACCGCGGAAACCACTCCGGCTCCGGCTCCGGCCGCCGCCCCCGCCCCCGCGCCTGCCCCCGCGCCGGCGGCGACGCCTGCCACCACCACGGCACCCACTACAACGGCCCCCGCCTCGCCGAGCGTCGCGCCGACCGTCGTGCTCCGTCGCCACCAGCGCGCGACGAACGGAGCGCCGAATTCGAGCGCGACCCAGACGACGACTAACACGAAGTCGAAGCCGGGCGAAAACGCGAACGCGAACAACAACGTCGCGCTCTCGCCCGCGCTGATCGCAGCGCAGGCGAACGCCCTCGCGAACTCGGCCGCCTCCGTCCAGGCGCTCGGCTTCTACCGGATTCCGCTGTTCCTGCTGCCGATCTACAAGGCCGCTGCCACCCAGTACGGCGTTCCGTGGCAGATCCTCGCCGCCGTCAACGAAATCGAGACGAACTACGGCACCGACCTCTCGGTCTCGAGCGCCGGAGCGGTCGGGTGGATGCAGTTCATGCCGGCGACGTGGCTGCAGTACGGCGTCGACGCGCTGAATGCCGGCTATGCCGATCCCTACAACCCGGTCGACGCGATCTTCGCCGCCGCCCGCTATCTGCGCGCGGCCGGGGCGGCAAGCAACCTCGAGACCGCGATCCTGGCCTACAACCACTCGCAGGAATACGTCGACTCCGTGCTCCTCCGCGCGAAGCTGATCTCGACCTACCCGCGCTCTGTGATCGCGACCCTCACCGGACTCGTCGATGGCCGCCTGCCCGCCACCGGCCACAAGGTCTCGTGGGTCCCGCTGCCGCTGCCGAGCGCCTCATCCACCGCGACTGCCGCGACGAGCTCGAGCGCCACCGCGAGCGCGAGCGCGCTCGCGCACCCCGGCTCCACGGCGGCGCCCTCGCCGACGGCCGCGGCGGCGAAGGTTCCGGCCGCGCCGATGCGCTTCGACGAGCTGACGACCGCGCCGAACGCGCACGTCGTCGCGGTCGAGGGTGGCCGTGTCACGAAGATCTCCTCGTCCAGCAAGCTCGGCCACTACCTCGTCCTGCGCGACCTCTACGGAGACGTGTTCACGTACGCAGGGCTCGGGCGCATCGCTCCGAGCTACAAACTGCCCAAGCCCAGCTCCCGCAACCTTACGCCGCTCGTCGAAATCGCCGCCCACCATGATCCGGCGCCGTCGCAGGCGGCGACCGCCGGGGCGCAGGCGCCGCTGACGCTGCAGGTCAAGACGCCGGTCAAGCACCGGACGAGCCCGGGCCAGGGAAGCGCTTCGGTGGAAACGACCGAAGGAGCCATCGCCGGCAAGGTGCGGCTGTTCGCGCACCCGGGCAACCCCGACGCGCGCGCGGCCACGAGGCTGGAACAGGCCCGGCGCGCGCGACTGGCCAAGAGCGAGCGCTCGCAGCCGCTGCGGCGCGGCTCGGTCGTCACGAGCGGGACCGTGCTCGGCTCGGTCAGCGTCACCGCCGGCGCGCACGCCGGCCACCTGCGCTTCGCGGTCCGCCCGGCGGGCGACCCGAGCACGATCGAACCCGGCACCGTGCTCGCGAACTGGGCCCAGCTGCAGGCGGCGCTGCACCCGCGCGGCGCGACCGCCCCTGACCCGCTGCTCGGCGCAACCGCCTCAGACGTCTTCCTCCTCTCCAAGGCGGAACTGCAGCGCACAGTCCTCTCCGACCCGGGCATCACCGTCTACGCCTGTGGCCGCCACGACATCGCCGCCGGTGCGATCAACCGCCGCGTGCTCGCCGTGCTCGCGTTCCTTTCGCGCACCGGCCTGCGCCCGACGGTCACGGCGCTGCACTGCGGCCAGAGCCCGGTCACCGCGACCGGCGCTGTGTCCGCCGCCTACGAGGGCAACGCGGTCGAGATCTCGGCGATCAACGGCATCCCGCTCGCCGGCCACCAGGGCGCCGGCACGATCACCGATTTGACGATCCGCACGCTGCTGGCGCTGCCACCGGAATTCCAGCCGCAGTCGATCGCGAGCCTGATGCGCTATCCGGGCCAGGCGAGCACGAAGTCCTCGCGCGCCTACTGGAACCGCATGCGGCTCGAATTCGCGCGCGTTGCGAATCCCGCCGTCGCGATCGCGCCGGGCGCCGCGGGCGCGGCCGCCCACTCCGCGGCCAAAGGCCGCGTCGCGACCGTCCCGACGACGGCCGTTCCGTCGCTCAGCGCCGTCCAGTGGGAAGGGCTGATCCAGCGGGTCGCCGCGCTGCCCGCGCCGAGCGTCGCGAGCAAGCCGAGCTCGTCGGCGATCCCCGACCCCAAGCACCACTAGCCGCCCCGGCGCCGGGCCCCGCCGAGGGGCCCGGTCGCCGCTGCTACTCCGCGCCGCTGCTCAGCCGGGGGGCGCCGACCCCGCCGGGGGGCGGCGGAGCGCGTTCGCGAGCAGCTTCGAGCATTTCGCCGAGGCCTTTCGGAACGTCGAGGACCGCGGGTTCAGGCCGGCCGTGCTGAAGATCGGGCCTTTGCCGCTCGTGTTCGGTTCGGGCACGTTCACACCCGCTGCGCGCATGCAGGCCGCGAACTGCTTGAGCCCGGCCTTGAACGCGGGCGTGTTGAGGCGTCCGAAGCCGCGCGTGCCGCCGCGCAGCAGCGGCGCCCCGCCGCACTTTTTCAGCACGGCTTCGTACTGCGAGCGGCTCACGCCCGGCGGGAGGACGCGGGAGGTTCCGTTGAGGTAGCCGCCGCCAAGGCCACGGCGTTTCGGCAGTTTGATCCCGTTCTGCTGCAGGCATTCGCGCAGTTTCGCGAGCCCCCGCGTGCGGACCCGCGCGGTTGCTCCGGAGCCGCCGGCCGTCGTGCTCGCAGCGGACTTGGTCGTGGTCTTCGCGGATGAGCCGCCGCCGCACGCGCTCAGCGTGAGCGTCAGCGCGAGCGCGAGCAGCACCGCGCCGAGCACCCGGCGGCTCCTTGTCCTTGACAGGGGCATCGATCTCCTTTTTCCGTGGCGCACGGCGCGCCGCCGATCGTCGAATTCGCGACAGAGTCTGACCGCAGCCGCCCGCGGCTGCTCCGCTCCGTGCGATGATCCGCCCCTGATGGGCACCTACGGCGGGATCGACCTCGGCGGGACCAAGATCCAGGCGATTGTCGTCAATCCTGCGAACGAGGTGCTCGGGTCGGCGCGGCACGCGACCCCGACGAGCGGCGGGCCGAAGGACGTCGCGGCCGAGATGGAGGCCGCGATGCGCGAGGCCGCCCAGGCCGCCGGCATCGAGGTCGACTCGCTCACCGGCGTGGGCGCCGGCTCGCCCGGGACCGTCGAGGAGCGGACCGTGACGAGCGCGCGCAACCTGCCCGGGTGGGAGGGCACATTCGCACTCGCGGACGAGCTCGAAGCGTCGCTCGGCGTGCCGGTGGAAGTCGGCAACGACGTCCAGGTCGCCCTCGGGGCAGAGGCGAAGCTCGGCGCGGGGACGCGCTTCGGCTCGCTGCTCGGCGTCTTCTGGGGCACGGGGGTCGGCGGCGGCGTGGTGCTCGGCGGAGAGCAGTGGCGCGGGCGTGGCGGCGCGGGGGAGATCGGCCACATGGTGGTCGAGCTCGACGGCGCCCGCTGCACGTGCGGCAGGCGCGGGTGCATGGAGGCGTACGCCGGCCGCGCCGCGATGGAAGCGCACGTCGCGAAGCTGGTCGAGAAGGGCCAGAAGACCGACCTGTTCAAGCTGATGAAGAAGCACGAGCGGACGCGCTTGACGAGCGGCATCTGGGCGCGCGCACTCGAGCACGAAGACGAGCTCGCCGAGCGCATGATCGAGCGTGCCGTGCAGGCGATCGCGGCGGCGGCCGCCTCCTCGGTGAACCTGCTGGACGTCGAGGCCGTGATCGTCGGCGGCGGGCTCGGGGTGCGGCTCGGGGATCCGATCGCCGAGCGGATCGACGCCGCGATGCGCCCGCACCTGTTCGCGGACCAGCGGCCGCCGAAGGTCGAGATCGCCGCGCTCGGCGATCTCGGTGGCGCGATCGGCGCATCGCTGCTCGTTCGCGGCTCCGCCTCGCGCGCGGCGGGCGCGAGGGCCGCGGGCTGACTCGCGCGCGGCGCTCGCGCGCGGCGGGGAGTGGCTAGAGGCCGAACACGGTCACGAGCACGAGCGCGATCGAGAGCGCGGACAGCACGACGACCGTGACGCCCGCGGCCCCGTCGAGCAGGCCGCGGCTGCGGTGCTCGCCCATCAGCGCGCGCGAGCGCGACAGGCGCCAGATGAAGAACAGGTTGATCGGGAGCAGGCAGCCGTTTATGACCTGCACCGCCACGAGCAGCGAGATCACCGGCACGCCGGGCACCATCGCGACGATCGCCGAGATCACGATCATCGCCGTGATGACGCCCACGAACACCGGCGCCTCCTCGCGCCGGCGGCCGATCCCCTTCTCGTAGCCGAGCGACTCGGCGACGACGTAGGAGGTGGCGATCGGCAGGATCGCCGCCGCGAGCAGGCTCGCGCCGAGCAGCCCGATACCGAACAGCGCCTCTGCGAACTGGCCCGCGAACGGATTGAGCGCGCGCGCTGCGCCGGCCGCCGAGCTGATTTCGTGGATGCCGTGCGTGTACAGCGTCGCTCCGGTCGCGATGATCACGAACCCGGCGACGACGTTGGCGAACACGGCGCCGGAGACCGCCTCGCGTTCCTCGCGCGGGAGCTCGTCCTCGCGCACGCCGCGCTCGACTACGGCGGACTGCAGGTAGAGCTGCATGTAGGGCGTGATCGTCGTCCCGATCGTCGCGATCAGCAGAACGAGATACGCAGAGCCCGAGTGCAGGTGGGGGAGCACGATCGCACGTCCGACGGAGCCCCAGTGCGGGTGAGCGAGAATCGCCGCGACCGGGTAGGCGAAGAACTGGATCGTGAACCAGATGAAGATGCGCTCGGCCGAGCGGTACGAGCCGCGCACGATCACGAGCCAGATGCCGAGCGCGAAGACCGGCACCGACGCCTGGGCGGGGATGCCGGCGAGGCCGAGCGCAGCGGCCGCGCCGACGAAGTCCGAGATGCAGATGCCCAGGTTCGCGACGAGCACGGCCGTCGTGGCGAGCACCGACCAGCGGATGCCGTACTCCTCGCGCACGAGCTCGGCCAGGCCTTTGCCGGTGACGACTCCCATCCGCGCCGCGAGCCGTTGCACGATCGCGAGCGACACCGTGACGATCACGATCGTCCAAAGCAGCCCGTAGCCGTACTTCGCCCCCACCGACGAGTAGGTGGCGATCCCGCCGGCGTCGTTGCCGGCGTTGGCGGCGATCAGCCCCGGGCCGAGCAGGCCGAGGAAGGCGAACAGGCGGACGCGGCGGGGGCTAAGCCGGGCAGGCAGACGCGGCCGGCCAAAGGTGGCCGACCTGATCCGGCGCATAACGGGCGGTACTCGGACCGCCATCGATCGTGTTTGCGTTCGGGATCGTCATCGCCGTGCCAGTCTAATGGCTGGGCTGCGGCGGTCAGTCCTCGCCGAGCAGTCCGAAGCGCCGGCGCCACCCGCGCGGCAGCATCGCCTCGAGCACGTCGTCGACGGTGACCACGCCGAGCATGCGCTTGTGCTCGTCGACGACCGCGATCGAGGTCAGGTTGTAGTCCGCCATCACCCGCGCGAGCTCCTCGAAGGAGCTGTCGGCCTCCAGGCACGGCAGCTCGCGCCGCGCGGCGTCGCCGATGCGCCGTCCTGGCTCGAGCCGCACGAGCTCCGTCACGGGGACCGTCCCGAGCAGGGTGCCGTCGCTCGCGCGCACGAACACGGCGCTCAGCAGCTCGGCCGCGATCCGGCTGCGGCGCACGGCCTCGAGCGCGTCGCCGGCCGAGGTGTGGTCGCCGAGCAGGACGAACTCGGGGCTCATCAGGCCGCCGGCCTCTGCGGGGTCGTAGCCGAGCAGCGCGCGCACCTTCACGCGGTGGCTGACCGGCAGCAGCGCCAGGACCGGCTCGCGGCGCTCCTCGTCGAGCTCGCCGACGATGTCGGCGGCGTCGTCGGGGGCCATGCGCGCGAGGATCTCGGCGATCTGGTCGTCGGGTCGGTCCTCGAGGAACTCGCGCTGGTGCTGGTCGTCGAGCTCCTCGAAGACGTCGGCCTCGAGCTCGCGGTCGCCGTCGCCGACCGCTTGGATGATCTCCTCGCCCTCGCGCCGCGACGCGGCCTCGACGAGATCGGCGATCTGGGCGGGGTGGAGCTTGGCGAGCTTCGGGTGCGGGACGCGCAGGCGCACCGTCGGGACGTGGCCGACGAACGGCTCGACCTCGGCCCAGTCGAGGAATTCTCCGACGCCGATGTGGGCGCCGATCTGCTTCGGCAGCAGTCGCCGCAGGCCGCCGCGTGGCCCCGTGTCGACGCCGACGACCCGCCAGGAGCCGGCGACGAGCGCGAGCTCGATCTCGTTCGCGCGCACGAGCCGCGCGCCCTCGACGTTGATCAGCTGGCGGTCGAGCAGGTCGCGGCCCAGGAGCACCTCCTCGGGCCTCCGCTCGAAGTGGCGCAGGTCGAGCTTGGCCTTGCGCAGCACGACGCCGTCGCTGCTGATCGTCGAGACGCGCTCGACGCCGAGGTAGGAGGTGCGGCGCGCGACGGTCACGAGGACGCCGGTGATCGGGGGGTAGCCGACGCCGCCGAGGCGCACGATCAGGTCCTGAACGCGCCCGAGGCGCTCGCCGTCGGAGTCGCGCAGCGGGCTGCCCATCACGGCAGACAGGTGGAGGATCGGGGGCGCTGCCGGCGCGGTCGCGCTCACGCGCCAATCCTACGAGGAGCCGGCGATGCGGCGGGCCAGGAGGGGCGCGCTCTATGTTCGGAGCAGTGCACGTCCCGTTCTGGCTCTCGATCGCGATCCTCTCGCTCGTGCAGGGCGCGCTGGTGGCGGTCCCGAGCAGGCTGCCGGCGCTCCCGGCGCGCCTTCGCTCCCGGCGCTGGGCGCTCGTGCCGCCGGTGTCGGTCGTCGGCTTCGTCGCGATCGCGAGCGCCGCCGAACACGCGAGCGCGAACGGTCTGACCTACCTCGCGCTCGTCTGCGTGCCGCCGCTCGCGGCGCTCGCCCTGGGAGCCACCGCGCGCGGGTCGCGGCCGGCGGCGGCGCTCGCCGTGCCCGCGCTGTTCGCGCTCGCGTGGGTCGACCGCGGCGGTCTCGCGGGGGAGGGGGCCGCGCTCGCGCTCTCCGCCCTCAGCTGCGTCGCGCTCGGCGCGCTGCTCGCCGCCGTCACGCCGGCGCGGTGGCTGGCCGCCGGGATCGTCGCGATGGCGATCGCCGACACGGCGCTGGTGGTCTCGGATCTGCTGCAGCGGCCGAACAACGCGCTCAACGCTGCGCACCCCGCTGCGGGCCTGCCGCGGCTCCAGAGCGCCGTGTTCGGGTCGGCCGTGATGGGCTACGGCGACCTGTTCGTGGCCGGGGTCCTGGGTGGCCTGCTCGCGGGACCAGCGATCGGCAGGATCGCGCTGAACCGCGGTGTGCAGCTGCGCGGGGCGGCGCTCACCGCGGCGCTCGCACTCGTATTCGACCTGCTGTTCTTCGCGGTCGACGAGCTGCCGGCCACCGTGCCGGTCGCGCTCGCGCTGCTGCTCACGATCGCCCTCAGCCGCCGGCGATCCGCTGCACGGTTATCGCCTCGTGCCCCGGCAGCGACGGCGCCCCGTCCTCCTCGGCGTCGGGCGCCGGCTGCGCGGTGAGCCGCCGCGCCGCGCCGTCGAGCGGCTGCGGCGCCTGCACATCGCGCTCGGACGCGGCGCCCGCCGCCTCGATCTGGCGCACCTGCGGGATCACGCGGCGGTCGAAGGAGCCGACCGCTTCGTTGTAGGCCGAGACGGCCGAGTCGAGCTGGCGCCCGACCTTGCCGAGCGGTTCGACGAAGCGCCCGAGCCGCCGGTGCAGCTCGCGCGCGGACTCGGCGATCGTGCGCGCGGACTCGGCGATCAGCTCCTGCCGCCAGCCGTAGTGGACGGCCCAGAGCAGCCCGATCAGCGTCGTCGGCGTCGCTAGCAGCACCTGCTGCTGCACGCCGTGCTCGATCAGCGAGGGGTCGGCGGCGAGCGCCGCCTGGTAGATCCCGTCCGAGGGCACGAACATCACGACGAACTCGGGCGTGGAATCGAGCTGGCGCTGGTAGCCCTTCGAGGCGAGCTTGTTGATGTGCTCGCGCGTCTGCCGCGCGTGCTGGGCCGCGTGGACCTCCCGCTCCGCCTCGACCTCGCACTCGAGCGCCTGCAGGTAGGCCTCGAGCGGCACCTTGGAGTCGACCACGACGACCTTGCCGCCCGGCAGCCGCACGAGCATGTCGGGTCGCAGCGCCCCGTCGGCGGTCTGCAGCGTGTGCTGCTCGAGGAAGTCGCAGTGCTCGAGCATCCCCGCCATCTCGACCACGTTGCGCAGCTGGATCTCACCCCAGGAGCCGCGTGTCGCGGGGCGGCGCAGCGCGTTGACGAGGTTGCCCGTCTCGGCCCGCAGCGTGCCGACGCCCTCGCCGAGCTGACGGATCATCTGTGCGAGCTCGCCCTGCGCCTCGCGGCGCTCGCGCTCGAGCCGGCCGATCTCGGACTCCATCCGCGCGAGCTTCTCGTGGACGGGGCGCACGAGGCCCTTGATCTCCGCGGCGCGCGTGGCCATCTCGCCGGCAGCCCGCTCGTGGTCCGCGCGACGGGCCTCGGTGACGTGGTCGCGCTCCAGCCGCCGCGCCTGCTCGCTGCTCTCGCGATCGCTGCGGCGGGCCTCCTCGCCTCGCTCCGCGAGCGTCTCGACCGCGTGCGCCACGAGCTCGTGCGAGAGGCCCTCGAACTCGTCCAGCATCCGCCGCCGCTGGCGGCGCAGGAGGGCACCCGCCGCCGCCGCGGCGAGAAGCGCGAGCGCGATCATGAGCAGCAGCGTTATGGCGTTCATCGGCGGCCTCGTTCGTCTGGGCCGTCAAACATCGCACCCGCGGCGGACGTCTCGGCGGAGCCCGCGGGGGGTCGCTCCATCCTTGACAATTGTGAAACGCAAGGCTATCTTGGCCCGTGGATGCTCCCCGCGGTCTATCGACGCGGGGTGTTTACGTAGAGGGATCGAAATACCACTGAGGGGGCTGCGCCTGCGGGCTCTGTCCCGCAAGGAACCTAGGAGGATGAGAATGTCAGCCACGCATGGCTTGGCTAGGACGCTGCGTACGCGCAGCCGGCTCCTCGGCCTGGCGCTCGTCGCAGCATTCGCCGTTTCGGCAGTGCTCGCTTCGGCCGCCGGCGCCGTGACGCACCCGCCGAAAGAATATTACGTCGCGTTGGGCGACTCGCTTTCGTTCGGCTACTCGCAGCAGCTGTTCAACCAGAACCTGGAAACGGGTGAGCCTGTCTCCGCGTTCACGCACGGTTACGCGGATGACTACCTGCTCAAGCTCCACCCGAATCTCGTCCACATCGGGCTGCAGGACCTCGGTTGCCCGGGCGAGACCTCGGGCTCTCTGATCGGTAACGGGCCGCTCGCAGCGGGCCTCAAAGCCGGCCAGGAATATGCGGAAGGCAAAGAAGTCGCGGCGTTCGGTGAAGCGCCCTGTGCCTACCACGAAAAAACGGCTGAAGAAAACGGCTTCCCGGCCGGGTTCCACTTCCCGCTGCACGTCGAATACGGCGGCGAAGGCGTCTCCCAGCTCGAAGCGGCGCTGGGCGTGATCGCTCACGACGCGCTGGCCGGTACGCCGGTCACGCACCTGACGCTGAACATCGGCGCCAACGACCAGCTGCACTTCGTCAAAAAATGCGAACAAGAAGTGGGCGAAAAAGTGGGCCGAGGCGAAATTCCTCCGACCAAAGCAGCTGAGGAAAAAGCCTTCTCCGAATGCCTCGTCGGCGGTGCGCTGCCGCTGGGCAGAAAAATCGGTGAAAACATCGGTCGCATCCTGACGGTGATCCGTAAAGGTGCGGAATTCGGTGGCATCAACTACACGGGACCGATCATCTTCGTGGGCGCGTACAACCCGTACGGCAACCTCGAAAAAATCGCAACCAAAAAAGAAGCGCTCGAAGGCAAGAACTACGAAGGCCTGAGGGGCTCGAACGGGCTCGCCTCGCAGTTCAACACTGGCTTCGGCGAAGTCGCAGCCAAATTCGGCGGCTGTCTGGCGAACACGCTGACGAAATTCAACCCGCAGAACATCGCCGAACCCGGCCGTCTCCAGAAATGGACGAACATGGCCAACACGAGCACAACGGAATTCCCGAAAGGTTCGGGCAACTTCCTCAACAACGGGCCTGACATTCACGCCACGCCCGAAGGCTACAAAGTGATGGCCAACGTGATGGTCCTCAGCTGCCCGTAGGCAACTAGGGATCCTCTGATGGGAACTCGGGGCGTCCGGCTAGGCCGGGCGCCCCGAGGCCTTTAAGGACCCGGCCGCCTGCTCGAGCAGGCCTAGCATCGCGGGGGCCGCCGGCGCCAGCCGGGCGCCGACCGGGACGGCCGCGAACACCTCGCGCGCCGGGGGCGGGGGGGAGAGCGAGCGGATCGCCACGTCCTCGCGCGCACCGGCGACGGCGAGCCCGGGGATCAGCGCGACGCCCACGCCGGCCGCGACGAGCCCGAGCACGGTGTTGTAGTCGTCGCTCTCGAACGACACGCGGGGCTCGAAGCCGGCGGCGTGGCAGCGGCGTACGACGTGGCGGGCGCAGGCGCTCTCGTGGCTTGTCTGCACCCACGCCTCGGCGCGGAGGTCCTCCATGCGCACGCGCTTGCGCGCGGCGAGCCGGTGCTCGCGGGGCAGCGCAAGGTGCATCGGGTCATCGAGCAGCGGCGTGGTCGTCATATCGGCCGCGACCGGCGCCTCGCCATCGAAGGAGAACAGCAGCGCCAGATCGAGCTCCCCCCTCCGCAGCCGCGGCGCGATCTGCTCGGGCTCGCCCTCGGCGAGCGTGAGCTCGACGTCGGGGTAGAGCGCGCGGAACGCCGCGATCGCGTTCGGCATCAGCGTCGCGCCGGCGGTCGCGAACGAGCCGATCCGCAGCCGGCCGCCGCGCAGCCCGGCGATCGCCGCGAGCGCGTTCTCGGCGGCGTCGAGTCCCGCGAGGATCCCCTCGGCGTGCCCGACGAGCGTCTGGCCCGCAGCCGTGAGGCTGACTCCGCGCGGCCGGCGCTCCACCAGCGCCATCCCCGTCTCGGCCTCGAGCGCCGCGATCTGCTGCGAGACGGCCGACTGGGTGTAGGACAGCGCGTCGGCGGCAGCCGAGAACGAGCCGCGATACGCGACCTCGCGGAGGACTCGCAGGCGGGCGACATTGAGCATTAGAACATCTTATATCAACGATTAAAAAGCTCACTGGCGCTGATGGCAGGAGCGTGCCATCCTGAGACGAAAGCAACCACCGGACTCCAAGCGGCTGGACGGCCGCACCGACATCGACAGGAGAGAGCCGAATGTCAACCAAGATCATCGTTTCTTATGACGGGACAGCCAACGAGGACGACGCGATCACGCTCGGCAGGCTGCTCCGCGAAGCCGGCGCCAAGCCCGCGCTCGCCTACGTGCGCCACGCGCCCGAGTCGACCAGCGATCGCGAGACGCTCGCGCAGGGCGAGGCCCAGGCGCTGCTCGACCGCGGCGCCGACCTGCTCGGCAGCCCCGCCGCCGAGCGCTACGTCGTCACCGACCGCTCGACGCCCGAGGGCCTCGCTGCGCTGGCCGAGCAGGAGGGTGCCGAGCTGATCGTGTTCTGCTCGGACTCGCACACCGCCAAGGGCCACGTGGCCGTCGGCAACTCGGCCGAGCGCCTGCTGGAGGGCGGCCACACCGCGGTCGCGATCGCGCCGGTGGACGTTGCCGAGACGATCGGCGCCCACGGCATCCGCAACATCGTCGCCGTCGGCGATGGCGACGGCGGCGCACGCGACACCGCGCAGTCCCTCGCCGACGCGCTCGGCGGCACGGTCGCACCGGTCGCGAACAGCGAAACCGACCTGCTCGTGTTCGACTCGCGTGGCGGCGCCGAACCGGGGAGGATCTCGCTCAGCGCCTCCGCATCGCACCTGATCGAGATCGCCACCTGCCCGGTGCTCGTCCTCCCGCGCGGCGTGCGGCTGCGCTTCGGACAGACGCCGGTCGCCGCGTAGCGGAATCGATCACTGCCGCGCAACCCGGCGTAGCCTCGCCGAGTTGCGCGCAGAGGGCGCGGCTCGACTCGGCCAAATTGCGCGCGGCGTCACAGCCGCCGCGCGGCAGGTCGGCTCCTCATGGGCTGCGCGCGGCGCCGGGACCGCCGGTCTTCATGAGCTGCGCGCGGCGCCTGACCCGTCGCGCGCGCGAGCGATCGCGTAGCGCGCGAAAGCGGCCGCGACGTCGAGGCCTCCTCCGAGCAGGTGCGCGGCCGAACCCGTCCACAGCCGGGCCAGCAGCCTCCGCGCGGACGGGCGCTCAGGGCTCATGCGGGCGCACGGTATCGTGGCGGTCGTGCCCGGCGTACTGTCAACGACGCTGACCGAGCTCGACGACTCGCGCGTGCGGCTCGAGGTCGAGGTCCCGGCGTCGGAGGTCCAGGGCCGGCTCGAGCGCAAGGCCCGCCAGCTTGGGCGCGAGCTGAAGCTCCCGGGCTTCCGCCGCGGCAAGGTGCCCGCGCCGCTCGTGATCCAGCGCATTGGGCGCGAGGCGGTGCTCGAGGACGCCGTCCGCGACACGCTCGCGAGCTGGTACGCGGAGGCGATCGGCGAGTCGGGGATCGTGCCGGTCGGCGACCCCGAGCTCGACGTCGGCGATCTCCCCGAGCAGGGCCACGCCCTGCGCTTCTCGATCGAGATCGGCGTGCTGCCGAGGGCCAAGCTCGGCGAGTACCGCGGGCTGGAGGTCCCGCGCCGCGAGCCGGCCGTCGCCGACGACGCGCTCGATCAGGAGATCGCGGCGATGCGGGAGCGGCTCGCGAGGTTGGAGACGGTCGAGCGGCCCGCCGCCGACGGGGACTTCGTCGTCATCGACTACATCGGCCGGCACGCCGACGGCGACGAGCAGGGCGAGGCGTTCGAGGGCGGCGAGGGCCGCGACCAGCTGATCGAGCTCGGCTCGGGCAATCTGATCCCCGGCTTCGAGGAGGCGCTGCGCGGCGCCAAGGCCGGCGAAGAGCGGACCGTCGAGGTCACCTTCCCCGCCGACTACGGCGCACCCCAGCTCGCCGGTCGCGCGGCGGCGTTCGCCGTCACCGTGAAGGAGGTCAAGGAGAAGCAGCTCCCCGCCGTCGACGACGAGCTCGCGATCGACTCGGGCTTCGACGACCTCGAGGAGCTGCGCGGCGACATCCGCGGGCGGCTGCTCGCCGAGGACGACGCGCGCGCGCAGGCGGAGTTCCGCCAGGCCGCGCTCGACGCCGCCGTGGCGGCGGCGGAGATCCCGATCACACCGGAGCTGACGGCGGCGCGCGCGAAGGAGATGTGGGGGCGGATGCTCCACTCGCTCGCGCACCGCGGAATCTCGCGCGAGGCCTACCTGCAGATCACCGGCCGCGAGGAGCAGGCGGCGGTCGCCGAGCTCGGCGCGGAGGCCGAGACCGCGTTGCGTCGCGAGGCGCTGATCACCGCCGTCGTCGCCGCCGAGAACATCGAGCCGAGCGACGAGGAGCTCCTTGCCGCGCTTGCGCCCACGGCCGAACGCGAGGGGGTCGAGCCCGAGACGCTGCTCTCGGACCTGAGCGCCGCCGGGCGCCTCGACGACGTGCGCGAGGACCTCGCGGCCCGCGCCGCGATCGACCTGATCGCGGACGCCGCCACGCCGATCGAGCCGGCAACGGCCAAGGCGCGCGAGCAGATCTGGACGCCGGAGAAGGAGCAGCGCGCCCCGGCGGTGGCTGCGCCGGGCGCGGCCGCAGGGGAGCTGTGGACGCCGGGCGAGAAAGGATCGGCCGGCTAGCGTTCCGTAGAGGAATCCGGCCGGCGAGGCGAAACAAAAGGCGGACTATGAGCCCACTTGTACCTATGGTCGTCGAGCAGACGTCACGCGGCGAGCGCGCGTTCGACATCTACAGCCGGCTGCTCAACGAGCGCATCATCTTCCTCGGCACGCCCGTCGACGACCAGATCGCCAACCTGATCGTGGCGCAGCTGCTGCACCTCGAGTCCGAGGACCCCGAAAAGGACGTCTCGATCTACATCAACTCGCCGGGCGGCTCCGTCTACGCCGGGCTCGCGATCTACGACACGATGCAGTTCATCAAGCCCGACGTGCAGACGATCTGCGTCGGGATCGCGATGTCGATGGGCGCGCTGCTGCTCGCCGGCGGCGCGGCGGGCAAGCGCATGGCGCTGCCGAACGCCAAGATCCTGATCCATCAGGTGTCCTCGAGCTTCCAGGGGCAGGCCACCGACATCGAGATCCACGCCAGGGAGATCATCGACGTGCGCCGGCGTCTCGACGAGATCATCGCCAAGCACACCGGCAAGGAGCTCGACCGGGTTCGCACCGACACCGAGC
Organism: Solirubrobacteraceae bacterium; assembly: GCA_036264095.1. Classification (GTDB taxonomy): domain Bacteria; phylum Actinomycetota; class Thermoleophilia; order Solirubrobacterales; family Solirubrobacteraceae; genus Palsa-744. The sequence continues at coordinate 80,924 of DATARO010000055.1, read as the reverse complement.
GCGATTACTTCATGTCTTCCGAGGAGGCCAAGGAATACGGCATCATTGACCGTGTGATCTCCGAGCACTAGGAGATCCGCGCCGACGAGCCCACCGCTGGGGAGAACAAGGGATATGGCGAGACCGACCGACTCAAACGAGCAGCTCCTCTGCAGCTTCTGCGGCAAGTCGCAACGACAGGTCAAGAAGCTGATCGCCGGCCCCGGCGTCTACATCTGCGACGAGTGCATCGATCTCTGCAACGAGATCATCGACGAGGAGCTGGCCGCTCCCGCGGCCTTCGACATCGAGAGCCTCCCGAAGCCGCGCGAGATCTACGAGGTGCTCGACGAGTACGTCGTCGGGCAGGACCCCTCCAAGCGCACGCTCTCGGTCGCCGTCTACAACCACCACAAGCGCGTGCAGATGATGATGTCCGGCGAGTCCGACATCGAGCTGCAGAAGTCGAACATCCTGCTGCTCGGCCCCACCGGCTGCGGCAAGACGCTGCTCGCACAGACGCTCGCGCGGATCCTGAACGTCCCGTTCGCGATTGCCGATGCGACCGCTCTGACCGAGGCCGGGTACGTCGGCGAGGACGTCGAGAACATCCTGCTGAAGCTGATCCAGGCGGCCGACTACGACGTCAAGAAGGCCGAAACGGGGATCATCTACATCGACGAGGTCGACAAGATCGCGCGCAAGGCCGACAACCCGTCGATCACGCGTGACGTCTCCGGCGAGGGCGTCCAGCAGGCGCTGCTGAAGATCCTCGAGGGCACGCAGGCATCGGTGCCGCCGCAGGGCGGGCGCAAGCACCCGCACCAGGAGTTCCTGACGATCGACACCACGAACGTGCTCTTCATCTGCGGCGGCGCGTTCGCGAACCTCGACAAGGTGATCGAGCGCCGCATCGGGCACAAAGGCGTGGGCTTCGCCGCAGCGATCGAAAGCAAGGCCGAGCGCGACCCCGGCGAGGTGTTCGAGCACTGCCTGCCCGAGGACCTGATCGAGTACGGGCTGATACCCGAGTTCATCGGCCGCCTGCCGGTGATGTCCGCGGTCCACCAGCTGACCCGCGAGGACCTCGTCTCGATCCTGGTCGAGCCGCGCAACGCGCTCGTCAAGCAGTTCCAGCGCTTCTTCTCGTTCGACGGCATCGAGCTCGTGTTCTCCGACGACTCGCTCGTCGCTGTCGCCGAGAAGGGGCTCGCGCGGGAAACCGGCGCCCGCGGCCTGCGCTCGATCATCGAGGAGATCCTGCTCGAGGTGCAGTTCGAGCTGCCCTCGCGGCGCGACGTCAAGAAGTGCGTGGTGACCAAGGAGACGGTCGAGAAGGGGCTCACGCCCACGCTCGTCACCGAAGCCGCGCCCGAAGAGCCCGAGCGCACGCTGCGCGAGGAGTCCGCCTAGAGCGGCGCCGCCGGCGGCCGCTACCATCGCACCGTGGCGCGTTCGCGGAAGGAATCGAAGCGCAGCGGCGAGCGCCTCGGCGCGCTGCCGTGGGCCGTGCTGCTGCAGGCCGGGCTCGTCGTCGGCAGGCGCCTCGGCGAGCTGTCGGCAAAGGACCGCGCGCGCCTCGCCCGGCTCGTGCGCGAGTCACGCGGGCGCCCCGGATCGCTCAGCGAGAAGGAGCGCGAGGAGCTGCGCAAGCTCGCGAAGAAGCTCGACCTCAGATCGATGGGCCGCGAGCTGATGCCGCTCGTGCGCGGCCGGGGCCGAAAGCGCCGATGAGCGCCGCGGCCCGCGCGCACGGCGACGCGGGGAGGGGGAGCCGGTGAGCGAGGGCCTCGAGGAGCTCCCCACGAAGGAGCTCCACGACCGCGCGGTGCGCCGCGCCGAGCGTCATCTCGACGTGCGCTTCTTCTGGAGGCTGCTGTCGGAGATCCCGGCCGCTCAGGCGTCGATCGGCGACGAGGGCGAGGCGGAGTTCGACATCCAGTCCTCCAAAGGACTGATCAAAGACGCGCTCCACAGCGGCGATGGCGCGATCGGTGACGCGCTGCGGCCGCTGTTCCTCGACTACCTGCGTCAGCACCCCGACGCCTAGCGATCGCGAAGCCGTGCGCGCAGGAGAGACGCCCGGCGATCACCGCGGAAGCGCCGAGCACGGCGCGGACGCCGAGTCGCGCCTGCGCTGGAGCGAGGCCGACGCCGAGCGGCGGCTGCGCTCGCTCGAGCTGTTCGGCATGCGCTTCGGCCTCGACCGCATGCGGCGGCTGATGACAGCGCTCGACTCGCCCGAGCGCCGCTTCCGCTCGATCCAGGTTCTCGGCACCAACGGCAAGACCTCGACGACGCTCATGATCGCCGCGATCCTCGAGCGCCACGGCCTGCGCACGGGGAGCTACACCTCGCCGCATCTCGTCTCCTACCGCGAGCGCATCCGCATCGGCGAGCGCGAGATCGACAGCGAGAGCTTCGCCGGCGCCGTCGCGCGCGCCAGCCACGCCGCCGAGCGGGTCAATCGCACGCTCGCCGAGGACGACCATGTCACGCAGTTCGAACTGCTCACGGCGGCGGCGCTGTGGGAGATGGCCGAGCGGGAAGTCGAGGTGGCGGTGATCGAGGCCGGCCTGGGCGGCCGCTACGACGCGACCAGCGTGATCGCGCCCGACGTGACCGTTCTCACGAACGTCGGCCTCGAGCACACGCGCTGGCTCGGGCCGACGCTGACCCACATCGCCGAGGAGAAGCTCGCCGTGCTCCCTGCGCGCGGAACGCTCGCGCTCGGCACCGATCTCGCGCCGGCGGCGCTGGCCGTAGCCGAGCGGCTGGCGTCCGCTCGCGGCGCGCGGATCGTGCGCCCCGATCGAGCGGCCACGGACAAGCTCGGATCGGTCGGCGCGTTCCAGCGGCGCAACTTCGCACTCGCGGTCGTCGCCGTCCGCGCCTGGCTGCAGCAGCGTGGGGTCGCCTTCGACGAGGGCGCGGTGCGCGGGGCCGCGGCCGCGACGAGCGTGCCGGGGCGCCTGCAGCTGCTCGAGGGCGACCCGCCTACGATCCTCGACGGCGCCCACAATCCCGATGCGGTCGCGGCCCTGCTCGAGGCGCTGCCCGAGGTGCGCCGCCCGGGGCCGCTCGCGCTCGTGCTCGGCGTGCTCGAGGACAAGGACGCCGCGGCGATGCTCGCTGTGCTGCTGCCGGTGTGCGATCACGCGTGGTTCACGGCGCCGCCGAGCAGCCGCGCGCTCTACCCCGCCGCGCTGCAGTCGCTCGCGCGCCAGCAGGGGTTCGAGTCGGTGACGCTCGATCCGCGTCCCGCCTCCGCGCTCGCCGCGGCGCGCGCCTGGGCGGCCGAGCACGGGGGGACCGTGCTCGCGACCGGCTCGGTCTATCTCGTGGGCGATCTGCTCCGCGTCGCGACCCTCGAGCCGGGAGCAGGCGGTGCGCGCTCCGGTAGTGTCCCGCTGCGGCAGCGGGGGAGCCCATGAACGACGAAGGACCATCAGTGCTCACGATGATCGGCGCAGTGGCGCTGATCGTCGCCCTCGTGATCCTGGCCTTCTTCGCCGCAGGCTACGGATTTGGCCGCCTGTTTCTCTAAACTCAGCCCGCCGTGCTTCCCCTCGCATTTTTCGGCATCGAAAGCAGCGGCCTGACCCTCGCGGTCGACCTGCTGCTGCTGTTCGTCGTCGTCCTGTACCTGGCGCTGATCTACTGGACCTACGCCGACGCGCGCAGGCGGATCGCCGATCCGGTGATGGTCGGATTGGCGACATGCGCCTCGCTGTTCCCGTTCGTCGGCACGATCATCTACATGATCCTGCGGCCGCCCGAGTACCTCGAGGACGTGCGCGAGCGTGAGCTCGAGATGCAGGCCGCCGAGGCTCGCCTGCACGACCTCGACCACGCGCTGTGCCCGTTCTGCAGCTATCGCGTCGAGCGCGACTTCGTGCGCTGCCCGAGCTGTCTGCGCAAGCTCAAGGAGCGCTGCACGAACTGCTCGCGCCCGCTCGAGCAGAGCTGGACGATCTGCCCCTACTGCGAGGCCGAGGTCGTCGCGGCGCCGCCGAAACGCACCCGCCGGCGCCGCACGGCGGCGGCGCACGACGCCGAGCTGTCGCCACTCGAGCGGGAGTCCGCGATCTCCGAGCTCGACGGCGCGGTCGTGACCGAAGAGGACCCGGCCGCCCCTGTGGCGGCCGAGCCGGCGCCGCGGCCGGCACGCGCGCGGCGCCCGCGCCCGACCCCCTGAAACCTCTCCTCGAAAAGGAAGCCATGGACCGTACGCTGATCCTCGTAAAGCCCGACGCCTTCGCCCGCGGTCTCTCCGGCGAGATCATCGCCCGCTTCGAGCGCAAGGGCCTCGCGCTCGTGGCGCTCAAGCAGATGACCGTGACGCGCGAGCTCGCCGAGCAGCACTACGCCGAGCACTCCGAGCGGCCCTTCTTCGGCGAGCTCGTCGACTTCATCACCTCGGCCCCGATCGTCGCGATGGTGCTGGAGGGCAACGCGGCGGTGCCGGCCGCGCGTCAGGTGATCGGCGCCACGAACCCGCTCGAGGCAGCTCCCGGGACGATCCGCGGCGACTACGCCGTGGAGACGGGCACGAACATGGTCCACGGCTCGGATTCGCCCGAGTCCGCCGCGCGCGAGGCGGCGCTGTTCTTCCCCGAGCTCGCCTGATGGGTGCTGCCGCGGTCCCCGCGGGTGCGGGTCGCCGGGCGCGCCGCCGAGGCGGGCCGGAGCCCTACCAGGCGGCAGCGGCGGGCGAAGTCCATACGTAGCACCGGCGCTCCGATGTCGGGCGATCAACAATCCGGCCGCGTCCCGGGCGGCGCGCAACCCGCTCCTCCGGCTTCCGCGAAGCTCGTGCTGGCCTCCGCCTCGCCGCAGCGGCGCGCGATCCTCGAGCGCCTCGGCGTGTCATTCGAGGTGCGCCCCTCCGGAGCGCACGAGCGCGAGCAAGGCGATCCCGCCGAGATCTCGGTCGCGAACGCGCTGGCCAAGGCGCGCGCCGTCGCCCGCGCGGGCGAGACCGTGATCGGCTGCGACACCGTCGTCGCGCTCGACGGCGCGATCTACGGCAAGCCGCCGGACGGCGCCGCCGCGCGGAGGACCCTGCGGGCGCTCTCGGGGCGCACGCACGAGGTCGTCAGCGGCCTCGCGGTGCTGTCCGACGGGGCCGAGCGCACGGCGATCGCGCGCAGCGCGGTCACGTTTCGAGAGCTGCCGCCGGCGCTGCTCGACTGGTATGTGGCGCTCGGCGAGTGGCGCGAGCGGGCCGGGGGATACGCGATCCAGGGTGCCGGCGCGGCGCTCGTCACGGAGGTGCGGGGCGGCTTCCAGAACGTCGTCGGCCTGCCGCTGCCCGAGCTGCTCGACATCTGCCCGGGACTCCTCGGCGGCGCTTGAGGCAGGTGCTGCAAAGCTCTTCGCACGCCGCTCGGGCGCCGGGCGGGGTCCGCTAAACTGCGGCGCGCAGCACGCCTCGATGAACGCCGGCCGCCCTCTCCGCCCGCGATGCAGCGGCGCCTGGCCGATCCCTGCGTGCTGCTTCTCTCAATGAGCATGTTCACGTATCTCACCGGGTTCGGCGGCCGCGACATGGCGGTCGACCTCGGCACGGCGAACACCCTCGTCTACGTGCGCGGCCGCGGCATCGTCCTGTCCGAGCCGAGCGTGGTCGCGATCGACTCGCGCACCGGCGAAGTCCACGCAGTCGGGATCGAGGCCAAGCGGATGCTGGGGCGCACGCCGGGCACGATCCAGGCGATCCGGCCCCTGAAGGACGGCGTGATCGCCGACTTCGACGTGACCGAGCAGATGCTCAGGCACTTCATCCAGAAGGTCCACCAGAACCGCTGGGCGCACCCCCGCGTCGTCGTCTGCGTCCCCTCCGGTGTCACGGGCGTCGAGAAGCGCGCCGTCGAGGAGGCCTGCCTTTCCGCGGGCGCGCGCACCGCCTACCTGATCGAGGAGCCGATGGCCGCGGCGATCGGCGCCGGCCTGCCTGTTGGCGAGCCGACGGGTTCGATGGTCGTCGACATCGGCGGCGGCACCTCCGAGGTCGCGGTCATCTCGCTCGGCGGGATCGTCGTCTCGCAGTCGATCCGGGTCGGCGGCGACGAGATGGACGAGGCGATCATCAACTACGCCAAGAAGGAGTACAAGCTGCTGATCGGGCAGCAGACGGCCGAGGAGCTCAAGCTCGAGATCGGCTCGGCGTGCCCGATGAGCGAGGAGCTGCAGGCCGAGATCCGCGGCCGCGACATGGTCGCCGGCCTGCCGAAGACGGTCGTGCTGACCAGCGAGGAGATCCGCCAGGCGCTCGAAGAACCGCTGAACCAGATCATCGAAGCGGTGAAGGAGACGCTCGACCGGACGCCTCCGGAGCTCGCGTCGGACATCATGGACCGGGGGATCATGCTCGCGGGGGGCGGGTCGCTGCTGCAGGGCCTCGACGAGCGGCTGCGCGAGGAGACCCAGATGCCCGCGCACCTGGCCGAATCACCGCTGACGTGTGTGGCGGTCGGCTCGGGCCGCTCGCTGGAGGAGTTCGAGGCGATCCATCGCTCGAACCGCACCTCGCGTAACCGCCGCCGCAGGTGAAGGTATGGATCGCCGTCCCCCCCCCCGCTCGAGCCGCGGGTAGTCTGTGGCGTGAACGCTTCGGAAGGTAGTCATCGGTGTATGACAAGACGGTTCGGCGTCGGCGCGCGGTGCTCGTGCTGCTCGTCGTCCTCTCTCTACTGCTCCTGACCGCGTACTTCGGGGAGGCGCCCGGCGGGCACCTCCACGGGGTCCAGCGCGCGTTCCTGACGGTCGTCTCGCCGATCCAGGACGGCGCCAACAAGGCGCTGAAGCCGGTCCGCGACGCGATCGACTGGTTCGGCGAAACGCTGCACGCGAAAAGTCAGCGCGACCAGGCCGTCAAGCAGGAGAGCAAACTGCGCCGCGAACTCGTTGCCGACCAGGCCGAAAAACGCTCCTACCGCCAGCTGCTGGGCCTCTACCACCTCAACCAGCTCGGGGTCGGCGAATACAAACCGGTTGCCGCGACGGTCGTGGCGAAATCGCCGAACATCTGGTACTCGACGGTCACGATCGACAAGGGCGAAGCCGACGGGATCCACCTCAACGACCCGGTCGTGAACGGCGAAGGCCTCGTCGGCAAGGTCGCCGAGGTCGCCTCCGACGCCGCCCAGATCGACCTCATCACGGACAGCACGATGGGCGTCTCCGCGCGCATCGGCACGAGCAACGCGACCGGCATCGTGCAGCCGAAGGTGGGTGCGCCGAGCGAACTGCTGCTGCAGTACCTGCCCGCCGACGCCCCCGCCAACAAGGGTGAATACGTCGTCACCTCCGGCACCGTCGCGAGCGGCGACGAATCCCTCTACCCGCCGGGCATCCCGATCGGACAGGTGACCTCGATCGACGAAGAAAGCGCCTACAAGGCGGTCAACGTCCATCCGCTCGCCAACCTTCACAACCTCGACACGGTCGAGGTGCTGACGGCGGCGAGCGGATCCCGGCCGGCCAACCTGTCTCGCGCCGTCGCGGCGCTGCCCGCCGGCCAGACGCCGACCACCACCGCGGCCGGCGGCGGCGAAGCGCTCGCGTCGACCGGCTCCGGCGGCGGATGAGCAACCAGGGTCCCCCCGCCGCCCTGCTCCTCCGCGTCGCGGCACTCGGCGTCGCGATCGTGCTCGTCCAGATCGGCGTCGTCTCGGAGGTGCCCGTGTTCGGGGTGAACGCGGACTTCTCGCCCCTGTTCGTGGCGTTCGTCGGCCTCCTCTGCGGATCGACGATCGGAGCGGTCTCGGGCTTCGCGATCGGGCTGCTCGTCGACCTCGCGCTGCTGCAGACGCTCGGCGTCAGCTCGCTGATCTTCACGATGATCGGCTACTGGAGCGGTCGCCTGCGCGAGCTGCGCGACCCCCAGGCCGCGCTCACGCCGCTGCTCGTGGGCGCGGTAGCCAGCGGCCTCTCGCTCGCCGGCTACTCGGTGATCGAGTTCATGCTCGGCGTCGACGCGCCGGTCAGCTTCGAGCTGCTGCGCCAGATCGTGCTCGGCGTCCTCGTCAACAGCGTCGTGGCGCTGCCGGCGTGGGCGCTCGTGCGGCGCACGCTGGAGGGGGCGCTGCCGGAGGATCCGCGCCGCCGCCGCCGGCGCCGCGCCTACACGACCGGCGGGTTGAGCCCGTTGACCAAAGCATGAGTGCGATCGAGCCCGTACGGCCGCGCGACCCCCGCGTCCCCGTCTCGCCGCAGCTCGCCTGGCGCGTGGCGATCCTCGGCATGATCGCGATGATCTTCTTCGGGGTCATCTTCTTCAGGCTCTGGTACCTGCAGATCCTGACCGGCGAACAGTACGTCCACCAGGCTGACGTCAACCACACGCGCGACCTCCCGATCGCCGCCCCGCGCGGCGAAATCTTCGACCGCGAAGGCAAGCCGATCGTCAGCAGCCGCACGACGAACGCCGTGCAGATCATCCCCGGCCTCCTGCCCCCGGGGATCACCGAGCAGGCCGTCGCCTACCAGAAAGCCCTGTACGCGGCCGAAAACGCCCGCAAGGCCGCGCTCGTGAGGCTCGCCGACTACGACCGCTCGCTGGCGGGGATCTCGCATCTGACGCGCGCCGAGCACGCAGAGCACAGGGCGCTCACCGCCGAAGCGGCCGAGCCGAAGGTCCCCGTTCCGCCGATCGCGCGCGCAGACCATCGCCTGCGCTCGCTGTTCGCGCGGCTCGGACGCGTGATCGGGCTGCGCGCGCGGACGATCGACGAACGCGTCGTGCAGGGGATGACGGCGACGCCGTACGCCCACGTCACCGTCAAGACCGACGCCGGCCGCGGCGCCCTGACCGTGCTCGGCGAGCGCGCCGCCGAATATCCCGGCGTCGCACAGGAACCCGTCTCGATCCGCGCCTACCCCTTTGGCGAAATGGCCGCGCAGGTGATCGGGCACGTCGACCAGATCTCCGAACCGGAGCTCAAGCTGAAGGCCTTCCGCGGCGTGCGCGCCGGGACCGTCGTCGGCCAGGAAGGGCTCGAGTACTACTACGACGCCTACCTGCGCGGCCGTCCCGGCATCCAGCGGATCGAGGTCAACGCGGCCGGCGAACCGGTCGCGACGAGGCTCGCGCCGACGCTCCCGCAGGCCGGCCACAGCCTCAAGGTCTCGCTCGACCTCGGCCTGCAGCGCGAGGCCGAAAAGGCGATGGCCCAGGGCAAAGCCCAGGCCCAGGCGGGCGCCAAACCGGCCAACGGCGGCGCGTTCGTGGCGATGGATCCCCGCAACGGGCAGATCCTGGCGATCGGCTCCTCGCCGGGGTTCGACCCCAACCGCTTCGCCAAGCCGCTGACGCCGACGGAATATCGCGAACTCGTCGGCAGCGGCTCGGCGGCCGGCCCGCTCGACGACAAAGCCGAGAACGGCGCCTACCCCACGGGCTCGACGTTCAAGCCGATCACGGCGATGGCGGCGCTCGAAGGAGGCGTGATCTCGCCCGGTGAAGGGCTCGGCAGCGGCTCGTGCATCTCGGTCTCCACGCAGCAGTTCTGCAACGCGGGCCACACCGACTACGGACCCGTCGGCCTCGTGCAGGCGCTGAAGGTCTCGTCCGACACCTACTTCTTCGAAGTCGGCGAGCGCGCCTTCACCCACGGCACCGTGATCCAGCGCGAGGCCGAAAAGCTCGGTATCGGCCGCTTCACCGGGATCGATCTCCCGAGCGAGTTCAAGGGCGTCGTCCCCGGCCCGAGCTGGCGCCGCGAACAGAACAAGCTCGAGCTCCAGTGCGAGCGCCGCCGCCACGTGTCCAACTGCGGCATCGTGCTCGAACCCGAACGCGTCTGGAGCGTCGGCGACAACATGCACCTCGCCGTCGGCCAGGGAGAACTCCTGACCGACCCGCTGCAGATGGCGGTCGCCTACTCGACGCTCGCCAACGCCTACACGCACGGGGGCGTCGGCACCGTCGTGACGCCGCACCTCGGGCTCGAGATCGACGAAGGCGACGGCAGCCTGCGCCAGACGCTGAGCTTCCCGAGCCACACGGTGCACCTCGACGACGAAGACGTGAACCTCGTGATGGAAGGGATCCACAAAGCCGCGAGCGAATCCGGCGGCACCTCCGCCGACGTGTGGACCGGCTGGAACCAGGCGCAGGACCCCGTGTTCGGCAAGACCGGCACGGCGCAGCACTACAACCAGGAAGACCAGTCCTGGTACATGTGCTACATCGGCGACGCCAAGCGCCCGATCGTGATCGCGGTGACCGTCGAACAGGGTGGGTTCGGCGCCGAAACGGCCGCCCCGATCGCGCGCCTGATCGCATCGCAGTGGTACCACCAGCCGCTGAAGTTCGTCGCCGGGAGCTCGAAGACGCTGTGAACCCCCTCAGCCCGATCACCGCGCCCGACGACCGCGGCGGGCAGAGCCCGCCTGCGCCGTGGCGGCTGCCGCTCGACCCGCTGCTCGCCCTCGCCGCAGCCGGCCTCGGCGTGTGCTCGGTGATGACGCTCAAATCGGCCACGCGCAACCTGATCCCGGCGAGCCCGGATTACTACGTGAACCGCCAGGCTCTCTATCTCGTGATCGGCTTCGTGCTGATGCTGATCGCCTCGCGCCTGGACTACTCCCGCCTGCGCCCCTACACGCGCCTGATCTACGGCGCGCTGATCGTGAGCATCCTCGCCGTGCTCGCCGTCGGGCACGCTGCGCGCGGCTCGACGCGCGCGATCAGCTTCCCGCTGTTCTCCTTCCAGGCCTCCGAGGTCGGCAAGGACCTGTTGATCCTGGCCCTCGCGGCGTTCGTCGTCGACCGCTCCCGCCAGCTCAGCCAGCGCGATACGACGATCAGGGTCGTGATCGGCGCGCTGATCCCGGCGATGCTCGTGATCGTGCAGCCCGACCTCGGCTCGGGCATGGTCTACATGGTCATCGCCTACATGCTGCTGTTCATCGCCGGCACGGCCTGGAAGCAGCTCGCGGCGATCGCGGCGCTCGTGCTCGTCGCCGCCGCGTTCGTCCTCGTCGCCGCGCCGGCGGTCGGCGTGCACGTCCTGAAGCCCTACCAGACCGAACGCCTGACGGCGTTCCTGCACCCCTCCTCGAACCCGTCGAAGGTCGGCTATCAGCAGCTCGAGTCGAAGATCGCGATCGGCGCCGGACAGAAGACGGGGCGCAGCGGCGCGCCGCAGACGAGCCTGCACTTCGTGCCCGAGGACCAGACCGATTTCGTCTTCGCGGCCGTCGGCGAGAAGTACGGGTTCGTCGGCGCGGGGCTCGTGCTGCTGCTGTTCGGGCTGCTGATATCCCGCACGTTGCGGATCCTGGTGATGGCGAAGGACCTGTTCGGATCGCTGATCGCCGCCGGGATAGCGGGTATGCTGATGTTCCAGGTCTTCGTCAACGTGGGAATGACGATCGGGATCATGCCCATCACCGGTGTCACGCTGCCGCTCATGAGCTACGGCGGGTCGTCGGTCATCACCACAATGTTGGCTGTGGGCCTGCTGCAATCGATTTACGTGCAGGCGCGAGCTTCGGCAGCGCTGAAGGGCCGCGTACTGCGCGACTAGCAAGGATGTCCTCAGAGCACCCCACCACCGCGAGCCGCGCAGACCGCAGCGGTCGTACGGCCCGCGGCGGGGATCAGCTCGCCAGGGACACTGCCCTCGGCGGCCTCGCCGAGCCGCACGCCGGATCCGCGCGCACCGCGGACCCGGACGCGCGCCGAGGCCGCCCGCCGGCCGCGCGCCGGACGGACAACACGCGCCGGTCCCACCGGCGCCCGCCCGCGCGCCCGTCCTCCTCCTGGGAGGGCCCGGCGACACCACACATCGAAAGACTGGAACAAATTGAGAAAGCAAGTGCTTGTCAGCGTCGACCGCGCGGAGACGCGCGTCGCGCTTCTGGAGGCGGAGGGCTCGCCCACCGCTGCGAAGTCGTCCTCGGGCCGCAAGACCGCCGCGCGCAAGCGCGGCGGGAGCGCCCAGGACGGCTACCGCGTCGCTGAGCTCTACATCGAGCGCCGCGGCGGCCGATCGATAGTCGGCAACATCTACAAGGGGAAGGTCGACAACGTCCTTCCCGGCCTCGAGGCGGCGTTCGTCGACATCGGCCTCGAGAAGAACGGCTTCCTGCACGTCGACGAGATCGTGCTCCCCGGCGTCGAGACGCCCAGGCGCGGACGCGGCAGCGGCGGCGGGCGGCGCATCACCGACCTGCTCTCGCCCGGTCAGGAGATCGTCGTGCAGGTCGTCAAGGATCCCCTGAAGACGAAGGGCGCGCGCCTGACGATGGAGCTCACGATCGCGGGCCGCTACATGGTCTACGCCCCCACGGGCGAGGGAGTCGGCGTCTCGCGGCGGCTGGAGGACCGCGAGCGTGAGCGCCTGCGCCGGCAGACGAGCGGGCTGCCGCTCGAGAAAGGCGGTGTGATCGTGCGCACGGCCGCCCACGGCGCCAAGCGCGAGGACTTCGAGCGCGAGCTGAAGTACCTCCACAAGCTGCACGAGGTACTCGAGAAACGGGTCAAGGACACCGCTGCCCCGGACCTCGTCTTCCAGGAGGCCGACCTCTCGGTGCGGGTCGTGCGCGACATCTTCTCGGCCCATTTCGAGCGCGCGCTGGTCGACGACGAGCAGCAGTACCACCGTCTCGTCTCGTTCTTCACGCGCACCGCGCCCGAGCTGGTCGAGCGCGTCGAGCTGTGGAAGGAGCCGACACCCCTGTTCGAGGCCAACGGCGTGGACAAGGCGATCGAGGGTGTGCTCTCGCGCCGCGTGGACCTGCCGAGCGGCGGCTACCTGATCATCGACTACGCCGAGGCGCTGACCGTGATCGACGTCAACTCGGGCAGCTTCATCGGACGCGGCAAGGGCGCCGGCCTCGAGGACACGATCACCCGCACCAACCTCGAGGCGGCCGAGGAGGTCGTCAACCAGCTGCGCCTGCGCGACATCGGCGGGATCATCGTCATCGACTTCATCGACATGGCCCGCGCGCGCAACCGCGATGCGGTCATGAAGGTCCTGCGCAAGACGCTCGACGAGGACCGCACGAAGACCTTCACCGCCGAGATCTCGCGGTTGGGGCTCGTCGAGATGACACGCCAGAACGTCACCGAGGGGCTGCGCGAGATCATGACCCGCGAGTGCCCGACCTGTCACGGCGACGGCGTGATCCGCTCCGAGGAGACGATCGCGATCGAGTTCGAACGACGCCTGCGCGATGTCGTCAAGGAGCACCCGGAGGCCGAGGCGTTCCTCGTGCAGATGAACCCGCGTGTGAGCACGCAGTTCACGGGCCACTCGTCGCGGGTCCTGCACGCCCTCGAGGCCGAAACCGGGCGCTCCTTCCTGTTCGAGGGCTCCGAAGGCCTCGCGCTCGACCACTTCGCGATCACCTTCATGGGCACGCGCGCGGAGGTGGAGGAGAAAGCTCTGCCGTTCCGCCCGGGCGACGAGGTGCTCGTCGAGATCGTCGAGCCGCACATGTACGACGTGGACGACGCGGTCGCCAAAATCGACGGCTACATCATCTCGATCGCGGGCGCGGCCCCTTGCGTCGGCGAGAAGCGGATGGTGCGGATCGACGAGGTCGGCCGCACTGCCGCCACGGCGCTGCTGCTCGACGAGGCCGGCGAGGTCGTACGGCCCGCCCCGCGTAACGGCCGCGCAGCGGGCGCGGGCGCGAACTCGGGCTCCGGCGGCCGCGGCCGCCGGCGCGGCGGCGGCGGGCGCGAGCGCGAGCGCGCGGAGGCCGAGCAGGCGGAGACCGAGCCCCGGCGCTCGCGGCGGAGGCGCGCTCCGGCCGACACCGAGGACGAGCAGACGCGCCGCGAAGCCGGCCTCGGCGAGGTGCCCGCGGGGATCGACGCGGAGCCGGTGGAGGACGCCGCCAAGTCGACCGACAGCGAGCCGGCCGACGGGTCCGGCGAGGGCGCAGGGGATGGCCTACAATCCAAGCCTCGGCGTCGTGGCCGCAGAGGCGGACGGCGCCGTTCGGCTGCAAAGGCCGAGACGGCGCCCGAGTAGCGCCGGTTCCCGAGACCTGAGAGCAGGGCCCACAGAAGATGTACGCGATCGTGAAGACCGGTGGCAAGCAGTACCGCGTGGAGCGCGGCCAGCACCTGCTGGTCGAGCGGCTGCCCGGCGAGGAGGGCGCCGACGTCGCGCTCGAGCCGATCCTGTATCGCTCGGAGGAGACGATCTTCGACCGCGAGGGGCTCGCCGGTGTGAAGGTCACGGCGAAGATCGTCGCCCACGTTCGCGGCGAGAAGCTGCGGGTGTTCAAGTTCAAGCCGAAGCGCGGCTACAAGCGTCGCACCGGGCATCGCCAGGAGCTCACTCGGATCGAGGTCACCGAGATCAGCACCGGCGCCGCGAAAGCCGCGAAAGCCGCGAAGCCGCGCGCCAAAAAAGCCCCGGCCGAGGCCGCCGCCAAACCCGCGGCGGCGAGCAAGGAGGAGTCAGATGGCTCATAAGAAGGGGCTCGGATCGAGCCGCAACGGCCGCGACTCCAACGCCCAGCGTCTCGGTGTCAAGGCGTTCGCCGGGCAGGCGGTCAGCGGCGGCGAGATCATCGTGCGCCAGCGCGGAACCCGGTTCAAGCCGGGCGTCGGCGTCGGCATCGGCAAGGACGACACGCTCTACGCGCGTGCCGCCGGCACGCTCGCGTTCAAGACCGGCCGCGCGGGCCGGGTCGTGAGCGTGGTCCCGGACGCCGACCAGAGCTGAGAGTGGACGCGGGCGCGCGCCGCGCCGCCCTGCTGTTGAGCGCGGGGCGCGCCGCGCTGGGGCTCGCTGTGCTCGCCGCCCCGCAGAAGGTCACCTCGCGCTGGCTGGGCGAGCGCAACTCGCGTCTTCCGGTCGTCGCCGATCTGGCGATCTCGCTCGGCGCGCGTGACGTGGCCCTCGGGCTCGCAGGTCTCATGACGCTCGACGACCGCAGGCTCGGCCCGCGCGTGATCGCCGCCTGCGCCGCGGTCGATGCGGCGGATGTCGCCGGGACGCTGCTCTCCCGCCGCGACCTGCCCGCCGCCGGCGTGGTCGGCACGGTCGCGATCGCGGGCGCGGCCGCCGCGGGCGGAGCCGTCCTCGCGCGCAGGCTCGCGGCCTGACGACCGCGGGCTCCGCGCTTGCGCGCGCTTCCGGCCCGGGCGGGCCGCGGTGCAGGAATCACCCCTGAGTGGGCCTGATCAGGATCTCGCTGACGTCGACGCTCGGAGGCTGCGAGAGGGCGTAGAGGACGGCGTGCGCGATGTCCCCGTCGACGAGCGCGTTGCGCGGCCGGTTCTCGAAGAACGGCGTGTCGACCATCCCCGGCTCGATCAGCGTGACGCGCACGCCGCTGCCCTCGAGCTCCTGGCGCACAGCCTCACCCATCGCGGTGACCGCGTGCTTGGTCACCGAGTAGAGCGAGCCGGGCAGCACGCGGCGGCCCGCGACGCTCGAGGTCAGAAGCAGGTGCCCGCGGCTCTCGCGCAGCGCCGGAATCGTCGCGCGCAGCGTCAGCGCGGCCCCGTAGACGTTCGTGAGGACCATGTCGCGCCAGTGCTCGGGCGTCTCCTCGAGGAACCCGCGCTTGGCGCCGAAGCCGGCGTTTGCGAACGCCGCGTCGATCTGCCCGTAGGCGTCCAGCGCGCCGGCGACCGCGCGCTGCTGGTCCTGCCACTCGGTCACATCGCACTCGACTGCGATCGCGCGCTCGGGCCCGCCGAGCTCGTGCGCCAGCGCCTGCAGCCGGTCGGCCGAGCGGGCCGCGAGCACGAGGCGCCAGCCGGCCTCGCTCGCCTCCCGTGCGCTCGCCGCGCCGATCCCCGACGACGCGCCGGTGATGAGCAGGACGCGGTCATCGCCGTTGCTCGCTTGCTCGTTCATGCGCGGCTCCTCTCGTAGGGCGGGTGGGGTGGACGCCTCTTTATTATCGGATCGGCGCCTGCGCGCCGGCGGACCGGCGCCACCGCGCCGGGTGGGATCGTCGCCTGCGCCCCGGGCGCTCGCGGCGGGGCTGTCACGATTCGGCGATGCTCCACGACCGGGCGAGGATCCAGGTGCAGGCCGGCGCCGGCGGCGCGGGGGCGGCGAGCTTCCGCCGCGAGGCGCACGTGCCCCGCGGCGGTCCCGACGGCGGCGACGGCGCGCGCGGCGGCGATGTGGTGGCTGTCTGCGACGCATCGCTGCGCGACCTGCAGAGCTTCCGCCGCCGCGGGCGCTACCGGGCCGGCGCGGGCGGCAACGGAGAAGGCTCGCTGCGCCACGGGGCTGCGGGCGAGGAGCTCGTGCTGCGCGTGCCCCCAGGGACGGAGATCGTAGCCGCCGAGGACGATGGCGGGGACCTCGCGGGCAGGCGCTTCGAGCTGCTCGCAGACGGCCAGCGGGCAGTGCTCGCGCGCGGGGGGGCGGGGGGGCGCGGCAACAAGCACTTCGCCACGCCTACGCGCCAGGCGCCCCACTTCTCCGAGCGCGGCCTGCCCGGCGAGGAGGGCTGGCTCACGCTGCAGCTGAAGCTGCTCGCCGACGCCGGGCTCGTGGGGCTGCCGAACGCGGGCAAGTCGTCACTGCTCGCCCGTCTCACGCGCGCGGCCCCCAAGATCGCGAGCTACCCCTTCACGACGCTCTCGCCCGTGCTCGGCGTGATCGACGGCGAAGAGCGCCAGCTCGTGGTCGCCGACATCCCGGGCCTGATCGAAGGTGCGAGCGACGGAGCCGGGCTCGGCCACGACTTCCTCGCCCACGTCGAGCGAACCCGCGTCCTCGTGCATGTGCTCGACCTCGCGCCCGCCCTCTCGCAGGGTCAGGACGCCGACCCGCAGGCGAACCACGCGGCGATCGAGCACGAGCTGGCCGCACACGACCCCCGCCTCGCGAGCCTGCCGCGGATCCTCGCGCTGTCGAAGGCCGACCTGCTGCCGGGCGATGATGCGGAGGAGATCAGAGCGCAGTGGCGCGAGCGGCTCGGCGAGGACGTCCCCGTGATCGTGACGTCGAGCGCGACGGGCGCGGGTATCGAGGAGCTCTCACGCGCGCTCTTGGCCGCGGTCGAGGCGGCCGATGGCGAGCCGGTCGCCGGGTCGCTCGCGCCCGCTGCCGACGGCCCCGTCGCGGCGGGAGAGGAGGTCCTCGCGGAGCACATGGTCTACCGCCCGGCTGCGCGCAGCGGCTTCTCCGTCGAACGCGTCGGCCCGCACGCGTTCGCCGTGCGCGGGCGCGGGATCGAGCGCCTGCTGGCGCGGCACGACATCGAGAACGAGGAGGCGATGGCCTACCTCGAGGGGCGGCTGCGGCGGATCGGCGTGATCGGCGCGCTCGAAGACGCGGGCTTCGAGGCCGGCGACGAGATCCAGATCGGCGGCGTCGCGCTCGAGTTGGATCCCGAGGGCTGACAGAGCCGGGGCGCCGAGGGGGGCCGCGCCGGGAAACCGTGCTCATTTCGAGCAGGGTGTGCCGCCGCGCAGTCCTTTCTGCGCACCCGGGCCAAATAAGCTCCCTGCGATGCGCAGGATCGTGTTCAAGCTCGGGTCGAGCGTCGTCGCCGACGGCGAGGGCGCGCCGCGCGTCGAGGTGCTCGCCGGCTTCTGCGACGTGCTCGCCGAGCTCCACACGGAGGGCGTCGAGACGATCGTGGTCACGAGCGGCGCGATCGCCCACGGGATGCGCGTGATGACGCTGCCGCAGCGCCCGACGTCGATCGGCGAGCTGCAGGCCGCGAGCGCCGTCGGCCAGGGAAAGCTTTACCGCGTCTACGACGAGCTCCTGCGGGAGCGCGGCGTGACCAGCGCGCAGGTGCTGCTCACGTTCTTCGACATGAGCGCCCGCACGCACTACCTCAATGCGCGCAAGACGCTGACGACGCTGCTCGAATGGCGCGTGCTGCCGGTGATCAACGAGAACGACACGACTGCCACCGACGAGATCTCCTTCGGCGACAACGACTTCCTGGCGGCCCAGGTGGCGGTGCTCGTCGCGGCCGACGAATTGATCCTGATGACCGACATCGACGGCCTCTACACGGCCGACCCGCGGGTCCACGCCGACGCGCGGATCGTCGCCGAGGTCAGCGACTTCGGCGCCCTCGACGAGCTCGAGATCGGCCACACGACCTCCCCGCTCGGCTCAGGGGGCATGCGCTCGAAGGTCGTCGCCGCCGAGATGGCGACGGCAGCCGGGATTGCGACCGTCATCTGCAACGGGCTGCGGACGGAGTCCCTGCGCGCGGTGCTCGCCGGCGAGCCGGGAGGCACGCGCTTCCCCGCGGGCGAGGCGCGTTACAGCTCGTTCAAGCTGTGGTTGAAGTACGCGAAGCCCGCGCGCGGCACGCTGCTGATCGACGCCGGCGCCGTGCGCGCCGTGCGAGAGGGGACGGCGAGCCTGCTGCCGGTCGGCGTCGTGGGCGTCCTCGGCGATTTCGATGCGGGGGACGCGGTCGAGATCGCGGCCCGCGGCACCGGCGGCGGGGAAGCCGGGTCCGGGCCGGTGCTCGGCAAGGGCATCTGCAACTACTCCGCCGAGGAGCTGCGCCGCGTCGTCGGCCTCAAGTCCGGTGCCGTGCGCGAGATCCTCCCGCGCGCGACCGAGGAGGCGATCCACCGCGACTACCTCGTGATGGACTGACACTACGCTGTATGGCATGGCGAGCACTCTCGCGCGCGTAGAGGAGGTGTGCAGCGCGGCCAAGCAGGCCTCGCGCGTGCTCGCGCGGGCCGACAGCGCGCGCAAGGACGCGGCTCTCGAGGCGATCGCGGACGCACTCGAGCTGCGCGGCGCGGAGATCCTTGCCGCCAACGCACTCGACATGGCGGCCGGCCGCGACGCCGACATCGGCTCGGCGCTTCTCGATCGCCTCGCGCTCGACCGCGAGCGCATCGCGGGCATCGCGCGCGCCGTCCGCCAGATCGCAGCGCTTCCAGATCCGGTCGGCGAGGTGATCGACGGGCGGCGCCTGGCCAACGGGCTCGACGTGCGCCGGGTGCGCGTCCCGCTCGGCGTCGTCGCGGTCGTATACGAGGCGCGTCCCAACGTCACGATCGATGCCGCAGCCCTGTGCCTGAAGTCGGGTAACGCGATCGTGCTGCGCGGCTCGAGCACCGCGACCCACTCGAATGCAGCGCTCGCGCAGATCGCGGCCGAGGCGGTCGCCTCGTGCGGGCTGCCAGAGGCGTGCGTGAGCCTCGTCGCCGGCGGCGGGCGCGAGGAGCTCGCGCAGCTCGCGACGGCCCGCGAGAGCGTCGACCTGATCATCCCGCGCGGCGGCGAGGGCCTGAAGGAAGCGCTGCAGGCCGTGGCCACCGTGCCGGTGATCTACGCCGCGTCGGGCAACTGCCACGTATACGTGGATGCGGGGGCCGATCTGGCGATGGCGCAGGCGATCGTGATCAATGCCAAGACCCAGCGCCCGGGGGTCTGCAATGCGGCTGAGACGCTGCTCGTGCACGAGGCGATCGCGCCGGAGCTGCTGCCGCGCCTGCTGCCGGCGCTCGAGGCCGAGGGCGTGGAGCTGCGCGCCGACGCCCGAGCGCGCTCGCTGGCCGGTCCCGGGGCCTCCCCCGCGGCAGCCGGCGAGGACGACTGGGAGCAGGAGTACCTCGACCTCGTGCTCGCCGTGGGCGTCGTAGGCTCCGTCGAGGAGGCGATCGAGCACATCGCGCGCTACGGCAGCGGCCACTCGGAGGCGATCGTCACCAGCGACGCCCACAGTGCGCGCTCCTTCCAGCTCGGCGTCGACGCGGCGTGCGTCTACGTGAACGCCTCGACGCGCTTCACCGACGGCGGCGAGTTCGGCATGGGCGCGGAGATCGGCAACTCCACGCAGAAGCTGCACGCGCGCGGGCCGATCGGCCTGCGCGAGCTCTGCACGTTCAAGTACCTCGTGGAGGGCGACGGGCAGGTGCGCAGCTGAGCTGTCCGTGGCGGCCTCCGATCGATGTGGCACGGGCCTCCTCGGCGGCACGTTCAACCCACCCCACCTCGGGCATCTCGCGGCGGCCCGGCACGCGCGCGAGCGCCTGCGGCTGGAGCGCGTCCTGCTGATGCCGGCCCGAACCTCGCCGGCCAAGCGCGGTGAGCCGGACCCGGGGCCGGAGGCGCGTTTGGCGATGTGTCGCCTGATCGTCGCCGGCGAGGACGGCCTCGGCGTCTGCGCGCGCGAGGTCGACGGACCCGGCACGTCATACACCGTCGATACGCTGAGGGGCATCCGCAACGAGCACCCCGACGCCGACGTGACCTTCATCGTGGGCGCAGACGTGGCGATCACGCTGCCGGAGTGGAAGGCGCCGCGCGAAGTGCTGGCGCTAGCCTCCCTGGCGGTCGTCGCGCGCAGCGGCGCCGACGAGGACGCCGTGCGCGCGCGGCTGGCGGAGCTGCTCGGAGGCGAGGCCCGCATGCCCGACGTGCGCTTCCTGCAGATGGAACCGGTGGAGGTCTCCTCCTCCCAGGCGCGCGAGGCGGCCGCGCGGGACGAGGACCTGGCGCCGCTCGTCGGAGCCGCTGTCGCCGGCTACGTGGCCGAGCATCGCCTCTACGGCAGGGCGGGTGAGCCGGCATGAACCCGCAGGAGCTCCTGGAGGAGATCACGCGGTTCGCCGCCGACAAGAAGGCGATCGATGTGGTCGAGCTCGACCTCCGCGGCGTGCTCGGGTATACCGACTACTTCCTCGTGTGCTCGGGCAACACCGGCCGCCAGGCCAAGGCGATCCACGACGGGATCCTGGAGGGGCTCAAGCACGAGCACGGCACGATCCCGCGCCGCGTCGAGGGCTCGGGCGAGGGCGGCTGGATCCTGATGGACTATCTCGACGTGGTCGTGCACATCTTCACGCCCGAGACGCGCGAGTACTACCGCCTCGAGCAGCTCTGGGGCGAGGCCCCGGCGCGGGCCGCGGGCGGCGTCTGAACGAACTCGTGCGCAGGAGGCCGCGCGGGGACGCCGCGCCGGATCGGGTCGGCGCGAGCGGTCGCGCGAGCGGCGCTGCGGCGCGTGGAGCTCAGCCGCGCGGCAGCGACCCGGCCCGCGCGAGCGGCGCGCGGGGCGCGCCGGCTCGAGCCGGGAGCTGCCTGAGCAGGGCGATGATCAGTCCCTGCATCACGAGCGCACCTGCGGTGGCGAGGCCGAACGCGGCGGCCGTCCCCAGCGAGCGCAGCGTGATCGCCAGCACGAAGCAGAACAGTCCGAAGGCGCCGTAGCCGCCGAGCAGCCAGCGCAGCAGGCGCTGGGCCTCGCCTGTGCCGTGCTGCGCGTGCGTGAAGGTGGCGAGCACGGTCGCGATGATCGGAAACGGTGCGAGCAGGCCCGACAGCCGCGATCCGAGCCAGCCCGCGACGGCGGTCAGCGCGAGCACCAGAGCGAGCGAGCAGGCCGCCCGCATCGGCAGATCCCACGCCGGTGGCGCCGCAGGCGCGGCGGCGTCCTCCGCCCGTCGCGAGCGCGGGGTCAGCAGCAGTCCGAGGCCGAGCCCGCACGCGCAGATCGCAAGCGCGGCGCCCGCCGGCAGCGTCACTGAGCTGAACAGCGCGGTCGCGACGGCGAACGCGAGCCAGCCCCCGAGCATGCTCGCGCCCCAGAAGGCGTGCGCGGAAAGGCGCGCGTAGACGACGACGAACGCGATCAGTGAGACGAGGCCGAGCAGCGTCCCGACGGCGGCGCCGGCCGCGAACGACTTGCCGTGCTCGAGCGCGTACGCGAGCAGGATCGGCCCGGCGACGACCGGCAGGCCCGCGATCAGGCCACCGACGCGCGGTCCGAAGCGCCGCGCAGCGAGCGAGGCGCCGACGACGAAGCTCGGCGCGAGCAGCAGCTTTGTGACGAGCAGCATGGCGCGTGTGATTGTTGCGCACCGGCCCCGCTCGCCGAGCGCGTGCGGCGGCTAGGAGGTCGCTGCGACCGCCGGCTCGCGCGGCGCGGCGGGCGCGGCCACGCGCGGCTCGAGCACGACGCGGGCGCCGAGTGCGGGGCTCAGCGTGATGCTCCGCCGCCGCGCCGGCTCGGGCGCGGGGTCGAGCGCCCGCACCTCGCAGCGCGTGAGCAGCTCGCTGATCACGATCTTCATCTCGAGCAGGGCGAAGCTCGCTCCGAGGCAGCGCCGGCGTCCGCCGCCGAACGGCAGCCACGTGTACGTGCCGGGCGCCACGCCGAGAAAGCGCTCGGGCCGGAACGCGTATGGCTCGGGATAGATGGTGGGATCGTGATGCACCAGATACGCGCTCGCGAACAGCGCCGTGCCCGGCTCGTAGCGCACGCCGCCGATCTCGACCGGCTTGACGACCAGCCGCGGCTCGGCGTTCGGGATCACCGGGTGCAGGCGCAGCGCCTCGTATACGGTCGCCGTGAGGTACTCGTCCTCCTCGCCCGCCTCGATCTCCTCGATCAGGCGCTGCTGCACGTGCCCGGCCCGTGCGAGCGCGACGAACGTCCACGCGAGCTGGGACGCGGTCGTCTCGTGCCCGGCGACGAGCGCGGTCATGAGCTCGTCGCGAAGCTCCTCGCGGCTCATCTCCGAGCCGTCCTCGTCACGCGCCGCCAGCAGCAGGGCGAGCACGTCTACGCCATCAGCGCCGGACTGCCTGCGCTCGTCGACGAGCTCGTAGATCAGCTCGTCGACGCGCTCCTGGATCGCCTGCAGGCGCGCCGGCGGGCCGAAGCGGGCGAGTGCTCCGGGCAGCGGCGGCAGCAGCGAGAGGGGGCTCTCGCTGAACGCGAGCATCCGCGTCAGCAGCTCGCGCAGCTCGGTCAGCTGCGCGCCCCGCTCGAGTCCGAACACCGCGCGCAGGATGATCTCGAGCGTCACGCGCTGGAAGCGGGGGTGCAGGGGGATCTCCTGGCCGCGGGGCCACGTCTCGATCTCGCTGCGCGCGAGCTCGCCCATCAGGCCGGCGAGCGCCTGCATGCGCTCGCCGTGAAAGGCCGGCAGCATCAGCTTGCGCTGGCGCAGGTGGGGGGCCTCATCGAGCAGGATCACCGAGTTGGGGCCGACGACCGGTTCGAGGATGCGGGCGCCCTCGCCGGGGTGCAGCACGTCGGGCGGCGTCGTGAAGACTTCCTTGATCTCGTCGGGATCGGAGATCATCACGATCGGTGGGAAGCCGAGCTGGCGCAGCGTGAAGCGGCTGCCGTAGCGGGCGCGGGCGCGCTCGATCAGCGGGGTCGGGCGGCTCCAGTTGCCGATCGACTGCAGCACGACCGGCATGCGCGGGCCGGGGGGAAGGCTCTTGCTCGTCATCGGACCCTCGCTCTCTCGCTTGGCGGATGTGTCCGCTAGGATGATACTCGTGAGTATATCTACTGGTTGGTATCGGTCAAGCCCGCGCCAGCGTCGACCTAGCCGCGTCGAGGCGGCTGCGGTCTCGCGCGCGGACGTGCGCCGTGGCGAAGGCCGCCGGCGACCCGCGCCGCGCGAGAGCGCGCGGGGGGCAGCATTGTGAGTCCTCGCGGCGACTTCGACCGCAGCGCCCGCAGCGCACGGACGCGCGAGCGGCTGCTCGCCGCGGCTGCCAACGTGTACGCGCGCAACGGGGTGAGCGGCGCCACGCTCGACGACGTTGCGGCGGAGGCGGGCTTCACAAAGGGGGCGGTATACAGCCAGTTCGGGAGCAAGGAGAACCTGCTCGTCGCTCTCCTGCACGAGCACCTGGCCGCGCAGATCGCCGAGCAGATCGAGATCTTCGATCGCGAGGGACCCACGTGGAGGCGACCGCAGGTCGGAAGCGCGCACTGGATGGCGAGCCTCGCTGAGGATCCCGACGCGTTCCGCCTGTTCGTCGAGCTGTGGGTCTACGCGCAGCGCGACGAGCGCCTGCGCGAGCGCCTGGCCGCCGGGGTCGAGGCGATGCGCGCCACGTATGGAGGCTTCGCCCAGTCGACAGCGACCGACGCCGGGATCGAGCCCCTCCCGCACGCCTCCGAGCGCTTCGCGAGCATCGTCGTCGGTCTCGGCATCGGGCTCGCGATGATGCGCCTGGTCGATCCGCAGGCCGTTCCCGAGGGACTGCTCGGCGACGCCCTGTCCGCGCTCGTGCGCGCGGCGGAGCTGGACGAGGAGGCGCGCGAGCTGCTCGCGGGCGCGGGCGAGCGCGCGACCTCCGCCTGAGGCCCGCAGGCGCCGACCACGGCGCGCGCCGGGTCCCCACCCGATACACATAGCTGGATGAGGCCCCGTCGGCGAAGCCACGGCGCACACGCTTGCGCCGCCTGACCGAGCGGCCGCGCCTGGCCGTCGCGCTCTCTTTTTTGATCGCCGCCGGGACCGCCCTCGCGATCGCGATCTCCGACGGTCCCGGCCTCGTGACGGATCGCCTCTCGGACATGGATCCGAAATGGCTGCTGGCAGCGTTCGGCGTGGAGTTCGCGGCCTACACCGGCTACGTCCTCGCCTACCGCGCCACGATGCTCCCGCGCCCTCACGCGCGCATGTCGATGATGCTGACGGTGCGGCTCGTCCTCGCGGGCTTCGGGCCGTTTGCGCCGATGGGCGGCTTCGCGTTCGATCGCAAGGCGCTCGCCGCGGTGCACCGCAGCCGGCGCGAGGCGCGGCGGCGGGTGCTCGCGCTCGGGGTCGTCGAGTACCTGCTGCTGGCTCCAGCGGCGTTCGCCTGCGCGTTGATCCTGCTGTTCGAACCGCACGGCGCCTCGCTCGCGCTGACGCTGCCGTGGATCATCGGCGTGCCGGTCGGGCTCGGTCTCGCGTGGTGGGCGACCGAGCCGCGGCGCATCGAGGCCCACAGCCGCTCCGACGCGCGGGCCAGGCGCTGGCTCGCCGAGATCCTGCGCGGCGCGGCGATCGTGCGCCAGATAGTGCGCGAACCGCGCGAGCGCCCCGATGCCCTAGTCGGCATGGCGGTCTACTGGGCCGCAGAGATCGCGTGTCTCGCGTTCGCGCTGCGCTGCTTCCACGCGACGCTGTCGGTCCCGGCGCTCGTCATCGCCTACTCCACGGGCTACGCGGCCAGTCGCCGGTCGCTGCCGCTCGGCGGGGCAGGGATCACCGAGGCGCTGCTGACCATCTCGCTGATCGCCGTCCACGTCCCTTCGGCGCGCGCGCTGCTCGCGGTCGTCGCTTATCGCCTCGTGAACCTGATCGCGCCGGTGCCGGCGGGGCTGGTCGCGCATTCCTCGCTGTCCGAGCTGACAGGCGTGGGCGCGCGGGGAGCGAGGGCCCGTAAGGGATGAGATGTAGGGTGGGCCGGTGGAGGCGTACCACCTGTTCGCTTCGATCCCGGTCGCGGAGATCGGGGCAGCGACGCGCTGGTACGGGAACCTGGCCGGCCGTCCGCCCGACCTCGTGCCGAACGAGAGCGAGGCCGCGTGGCGGGTCGCCGGCGAGTCTGGATGGATCTACCTGATCGCCGACCCGGACCGCGCCGGGTCGGGCCTCAGCACCCTGCTCGTCGATGACCTCGATGCCCTGCTCGCGCAGATCGGCGAGCGCGGCGTGGCCGCCGGCCCCGTTGAGACTCTCGCCGGCGGAAGCGTCCGTCGCGCGACGATCACCGACCCGGACGGCAACCGCTTGAACGTCGGTCAGGCGCAGACGTGACCGACGTCCGCTCTGGCTAGGGCGCCAAGCGGTCGATCGCCCAGGCGCCGCGCTCGCACCGGTAGCGCAGGCGGTCGTGCAGCCGGTCGGCGCGCTGCTGCCAGAACTCGAACACCTCGGCGCGGAGCAGATAGCCGCCCCAGTGCTCTGGGAGCGGGAGCTCCTCGCCGTGGCGTTCGGCGAGCTCGGCGACGGCGCGCTCGAGCGCAGCTCGGCTCTCCACGGTCTCGCTCTGCGGGGACGCGAGCGCGCTCAGCCGGCTCGCCCAGGGGCGCGTCGCGACGTACGCGGCGGTGCGCTCGGCGCTCGCTTCGCGTACGGGACCCTCGATGCGGATCTGGCGGCCGAGCGGGCTCCAATGGAACAGCAGCGCGGCGCGCGGGTTCGCGGCGAGCTCGCGGCCCTTGCGGCTGAGTCGATTCGAGAAGAACTCGAAGTCGCCGCCGTCGCGGCTCTTGACGAGGACCATGCGCACGGACGGGGCGCCGTCGGGCGTGGCAGTCGCCAGCGCCGCCGCCTCCGGGAGCGGGAGCTCGGCCCCGCGCGCCTGCTCGAACCAGGCGTCGAACTGCGCGAGCGGGTCGGGGTCGGCGTCCCGCTCGAGCCAGGCCGGGCCGTCACCGGTCACGCCGGGCCGCCCGTGCGCCATTTCGCGCAGCGCGTTCTCGCGATGGAGCTAGTCGGGCTCGAACCGACGACCTCTTGCATGCCATGCAAGCGCTCTCCCAGCTGAGCTATAGCCCCGAGTGGTCGCATGAGTGTAGCTCGCGTGGCAGCTCGCCAATTGCCGTCCGGCGCCCCTCGCGCTGCATCCGCACTCACCCGCGCGGCATGAACTCGGGCACGTCCAGTTCGTCGCCCGGGTCGTCCCCGTGCTCGCCGCCGCGGCGCCCCTGACCGGGCGTCCGGTCGCCGTGGTCCTGCCCCCCCGGGGCGACCTGGTCCAGGCGCGCGGTCATGCCGCCGTGGGCGAGCCGCACATCGCGAAGCAGCCGCTCGGCGTTGTTGCGGAGCGAGGCTGAGAGCTCGCGCAGGTTGCGCGACATGTCGCTGCCCTCGGCGAGGATCTCGCGCGCGACGACGTGCGCATCTCGCGTTATCTCGCGCGCTTCATCGCGGGCGCGAGAGCGGATCTCGCGCGCCCGGGCTTCGGCGTCGGCGAGCATCCGCGCGTCCTCGGCGCTGCGCTCGGCCAGCAGCTGCTCGGCGGCCTGCGCGGCCTCCTCGCCGGCGTGCGCGGACTCGGCCCGCGTCGAGTCGAGCAGCCGGTCCGCATCGGCTTCGGCGCTCGCCCGGACGCGAGCTGCGTCCCGCTCGGCGCTCTCGTGCAACTGCCGGGCGTGCTCCTCGGCCTGGGCGCGGACGTGCTCCCCCGCCGTGAGTGTCTCGGCGCGCAGGTGCTCGGCCTCCTCGCGCCCCAACCGTCGCGACTCCTCGGCCTCCACGCGGGCGGCCTCGAGCACCGCGTGGGCCTCCTCGCGCGCTGCCTGCAGCACGGAGGCCGCCTCGTCACGGGCCAGCTCGGCGTCGTTGTGCAGCCTGGTGACGGAAGCGAGCGCCTCGTTGCGGGTGCTCTCCGCCTGCGTGCGAGCCGTCGCGAGCAGCTCCTCGGCCTCCTGCTCGGCGGCCTGCACGCGGAGTTCGACGGCGCGGTCGGCCTCGGCGATCCGCTCGCGGGCGCGGTTCTCGGCCTGCTCGCGCAGCGACGCCGCCGCGCGTTCGGCGGCGCCGAGGATGCTCGCCACGCGGCCGGCGGCGGCCGCGGGCTCCTCCCCGCCCGCGCTCACCGCGAAGCCCTCGTGCCCGTGGCGCTCCTCTTCCACGGCGCAATCGTAGACCGGCGTGCGCACGGGCGCGTCACCGCCGGCCGGCTTGCAGTGGCGATTCTGCCCCCACGCGGCCCGCGCGAGCCGACGGCCGCCCAGGTGTCATACGCGACAGCGCGGGCGTGGCAGAAAACGAGGGATATGTGTCCTTGCAGACAGACCCGTGGTCGGGCATCATCGGCGCATGAGCACAGGCGTACGTGCCCGTCAGGTCGCGATCCTGCTGTACCCGGGCGTCCAGAGCCTCGATGTCACCGGGCCGCTCGAGGTGTTCGCGGCCGCCGACCGGGTGGCGCGCGAGACCGGGCGGCAGGGATACGAGATCACGCTGCTGGCCGCCGAGGCCGGGCCGCTTCAGACGAGCAGCGGGATGTCGATCGTTCCCGACGCAGTGCTCGCTCGGACGCCGGCGCCGCTCGACACCCTGATCGTCCCGGGGGGCAGCGGCGGGCGCACCGTCGCTTCGGAACCGGCGACGCTGCGGTGGGTCGCGCGCTGCGCGGGGCGGGCGCGACGCACGGCGTCGGTATGCACGGGCGCGTTCGTGTTGGCGCGCGCGGGACTGCTCGACGGGCGCCGCGCGACGACACACTGGGCGTTCGCGCAGCGCCTCGCGCGCGAGCACCCGGCCGTCACCGTCGAACCCGATCCGATCTTCGTGCGCGATGGGTCGATCTGGACGTCCGCGGGCGTCACCGCCGGGATCGACCTCGCGCTCGCGCTCGTCGAGGAGGACCTCGACCGCGAGTCCGCGCTGCAGATCGCCCGCCACCTGGTCATGTTCCTGCGCCGCCCCGGCAGCCAGGCGCAGTTCAGCGCGACGCTCGCGGCGCAGCAGCCCGAGCGAGAGCCGCTCTGCGAGGTGCAGCGGCTCGTCGTCGAGGAACTCGCAGGCGACCACAGCGTCGAGGCGATGGCAGCGCGCGCACACATGAGCCCGCGCAACTTCGCGCGCGCCTTCCGGGCCGAGACCGGGCTGACACCCGCGCGCTACGTCGAACGC
Source organism: Solirubrobacteraceae bacterium (assembly GCA_036264095.1). Taxonomy (GTDB): domain Bacteria; phylum Actinomycetota; class Thermoleophilia; order Solirubrobacterales; family Solirubrobacteraceae; genus Palsa-744. Next base: position 52,624 of record DATARO010000055.1, on the reverse strand, counting down.
GTGCGCCTGGAGTCCGCGCGGCGGCTGCTCGAGGACGGCCGCCAGCCGATCGCCTCGATCGCCACCGCCTGCGGCTTCTCCTCGCCGGAGACGATGCGGCGCGTGTTCCTGCGCGGACTGTCGGTCGGACCGGCCGAGTACCGCCGCCGTTTTCACGGCGGCGCGCATGACAGCCACGCGGCGTGAGCCGGTGGACCCCAACGAAAGAGGTCACGAGATGGAGATTGCGATCCTGCTCTACGACGGGGTGACCGCGCTCGACGCGATCGGGCCCTACGAGGTGCTGAGCCGGTTGCCGGGAGCACGCGTCGTGTTCGTCGCCTGCGAGCCCGGGAACGTCCGCACGGACAACGGCATGCTCACGCTCGTCGCCGAGCGCGCCCTGGCGGACGTGGCGGCGCCCGATGTCGTCGTCGTCCCCGGTGGTCCGGGCGAGGTCGCGGCGCGCGCGGGCGGCGCCGCGATCGAATGGGTGCGCCGCGCCCATGAGACCACGACGTGGACGACCTCGGTGTGCACCGGCTCGCTGATCCTGGCCGGGGCAGGCCTGCTGCAGGGTCGTCCCGCGACCTCGCACTGGCTCGCGCTCGAGCAGCTCGCGAGCCTGGGCGCGGAGCCCACCCCGCAGCGCGTCGTCTTCGACGGCAAGGTCGTCACCGCGGCCGGCGTCTCCGCGGGGATCGACATGGGGCTCGCGCTCGCCGAGCGGATCGCCGGGACGCAGGTCGCCCAGGCGATCCAGCTCGGCATCGAGTACGACCCCCAGCCGCCGCTGGACGCGGGCTCGCCGCAGAAGGCGCCGGCCGAGGTCGTCGAGCTCCTGCGCTCGCGCAGCCGCTTCATCAGCGGCGAGGCACAGCCGGCCTGAGAGGGCCGGCGGCGGAGGGCCTCGTGTGGCCGGCGCCGCCTGCGAGGCGCGGGGGCCGGCGCTAACCTGCGGTCCCCATGGCCGAGCAGCGTTATGACCCGCACGAGATAGAGCCGCGCTGGCAGGAGGTGTGGGCCAACGAGCGCACCTGGGAGGTGGGCAACGACCCCGAAGGCGGTGGGGGGGCGCCCTGCTCGTACGTGCTCGAGATGCTCCCGTACCCGAGCGGGGAGCCCCACATCGGCCACCTGAAGTGCTATTCGGTCGGCGACGCGATCGCGCACTTCCACCGCCGCCTCGGGCGCCGCGTGCTGCACCCGATGGGCTACGACGCGTTCGGCCTGCCGGCCGAGAACCACGCGATCAAGACCGGCGAGCATCCGCGCGATTCGACCGCGACGTCGATCGCGTCGTTCCAGCGCCAGTTCCACTCGTGGGGGATCTCGATCGACTGGTCGCGGGAGATCGCCACGCACGAACCGTCCTATTACCGCTGGACGCAATGGATCTTCCTCGAGCTGTTCCGCGCCGGGCTCGCCTACCGCAAGGAGGCGGCAGTCAAGTGGTGCCCGCACGACCAGACGGTGCTGGCGAACGAGCAGGTCGACGCCGACGGGCGCTGCGAGCGCTGCGGCGCGCTGGTGGAGATCAGGCAGCTGGAGCAGTGGTTCCTGCGCATCACCGACTACGCCGAGCGCCTGCTCGGCGATCTGGAGGGGATCGACTGGCCGGAGCACGTCAAGACGATGCAGCGCAACTGGATCGGGCGCAGCGAGGGGGCGGAGGTGACGTTCCGCTGCGAGGAGCTCGGGATCGACTACCCGGTCTTCACGACGCGCCCCGACACGCTGTTCGGCGCGACGTTCTTCGTGATGGCGCCCGAGCATCCCGACGTCCTGCGCCTGGCCGAGGGGACGCCCAACGAGATGGAGGTGCGCCAGTACGTCAATCGCACACTCAACGAGAGCAACGAGGAACGGGGCAACGCGGAGAAGCCGAAGACCGGCGTGCCGCTCGGGCGCACCGTCACGAACCCGGTCAACGGCGAGCAGCTGCCGATGTATGTGGCCGACTACGTGCTGATGGAGTACGGAACCGGCGCGATCATGGCCGTACCCGCGCACGACGAGCGAGACTTCGCGTTCGCGGCGGCGTTCGACCTGCCCGTCCGGAGCGTGATCGCGCCGGCACCGGGAAGCGAGGCCGATCCGAGCCTGCCGTTCACGGGCGACGGCGTGCTGGTCGACTCCCACGCCGACTTCGACGGCATGCAGAACCGCGCGGCGATCGCGGCGATCGTGCACTGGCTCGACCGCGAAGGGAAGGGCCATGCCTCGGTCAACTACCGTCTGCGCGACTGGCTCGTCTCGCGCCAGCGCTACTGGGGGTGTCCGATCCCCGTCACCTACTGCGAGACGTGCGGGATCGTCCCGGTGCCGGAGGCGGAGCTGCCCGTGCGCCTGCCCGACATCGACGACTACACGCCGAAGGGCCGTTCGCCGCTGGCCGCCGCAGAGGACTGGGTCCGCACGACGTGCGCGGAGTGCGGCGGCCCGGCGCGGCGGGAGACCGACACGATGGACACGTTCGTGGACTCATCGTGGTACTTCCTGCGCTACTGCGACGCGAGCAACCACGAGGCCGCCTGGGATCCACGGCCGCTGCGCGAGTGGATGCCCGTCGACCAGTACATCGGCGGCGTCGAGCACGCGATCCTGCACCTGATGTACGCGCGCTTCTTCTGCAAGGCGCTCGCGGACCTCGGCCACCTCGACTTCCAGGAGCCGTTCAGCGCCCTCTTCACGCAGGGCATGGTCACGAAGGACGGGACGAAGATGAGCAAGTCGCGCGGGAACGTCGTCTCGCCGGCGGCGCTGATCGAGCGCGTGGGCTCCGACACCGCGCGTGCCTACATCCTGTTCGTGGGACCGCCCGACCAGGATGCCGACTGGTCGGACGAGGGCATGGAGGGCGTGCACCGCTTCCTCAGCAGACTGTGGCGGCTCGCCGCCGAGACCGCCGAGCGTGCGGGAGAGCCGGTGCCCGAGCCGTCCGCAGCGGCGTACCCGGACGGCGACGACCTCGCGCTCGTGCGCAAGACGCACTGGGCGATCGAGAAGGTCAGCGGCGACCTGCGCCGGTTTGCGTTCAACACGGCGATCGCCGCCGTCATGGAGCTCCTGAACGACTGCTCGCGCCTGCGCGACGACGTCGAGCTCGACACGCTGCGCTTCTCGCTCGCGAGCGGCGCCTCGCTGCTGTTCCCGTTCGCTCCGCACGTCTGCGCGGATGCCTACAGCCTGCTCACCGGCCAGCGCGTGTGGGAGCAGCCCTGGCCCGAGGCGGACGAGGCGATGCTCGAGAGCGACTCCTACGAGCTCGTCTGCCAGGTCAACGGCAAGGTTCGCGATCGTGTGCAGGCAAGTGCGGACGCGAGCTCCGAGACGCTCGGCGAGCTGTGCCGCGCGGCGCCCAACGTGAAGGCCCACGTCAACGGGCGCGAGATCGTCAAGGAGATCGTCGTGCCGGGCAAGCTCGTGAACCTCGTCGTCCGCTAGCGGCGCGATGGCGCGTCGGGGGCCTTCGGAAGGGCGCACCGGCGCGCCGTAGACTGGCGTCGTGCCCGCGCCCGTGCTCAAGCCCGCTTACCTGATCCACGGCGACGACCACGGCGCGATCGCGGAGCGGCGCGCGGGCCTGCGCGCCCTGGCCGAGCGCATGGAGGGCGGGCAGGCGAGCGTCGAGGTGCTGGAGGGCGACGCCTCGAGCCCGGCCGGCGCGGCCGCCGCGCTGTGTGCGCTGACGCTCGGCGTCGGGCCACGCGTGATCGTCGTCGAAGGCGCCGAGCGCTGGCGCCAGGACGACGTCGCGAAGCTGCTGGCGCCCGCGATGGCCGAGATGCCACCCGACACCACGCTGGCGATCTTCGCGCGCGAGGACCAGCGTGCCAAGGCGCCGGCGGCCCTGCACGACGCGGTCGCGCGCGCCGGCGGGCAGATCGCCGAGCAGGCCACTGTCAAGCCGTGGGAGCTGCCGAAGTGGGCGCGCGAGCAGGCCGCGCGGCTCGGGCTGGCGCTCGATGCGCACGCAGCCAAGGCGCTCGTCGCGCTCGTCGGCGAGCGCCAGCAGCGGCTGCTGCGCGAGCTCGAGAAGCTCGCACTCGAAGGCGCGCAGCCGACCGCCGGGGAATTGCGCCCCGTCACTGCCGAGGACGTCGAGCAGCGCGCGGCGCACTCGGCGGAGCGGCGCTCCTTCGCGCTCGCCGACGCGCTCGTCGGCGCGGCGAGCGGGGAGGCGCTGTCGGCCTACCTGCAGCTGCGCGAGCAGGGCGAGCGGCTCACGGGGCTGACCTATGTGATGGCCTCGCGGCTGCGCGAGGCGCTGGCGATCTCGCTGCGGATGCAGTCGGGCGAGTCGCGGGCGGAGATCAAGCGGGGGCTGCGGATGCCCTCACGGGCCGCGGAGCGGCTGATCGCCGATGTAGCCGAGAGCGACCCCGAGCGCCTGCGCGCGGCGCTGACGGTGCTTGCAGGCCTCGAGCTCGACACGCGCGGAGGCGCTCCGGTCCGCGCTGCGCGGCACCCGCTCGCCGGCTGGAGCGATGACACGCTCGCCGTGCGGGCGATCGAAACGATCGGCGGACGCTGACGCCGGGAGGCGCCGGTGAGCTTCCGGCTCAGGTCACTCGGAGCCGGAGCCGCCCGCGAGGACGCGGGCCGCGCGGGACTTCTTGCGGGCGCCGGTGTTGCGGTGCAGCGCGCCGGACTTCACGGCCTTGTCGATCGTGCTGACGAGCACGCGATGCGCCTCGCCGGCCGTGGCGGCGTCGCCGCCCTGCGCGCTCTCCTCCAGACGGCGGAAGTGCGTCTTGATCGCCGAGGTGTAACGGCGGTTCTCCAAGCGCTCGCGCTCGGAGCGGAGAATGCGCTTCTTCTGTGAGTGGATGTTCGCCATGACGGGCTCGTGGCAGGGCGCAGCGAGCCGTGCTCGCGCGCCGAGCAGCGCCGTACTATAGCGGCCTTGTCGTCCAGCGCCGAAGCCTTCGCCGAGGAACCCCCGCCCCCGGCGCCCCCCGGCGGCGGGCCGGTCGCGCGCAACACCGCGATCTTCGCGGGAGCGACCGGGCTCTCGCGTGTGGCCGGCCTGGTCCGCGAAATCGCGGTCGCGAAATTCTTTGGCACGAGCGGCGCGTTCTCGGCGTTCACGATCGCCAACCAGGTCCCGACGCTCGTCACCAACCTGTTCGCGAACGCGGCGCTGTCGGCCGCATTCGTCCCCGTGTTCACCGAGCTGCTCCACACCGGCCGGCGCAAAGAGGCGCTCAGGCTCGCATCGACGCTGTTCTGGATCATGCTGATCGTCCTCGGCGCGATCACGGCGTTCTTCATCCTCGGCGCGGGCGTGATCATGCCGCTGTTCACCGGGGCGAAGTTCAGCTCCTACCTCGACGGGCTGACGGCGGGCTTCTCGCAGGTGCTGTTCCCGGTCGTGCTGATCCTCGGCCTGAACGGGCTGCTCGTCGGGATCCTGCAGTCCTACGACCACTTCTCGATTCCCGCGCTGGCGCCGGCCGTGTGGAACGTCGTGATCCTCGTCCTGCTGCTCGCGCTGCGGCCGCACTTCCACGGCGAAGAAGCGCAGCTGTACCTCTACAGCGCCGCGATCCTCGTCGCCACGGTCGTTCAGCTGCTGATGGCGGTCGCGGCGCTGGGGCGCATCGACTTCCGCTTGCAGATGCAGGTCGACTGGCACGATCCGCGGATCCGGCAGGTGTTCACGCTGATGCTCCCGGTGACGATCGGGCTCGGCATCGTCAACCTCGACCAGCTCATCAACTCGGTGTTCGGGACGCTCGTCTCTGCCGAAGCGCCGCGGGCGATCGAAAACGCGTTCCGCGTGTACATGCTGCCCCAGGGGCTGTTCAGCGTCGCGGTGGCGACAGTCCTGTTCCCGACGCTCAGCCGTATGGCCGCCAGCCGCGAAGTGCGCTCGATGCGCCGCGCTGTCGGAATCGGGATGCGGCAGATCAACCTGCTGCTGATCCCGGCGGCGGCTTTCATGGTCGTGCTCGCGACGCCGATCGTGCGCCTGCTGTTCCAGCGCGGGCACTTCAGCCCTCACTCCACGCACATCGTCGCGGTCGCGCTGTTCTGGTTCGCGTTCAGCCTCCCGTTCGGCGGGATCAACCTGCTGCTGACGCGCACCTTCTTCGCCGTGCAGCGGCCATGGATCCCGACGCGCCTCGCGGCGATGAACATCGTGGTCGACATCATCGTGAGCGTCGGGCTCTACAAGCCGTTCGGGATCTCGGGGCTGATCATCGGAACGGTGGTGGCCAACGCCGTGATGACGGGGCTGCAGCTGCAGCGCCTGCGCACCGGCTTCAACGGCCGCCTCGAAGGGGCGCAGACGATGATGATCACCGCGCGGATCGCGGTTGCGAGCGCGCTCCTGGCCGGCGTGTCGTGGGCGGCCTGGTACGTGCTCGACAGGCTGCTGGGGCGGTCGCTGCCGGCGCAGATCGTGAGCGTCGGATTCGCGGGCGGCGCGGGGCTGCTCGTGTACTCGGGGGCGGTTCTGGCGATGCGCGTGCCGGAGGCGCACCAGGTGGCGCGGCTGGTGCGGGGGCAGCTGGGGCGGGCGTAGCCTGAGCTTCGCCGCCCCGCCGGTCCTGCGTGCACCGTGGCCCCGGCGAGGCGCTTTCATCGTCGTCCCCGACGATGAAACCGGCCGAGCCGCCGTGGCCCCGGCGAGGCGCTTTCATCGTCGTCCCCGACGATGAAACCGACCGAGCCGCGCTAGCCTTGCCGAACCGGCTGATCGTCCACCCGGCCAAGGCCCTCGGGCCGACCTTGGCAACGCGCCCTCCGGGGCGGCCAGTCCAGGTGGCCGGGAGTGTCAGTTGCCCAGGCATCGACACAAGTCCTGGGACGTTGCAGTACAGCGGCGATCCATGTCCGGGTCGGCCGGGCGGGCCACAAGCCCGCCCGGCCCTCATTCCAGCTCGATGTCGCGAATCGACCGCGGTGCCGCGGAGCCACGCTGCGGCCTTGATCGGGGACCCAGGTCTGCATCGATCCGCGCTGTCGCGCCGCCACGATACGGCGAAGCCGTGACACCCGCGCCCCCCGCGGGTGTCACGGCTTCGTCCGGGCGTAACGGACTGAGTCCGCGGGACTGAGTCCGCGGGACTGAGTCCGCGCTCCATCTATCGTGACGCGAGCCCCATGGACCAGGCCCACATCCGCAACTTCTCGATCATCGCGCACATCGACCACGGCAAGTCGACGCTCGCCGACCGCATCCTCGAGCTCACGCACACGGTCTCCGCGCGCGAAATGCGCGCGCAGGTGCTCGACTCGATGGATCTCGAGCGCGAGCGCGGGATCACGATCAAGGCGCAGGCCGTGCGCGTGTTCTTCAGGGCGCGCGACGGGGAGACCTACCAGCTGCACCTGATCGACACGCCCGGACACGTCGACTTCACCTACGAGGTCTCGCGCTCGCTGGCGGCGTGCGAGGGTGCCCTGCTCGTCGTCGACGCGGCGCAGGGCGTCGAGGCGCAGACGGTCGCAAACACGTATCTGGCTGTCGACTCGAACCTCGAGCTGATCCCGTGCCTGAACAAGATCGACCTACCCGGCGCCGAGCCCCAGCGGGTCGCCGGCGAGGTCAGCGAGCTGATCGGCGAGCCGGCGGAGTCGATCCTGCGGATCAGCGGCAAGACCGGCGAGGGCGTGGCGGAGGTGCTCGAGGAGCTGATCGCGCGCGTGCCGCCGCCTGCGGGCGATCCCGACGGGGCTCCGCGCGCGCTGATCTTCGACTCGGAGTTCGACCAGTACCGCGGCGTGATCGCCTACATCCGCGTCGTCGACGGTACGTTTCGCAAGGGCGAGCCGATCCTCGCGATGGCCACCGGCACCGAGGCGGAGATCGACGACATCGGCTGCTTCTCGCCGCAGATGATGCCGACCGACCAGCTCGCGGCGGGGGAGGTCGGCTACCTGATCACGGGTCTGAAGGACGTCACGCAGCTGCGTGTCGGCGACACGCTGACGACGCGCGCGCGGGGGGGTGGGCGGGTGCCGCAGGCGACCGAGGCGCTGCCGGGCTACCGCGAGGTCAAACCGATGGTGTTCTGCGGCCTGTTCCCGATCGACTCCGACGACTACCCGGACCTCCGCGACGCGCTCGAGAAGCTGGTGCTCAACGATGCCGCGCTGTCGTGGGAGCCGGAGACGAGTGACGCGCTCGGGTTCGGCTTCCGCTGCGGGTTCCTCGGCCTGCTGCACATGGACATCGTGCGCGAGCGGCTGGAGCGCGAGTACGACCTCGAGCTGCTGACGACGATGCCCTCGGTGGAGTTCGATGTCACCCTCACGTCGGGCGAGGAGCTCGAGGTGCACAACCCCTCGGACATGCCCGACCCGGGTCGGATCCAGGAGATCCGCGAGCCGCTCATCAAGGCCTCGGTGATCGCGCCCTCGGAGTTCGTCGGTGCGGTGATGGAGCTGTGCCAGGAACGTCGCGGCGAGCACACCGGGATGCACTACTTATCCCCGGAGCGCGTGCAGATGACCTACGACCTGCCACTGGCGGAAATCGTGCTCGACTTCTTCGACCAGCTGAAGTCGCGGACGCGGGGCTACGCCTCGCTCGACTACGAGCTCGGGCCGATGAAGCCCTCGGACCTCGTGAAGCTCGACGTGCTGCTCGCAGGCGACCCCGTCGACGCGCTGTCGATGGTGGTGCACCGGGACAAGGCGTACGAGGTCGGTCGGACGCTGGCCGAGAAGCTGCGCAAGCGGATTCCGCGGCAGCAGTACGACGTGCCGATCCAGGCCGCGATCGGCTCGCACGTGATCGCGCGGGAGACGGTCAAGGCGTACCGCAAGGACGTGATCGCCAAGTGCTACGGCGGCGACATCACGCGCAAGAAAAAGCTGCTCGAGAAGCAGAAGGAGGGCAAGCGGCGGATGAAGCAGGTCGGTCGCGTCGAGGTGCCCCAGGAGGCGTTCCTCGCCGTGCTCGAGCTGGGCGACGGCTAGCCGCAGATGCCGGTGCGCCTGCTGTTCGTGTGCCTCGGCAACATCTGCCGCTCGCCCTCGGCCGAGGGGGTGATGCGTTCGCTGCTCGAGCGCGAGGGGTTGCAGGAGGAGATCGAGGTGGATTCGGCCGGGACCGGCGGGTGGCACGTCGGCAGCGCGCCCGATTCACGGGCGCGGTCCGCGGCACACGCCCGCGGGATCGTCGTGGAGGGTACGGCGCGCCAGGTCCGCTCTTCCGATTTTGATGATTTTGATGTTTTGCTGGCGATGGACCGCTCGAACGTGCGCGACCTCCGCGCCGTGGCTCCCGACGGGGATGCGCGCGAGAAGGTGAGGCTGCTGCGCGAGTTCGATCCGCGGAGCGTGGAGGCGGGCGAGCTCGAGGTTCCCGACCCCTACTACGGCGGCGGCGAGCACTTCGACGAGGTGCTCGACCTCGTGCAGGCGGCGTGCGCGGGCCTGCTCGAGGAGATCCGCGCCGGCCGCCTGCCTTGACGCTGCCGCCCGGCGCGCGGGACGCACGCCCGGTCGGCGGCGGCTACATCAACCACGCGTACCGCGCCCGGCTCGCTCGCGGCGCCGACGCGTTCGTCAAGACCCGCGAGGGCCCCCAGCCCGGCGAGTACGCGGCGGAGGCGGAGGGGCTGCGTTGGCTGGCCGAGGCCGGCGGCGTGCGCACGCCGGCGGTGCTCGAGGTGGCCGACGACTATCTCGCGCTCGAGTGGATCGACGCCGGCGCGCTCAGCGCCGAGGGAGCCGAGGAGCTCGGGCGCGGGCTCGCCGTGATCCACGGCGCGGGTGCCCCGTGCTTCGGCGACCCCGGCTTCATCGGCCTCGCGCTGCTCGGAACGCTCTCGTTGCCGAACGACCCGGCCGCGGACTGGGGCGAGTTCTATGCGACGCGCCGCCTGCTGCCGCTCGCGCGCGAGGCGCGTGACCGGGAGCGGCTTTCGGCACGCGGCGCCGCCGACGTCGAGCGTGTGTGCGAGGAGATCTCCGAGCGCGTGGGACCCGCCGAGCCGCCCTCGCGCCTGCACGGCGACCTCTGGCTCGGCAACGTGCTCGCGGGCGCCGACGGGCGACCGTGGCTGATCGACCCCTGGGCGCATGGCGGGCATCGCGAGGTGGACCTGGCGATGCTGCGCCTCTTCGGCTCGCCGCCGGAGCGCACGTTCGCCGCGTATGAGGAGGTGCTTCCGCTCGCCGATGGCTGGCGGGATCGGGTCGCGCTCTACCAGCTGCTGCCGCTGCTCGTGCACGCGGCGCTGTTCGGGGGGAGCTATGTGGACGGCGCCGAACGCGCCGCGCGGGCGATCGCCGCGACTTGAGTCCCGTCGCGGAGCCCGCGTCGGACTGTGGGTGGTGAGCGACGGGCACCGGGACTTGCACGAGGCCGCGCGCGCCTACGTCGCCCGTTGCTACGCGCGCCCGCTGACGCTCGCGGGCCTGGCGCGGGCGCTCGCGACCTCGCCACGGGTCCTGCAGCGCGCCTACGAGCAGGCGGGAGCCGGCGGCTTCTCCGAGGACCTGCGCGCGCGGCGGATGGAGGCGGCGGCGACGCTGCTCGCCGAGCAGCCGTCGATCGCCGTGCGCGACGTCGCGAGGCTCGTCGGCTACCGCACAGGGGCGCACTTCGCGCGGGCGTTCGGGCGCGAGTACGGCGTCGTCCCTTCGCAGTTCCGGCTGCGCGCCCGCCGGGCGCGAAGCTCAGGCGGATGAGGCGAGGGCCGCGGGCGCCCGCTCGGGCAGCGGTTCGGCAGCGGGCAGCTTCAGGCGCATGATCGTGCCGCCCCCCGGGGCCGGATCGGCGGAGATGGTGCCGCCGAGCTGGTCGGCGACCTGGCGTACGATCGCGAGGCCGAGCCCCGACCCGGGGCGCCCGCGCGCCTCGGCGCCGCGGTAGAAGCGATCGAACACGTAGGGAAGATCCTGCGCGGCGATGCCCGCGCCGTGGTCGCGCACGGTCAGCTCGCGACCGATGAGGTCGATCCGCACCGGCGAGGCGGCCGGGCTGTGCTTGACCGCGTTGTCGAGCAGGTTCGCCACCGCCCGCTCGATGCGAGCGGGGACGCACGCGAGCAGCGTCGGTGCGAGCTGTTGGTCGAAGGGCGTGCCGGGCGAGTTGCGCCGCGCTCGCTCGAGCACCTCTTCGATGAGCAGGTCGAGGCGGACGTCCTCGGTGTCCGCGCGGGGGTTCTCGCCGCGCGCGAGCTCGATCAGGTCGTTCATCAGCAACGTCAGCTCCTCGAGCTGCTCGACGGTCTCGGTCAGCATCTGCTGCTGCTCGGTGGGGCTCATGTCCGTCCCCCGCATCTGCAGGATTTCGATGTTCGTGCGCAGGCTCGTGACGGGCGTTCGCAGCTCGTGCGAGGCGTCGGCGACCAGCTGCCGCTGGGCGTCGACGGACGCGTCGAGTGCCGCCATCGACTGCTGGAGCGCGTCCAGCATCGCGTTGAAGCTCGCCGTGAGGCTCCCGATCTCATCGGATCCCGTCTGCTCGATGCGGCGGCTCAGATCGCGCGTGAGCGCGACGTGCTCGGTCGTGCGCGACAGCGCCCGGAGCGGTCTGACGGCGGCGCCCGCCACGAGCCGACCGAGCAGCGCCGCGAGCGCGATCCCGCCGACATCGAGCAGCGCGAGGATCAACCGCAGCCTGCTGAGCAGGCTGTCGGTTTCCGTCAACGGCTGGGCGAGCTGCAGCGCGCGGTCGCTGCCGAACGGCTCCGCGTAGACGCGCAGGTGGATGCCTTTGACGTAGGCGTCGCTGAAGACGGGCGCTCCCCCGCGCGCGGCGAGCCTGCGTGTCGCCGGGTCCACGGGCAGCGAGAAGTTCGGGTTCGAGCGCACGAGCACGTTGCCGTTGGCGAACACCTGCTGGTAGCCGCGTACCTGGTCGGGGGTCGGGGCGAGCCTGCCGAAGAAGTTGTTCGCGCCGGTGTGCCCGCTCTCCAGGCGACGCAGCTGGGCTTTCGTGAGCGGGGCGACGGCGTCACCGGAGCGGCCGTCGCTGCGCGTCGCCGTCGCCGGCGCGGCTTCGAGCAGGTTGATGAAACGCGTCGCGCCGTGCGCTCGCTCGCGCAGCTGCGTGTCCACCTGGCTGTGGAGCTGGTCGGAGGTCAGCACATAGACGAGGATCGACGCCAGCACGACCGCGATCGCCACGGCCGCCGAGGAGGCGAGCGTGATCCGCCGCCGGAAGCTCATCGCGAGGTGCGCAGCACGTAGCCCACTCCTCGAACGGTATGCAGCAGGCGCGGCTCGTTGTCAACCTCGGTCTTGCGGCGCAGGTAGCCCATGTAGACCCCGAGCGAGTTGGAGCTCGAGCCGAAGTCGTAGCCCCACACGTGCTCGAAGATCGCCGAGCGCGTGAGCACCTTGCGGGGGTGGCGCAGGAACATCTCGAGCAGCAGGAACTCGGTGCGGGTCAGCGAGAGCTGGCGCCCGCCGCGCCAGGCTTCGTGCGCGCGCACGTCCATGCGCAGCTCGTCGAACTCGAGCAGGTGCTCCGGCTCGCCCTCCTCCTCGGCGCGGCGCAGCAGCGCGCGCACGCGCGCGAGCAGCTCGCGCAGGGCGAACGGCTTGACGAGGTAGTCGTCGGCGCCCGCGTCGAGGCCGGCGACGCGATCGTCGATCTCGCCGCGGGCGGTGAGCATCAGAACCGGCGTCCGGTCACCACTCGCGCGCAGGCGGCGGCAGACCTCGATGCCGTCCAGCCGCGGCATCGCGACGTCGAGGATCACGGCCTCGTAGGGGGTCGCGCCGAGGCGTGCGAGTGCCTCTTCGCCGTCGGACGCGCGAGCCACCGTGTATCGCTCCAGAGAGAGGGCGCGGGAGAGTGCGCTCCGTACTGCGGGCTCGTCGTCGACAACGAGTATTCGTGCGTGCTCTGCCATATCGCACCCGCGCCCAGCGGCCCCGGCGTCGCCTTCCGGGGCCGCCGACGCGGAGAACCTGGTTATCGGGAGAGAACCGGTTCTCAGGCTAGCGTGATGGGTGCAGTCGAGCGATACGTAAGGAATGCAGAAGAGAATGCTAAGAATCGCCGCCGGGAGGCCGAGATCGACCCTGAAGTGAGCCCGCACGAGAGCGGGCGCGAGACGCTCGCGGCGAGCTCCCGGACACTCCGCAACAGCATCATCAGCCTCGTCGTCTTCTTCGCGCTCGTCGTCGGGCTGCTGTTCGCCGTGCCGGGCCTGCGCGCGGCGGGCGACCACATCTCCGACGCGCGACCCGGATGGATTCTGGGCGGCATCGGCTTCGAGCTGCTCTCCTGCGCCGGCTACGTCGTGCTGTTCGAGCTCGTCTTCGGCCCGCTCGGGCGCAGGCTCACGTCAAAGCTCTCGCTGGCCGAGCTGGCCGTCAACTCGGTCGTCTCGGTGAGCGGCCTCGCCGGTATCGCGCTCGGGGCATGGGTGCTGCGCAGCAAGGGCGTCTCGGTCGAGCGGATCGCGCGGCGCTCGGTGCTGATCTTCGTCCTGACGAGCGTCGTCAACGTCGCGGCGGTGGTTCTGATCGGCATCCCGATGTGGCTCGGCCTGCTCCCCGGCTCGCGCAATGCGCTGTTGACGCTCCTGCCCGCCGCGGCGGCCCTGGCGACGATCGCCGGGACGATCGGGGTCGCGCGCTGGGCCGGCGGTGCGGCCCTGGGGACGCACTCCGAGGGCCGGCTCGGCGTCGCCGCGCGTGCGGTCGCCGATGGCGTCGGGGACGCGCTCTCGATGCTGCGCGGCGGCGATCCCCGGCTGCTCGGCGCCGTCGCATACTGGCTGTTCGACAACCTGGTGCTGTGGGCGTGCTTCGCCGCGCTCGGCCACGCACCGTCCGTGTGGGCAATCGCGATGGCCTACCTCGTCGGCATGCTCGCCAACGCGCTGCCCGTTCCCGGCGGCTTCGTCGCCGTCGAAGGCGGCCTCGTCGGGATGCTGCTCCTGTTCGGCGTGCGTCCCGCCTCCGGCGTGATCGGCGCCGTCGTGCTCTATCGCGCGATCTCGCTGTGGGTGCCGGCGCTGATCGGCTCGGTCGCGTTCCTCGGACTGCGCCGCGAGATCGGTGAGCCGGTCGCGCCGGCCGCGTGAGCCGCGGCCCGCTCGATCAGCCCCGCACGGCCTGGGCGAACGCTTCGTTGGCCTGCGCGCGCTGGCAGGCCTGCCCCGGCAGCGTCTGCAGCGCATGCTGGATCGGGGGTTCGATCGGGCCCCACAATCCGGGGCAGTAGACGGGCGGCGGCAGGTCGCCGGTGGCGGATCCGGGCGCGTTGACCGGGCGTACGCGGAGCGCGCCCGCGATCGCATGGGCGTAGGTGTCGGCGAAGATGTCGATCGCGACGCGGCCGGTGTAGAGCTCGATCGAGTGGCCTTCGTCATACACGACGCCCGGCACGCCGCGCACGAGGATGTTGCGCTGCGCGCCGAGGGCTTTGTTCGAGTGGTTGTGGTAGATGACGGTCGTCACCTGCAGCGGCAGCTGGCAGCTGCCGCCGCCGAAGATCCCCTTGCTCTGCACGCAGTCGCCGTAGTAGACGCTGTCGCCGACGCTCGCGATGTAGCCCTTGAGCCCGTCGACCGCCGCGAGGTGGTGCCCTTGGAAGCTGCGCCCGACCCAGTAGACGCGGAAGTAGGGGAACGTCTGGGCTTCGGCGAGGTCTCCCCTCGAGATCGCGCCGGGCTGGCCCGTCGAACAGCCCGTTGCCGCCAGCGCCGCGAGCGTGGTCAGCACGACGGCGAGGAGACCGCGCCCGAGCCCGTCTCGCAGGCGGGGTGCGCGCACGCGCGCGGATCGTGCGGCTATGACGGCCTTCATCGCCGTCATTATCTTCGCGTGGCGCCGACAGGCTCACCCGCCCTGCGCGCGGGATCGCCGCCGGGGGTGCGGGGGGAGCCGCGCGCCCGCGCTCGTGGCGGGCCGAGGTTCGAGCACCTCGGCGTGGCGGCGCTGGCTGCCGCGCTGATCGCCGCGTGGCTGATCGCGCAGCCGCGCACGCCCGATCTGGCGGCCGCCACCTACCGCGCGCAGCTGTTCCGCGAAGCGGGATTCGCGCTGTGGGACGCGCGGTGGTACGGGGGGCACGACATCCCCGGCTACAGCCTCCTGTTCGGCCCGCTCTCCTGGCTGATCGGGCTGCGCGCGCTCGCGGCTGTCGCCGCGCTCGCCTCGGCGCTGCTGTTCGAGCGGATCGTGACCTCCGTCTACGGCCCGCGGGCGCGGTGGGCCGCGGCCTGGTTCGCGGTGGCCGCCGTGGGGGACATCTGGATCGGGCGCGTGTCGTTCGCGCTGGGCGTGCCGTTCGCGCTCGCGGCGGTGCTCGCGCTGCTGCGGCGCCACCCGTGGCTCGCGGGTCTCGCCGCCGTGCTGAGCGCCGCCGCGAGCCCGGTGGCGGGGGTGTTGCTCGCGCTGGCCGCAGCCGGCCACGCGCTCGGCGAGCGATCCTCACGCGCACTCGCGCCGCTCGTGCTCGCGCCCGCGGCGCTCGTGCTCGCGGTCGTGCTGCTGTTTCCAGAAGGCGGCTTTGAGCCCTTCCCGCTGCTGTCGTTCCTTGCGACCGCGGCGGTGGCGGTGGCGTTCCTCCTGGCTCTGCCGCGCGGGCATCGCGCGCTTCGCAGCGGCGGCGGGCTGTACCTGCTCGCGTGTGTCGCCTGCCTGGCGGTGCACACGCCGGTCGGGAGCAACGTCGCGCGTTTCGGCGTCCTGCTCGCCGGACCGATGCTCCTGTGCGCGGCGCTCGGCGAGCGCGCGCGCCTGACGGCGGCCCGCCTGCTCGCGGTCGCCGCGGCGCTGTGCCTGACGGGAGTCTGGGTGCTGTGGGGCCCGGTGCGCGAGACGGCGGCGGTCGCCGGCAGCGCTGACACGAGCGCCGCCTACTACGCGCCGGTCGTGCGCTTCTTCGCCGTGCTCGGCGGGCCGGTCCGGGTCGAGGTGCCGCTCACGCGCTCGCACTGGGAGGCCGCGCTGCTGGCGCCGCACGTCTCGCTGGCGCGGGGTTGGGAGAAGCAGCTCGAGGAGCGCTACGACGGCGCCGTGCTCACCACGCCGCGGCCGGGGGCCTACGACGCCTGGCTGCGCGCGCAGGCTGTCGGCTACGTCGCGCTTCCGGACGCGCGGCTCGACGGGTCGAGCGCGGGGGAGGGACGCCTGATCCGCGCCGGGCTGCCATACCTGCGCCCGGTGTTCGCGAGCGCGCACTGGCGCGTGTACCGCGTTGTCGGGGCCGTGCCGTTATTGACCGGCCCGGGCGTACTCGAGGCGCTCGGCCATGACAGCTTCTCCCTGCACGCGCGGAGCGCGGGGTCGTTCCTCGTGCGCGTCCACTACTCGCGCTATCTCGGAGTCGGCCGCGGCACCGCTTGCGTCGGCGAAGCCCCCGGCGGGTGGACATCCGTGCGCGTCCGCGACGCGGGGGAGATCGTGGTGCGGGCGGGGTTCACGCTCACTCGGGCGTTTGCGGCCGGGGGCGCGTGTCACACGAGCGGGTGAGGGAGCGGGCCGGCGGCGCCGTCTTCGGAGCTGTCTAGGTATCGCCCGACGTGCCCGCGCGACCCGATCCGCGTGTCGTGGCGCTCACCCGGAACCTGCTCGCACGCGCGCCGGCGCGCTGATCAGCGCGGGGCGAGGCCGTAGATGCCGGTGCTGCCCGTGAAGTAGATGCGTTCGCTGTCGCTGATCACGGGATCGAAGGTGCCGCGCGGATAGGAGAACAGGAGCTTGCCGGTGGAGATGCCGAGGCCGTACGTGTGCTTTTCACCGAGGTCGGCGAAGTAGACGATGCGGCCGATGATCGTCGGCGAGCCGGAGATGCGCCCGTGCGTGTGGAACGTCCAACTGACGCTCCCGCTGCGGGCGTTCAGCGCATAGAACTCGCCGCTGTAGGAGCCGAAGTAGACGGTCGGGCCGAGGCCCGGCGCGTCGGTGACGGCGGGGGAGGCGTAGACGTAGTCGCCGGTCTGCACGGCCCAGTCGAGGTGGCCGTTGTAGGCGTCGTAGGCGTAGAGGCGGCCGTCGGTGTTGCCGAGGAACACGCGCCCGTACTCGACCGCGGCCGTCGAGTAGAACGTGCCGCTCCCGAACACGGCGCCTTCGGAGCCGCTGCGCCAGATCAGCCGGCCGCTGGCGGCAGAGATCGCCTGGACGTGGCCGGAGTAGTCGCCGAAGTAGAGCGTGTTGCCGAACAGCGTCGGGCTCGCCTTCACCGATCCGCTCGCGTGGTAGGTCCAGAGCACGTGGCCGCTGCGGGCGTCCAGGCAGTAGACGGTGCCGCCCTGCGAACCGAAGTAGAGGCGCCCGCGAGCCAGCAGCGGCGAGGACTCGCTGGGGCTCGAGAGGCTGTGGACCCAGCGCGTCTGCCCGGTCTCGTAGTTGAGTGCCCACACCCGGCCTGGGCCACCGGTGCCACCGGTCGCGAGCACCGTCGCGAAGACCGTGCGCGCGCTGACCGCCGGTGTCGAGGCCGAGAGCGTGCCGAGGCTGTGCTTCCAGAGGAGGTGTCCCGTGTGCTTGTTGATCGCGCTGATCACGCCATCGTCGGCCAGCTGGAAGATGTGGTCGCCGTAGATGACCGGGGGGAACTCGAGCAGGGCGCCCTCGTTGTGCTGCCACAGTTTCTTGAACGGCGGGTGCACGTCCGCCGGCGCCGGGAAGTAGCGCGTGTGCTGGGGGCTGTAGCCGTACAGCGGCCACGCGAACCGGTCGGGGCCCTTCTTCGGAAGCGTGGGGGAGGGCTGCGGGAAGAACCGCGCATGGGGGTGGTAGATGCTCCCCGTCCGGTTGTGCTCGTACAGGTACGCGCCGACCGCGGCGCCCACGATCGCGAGCGCGACAACCGCGAGGGCGGCGCGCATCAACCGTGAACGAGGAACCAGGCGCGCGAAACCGCGACGGCGCTGCGCGGGATCCTCGCCGCCCCCTGGCGGCTCAGCGCTCACCCGAACTCCGCCGGGGCCTCAGGCGGCGATCCTGCGCGCGGGGGGCTCGGCGGTGGCCGGCCCGCGCCCGTCCTCGTGCATGTCTCCCATCGCCGGCGCAGACGCGCCAGGCGCCTTGCGCCGGGCGGGTGGACGCGCTCGACCCATCACGTGGCGCATGGCGGTCGAGACGAGCAGCCAGACGAGAGCCACCACCAGCGGAGGCAGCGACAGCCCCGACACGAGCGCGATCACGTCGTGGTTGCCTGTTAGCGACCAGTGCCAGAGGAGGTAGTCGCCGAACGTGAGTCCTGAGACGAGAACCAACGGCCTATATGACACGCGCATACCCTAACCCCGATGGGGGACGGACGGCAGCCTCGCGCATATGATCGCCCGCTATGAGCGGGCTTGACGAGCGCTCCGAGATCTTCGCCGCGGGCGTGCTCGCCGGGCGCGTGGCGCTCGTCACGGGGGGTGGCACAGGCCTCGGCCGGGCGACTGCCGAGGAGCTGGCGCGCTGCGGTGCTCGCGTGGTGATCGCCGGCCGGCGCGAGGGGGTGCTCGCGGAGGCGGCCGGCTCGATTCCGGGGTGCGACTGGGTCGGCGGCGACGTACGCACGCCGGAGGGGGCGCAGGAGCTCGTCGATTCGGCACGCGAGCGTCACGGCGGCCTGCACGTGCTCGTGAACAACGCCGGCGGGCAGTTCTTCAGCCCAGCGGAGCTGATCGCGGCGAAGGGCTGGAACGCGGTGTGGCGGCTGAACGTCGAGGGCATGTTGAACATGTCGCGGGCCGCGTACGCGGGCGCGTTCGCCGCGAACGGCGGCACGATCGTCAACGTGACGCTCTCCCCGCATCACGGCATGCCCGGCATGGCGCACTCGGGTGCCGCGCGTGCGACCGTCGAGGCGCTCACGCGCGAGCTCGCCGCGCGCTGGCAGGACGACGGCGTGTGCGTGACCGCCGTGGCGGCCGGCCATTTCGAGACCGAGGTGCTCTCGAAGTACCCCGCGAGCGTCCGCGCAGGGGCCTCGCGCAGCGTGCCGCTGCAGCGTCTCGGCACCGCGCAGGAGCACGCGTGGCTCGTTGCGCTGCTCGCGGGCCCGCTCGGGCAGGCGTTCAACGGCAGCACCGTGACGCTCGATGGGGCGCGCGACAACTGGTTCGGGCCCTGGCCGCCGCCGGGGTTGACGGACGAGAGTGGGGAGGTGCCGGTGGAGGCACGGAAGGGGAGGTGATCGCGGACCCGTGCGGCGTGCGCTGCGCGCCCGGGGCGCCGATAACATGGGCGGCGGGCAACGTGCGGGCGAAGTGTTGTGGCTGCACAGAAGCCTTCCAAGCTTCTAGGGCGGGTTCGATTCCCGTCGCCCGCTTTGCAGTGCCACGGGGAGTGGCGCAGTCTGGTAGCGCACCCGGCTGGGGGCCGGGCGGTCGCAGGTTCAAATCCTGTCTCCCCGACTGTTGGAATCCCGCATGGCATAGCCGAATATGGCCGTGGTCCTCGGGGGGTGGTCCCGAGCGTGCTCCAGGGCAGGATGACGCTCGCCGCCGGGCCGCCCCGTCACGAGCGCGATTGCCGGCGGCCCACCTCCCCATCTTGGATGCCGAGCCGCTGCTCGCCCCTAACGGCTGGTCGGTGGGCGTACGGAGGCGGTGCCTACGATCACCGACTTCGCGCGCACCGGCAAGAGGCTGTCGTTGAGGTATTGGACCGTGAATTGGTCCGAGGTGCAGTTGAACAGCCCCGATGATTGGGTGCGTACCGTTTCGCCGCGCTGGATGTCTTCGCTGGTCGACCAGCTGCTGGCGCGGGCGTGGTTGCAGCTCGATCTGGCCCGCACGAAGTATTCGCTGCTGGCGCTCGTGATCGTGAAGGGCGCCTTGAATTCGACCTCGGCGCGGTAGCAGGGATCGACCAGATAGGCCGCGCTGCAGCTGTCATGCCGTTGAGCTCTGAGCGTGACGCGGACCGGCTCGCTCAGAGTCCGGGTGGGTTGAAGCGGGTTCACGTGGAGGCTCCGGACTTTCGGGCAGATCCTGGCCACGGCTGCGCCGTGTCCGATCGAGCAGGTGAACGAGCCGAAGCGGAAGGTCGCCGCCGTCACCAGCGCGCCAAGCCCGCCGGGGCCGAGGCCCGTGACATCGTGTCCCGAGGTCCATCCCAACGCTTCCCCTCCCGCGCCGATCGACCCGGAGTCCGGTACGCGGTCGACTGCGCCGACGATCAGGTAGGCGCCGGTCCCGGGGACGACCGGGACTGTCAGAACGCCGGATCGACTTTTGTAGGTGACGCTCACGGCGTGGGGGCCGAGCAGTCCCCAGGAGATCGTTCGCAGATCCTTTGCAATCGGCCTGAAGCTCGTCAGGCCGGGCCCGTTCGGGGCCGCGCTGCGGTCCCCGCTCGGCCAATTGCCGATCTTGATCTGTCCGGCAGCATTCTGTCCGGCGGCGTTGCAGCTGACGTCGCCGGGGTCGCTGTATTCAGGGTCGACGTTCGGGGGCAGCGGATGAAAGCGTCCGTCGTCGTGGAACGCGCCGTCGATACCCAGCTGGCCGAGCTGGCCACCGTCGAGGCGCCCGATTTGCACGCAGGTCTCTCCGCGGGTCGTGTGGACGAGCCGCATTCCCCACGGGAGTCCACCTTCGGGATCGGGTGCTCGCAGCGCCAGCAAATCGGCCCCTCGCTGTGCGGGGACGCCGATGCCAGAGTTGGGACGCTGCGTTCCCTGCTGTTTCACGGGGCTCCCGCCCAGGACGCCCGTCGCGGCCACGGCGATCGCTCCGCCCGCCAGCACGAGCAACAACGCGATCACAGCCGCATTCATCGGACGGGACCGCCACGTGCGCGGGTCTGCCGTGGCGTGGCGGTCGGCGCCCTGTCTGTCTGCGGCAGCGATCAGCTCGCTTCGCAACTCGCGCAGGATCTCTAGATGCTCGAACCGGCTGGTGGCGTCAGGCATGGTCGGTGCTCCTCTCGAGATCGGCTGGGGCCTCTGCGCTGGTGGCATCGATCGCGGCGCGCAGCGCCTGCAGCCCGCGACTGACACGTGCGCGGGCGGTCTCCTGCCTGATTCCGAGTGTCCGGGCGAGCGCCTGGTAGCCGCGTTCCTCGACCACCCGCAGGCGGACCGCTTCGCGCTGGTCGAGCGGCAGCGCGTGCAGCTCCTCGGCGACCCGCTCGCGTAGCTCGCGCGACCCAGCGAGCTCCTCGATGCGCTCGTACTCGATGTCGGTCAGGGGGCGGCGATCGATCCCGAGGCGCGCGACCGCACGTCGCTGTGCGCCATCCCGCCGGTAATGGTCGGCGAGTTGGTGGCGGGCGATCCCATACAGCCACGCTCCAGCGGCATCGCGCTCAAGGCCGCGGAAGCGTTGACGGCTCTCGAGTGCGACCGCGAACGTCTCGGCCAGGATGTCCACCGCGACCTCTGGATCCCAGGTGCGCCGGACGACGAAAGCCAGGATGGCTTCCGCATTGCGGTCGTAGAGCTCCGCGAGCTCGTCGGTCGTCAAGGCCACGAGGAGTCCAGCCGGAGAGGCGCTCTCATGTACTGGAGTCGGTTGAGCCCCAACTTCTGTGACGAGCACGCGTCGTGATCGGGCACCGCCACGCAATCGATACCACCGACGGCGTTTCGGAACGACAAATGGACCGGGCTGGGAACCCGCTCAGCCGGCCTCCCTGAGCGGCCCGACCCGCCCGAGCGTCGTCACATCTTTGCCACGCCGTTGATGTCCTCCCCTGCCACGAGGACGAACTCGCCGGCCGAGCCGTTTCTGCGGCCCTCGAGATACGGCCTGTACTCCTCGCTGGCGTAGAACGTGTCGGCCGCTTCTTTGGAGGGCCACTCGATCAAGAGATAGATGTGCGAGGCCGGGCGCTCGCCCTCGACTTTCTCGGAGTTCGGAGTGCGAGCGAGGTAGCGGCCGCCCGCCTTCTCGACCAGCCTGGTGGTGTTCTCGACGTAGTCGGGGATCCAGCCAGGGTCGGTGATGTCGAGCTCGGCAACTGTGTAGAACTTCATCGTCGGACCTGCATGCTGTCGGTGACGATTGCGATGGCCGCTGACTCCAGGAGAGCGCTGGCGCGGGGAATGAGCGTCCCGGCGAGCAGGTGGCGGCGCAGGACCGCGTAGGGCAGATCGATGACGGCGTAGGTCGTGACCTCTACCGCCCTGCTCGTGACGGTCCGGAACAGCCGTCGCGTCAGGGTCCGAACGGCGTTCTCGACGGAGACGTTGACCACCGCCAACTCGGCGGCGGTCTCGGGTGGCGGCGCGGCGTCGAGCAGCTCGCCTTGGCTGAAACAGAGCAGCAGCTGCGTGTCTGCCGGCTCCGAGAGCGCGAACCCCACGCTCCAGCGCATCGAGGCGCGGATCGCGTCGAAGGGGTCGTCGGTTCCGAGGGCCGCGACGAAGCCGGTCTGAAAACGACGGGCTGCGCGCAGCCACGCGAGGGCTACGAGTTTGTCGCGGGACTGAAAGCGGTGATAGAGCGAGCCGCTCGGCGCTCCGCTGCGTTTTGCGATGTCGCGGATGCCGACGGCGCGGGGCCCTGTCTCGATGACCAGGTCTCTCGCGGCATCGAGAAGGACATCGGTGCCGTGGAGCGCAGGTCGCGGCATCTCGCGCCGCATACTAGCGCAACTGATCTAGTATTCGTCCAGGTGCCGGTCGCCGACCTACGCCGAGCAGCGCCCGCCGCCCGTGTCCCCCTCAGCCTTTGCTCGCGCTCCAGCTGCCGCCCCCACCGGGCCTGCTGTAGCTGCCGGACATCGAGCTCCCCGACACGGTGCCGGTGTAGGTGATCGCCAGCGACCCGACGGTGCCGAACGTGATCGAGCTGCCGTGCAGCGTGCCGTTGACGTCGAGCGTCGCCGTCGGCGACGTACTGGCCTTTCCATTGGCCCGAGAGTCCGCTTTCCGTGGCTGTGGTCGCGGTCGTGGCGGCCGGAGCGGCCGGAGCGGCCGGCGCGGTGGACGCGGTCGTCGTTGTCGTTTTGCCTTGCGAGGCGCTGCACCGGTCGCGTTCAGGAAGCACGGCGCACACCTCGCAATGCACACGCCTGCCGGGATCTCTTGCCGGCCTCTTACCCCCGGAAGCGATACTTCGTAGGCATGGGCGCCGGCCAGGTGCTGCTAGTCGACGACGATCGCGCTCTGCGCGATGCGGTGGGCCGCGCGCTGCGCCTCGAGGGCTTCCAGGTGACGCTTGCGACGGACGGCCCCGAGGCCCTGGAGCTCGCGCTCGAGCACCCGCCTGACATCGTCGTCCTGGATGTCGCGATGCCGACGATGAGCGGCGTCGAGGTGTGCCGGCGGATGCGTTTGAGCGGCGCGCGGACGTCGGTGCTGATGTTGACGGCGAAGGACGGCATCCGCGACCGGGTCGAGGGCCTCGACGCGGGTGCCGACGACTATCTCGTCAAGCCGTTCGCGCTCGATGAGCTGCTGGCCAGGGTGCGCGCGGGCGTGCGGCGCTCGCGCTCGGTCGCGCCGCTGGACCCCGAGCTCGAGCAACTCAGCTTCGCCGATGTCCGCGTCGAACTCGCTGCGTGCCTGGCGTTCCGCGGCGAGCGCAGGCTGGATCTGACTCGCACCGAGTACCTCCTGTTGGAATACCTGCTACTGAACCCGCGCAAGGTCCTATCGCGCAGCATGATCTTCGAGCGCGTCTGGGGATACGACCTCGCCGCGAGCTCGAAGGCGCTCGACGTCTACGTCTCCTACCTGCGTCGCAAGCTCGAGGCCGAGGGCGAGCCGCGGCTGATCCACACCGTGCGCTCGGTCGGATACGTCCTGCGGGAGCGCGAGTGAGCCTGCGACGCCGGATGGTCGTGCTGACCGCGGCCGCGGTCGCACTCGCGGTCGTTCTCAGCGCGGTTGCCTGCTACGTGGCGGTGCGGAGCAACATGCGAGGACGCCTCGACCACCAGCTGCGAGCCCAGGCCTCGCTGTTCGCCGGCAGGGGCGCACTCCCGATCAGGCGCCCGCGGCCCCGCTTCGCCCCGTCCGGGGCGCAGCTGCCGCGCCCGAGCCTGCAGAACCAGGGCGCCCTGGCGCTGCTCTCCGCCACCGGCAGCCTCTACAAACGGCCTGAGGACTCGACGCGCCTGACCGTGACCCCCCACGACCTCGCCGTGGCGCGCGGCCGGGCGAAGGCCTACTTCCGCGACGGCCACGCCGGACCTACTCCGGTCCGCTTGTACGTCGCGCCGGCGGGGAAAGGGCGCGCGGTCATCGCCGAGCAGGCCCTCACCGACCTCAACAGCACGCTCCACGACCTGGCTGTGATCCTGATCGCGATCGCGGTCGCGGGCGTCGCCATCGCCGGGCTGCTCGGTCTGTTCGTCGCCCGCGCGGCCGCCGCCCCCGTGCACCTTCTGCGCCAGGCGGCTGAGCACGTGGGCTCGACCGGCGACCTCAGCCGGCGGATCAGCGTGACCGGCACCGACGACCTCGGGCGCCTCGGGCAGTCGTTCAACGAGATGCTCAGCGCGCTCGAGGACTCGCAGCGCGCCCAGCGTCAGCTGGTCGCCGACGCCTCGCACGAGCTGCGTACGCCGGTGGCGACGATTCGCACGAACCTCGAGGTGCTCGCGCGCAACCCCGACCTGCCGCCCGAGGAGCGGGCGCCGCTCCTGCTCGACCTGATCGGCGAGAGCGCCGAGCTCGGGGGGCTGGTGGAGGACCTGCTCGAGTCTGCCCGCGCGTCGGGCGATGCCGAGCCGCTCGACCAGGTCCCGCTCGAGCTGGTCGTCGCCTCCGAGCTCGACCGCTGGAGACGCAGGCATCCCGACGCGGTGATCGTCTCCGACCTCGAGCCGACCGTGATCGCCGCGCGCGAGGGGCGCCTGCGACGGGCGCTCGGCAACCTGCTCGACAACGCGATCAAGTGGAGTCCCGACGGCGCCACGATCGAGGTGACGCTGACCGCGGGGACGCTCGCCGTGCGCGACCACGGCCCCGGCTTCGCGGCCGTCGACCTGCCGCACGTCTTCGACCGCTTCTACCGCGCCGCCTCGGCCCGCTCGGTGCCGGGCTCGGGCCTCGGGCTCTCGATCGTGCACAAGGTCGCCGAGGAGCACGGCGGCGTCGCCCGCGCAACGAACGCGGACGACGGCGGGGCCACCGTCACGATCACATTCCCCCTGGAAGAACCCAGTCGTGCCGCCGCCCCGGCCGGCGAAACGAAACGGCTGCGCCGTAGCCGCGCGATCGCCCCGCCCGGCTGACGCAGCGGGCGGGCACGGCGGCGCACGGATCTGCCCATACCGGCTTCTTCATCCCTTCTAACCAGGCCCTAACCAAGACGCGCAACGCTGTGAGGAGCCTCGACGGGACGTGCCCAGCGCCGTCGAGGCCCCAACTCAATCCGGCATGAAGCTACGCCAAGACGTCCTCTCCGAAAGGCGCCCCGATGCGGGCAACGATCCGGGTCGCAACGGGTCCCGCTTGAGCCGCGAAGGGCTCGCGGCCCGCTTCCGCGAGCAGCCGGTGCTCAACACGTTGCTCGCCGCGCTCTGCATCGCGGCGATCGTCCTTGCCATCACCGCCATCGGTCCCGCCTCGCAATCGAGCGGGCAGAGCGCCCGCACCACCACGGTCAAACGAGGCGTCGTCCAATCGACCGTGTCCGGCAGCGGCAACATCGAGTCCGCCGACCAGCTCGACCTCGGCTTCAAGACGAGCGGAACAGTCACGCACATCTACGTCGCCAACGGTCAGCACGTCACCCAGGGACAGCTGCTGGCGGCCGTGGATCCGACGAATGCGGAACTGGCGCTCGAACAGGCCAAAGCGACGCTGCAATCGGCCGAAGCGAACCTCGCCAAAGAGGAAGAAGACGAAGGCGAAACCACGACCGGACAGGCTGGCTCGGGCGCGGCCACGGCGAGCGCCGCCACGGCGAGCGACGTCGCGGACACGGCCTCAGTCGCCGCTTCGACGCCCCCGCCGGCGACTGGGACGGCGACCGGCGGCGGCAGCCAGACGACCTCGACGGGCGCCGCGACGACCACCAGCCCCACCACCTCCACATCAAATAAATCGACGCCGAAATCGGGCAGCTCCGCGCAGCCTGCGAAAACGACCGAATCGAGCTCCTCCGCGTCGCAGACGACCAGCGGCCAGGGCACGAGCTCGACGACCAAACAGAGTGCTGCGACCCGCGAAGCGAACCTCGCCTCCGCCAAAGCGGCGGTGAAGAGCGACAGGCTCGCCGTCCAGAACGATCAGCAGGCGGTGGGGAGCACCAAGCTATACGCCCCCGAGAACGGGACGATCGTGTCCCTCTCCGGGGAAGTCGGCGAAACCGTGTCCGCCACCGGCACGAAGCGCGCCTCCTCGAGCGCGAGCGGCTCCAGCAGCAGTGCCAGCTCCTCGACCGGCGCGAGCGCAGCTACGGGACAGACTGGAGCCACGGGCGGATCGTCGAGCTCCTCGCAGGGCTCGAGCTCCTCGTCGTTCGCCGTTCTCAGCAACCTCGAATCGCTGCAGCTCGTCGTCGCACTCAGCGAGTCGGAAGTCGGCGACGTCCACGCCGGTCAGATCGCGACCGTGACGATCGAAGCGCTCAGTGGCCGCAAGGTCGCCGCGCACGTGGTCGGGGTCAGCCAGGTGCCGACGAGCAGCAGCGGAGCCGTCAGCTACGACGTCACCTTCCAACTCGACCAGGGAGCGGGTGGGCTCAAAGTCGGGATGAGCGCGAGCGCCGAAGTCGTGGTCAAGCAGGCCGACGGGTTGAACGTCCCGACAAGCGCGATCAAAGGTGGCGCGGTCACCGTCGTACACGGGGGGAAGCGGGAAGCGCGATCCGTCGCCACCGGGCTGGCCGGGGACAGCTCGACGATCATCCTCTCCGGCCTGAAGGCCGGTGAAGAGATCGCCCTGCCGACGACCACGAGCTCCGGATCGTCAGTCGTTTCGCGACTCGGCTCGCGCGCCGCGCGCGGCCTCGGCGGGGCTCTCGGCGGCGGCGGCGGCGCCGGCGGCCTCGGCGGCGGCGGATTCGCGGGCGGCGGCCCCGCGGGCGGCTGAGGATCGTGCCGCGTCGACCGAGACAGGCATCGGATCGCAATCGCGTGCGCGAGCGGCCGCTGGTCGAGCGCCATCGTGCCGCCAGCGGGGCATCGCGGCGGGCTCCGGCGATCGTCGTCGACGACGTGAGCAAGACCTACGAGCTCGGCGTCATCAAAGTACGCGCCCTTCGCGACGTCTCGCTGCGGATCGAGCGCGGCGATTTCGTGGCGGTGATGGGGAGCTCCGGCAGCGGCAAGAGCACGCTCATGAACATCCTCGGCTGCCTCGACCTCCCGACGAGCGGGCGATACCTGATCGACGGCGTCGACGTGCGCGACATGGACGAGGACGACCTCTCGGACCTGCGCAATCGCAAGATCGGCTTCGTCTTCCAGAGCTTCAACCTCGTTCCGCGCACGACCGCGCTCGCGAACGTCGAGCTCCCGCTCGCCTACGCAGGCCTCGACCGCCACGCGCGGCGACGGCGCGCGCTCGAGGCCCTTGCCTCGGTCGGCATGGCAAAGCGCGTCCACCACCAGCCGTCGGAGCTCTCGGGTGGCCAGCAGCAACGCGTGGCGGTCGCCCGCGCGCTCGTGACGAACCCGACCATGATCCTGGCGGATGAGCCCACGGGCAACCTCGACTCCCACTCGACCGAGGACGTGCTGCGCATCTTCTCCTCGCTGAACGCCGAAGGGCGGACGGTGGTGCTGATCACCCACGAGCCGGATGTCGCCGCACAGGCCAGGCGCGTGGTCCAGCTCAGCGACGGGCGCGTGACGCAGGATCGCCGCACGACCGAGCTCGTCGCCTCGCCCCCGCCGTTGCGCGAGCAGAAGTCCGCCCATCGCAGCTATCGCGAGGCCCCCGGGTGATCGGCCTCGAAACCATACGCATCGCATGGGGCGGCGTCAGCGCGAACAAGCTGCGCTCGGGTCTGACGATCCTCGGCATGACGATCGGCGTGGCCTCGGTGATCATCCTGATCGCCGTCGGCAACGGCTCCTCCAAGGCGGTCCAGTCGCGCATCCAGAGCCTCGGGACGAACGTGCTGCTCGTGCAGGGCAGCGGCGGCTTCCGGCGCTTCGCGGGCGCGAGCACGACCACCAGCGTCTCCCTCACCAAGGCCGACGCTCAGGCGCTGCAGAACCCGAGCCTTGCCCCGGACGTGAAGAGCGCCTCGCCCGTGGTGAACGCGAGCAGCGTGACGCTCGTCTCGGGGGGCACGAGCTTCGAACCGTCCTCGTTCATCGGCACCACCCCGTCCTATCTCGTAGCGCACAGCTATCACCTCGCCGAAGGCCGCTCGTTCAGCGCCGAAGACGTGGCTCAGCACCGCCGCGTGGCCGTCGTCGGCCAGGAAGTCCTGCAGGAACTGTTCGGCGGCGCCGGCGCAGTCGGACAGACGATGAAGGTCAACGGCAGCAACTACGAAGTCGTGGGCGTGCTCGCGAAAAAGGGCACGAACGGCACGACCAACCAGGACGACGTGGTGATGGCGCCGATCACGACCGTGCAGGACTCGCTCACCGGAGTGGGGCCGATCGACTCGATCACGGTCCAGGCGAACTCAGAATCCGCGCTCAACGCGGCGGAAGCCGAGGTCAAGCAGATCATCGAGGAACGTCACAAGATCAAGAACACCGAAGAACCCGGCTTCAACGTGCTCAACCAGGGCTCGCTCCTCGAAACGTCGAGCTCCACGAGCAGCGTGTTCACGACGCTGCTCGGCGAGGTCGCCGCGATCTCGCTGCTGGTCGGAGGGATCGGCGTGATGAACATCATGCTCGTCAGCGTCACCGAGCGCACGCGCGAGATCGGCATCCGCAAGGCGATCGGCGCCAGGCGCAGCGACATCCTCACGCAGTTCCTGACAGAGGCCGTCCTCGTCTCGCTCATCGGCGGGCTGACAGGTGTCGCGGTCGGCGTGATCGGCAGTCAGTTCGAAATCGCCGGCGTGCATCCGGTGATCGCCACCTACTCGATCTTCCTCGCGTTCGGCGCCGCGGCGCTCTCCGGGCTGTTCTTCGGCACCTACCCCGCCGCCCGCGCCGCGGGCCTGCGGCCGATCGAGGCGCTGCGCTTTGAGTAACCAGCTCTCCCGAAACAGGAGCATCAGATGACAGCTCACGACCCCGAAATCGACGAGGAGCCCCGGTTCGACGATCGACCCGAGGCGGATGACGAGTGGCTGGAGGAGCCCGAGGAGCTGCCGCGCAGGCCGCGCCGGAGGCTGCTCTCGCCCTTGCCCGTCGCCCTGCTGGCGGTGCTGCTGCTCGCGGTCGCTTTCTTCGCCGGCGTCGAGGTCGAGAAGGGGCAGGGATCGTCCTCCTCGGGCAGCGGCCTCTCCGCCGGGCTCGCCGCTCTGAGGAGCGCGCGCACGGGATCGGCAGGCGGCGCGCGGTCCGCAACGGGCGCGGGCGCCGGCTTTCAGGGCGGCGGGTTCCTCGGGGCGGGCAGATCCGCGGGCGGCCTGACCACCGGTGAAGTCGCCTACCTGAGCGGGAACACGCTCTACGTCAACAGCGGCGAAAACACCGTCAAGGTCAGGGCGCCCGCGGGGACCGCGGTGAGCAAGACCGTTTCCACGAGCGTGCGCAGCATCCACCCCGGCGAAACCGTGATCGTCCGCGGAAGCCAGGGCTCGAACGGCAGCGTCACCGCGAGCTCGATCACCGTCGGCGCTGCAGGCGCCGCAGGCGCCGCGAGCGCCGCGAGTGGATCGCGTGGATCGAGCGGATCGAGCGCTGCGCCGCAGCTCTTCGGGTCCGGCTAGGGCCCCACCCAGCACCCAAACGATAAGGATCAAGATGCCAAGCGACCCACCCGAGCACCGTCCACCATCGCGCCAGCGCTCGCACCGACCCGCAGCGATGCTCACGCTCGCAGCCGTCGTCGTGATCGTTCTCGCGGGCTGCGGCAGCTCCTCCAAGACGACTTCGAGCTCCGCATCGACCGGCGCGGCGAGCGCGACCCAGAACGCCCAGCGCGCCAACCGCTTCGCCGCGCTGCGCGCGTGCCTGCAGAAGGCCGGCATCAAACTCCCGTCCGCATCGTCGGGCGGCCGGCCTCAGAGCGGCCGAACCCCGGGAGCGGGTCGCGGCTTCAAATTGCCATCCGGCGTCTCGGGAGCCAAGTTCCGCGAAGCGCTCAGCAAATGCGGAGGCGGCTTCCCTCGGGGCGCCCGCGGCAGCTTGACCTCGCCGACGGCGCGGGCCGCGCTGGTGAAGTACGCGACGTGCATGCGCGAACACGGGGTGAATCTCCCGGCGCCGAACACGAGCGGGAACGGCCCGATCTTCAGCACCAAGGGGATCAATGCCTTGGGCGCCGCCTTCAAAGCCGCTCAGCGGAAGTGCGCGAGCGACGTGAAAGGGATCCTTGGCGCCGGACGCCCGCCCGGCGCGGGAGGAGGAGCTCCGGCCGCCGGTGGTGAAGGCAGGCCTCCGGGCGGACCGCCCGCGAGCGAAGGATCGGCAGGCGCCTGACCGCGGCGCGGTTGATCGGCCGTCCACTCGCCGCAGGGTCCTCCGCACGGATGCTCCGGCGCCGTCGAGCGCTAACGTCCGCCGCGTGCCGCACGTCCTGATCGAGATCCGCCGCGAGTGCTCGGAGTCGGAAGAGCTCGCGCTGATCGATGCCGTCCACGACGCCCTGAAGCGTGCGTTCCGGATCCCGCCCGAGGACCGGCACGTGCGCCTCCTGGTGCACGAGCCGCACCGCTTCGCGGTGCCCCCGAACACGGCCCAGCCCGCCCGCTTCACACAGGTGACGATCGATGCGTTCGCGGGACGCTCGATCGACGCGAAGCGCGACCTCTACCGGCAGATCGTCGCGGGCCTCGAGCCGCTCGGCGTTCCCCGCGACCACGTCTCGATCCTGCTGCGGGAGGCGCCGCTGGAGAACTGGGGGATCCGCGGTGGCGCCGCGGCCTGCGACGTCGACCTCGGGTTCGACGTCGACGTCTGAGCAGCGGCCGCGGGGCGCGTGCGTCACCGGAGCGCTCTGACTGCGCTCCGCCGCGCTCCGGTGGAGACGTTTTTCTGCCCTCCGTGCTCGCAGCGCAGCCCGGCCCGTCGGCGCGCGGTGTAGTCGCAGGGGGCCGCGGGTAGCATTTCGGCGTGGCCGGCTTGCTGCCACCGTTCCTCCGTCAGCTCGCGGGAGACCCGCTCGGGCTCGGCCGCTCGGCTCGCTCCGATCGCTCGCGGGCGCTCACGCCGCGGACGAAGACCGCCGACCGCGTGGTCCAGTCGGTCTGCCCCTACTGCGCCGTCGGCTGCGGCCAGAAGGTCTACGTCAAGGACGAGAAGGTCGTGCAGATCGAGGGCGACCCCGACAGCCCGATCTCGCGCGGGCGCCTGTGCCCGAAGGGCTCGGCCTCGGAGGGCTATGTGAACAGCCCGGCCCGCGAGTACAAGGTCAAATACCGCCGCCCGTACGGGACCGAATGGGAGGAGCTGGCCCTCGAGCAGGCGGTCGACATGATCGCCGAGCGCTTCGTCCGCACGCGCGGCGAGACGTGGGAAGACGCCGACGCCGACGGGCGGCCGCTGCGCAGGACGCTGGGGGTCGCGATCCTCGGGGGCGCGACGCTCGACAGCGAGGAGAACTACCTGATGAAGAAGTTCTTCTCCGCCGCCGGCGCGGTCTCGATCGAGAACCAGGCTCGCATATGACACTCCTCCACGGTCCCCGGTCTGGGGACCTCGTTCGGACGTGGAGGGGCCACCACCTTCCAGCAGGATCTTCAGAACGCTGACGCGATCCTGATCATGGGCTCGAACATGGCCGAGCAGCACCCGGTGGGGTTCCAGTGGGTGATCGAGGCCAAGGAGCGCGGCGCGACGGTCATGCACGTCGACCCCCGCTACACGCGCACCAGCGCGATGGCGGACTTCCACGTGCCCCTCCGCAGCGGAACGGACATCGCCTTCCTCGGCGGCGTCATCAACTACATCCTCGAGAACCGCCGCGAGTTCACCGAGTACGTCCGTCACTACACGAACGCGCGCGTGATCATCAAGGAGGAGTTCAGGGACACCGAGGAGCTCGACGGGCTGTTCTCGGGATGGGACCCGGACGAGGCCGTCTATGACGTCGACTCCTGGGGCTACGCGGGCACCTCGGGCGAGCTCGCCGCCGGCAAGCACCGCCAGACCGGCGACGTCTCGGGCGACATCGCCCACGGCGCGCACGGGATGACACTCGAGCACGGGGAGCCGCCCGAGGAGGACTGGGACCTCGAGCACCCGCGCTGCGTCTTCCAGATCCTCAAACGCCACTACGCCCGCTACACGCCCGAGGTCGTCGAGGAGATCTGCGGCGTGCCGCGCGAGAAGCTGATCCAGGTCGCCGAGACGCTGTGCCGCAACTCGGGCCGCGAGCGCACGGGCGCGGTCTGCTACGCGGTCGGCTGGACGCAGCACACGCATGGCGTGCAGAACATCCGCGCCGCGGCGATCGTGCAGCTGCTGCTCGGCAACATCGGCCGTCCCGGCGGCGGCGTCCTCGCGCTGCGCGGTCACGCCAACATCCAGGGCTCGACCGACATCCCCACGCTCTACGACATCCTCCCCGGCTACATCCCGATGCCCCACCCGGCCGCCGGCGCCAGCCTCGACGAGTTCGTCGCGAACAACGGCCCGGACACCGGAGCGTGGGGATCGCTCAAGAGCTACGCGGTCAGCCTCCTGAAGGCGTGGTGGGGGGACGCGGCGACCGCCGAGAACGATTTCGCATTCTCCTATCTCCCGCGCATCGACGGCGACCACTCCCACTATCCGATGACGCTGCGGATGGTGGACGGCGAAACCAAGGGCTTCATCGTGATCGGCCAGAACCCGGTCGTGGGATCGGCCAACTCCGGCCTCCAGCGCAAGGCGCTCGCGAACCTCGACTGGCTCGTCGTCCGCGACACGAACGAGATCGAGACGGCGGCGTTCTGGTACGACTCGCCCGAGATCGACACGGGGGAGTCGAGCCCGGAGCAGATCGGCACGGAGGTGTTCTTCCTGCCGGCGGCCGCGCACACCGAGAAGGACGGGACGTTCACCAACACCCAGCGGCTGCTGCAATGGCACTTCAAGGCGGTCGAGCCGCCGGGCGACTGCCGCTCGGACCTGTGGTTCACGCACAGGCTCGGCCTCCGCGTCCGCGAGCTGCTGTCGACCTCCGGGGACCCGAAAGACCGCCCGGTGCTCGACCTAGTCTGGGACTACCCGACGCAGGGGCCGCAGGACGAGCCCGACGCCGAGACGATCATGCAGGAGATCAACGGCCGCAAGGCCGACGGGTCGTTCGTCGCCAAGTACCAGGAACTGGAGGAGGACGGCTCGACGACCTGCGGCTCCTGGATCCACGCCGGCATCTACGCCGACGGCGAGAACCAGACGGCGCGCAAGAAGCCGGGGGACGATCAGAACTGGATCGCCTCGGAGTGGGGGTGGGCGTGGCCGGGCAACCGCCGGATCCTCTACAACCGCGCGTCGGCCGATCCCGAGGGCAGGCCGTGGTCGGAGCGCAAGCGCTACGTGTGGTGGGATCCCGAGCAGGGGTGCTGGACGGGCCTCGGCGACGAACCGGACTTCGTGCCCGACAGGTCGCCGGACTACGAGCCGCCGGAGGGCGCCAAGGCGATGGACGCGATCAAGGGCGATGCGCCGTTCATCCTGCACCCGGACGGCCTCGGCTGGCTGTACGCGCCGCAGGGGCTCGTCGACGGCCCGCTCCCGACGCACTACGAGCCGCACGAGTCGCCGGTCACGAACCTGCTCTACGGTCCGGCCGCCAACCCCACGCGGCAGACCTACGATCGCGCGGGCAACCCGTACAACCCCTCCGCCGGACAACCGGGCGCCGAGGTCTTCCCGTTCGTGCTCACCACCTACCGGCTGACGGAGCACCACACCGCGGGCGGCATGTCGCGAACGGTGCCCTATCTGTCAGAGCTGCAGCCGGAGCTGTTCTGCGAGGTCAGCCCGGAGCTGGCGGCCGAGCGCGGCCTCGAGCACGGCGACTGGGCGACGATCGTGTCCACGCGCACGGCGGTCGAGGCCCGCGTGCTCGTGACCGACCGCATCCGTCCGATCCGGATCGCCGACCGGACCGTGCATCAGGTCGGGCTCCCCTACCACTGGGGGCGCAAGGGCCTCGTCACGGGCGACGCCGGCAACGAGCTGCTGCCGATCGTGCTCGACAAGAACGTCCACATCTCCGAGTACAAGGCCTCGACCTGCGACATCCGACCGGGCCGCCGCCCGCGCGGGCGCGCGCTGCTCGAGCTCGTCGCGGAGTACCGGCGGCGCGCGGGGGTGACGGGGTGAAGCTGCCGATCCACGCCTGGCCGGCCTCCTACGAGGAGGAGGCGCGCCCGCGCATGGGCTTCTTCACCGACACGAGCATCTGCATCGGCTGCAAGGCGTGCGAGGTGGCCTGCAAGGAGTGGAACGGGGTGCCCGAATCGCGCCGCGGCTTCACCGGCCACTCCTACGACAACACGTTCGATCTCGGCGCGAACACCTGGCGTCACGTCGCCTTCGTCGAGCAGCGCAAGGAGCTCGGAGCGCAGGCCGCCGGCGGCTCGCTCGTACAGGAGGCAACGCTCGAGCAGCTGATCGGGCAGGCGGGCCTCGGCACCTACCAGGACGGCGACGGCATGCGCTGGCTGATGGCCTCCGATGTCTGCAAGCACTGCAGCGATGCGGCATGCCTCGAGGTCTGCCCCACGGGTGCCCTGTTCCGCACCGAGTTCGGCACGGTCGTCGTGCAGGAGGACATCTGCAACGGCTGCGGCTACTGCGTCCCGGCGTGCCCGTTCGGGGTGCTGGACAAGCGCGAGCAGGATGGCCGCGTGTGGAAGTGCACGCTCTGCTACGACCGGCTGAAGGACGACCGGGAGCCCGCCTGCGCGCAGGCGTGTCCGACCAGGTCGATCCAGTTCGGCGAGCTCGACGACCTGCGCGACGTGGCTGAGCAGCGCCTCCAGGCGCTCGGCGAGGCGGGCGCCGCGGGTGCCCAGCTCTACCTCAGCGACTCCGAGGACGGCGTCGGGGGAGCGGGCGCCTTCTTCCTGCTGCTCGACGAGCCGGAGGTCTACGGGCTCCCGCCCGATCCGGTCGATGCGACACGCGACGTCGGCTCGACGTGGGCCGCGACCGCGCTCGCCGCCGCCGGACTCGGAGCGGCGATCGCGGCGGCGGTGTTCGGGGGCCGTCGATGAGCTCCGCCGGCCCGGAGACGGTCCCGCGCGCGGACTCCTACTACGGCCGCGGCGTCATCAAGGCCCCGGTGTGGACGAAGGAGATCCCGTGCTACTTCTTCATCGGCGGGCTCGCCGGGGCATCGGGCACGTTCGCCTTTCTCTCCGAGCGCCGCCATCCGCGGCTGGCCAGGCGCGCATGGCTGACCTCGCTCGCCGGCCTGGTCGTGAGCCCGGCGCTGCTGATCTCAGACCTCGGCCGGCCCGCGCGCTTCTTGAACATGCTCCGGATGTTCAAGATCACCTCGCCGATGAGCGTCGGCTCCTGGGTGCTGGCGGGCAGCGGCGCGGCGACCGCGGGCGTCGGGTTGCAACTGCTGAGCGGCCGCTTCCGCTGGCTCGCGCGCGTGTGCCGGCCGATCGCGGGGACGCTCGGATTGCCGCTCGCGACCTACACCGGCGCCCTGCTCGCCCAGACGGCGGTCCCCGTGTGGCACGAGGCCCGACGAGAGCTGCCGGCTCTGTTCGCCGCCGGCGCCGCCGCGAGCGCGGGAGCGGCCGCCACCGTGCTCGCGCCGATCGACGAGGCAGCGCCGGCGCGTCGTCTCGCGCTGGTGGGGGCGGCGGCCGAGCTCGCGCTCGCCAAGCACATGGAGGACGGTCTCCACGAGCTCGCCGGGCCCTACCGCGAGGGCCCGGCGGCTGCGTACTCCCGCGCGGCGAGCGCACTCGTGTCGGCGGGGGCGCTGATCGTCGCCGTTCCCGCCAGGCGGAGCAGGCCGGCCGCGGTCGCCGGCGGCGCACTCCTGCTCGCCGGCGCCTTCTGTGCGCGCTGGAGCGTGTTCAAGGCGGGCTTCGACTCAGCCCGCGATCCGGGCTACACCGTGGGACCCCAGCGCCGCCGCGTCAGCGGCGGGCGGGGACACGGCGCCAGCAGGCACGCGCCCGCGGCCTGAAGGAATGCTCACCGACGTCGAGATCAGCCGCGCCCTCAACGCCCTCTCGACGACGTTGCGCGACCAGCGCCCGGCCAGCTTCGACGCCGCCCGCGCCGAGCAGATCATGACCGGCGCGCTGGCGGGCGAGCCGAAGCTGGCGGCGCGGGCGACGGCCGCGACGAGCGGGGAGGTGCGGGGACGCGACGACGAGCGCCTGGTGGCGAACGTCGAGCTTCGCGAGGGCGCCTGGACGGTCGAGCGCAGGGTGCGCGCCGGCGGGTCCTCGTGGGCGCTGCCACAGCCGGCACACGACGAGCAGCGGCGAACCTAGTCCTCCAGCCGCGAGAGCACCCCGCGCACGACGAGCGGCGGCCGGCCTAGCCCTCCATCCGCGCGCACGGCGAGCGGCGGCCGGCCTAGCCCTCCATCCGCGCGAGCGCCCCGCGCACGACGAGCGGCGGCCGGCCTAGCCCTCCATCCGCGCACGGCGAGCGGCGGCCGGCCTAGCCCTCCATCCGCGCGAGCGCCCCGCGCACGGCGCTCACCGCCTGCTCGTCCTCGCTCACGGCAAGCGTGCGCGGGTCGATGATCACGCGGCCGTCGGCGACCCTCGCGAGCAGTGCCGGCTCGCCCGTCCGCAGGGCTCCCGCGAGCGCTTCGACATCTCCGCCGGGGGCCTCGACCGCCACCGCCGTCCCGGGTAGCTCGACCATCGGCAGCGCCCCGCCGCCGACGCGCGCGACGGCGTGCACCACCTCTCCGCCGCACGCCGCGGCGATCGCCTCCGCGCGCCCGGAGAGCTCGTCGGGATCGGCGGTCAGCATCGCGAGCACCGGCACCTCGCGCAGCGCGCGCTCGGGGTCGCGGTACAGCGCCAGCGTCGCCGCGATGCCGGCGAGCGGGAGGCGCCCGACGCGCAGCGCGCGGGCTAGCGGGTGGCGGCGTGCGCGCTCGACCGCGGGCCGCTTGCCGACGAGGATGCCGCCCTGCGGGCCGCCGAGCAGCTTGTCGGCGCTGAAGCACACGAGCGCGGCCCCCGCGGCGACCGAGCGCCGCGCCGCGGGCTCGCCCTCGAGGACCGCGACGTCATCGAGCAGGGCACCGGAGCCGATGTCGTCGACAACGGGCACGCCGAGCCCGCACAGCTGCTCGATCGCGACGTCCTCGACGAAGCCGCTCATGCGGAAGTTCGACTGGTGCACGCGCAGCACGAGCCCGGCCGCGCAGGCGGCGAGCGCCCGCTCGTAGTCGGCGAGCCGCGTGCGGTTCGTGGTTCCCACCTCGACCATCTCCAGGCCCGCCTGCGCGACCACGTCCGGAATCCGGAACCCGCCCCCGATCTCGACGAGCTGACCGCGCGAGACGATCACCGCGCGGCCCTCGCCGAGCGCCGCGGCGGCGAGCAGGACGGCGGCCGCGCCGTTGTTGACGACGAGCGCGTCCTCGGCGCCCGTCAGCTCGCAGAGCAGGCCGCGCACGTGCTCGTCGCGGCGGCCGCGGCGGCCGCTGTCGAGGTCGAGCTCCAGGTTGGAGTAGCCGCCGGCGTCCGCGCCGATCGCGTCGCGCGCGGCGGCGGGCAGGGGGGCCCGGCCGAGGTTAGTGTGGATCACGACACCGGTGGCGTTCAGCACCCGGCGAAGTGAGGGCCGCAGGCGCGCGCGTGCGAGCGCGAGCACGTCCACGTCGTCGTCTGCCCCCGCGACCAGCTCGCGCCGCCGCGCGGCGAGCGCCGCGCGCGCGGCGGCCGTGGCCTCGGCCGTTGTCGGCGCGCGATCATCGCCGTCGGCGTCGGCGCGCAGCGCCGCGGCGAGACGGTCGACCGATGGGAGGTCGCGGAGCGGCGATCCCTGCCCGTCCGCGCTCACGTCGGGCTCTCCGCGCCCTGCCGCGCGCGCGACGCGAGCACCCTGCGATCGTCGGGCAGCCGCCGCGTCACCCGTTCGCCGTCGAGGTGCTCCAGGAACGCCTGCGTCGACTTGCGCGAGAGACCGAGTGCGTCGCGGACCCCGGCCAGAGTGACCGACCCGTGCTCGACGAGCAGCAGCAGCACGTCGCTTCGCACCTGCTCGGCCACCTCCGCGTGGGCGTACAGGCGGCCGCTGACGCGCACGGCGCGGCCACGCTCGCGCAGGTGCGCGAGCAGGCGTGCCTGCTCGCCGAGCTGCGCCTCCGAGAGCATCGCCGGGCCGGCGTCACGCAGGCGCTGCTCGAGCTCGCGGAGCTGGAGCTCGTCCGGCGCGGGGGCACTCTGCGCCGGCGCACGATCGGCCGGCGGGGGAGACGGCTCGGCCGGCTCACGCCCGTCGCGCAGCGCGGCCAGGCGCGCGAGGATGTCCTCGCGGCGGCCGTGGCGGGCGGCGTGCGGGTCCAGCACCTCCCCGCCGCCGAGCGTCGCCGGTGGCGAGGTGCGGCGGACGACGAGGCGCTCGCCGCGGCGCGCGAGGATCGGCTGCTCCAGGCGCAGTTGCCAGAGGCCGCCGCCGAGGTCGGCCAGGCGCGCCGGTACGCAACGCGTCCCGTGGTGGAGCTGGACGCGCTCGCCGTGCGCGGCGTCGCGTAGCTCGAGCGCACAGTCGAGGACGCGCGATTCGCGTACCGCGCCCCCGACCGTCAGCACGTCGCCGCGGCCGATCTGCTCGACGCGCACGCCGCTCAGGTTCACCGCCACGCGCTGGCCGGCCTCCGCGCGCTCGGTGGCGGCGTCGTGGATCTCGATGCCGCGCACGCGCGCCGGCAGCCCGGCAGGCTCGAGCGCGACGGCTTGCCCGCGAGCCAGTGCACCCGACCAGAGCGTGCCGGTGACGACCGCTCCGCGGCCGGGAACCGTGAACACGCGGTCGATGTGCAGCACCGGCTCGCCGGGCAGCGCCGCGCGGCTCTGCAGGCCGGCCGCGAGCTGCTCGAGCGCCGCCAGCAGCTCGTCCAGGCCGCTGCCCGTGCGCGCCGAGCAGGGCACGATGCGCATCGCCGGGAACAGCTCGGCCGCGGCGCGAGCGGCCGGCGCGGGATCGGCGAGGTCGGCCTTCGTGACCGCGACGACCCCGTCGCGCACGTCGAGCGCGCGCAGGACCTCGGCGTGCTCGACGGTCTGCGGCATGACGCCGTCGTCGGCGGCGATGACCATCAGGCAGGCGTCGATCCCCGTCGCCCCGGAGACCATCGTGCGTACGAAGCGCTCGTGCCCGGGCACGTCGACGATCGACAGGCGCCGGCCGGAGGGCAGCGTGAGCGGCGCGTAGCCGAGCACGATCGTGAGGCCCCGCGCCCGCTCCTCGGGCAGCCTGTCCGTGTCGACGCCGGTGAGCGCCGCGATCAGGCTCGTCTTGCCGTGGTCGACGTGGCCGGCGGTTCCGAGCGTCAGGGGTCCGGAGCTCATCGCTGCGAGGACTCCTGGGGCCGATGCTCGACGGAGCGGCGAAGGAGTCGAACCTTCCCGGCGCGCGCAGCGCGCCGCCTACGGCTTTGAAGGCCGTTCGGGGCACCGGCCCCGGCCCGCTCCCCGCAATCCGAGTCGCTGCACCTGCGCACCGGCTATACCACGTCGATCGTTCCGGGCGCTCCCGCGACGAGCTCGCCCACGACCGCGCCGGGGACCTCCTGCGCGCGCTCGGCGGGGACCGCGACGAGCAGCCCGCCGGAGGTCGTGGGGTCCGTCAGCAGGCGCCGGCGCCAGAGCGGCAGCGACTCGCCGAAGCGCGCGAAGCCATCGGCCCACTCGGCGTTGCGGCGGCTGCCGCCGGAGAGCCCGCGCCCGTCCGCCAGCAGCTGCTCGACGCCGTCGAGGCAGGGGACCGCCGACGCGCGCAGCCGCGCGGCCAGCCCGCTCTCGCGGCAGACGTGGTGGAGGTGGCCGAGGAGGCCGAACCCGGTGACGTCGGTCATCGCCCGCGCGCCGGCCGCGACCGCCGCGCGCGCAGAGCGGTCGTTGAGCGCGACCATCGTCGCCACCGCGCTCTCGTGCAGCTCGGCGTCGTGGTGCCCGCGCTTCCACGCGGCCATCGCGGCGCCGACGCCGAGCGGCTTGGTCAGCACGAGCGCGTCGCCCGGCATGCCTCCCGCGTTCGAGACGAGCGCCCGCGGATCGACCACGCCCGTCACCGCCAGCCCGTACTTGGGCTCGCGGTCCTCGATCGAGTGGCCGCCGACGATCGAGACGTTCGCCTCGCGCGCGACCGCGGCTCCTCCTTCGAGCACCCGCGCGAGCACGCTCGCGCCGAGCAGCTCGAGCGGGAACGCCACGATGTTCAGCGCGGTGAGCGGGGTGCCTCCCATCGCGTAGACGTCCGACAGGGCGTTGGCCGCCGCGATCCGGCCGAAGTCGAACGGGTCGTCGACCGGGGGCGTGAAGAAGTCGACCGTCTGCACGAGCGCGAGCTCCTCGCTGAGACGGAAGACGGCCGCGTCGTCGCTCGTGGCGCTGCCCACGAGCAGGCGCTCGTCGCGGGGACCAACCTCGATCCGGCCGAGCAGGCCGAGCAGCTCGCCCGGAGGCAGCTTGCAGCCGCACCCGGCGCCCGAGGCGAGGCTCGTGAGCGGCGTCTCGGAAGGAGAATCCGCGGGCGTCGCTCGGCTGGTGGTGCCGCCGATATCTGGGCGCGTTGCGCTCATGCTCCCGCGGCGTGGCGGGCATGGCCGGCGCCCGAGACGAGCGCGAGCGCGTGGCGGAGGCCACCTTCGAGCGCGCCCGCGAGCTCGTCGATCGCGCGCGGGCTGCCGGGGAAGTTGACGATCAGGGTACGGCCGCGGGTGCCGGCGATCGCGCGGGAGAGCATCCAGTGCTCGGTGTGCTCTCGCGACGCGGCCCGGATCGCCTCGCCGATGCCGGGGATCTCGCGATCGAGCACGGCGCGGGTCGCCTCGGGCGTCACGTCGTCGTCGGTCAGACCGGTGCCGCCGGTGGTCAGCACGAGCGCGCAGCGGTCCCGGTCGCACAACTCGCGCAGCCGCTCCTCGATCGCCCGGCGGTCGTCGCGCACGAGGTCCGCGTGCACGTCGGTTGCGCCGAGCCGACCGGCGAGCTCGGCCAGGCGGGGCCCGCTCTCGTCCTCGGCGCCGCCGCCGGAGCGCGTGGTGCTGATCGTGAGCACGGCGGCCCTCACGCGCTGTGCTCCTCGCGGCGGTAGTCGCTGCGGCCGCCGCGCTTCTCCAGCAGCACCACCTGCTCGATCGCGATGTCGCGCTCGAGGCCCTTGGCCATGTCGTAGACCGTCAGGGCGGCGACGGCACACGCGGTCATCGCCTCCATCTCGACGCCGGTGCGCGCGAACGTGTGCACCTCGCTCTCGAGCTCGACCAGCCCGCGCTCGACGTCGACCCGGGCGCGCACGTCGGCGAAGTCGAGCGCCAACGGGTGTGCCAGCGGGATCAGCTGGCCGGTCTGCTTGGCCGCCTGGATGCCGGCGATCCGGGCGACGCCGAGCACCTCGCCCTTGGGCCCGTCGCCGGCGGCGACTGCGCGAGCCGCCTCGGGCGACATGCGCACGCGCGCACGGGCGCGCGCGATGCGCGCAGAGGGCTGCTTGGCGCCGACGTCAACCATGCGCGCCGAGCCGTCGGGCGCCAGGTGCGAGAGCCCCGGTGAGCCGCCCGGCGCGCCCTCCACGCGGCCTCCGTCGTGCGAGAGCTCCGGTGGGCCCGCCGGCGCGGGCGCGCCTTCCACCCGGCTTCCGTCGTCCGAGGGCCGCGCCGAGCCGACCGGCGCCGGCGTGCCCTCGACCCAGCGGCCCTCACCGTCCTGCAGCTCGCGCTTCCAGATCGGCGCCTCCGACTTGATCCGGTCGATCGCCTCGCGGGCCGCCGCGAAGGCTTCCTCGCGGTGGCGGGCGGAGACAGCGACGATCACGCTCGGCGCGCCGAGCGGCACCGTCCCGATGCGGTGCTCGGCCGCGGCAGCCGTCGCGCCGTGCCCGCTGACCACGGCCTCGAGGATCGCGCCGATCCGCTCCCGCGCCATCGGCGCGTACGCCTCGTAGTCGAGCGCTTCGACGTCCCTGGTCACGCCCTCGAACACGACGACCGCCCCGGCGCGGGGGTCGCTGACGAGCTCGCGCACCCGCCCGGCCGACAGCGGCGAGCCGATCACCGACACGCGCTGCGGCTGCTCGACCCCGGCGGCGCCGCCGCTGAGGGGCGGGATCAGCGCCAGCTCGTCGCCCGCGCATAGCGGCGTCTCGGGGCGTGCGTAGTCGCGGTTGACGGCCATCGCCACCCTCATCGAGCCGAGCGGCTCGCGCAGGCGCTCGAGTCGCGAGAGCGCCTCGATCGCGTCGGCGACCGTTGCGCCCGGAGCGAGGTCGAGCGCCACGCTGTCCGCGCCCGCGCGCTCGCGCAGGACGGCGAAGAGCCGAACATCGACGCGCATCGCCTCGCTCACGCCGCGCTCCCGGTGAGCCACGGGCGCAGCAGCTCGATGCGCACGCGGTCTCCGGCGTGCAGCGCGGTCGCCTCGGTCGGGGCTATCGCGAGCGCATCGGCGTCGAGCATCGAGGTGAGCACGTGCGAGCCCTGCGCGCCGGTCGGGGTCGCGTGCCAACCGTCCTCGGCGCGCCGCAGGCGGCAGCGCAGCGCATGCGCCCGGCCTCGCGGCTTCTCGTAGTCCTGATCGAGGATCGCCTCGGCGCGCAGCGCGTCCGGCGAGGCGCCCTGGAGCGCGCGCAGCGCGGGGTCGGCGAGCAGCACGAACGTGACGATCGCCGAGACGGGGTTCCCGGGGAGCCCGAACACGGGCACGCCGTCGAGCGTCCCGAACCAGGTCGGCCGGCCGGGCTTGAGCGCGATGCCCCAGAACGCCTGTTGCGCGCCGAGCGCGGCGAGGCTCGCGCGCACGTGGTCGTGCGCGCCGACCGAGACGCCGCCGCAGATCACGACCACGTCGGAGTCGTGCGCCGCCTCCTCGATCGCCTGCGTGGTCGCCGCCGCCTCGTCGCGCACTCGCTCGCGGCGCGCCAGCTCGCCCCCGGCGCAGCGCACGAGGGCGGCGATCGAAAACGAGTTGGTGTCGCGGATCGCACCGGCGACGAGGTCCTCTCCGGGGCCGCGCAGCTCGTCGCCGGTCACGAGCAGCGCCGTTCGCGGCCGGTCGGCGACGGGGACGGAGCTGTGGCCGAGCGACGCCAGCACACCGAGCTCGCCGGGACCGAGCACGCTTCCGCGCGCCAGCACCGTCCTACCCGCCTGTATGTCATCGCCGGCGCGGCGCACGTCGGCGCCCGCGCCGACCGCGCACAGGGCCTCGAGTTGGCCGTCGCGCGTCCGCGAGTCCTCGACGCGGACGATCGCGTCCGCCTCCGGCGGCAACGCGGCGCCCGTCGATATCGCGACCGCCTCGCCGGCGCCGACCGCGACCTGCGCCGGGCTGCCCGCGCGCGACTCTCCCACCAGCCGCAGGCGCGCGGGCCGCTCGGCGCGCGCCCCCGCCACATCAGACGCGCGCACCGCGAAGCCGTCCATCGCCGAGCTGTCGAATGGGGGAACGGCGAACGGCGCCGCCACGTCACGCGCGAGGACGCGGCCGAGCGCGGCGTCGAGCTCCACCTCCCCGGCGCCGAGCGACGGCAGCGCCTCTAGCACCGCGCGGCGCGCGTCGTCGACATCGAGCAGCCGCTTGTCTGCCATCGCGGGCAACTGTAGTGAGAGACTTGGGCCGTGGTGAGCGGAGCGCCGGTCGTCGTCGCCGTCCTTGCCGGCGGAGCAGGGCGTCGCATCGAGGGTGGCAAGGCGGCGGTGAAGCTCCACGGGCAACCACTGATCGACTACCCGCTGCGCGCCGCCCGAGACGCGGGCCTCGAGGCGGTGGTGCTCGCCAAGCGCGACAGCGTCCTCCCCGAGACCCGCGCGGCGGTCCTGTATGAGCCCGACCTTCCGCTCCACCCCCTGTGCGGCGTGGTGACCGCGCTAGGGCGCTGGCCGGCGGTGCTCGCCGTCGGGTGCGACATG
This sequence comes from Solirubrobacteraceae bacterium, assembly GCA_036264095.1. GTDB lineage: Bacteria > Actinomycetota > Thermoleophilia > Solirubrobacterales > Solirubrobacteraceae > Palsa-744. Next base: position 8,721 of record DATARO010000055.1, on the reverse strand, counting down.
CCGTTCCTCACCGCTCCGCTGCTCGTGCGCCTCGCGGCGGCCGACGCCGGTGCCGCCGTCGCCCGGCACGACGGAGCGCTGCAGCCGCTCCCCGCTCTGTATCGGCGCACGCACCTGCGCCGGCTGATCGAGGCCGTCCAATCGGGGGAGCCGATGCGGCGAACGCTCGCCGCGCTGGGACCGCAGGTGCTGAGCGACGCGAGCGTGGCCGAGTGCGGCGATCCGCGGCGCCTGTTCTACAGCGTCAACGACCGCGACTCGCTGGCTAGGGCGGCGGCATGGCTCGAGGGCCGCGACGACGCGGATCAGGCCTGAGGGCCGAGCTCGCCAGCGATCTCGAGCAGCACGGGGAGCGGGATGCCGGCCCGCCCTGCGATCCAGCACGCGAGCGGAGCGGCCGTGCGTTCGGATGCGTGCGCCGCCCTGCCCGCGAGGTCGAGCAGGGAGCGGATCTCCTCGACCGACGGGGCATCGACGCCGGCCCGGCTCGCGAACTCGCTGATCCACTCGTCGCGCGTCACTGCGTCCAGGTTAAGCCCTCGGACGGGGGTACAGTCACGAGATGCTGGACCGACTGAACCGCCCGCTGCGCGATCTGCGGATCTCGGTCACCGACCGCTGCAACCTGCGCTGTCCCTACTGCATGCCCCGCGAGGTGTTCGGGCCGGGCTTCGCCTTCCTCCCGCGCGAGGAGCTGCTCAGCTTCGAGGAGATCACGCGGCTGGCGGCGGTGTTCGCGCGGCTCGGGGTGGCGAAGGTGCGCCTCACGGGCGGCGAGCCACTGCTGCGGCGCGACCTCGACCGGCTGGTGCGGATGCTCGCCGCGACGGAGGGTCTCGAGGAGATCGCGATGACGACGAACGGCGTGCTGCTGGCGGCCCACGCCGAGCGCCTTGCGAAGGCCGGCCTGCAGCGCGTGACGGTGAGCCTCGACGCGCTCGACCCCGACGTGGTCGCGCGGATGAGCGACGCACCCGTCTCCTCCGAGCGCGTGCTCGCGGGCATCGAGGCGGCGGTCGCGGCGGGGCTGGCGCCCGTCAAGGTCAACATGGTCGTGCGGCGGGGTGTCAACGACGGCTGCCTGATCGAAATGGCGGAGCGCTTCCGCGGCCGGGATGTGGTGCTGCGCTTCATCGAGTACATGGACGTCGGAGGGAGCAACCGCTGGCGGCGCGAGCACGTCGTGCCCGCGGCGGAGGTCCTGGCGACGCTCGCCGAGCGCTGGCCGCTGCAGCCCCTGGAGCCGGTCGCGCGCGGAGAGGTGGCCACGCGCTACCGCTACCTCGACGGCGCGGGGGAGATCGGCGTGATCCACTCGGTCAGCAAGCCCTTCTGCGCGGACTGCGTGCGCGCCCGCCTGTCGGCTGACGGCCAGCTCTTCACCTGCCTGTTCGCCAGCTCCGGGGCCGACCTGCGAGCGCCGCTGCGGGCGGGGGCGGACGCGGTCGAGCTCGAGCGCTGCGTGCGCGCCGTCTGGGAGGGCCGCAGCGACCGCTACTCGGCGGAACGGTCGGCTGCCAGCCGGCGCCCGCAACGACCTCGGGTCGAGATGTCCTACATCGGCGGCTGAGCGCGCCCCGAGAGCAGCTTGATCGTCACGAGCAGCGAGAAGGAGACGATCACGAGCACGACAGACAGGGCGAGGGCGGCCGGCAGGTCGGTGGCGAACTGGTCGTAGATCGCCAGCGGCGCCGTCTGCGTGATGCCCTGGAAGGAGCCGGCGAACATCAGCGTGGCGCCGAACTCCCCGAGCGCCCTGGCCCACGCGAGCGCGACGCCGGCGAGCAGCCCCTGCCGCGCGCTCGGCATCGCGACGCGGAAGAACACACCGGCACGCGTGCCGCCGAGCGCGACGGCGGCCTCGAGCTGCGCGGGCGCGATGCCTTCGAAGGCCGACTGAGCGGCGCGCAGGAACAGCGGCAGCGAGACGAACACCAGCGCCACGACGACGCCCGCCGTCTGCAGGACGAGTTCGATGTGAAGGGCTGCCAGGGCGCCGCCGACGAGTCCCCTCGGTCCGAGCGACGCGAGCAGCGCGATCCCCGCGACCGCCGGGGGCAGGACCAGCGGCAGCTCGATCGCGGTGATCGCGAAGTCGCGTCCGGGGAAGCGGCGCCGTGCGAGCAGGTAGGCCGCGGGGGTCCCGGCGAGCACGATGATCGCGAGCGCGATCACGCTCGTCTCGAGGCTGAGGCGCAGCGCGTCGAGCGACTCGCTGGAGCCGAGGCTCGACAGCAGGCGCGCAGGCGAGGTGCGCACGAACAGCGCGAGGACCGGAAGCGTCAGAAAAGCGAGGATCAGCGCGGTGCTGCACCACAGCAGCGCGCCGAACCATGCGCGGCGCTCGCGGAGGGCGGGCGAGGCATGCAGCCGGTGTGACCCGGCCGCCGGCCGCGTCGCGGCGAGCGCCATCAGCGTGAGGGCGGCAGGAACCCGTCCTGTCGCAGGTCGGCCTGCCCGGCGCCGCGCAGCAGCCCCTCGATGAAGGCGCGAGCGCTAGCCTGATGCGGGCTGCCACGGACGACGGCGGCGGCGTAGTCGACGCGCGGCTGCAGCGAGGGCGGCAACGGGATCGCGCGGAGCGCGCCACCGGTCGCGAGCGCGTCGGTGCGGTAGACGAACCCGGCATCGACGGCGCCGGTCACGAGCTTGCCGACGATGCCGGTCACGTCCGGCTCGCGGTCGCGGATGTTCGCCTCCAGGCGGCGGCGCTGGGCGGTGGGAAGCCGCGAGAGCGCGGCGTCGGTGTAGGAGCCGATCGGCACGGACGCAGACCCGACGGCGATCGTCACGCCGGGCCGCGTCAGGGCTTCGACGCCGGCGATCTTCGAGCCGGCGGGGACCGCGAGCACGAGCACGTTGGAGGCGAACTCGACCGGCGGCTCGACGAGGTGGCGTGCGTACAGCTGTGCCGGGAGCTCCGTGTTGGCCGATGCGAAGACGTCGGGTCGCGCGCCCTCCTCGATCTGCGCCGCCAGCGCGTCCGAGCCCGCGAACGAGTAGCGGACTTCGGCGTCGCGGACCTGCCCCCCGTACTGGCCGAACGCCTTGCGCAGCGATGCCGCGGCGGAGACCTCCAGCGCGGGCTTGCCGCCGCCGCAGCCGCTCGCGGCGCCGGCGCACGCGAGCGAGGCGCACACGGCGGCGATCGCCCTCACGGCTCGCGCGCGACCATCACGGACGTCGCCTTCACGACGGCGGTCACGGGGACGCCGGGGGCGAGCTCCAGCTCCCGCACCGAATCGCGCGTGATCGCCGCGGTGAGCATGTGCGGTCCCGCTTCGATCTCCACCAGGGCCATCACGCCGCCGACCTCGACCGAAGTGACCACGCCGCGGATGCGATTCCGCGCCGAGGACCGCGTGCCGGTCCGGTGCCGCGGGGGGCCCGCCGCGAGCCGCTCGACCTCTGCCGCCGTCACGCGCCTGCGGTTGCGCGCGTCCCGCAGCGTGGAGAGCTTGCCGCTGTTGGCCCACCGGCGGAGGGTGTCGACGCTGACGCTGAGCGCGGCGGCCGCCTCGCCGAGCGACATGTCGTTCTGATGCCTAGGCAACGCATAGGCACCTTACCTCTTCGGACTACGCGCAAACGCGGGGAGGGGGTACTCGGGTACCGTGAGCGAGGAGTCAGCGAGAGCGCGCCCGATGCCCCCTTCCGAACCCGATCCCAGCGCGTACCGCTCGGTCACGACCGTCGTGCGCGACGGGTCGGTGCGCGACGAGGTCGCCGTCGAGGAGCCGCTCGAGATCCGTCTCGGGGGCGAGCCCGTCGCCGTCACGATGCGCACGCCCGGTCACGACGAGGAGCTGGCGCTCGGGTTCCTCTACGGCGAGGGGCTGATCGACGGCGCGCGGCCGGCCGGGTTGACCGCCGACCTGGCGGCGAACACGATCGAGGTGGCCGGTGCGCCTTCCCGCGAGCTGCCGGCGCGGCGCTTCTACACCACCTCCTCGTGCGGCGTGTGCGGAAAGGGCGCGCTCGAGGAGCTGGCGGTGCACTGCCGGCCGCTCGCGGACGGGCCGTGGGTAACGCGCGAGCTGCTCGCAGGGCTGCCGGACCGGCTCGCGCAGCCGGGCTTCGAGCGCACGGGTGGGTTGCACGCGACCGGCCTGTTCGATCGCGACGGCGGCCGGCTGTGCGTCCGTGAGGACGTCGGCCGCCACAACGCGATGGACAAGGTGATCGGCTGGGCGCTCGCGCACGAGCGCGTGCCGCTCGCCTCGGAGCTGCTGTGCGTGAGCGGACGCCTGTCCTTCGAGCTCGTGCAGAAGGCGGCGGTGGCGGGCGCGCCGATCCTCGTCGGCGTCGGTGCACCCACGTCGCTCGCCGTCGAGCTCGCCGCCGACCTCAACCTCACGCTCGGCGGCTTCGCCAGGCACGGCCGCGTCAACATCTACGCGGCGCCGGAGCGCTGCTCGGGCTAGATCACGATCCGGTCGCGGGGGCTCGATCCTCCGCGTCCGGCTCGGGCAGCCGCCTGCGCCGCCGCGGCCCCAAGCGGTCGAGCCCGAACGCGATCGGTGCGCCGAGCCGCTTGCGCCGGTAGTAGGCCTGCGGCGCGTAGTGGAAGCCCTCGTTCATGCTGGCGATGAGGACGTACAGCACCGCGACGAGCGGCAGGACGATCAGCAGGATCAAGGTCACGGGCACATCTCCTCTGCGGTCCGCGCAAGGATAGTCCGGAGCGCGTCGGCCCGCCACTGCGCGCCGGCCGCGCCGCGGCGTCGAGTGCACGGAGCGCGTCGGGCCGCCACTGCGCGCCGGCCACGCGGCGACCTCGGCCGCGCGGACCGCGTCAGCCCGTCACCGGCGCCGGCCGCGCCGCGACCTCGGCCGCGTCGGCGGGCGAGAGCCCGAAGGCGCGCAGGATCCCCTCGGCGTGGTAGCGGTCGGCGTCCGGCGGACCTTCGCCGTCGAGCACTGCACGCATCACCCCGAGCAGGGCGCCGCCCGACGCCAGCAGCGCGGTCTCCTGGTCGGCGACGTCGAACCTTCCAACCTCGACGCCGCGCGCGAGATCGCGGCGCGCGAGGGGGCCGAGGGCGTCCAGCAGCACGTTGTGGGAAACGTCGAGCCGCACGAGGAGCCAGGCCCAATCGGGGTCGCTGCGCGCGAGGCCCACGAAGTAGCGGTGCGCGGCGCAGACGACCTCGGCCGGGTCCTCGACGTCGGCGGTGAGCGCGCCGATCGCCGCGCCCTGCGCCGCGACGGCCTCGGACAGCACGGCTTGCACGATCGCGTCCTTCGAGTCGAAGTGGTTGTAGAAGGAGCCGAAGCCGACGTCGGCCTCCTCGGTGATCTCGTTGATGCGCGTGGCCTCGACGCCCTGCGCGGCGAACAGGCGCCTGGCCGCGCCGATCAGGCTGGCCCGCGTCGCCTCGCGCCGGCGCGCGCGGCGGTCCCCGGCCGCTCGGCGCGCCGGCTGCTCCTGCACGACGCCGCTCACCGAGCCTCGCACGATCGAAACATCATAATTGACAAGATTATCAGTCACCGTTAGGGTGGCCGCGATGGAGGGGTCGGCGGAGCGCGCTGGGGGACTCGGCTACGACGTGGCGATCGTCGGCTACGGGCCCGTGGGGCAGACGACCGCGATCCTGCTCGGGCGCCTCGGCTACAGCGTGGCCGTCTTCGAGCGCTGGCCCGACCTGTACCCGCGCCCCCGCGCCGTCCACTTCGACGACGAGATCGCGCGCGTCTTCCAGCGCATCGGGATCGCCGAGGAGCTCGCCGCGATCACCGAGCCGGCGACGAAGTACGAGTGGCAGAACGCCGACGGCGAGACGCTGCTCCTGCTGGACCGCACGGAGCCCGGACCCTCCGGATGGCCCGGCGCGACGATGTTCACCCAGCCGCGGCTCGAGCAGCTGCTCGACCGCACGGCGAAGGCGGTGCCGGCCGTCGCGGTCCACCAGGGCTGGGAGGTCGAGGACGTGCGCGACGAGGGCGATCGCGTGCTCGTCACGGCCGCGCAGGGCCGGGTCGAGGGCGCGAGCTGGTCAGCCACCGGCGAGCGCCGCGAGGTCACCGCTCGCTACGCGATCGGGTGCGATGGCGCGAACAGCCTCGTGCGCGAACGCATGCGCACCCCGCTCGAGGATCTCGGGTTCGCGTACGACTGGTTGATCGCGGACACGATCCCGCGCGATCCGGGCCTGCTCGCCGGGGTCAACCTCCAGGTCTGCGACCCCGCCCGGCCGACGACGCTCGTCTCGGGCGGTCCCGGGCGGCGGCGCTGGGAGTGGATGCTGCTCCCGGGCGAGAGCGTCGAGGAGGTGGAAGACCCGGCCTTCGTCTGGCAGATGCTCGCCCGGTCGGGCGTCTCCGAGGCGGACGTGACGCTCGAGCGCCACACCGTGTACACGTTCCGCGCCCGCTGGGCTGAGAGCTGGCGCGAGGGCCGCTTGCTGCTCGCGGGCGACGCCGCGCACCTTATGCCGCCCTTCGCGGGCCAGGGGCTGTGCTCGGGGATCCGCGACGCGCTGTCGCTCTCCTGGCACCTCGACCTGGTGCTGCAGGGCAAGGCGCGCGAGTCGACGCTCGATGCCTACACGAGCGAGCGCCGCGGGCAGCTGCAGCACGCGATCGCGATCTCGGTCGAGCTCGGGAAGGTGATCTGCATCACCGACGAGGCTGCGGTCGCCGCGCGCGACGAGGTGCTGCTCGGCGTCGCCGCCGATCCGACCACGCCGCCGCTCGCACCACCGCCGCCGAACCTCGGCCCCGGCGTGCACGAGCGCGACGGCGACGAGGCCGGCGGCGCCGCCGGGTCTCTGTTCCCCCAGGGCCGCGCAGGGATCGGCGGCCGCGTGTGCCTGCTCGAAGACGCGACCGCTGGCGGCTTCGCGCTGTACGTCCTCGGCGCCGACCCCGCCGCGCTGCTCGACGAGGAGGAGCGCCGCTACCTCGATGGCCTCGGCTGCGCGCTCCTGCGAATCGACGCGGATGTCGACCTCGACGGCGTCTACCGCGAGTGGTTCGCGCAGCACGGCTGCGCGGCCGCGCTCGTGCGTCCCGACTTCTACGTCTTCGGCGTTGCAGAGAGCACCGGCGGGGTCGGCGCGCTCGCGCGGCGGCTGCAGGCCGCCCTGACAAACCTCGAGGGAGGCGCGGAGATGCTCGCAGGATGACCACGATCAGACCCGCGTCCCAGTGGAGCGGCGCCTGGCCGCGGCCCGATCGCCCGCCAGCCGCTAGCCTGACGACCGAAGCATGGCGTACGACCTCGTGATCGACATCGAAAACGCCCCCGGCGCGCTCGCGCGCGTGGCGACCGCGGTGAGCGACGCCGGGGTCAACCTGGCGGCCGCGACGTGCATGGGCGCGGGCGATCGCGCCGAGCTGCACATCCTCGTTCCGCACCCCGAGGCCGCCCGTCATTCGCTGGCGACCGCGCAGCTGGCGGTCACGCGCGAACGCGAGGTCGCGGTGGTCGAAGTCGAGGACAACCCGGGTGTGCTCGCAGACCTCACGCGGAAGATCGCCGAAGCGGGTATCAACCTCGATCTCGTCTACATCGCCACACGCAACCGCGTCGTGTTCGGCGCTCCCGACCTCGATGCGCTGCGCACGGTGCTCGAGGCCGTGCGGGTCTGACGCACCCCGCGCGGGGCCAGCCGTGCGGCTGCCCCAGCGAGCGGCGCCGGCACCGGGGCCCATCGGGTCAGCCGCAGGGCGTCTCGGCCTCTGCCACGACGGCGCCGGCGCGCATCACCTTCGCCCGCGCGAGCACGCAGCCGTGGCGGTCGAGGAGCTCCTTGCCCGAGACGCCCGAGCGGGCGTAGGGGCCGGACGCGCGCAGCCTGAGTTCGGGCCCGCCGGGACGGCGCAGCGTGGCCAGCTCGAGCCGCGCGTCAGGCGGGAGCCCGAGGACGACTCCCCACGCCGTCCCGCATGCCTGCGAGCGCCGCAGCAGCACGACGCCGAGCGTGCGCGCGCCTTCGCGCAGCTGCACGCCGGTGCGCGGCACGTCTTCGCCGCCGGCGGCGCATCCGGCCGGCGCGGGCGCCGCGCCGGTGCGCGCGCCCGGGGCGGGCCCGGCGTGCCCCGAGGACCCACACGCGGCGAGCGACAGCGCGGCGAGCGCAGCGGCCAAGGGCGGCGGCGCTCCGCGCGCGAGCCGGATCAACTCGCCGCGTCCTCGGCGACGACCTCGTCGAGCGTGCGCCCGCTGAGGACGGACTGCGGCTGCTCGGCGACCACGTCGGAGCCCGGGCGGGCGTGGTCGTCGCGGCGCTTGATGAGCAGCCATTGCGGCTTCTCGCCCGCCCGCGTGCGCTGCAGCGCGAAGCCGCCGCGCAGCTTGTCGCCGTGTAGGACGAACACGGCGTGCCCGCGATCGAGCGCCTGCGGCCACGGGACGCGCCCGCCCTGCTCGTAGGTGCCCCGGTCCCAGACGACGACCCCTCTGCCCGGTCCCGTCGGTCCCTCGAACGCGTTGTGGGCGAGGCCGTGGTCCTCCACCTGGACCGCGAGGCGCTTGGCCGCCGGGTCGAGCGACGGGCCCTTCGGCACCGCCCACGAGCGCATCACGCCGTCGACCTCCAGGCGCAGGTCGAAGTGCCGCGCCGTGGCGGCGTGCTGCTGGACGACGAACACACCCGCGCTCACGCCCCGCACCGCGAACTGCTCGTGGCCCTCGACGCGCACCTGCTCGGTGTCGAGCGACTCCACGCGCGCCCCGCGCGGCCCCTTCGTGAGGAAGTCCAGCAGCTGCTCGAC
>DATARO010000004.1:0-39575 GCA_036264095.1 Solirubrobacteraceae bacterium | reverse complement strand
CGCGGCCCTGATCGAGGAGATGACGCGCCTCGAGTTCACCCGCGATCAGGTGCGCCCGGTGCTCGAAGCGGCGACCGGCGCGGCCTCGCTGCTCGGACCGGTGGGCGAGGCGAGCTCGGACGCGGTGGCATACGGCGTGATCGACGGGCGCTCGCTCGAGACGGTCGCGCTCGCCGCCGCACTCGCGGCTCGCAGCGACGCGTCCGGGGCACCCCGGCTCCTCGCGTGGCTCGCCGCGGAGCGGCACGTCGCGCTGGAGATCGACGGCAACGACCTGATCGCCGCCGGCCTGCAGGAGGGGCCCGAGGTCGGGATGCGACTCGGCGCCGCGCTCCGTGCCAAGCGCGAAGGCAGCGCCCCGGACCGCGATGCCGAGCTGCGTGCCGCGCTCGCCGCCGAGCTCGAGGAGGGACGATCTATCCAGACCTGACAGCGACGCTGGCCGGCGGTCGGGTGCTTTTCACCGATCGCCGCGATGGCAATCTCTCGGGTGTCGGCGGAGACGGCCACGAGCACGGCACCGAGGCCCGCGCGGCGCTCCGGGAGCGCCTTGGCCTAGCCGCGCTCGCCCGCGGCTACCAGGTGCACGGATCTCGCGTCCACCTGGTGCGCGAGATCCCGGCGCCGGACCGGGGCCAGCGCCCCGAGCCCGACGCGGACGGGCAGGCCACCGCGCTGCGCGGGGTCGGCGCGATGGTGCTCGCCGCGGACTGCATGCCCGTCGCGATCGGCGGGCAGGGCACGCTCGCGATGGTCCATGCGGGCTGGCGCGGGCTCGCGGCCGGCGTGCTCGAGCGCGGCGTCGATGCGGTCCGCGAGCTCGGCGAGGACGGAGAGCTGGTGGCCGTGATCGGTCCCTGCGCGGGGCCGTGCTGCTACGAGGTCGGCCCGGAGGTGCACGCGGCGCTGCACACGGGCGCCACGGGGAAGGCGACGCTCGACATGCCCACGATCGCGCGCACGCGGCTGGCCGCTGCGGGCGCGACGTCCGTGACCGCGCTCGGCGGCTGCACGATCTGCGACGAGCGCTTCTTCTCATACCGCCGCGAAGGCGAGCGCGCGGGGCGGCAGGCGGGCGTGGCGTGGCTGAGCTGATCGAGGAACTCGACGCGGGGCGCGTCGCGGCGAACCTCGAGTGCCTGCGAGCGCGGATCGAGGACGCGCGGGTCGGCTCTCCGCACGGCGCCCGCGAGCCGATCGAGATCCTCGCCGCCGCGAAGTACGTCCCCGATGCCGCGCTGCCGGTGCTCGCGCGCGCGGGCGTGACGCTGCTCGGCGAGAACCGGGCACAGGATCTCGAGCGCAAGGTCGCGGCCTGCGGCGACGTGTTCACCTGGGACTTCATCGGCCAGCTCCAGAGCCGTCGCGTGCGCTCGATCGTGCCGCACGTGCGCATGATCCACTCGCTCGCGTCGGCCTCCGCCCGCGAGCAGCTCGCGCGGCACGGACGCGCCGAGCTCGCGGTGCTCGTGCAGGTCAACCTCGCAGGCGAGGAGGGCAAGGCCGGGGTCGCGCCGGCAGAGCTCGACTCCTTCATCGCGGGCTGCGATTTCCCGATCGCCGGCCTGATGGCGATGCCGCCGCTCGCCTCCGACCCCGAGGCCAGCCGGCCCTGGTTCGCCGCGCTGCGCGAGCTCGCGGCCGAGCGCGGCCTCGAACGCCTGTCGATGGGCACCTCCCAGGATCATGTGGTGGCGGCGCAGGAGGGCGCGACAATCGTGCGAATCGGCACGAGCCTGTACGATTGACGAGCTTCGCGGCGCGCGGCGACTCACTAGCATCTGCAGGGAATCGCCGCCTGCGGGCGAACACGAACGAACACATGGCCTTCCGCGACTCCTGGCACAGCGCGCTCGTGTACTTCGGCCTTGCCGAGGAGTATCACGACGACTACGACGACGAGCCCGAGCCCGGTCCCGAGGCGGACCTCGAGGATCGCTACCGCGACCGTCCCAACGTGCGCCGCCTGCGCCGGCGCCGGGACGAGTACGACGACATCTTCGCCGAGGACGAACCGACCGACGTCGCGGCGGGCGGGGCACGGGGCGGGCGCGGCTCGCGCTCGGCCGCCGTGCTGAAGCCGGTCGGGCGCACCAACGGCGACGTGCGCGTGCATCTCGTCGTGCCGAAGTCGTTCAACGACGCGCAGCAGATCGCGGACAAGTTCAAGGACTCGATCCCCGTGATCCTGAACCTTCAGAGCTCGGAAACCGATCTCTCGAAGCGGCTGATCGACTTCGCCTCGGGTCTCACCTATGCGCTCGACGGCGGCATGCAGCGGATCGCGGACAAGGTCTTCATGCTCACGCCGCGCAACGTCGAGATCTCGGCCGAGGAGCGCGCGCGGCTGATCGAGAAGGGCTTCTTCAACCAGTCCTAGGAGCGACGGCCGGCGCTCGACGGTTCGGGGAGGCGAAGCGCGTGTCTCCCGGGTCGCCGGTCTTCGCCGCTGGCACGACCGTTAGCGTGACGATGCAATGAAGGTCGGTCTCATCGGCGCGGGCAACATGGCGCGGGCGCTCGCCCGGGGCCTCGGCGGGCCGATCGTCTGCTCGGATCCGATCGCGGCTCGCGCGCGGGCGCTGGCCGAGGAGGTCGGCGGCGAGGCGGTGGCCGGCAACGCCGAGGTCGCGCAGGCGGCCGACCTCGTGATCCTCTGCCACAAGCCCGCACAGCTCGCACAGGTCGCCGCCGAGGTGGCGCCGCACGCGCGCGCCGTGGCCTCGATCCTGGCAGCCACGCCCTTGCCGGCGCTGAAGCAGGCGTATCCGGACCGGCCCGTCTACCGCTTCATCCCCTCGCTGCCCGTCGAGGTGCGCCAGGGCGCGGTCGTGCAGGCGCGCGACGGCGAGCAGGATGCCGCGACCGACCGCGCGGTGTCGGAGCTGTTCGCCGGCCTCGGGACGCTCGTCGTGCTCGACGACGCGCTCGTCGATGTCGCGATGGGCCTGATGTCGTGCGCGCCCGCGTACGTCGCCCTCGTCGCCGAGGCGCAGGTCGACGCCGGCACCCGCCGCGGGATCCCGGCGGCCCAGGGCGCCGAGCTCGTCGTACAGACGCTGGCCGGCACGGCCGAGCTGCTGCGCCGCCGCGGCTACGACACGCTCGCGGTGCGGCGCGAGGTGGCCTCGCCCGGCGGCCTGACGGCACGCGGCCTCGACGCGCTCGAGCGCGGCGGCGTGCGAGCGGCGTTCAGCGACGCACTCGACGCGGTGCTCGAGCAATGACCGCGCTCGTGCTCGCCAGCGCGCGGACGGACATCGCCGACTTCCTCTCGGCGCTGATCTACGTCTACACGCTGCTGATCATCGTCCACATCGTGATCCAGCTGCTGTTCGCGGCCGGCCTGCGGCCCCCGTACTCGCGGGTGAGCGACGCCGTGCTGAGCTTCCTGCGCGAGGTGTGCGAACCCTACCTGCGCCTGTTCCGGCGCTTCCTCCCGTCCTTCGGCGGCTTCGACTTCAGCCCGATCCTGGCGATCATCACGCTCTCGGTCGTCAACGCGATCCTGGTCGAAGGCGTGATCCACGGCTAGATGCGCGCCGTGGCAGGGACGCACCCCAGGGTCTAGCGCACCGTGGACGGGCACGGACGCTCCCGCACGCGACCGTGGCTGCTCGCGCTGCTCACGCTCGCCGTCGTGCTCGGAGCCGATCAGCTGAGCAAGCATCTCGTGCGCGAATCGATCGTGCGCGGTGAAGAACGCGGCTTCCTTCCCGGTGTCGAGCTCGTCGACACGCGTAACCGCGGGGTCGCGTTCGGCTTCCTGCCGGGCAACCAGACGCTCGTGACGATCCTCATCTGCGTTGCGCTGGTGCTGCTGCTCGCATACTTCGCGCGTCACGCGCGGCGGCGCCTGATCTGGCTTCCGACAGGGATGCTGATCGGCGGGGCGGTCGGGAACATCATCGACCGCCTGACCCACGGCTCCGTGACCGACTTCATCAAGCTGCCGCTGGGCTGGCCGCCGTTCAACCTCGCCGACGCCGCGATCACGCTTGGCATCCTGGCGCTGTTCGCCGTGGTCGAGGGATCCTCGCGCACCCGCGGCGACCGCGCCGGCGCGCGGCGATGAGCGCGCCGTATGAGATCGCGTTCGAGGACGAGCACGTGATCGTCGTCGACAAGGCGCCGGGCGTTGTCGTGCACCCGGCCCCGGGACACGGCGCGGGCACGCTCGCCCAGCTCCTGGCGCCGCTGGTGGCGGGCGGGGAGGAGGGCCGCGCGGGCATCGTCCACCGGCTCGACCGCGACACCTCGGGCCTGCTCGTCGTCGCGCGCAGCGAGGAGGCGCACGCGGCCCTGTCGAATGCGCTCGCCGAGCGTCGGATCGAGCGCGAGTACCTCGCGCTCGTGGAGGGCCGACCGCAGTCGCGCACAGGCACGATCGAGGCGCCGATCGGCCGCGACCCGCGGGTGCGGACGCGCATGGCCGTCGGCGGTGCGGGCGCGCGGGGCGCGCGGACGCACTTCACGCTCGAGCGCAGCCTGCCCGGGTTCTCGCTGCTGCGCGTGCGCCTGGACACCGGACGCACGCATCAGATCCGGGTGCACATGCAGGCGATCGGCCATCCGGTGGCCGGGGATCCGGACTACGGGACGCCGGGGCTGCTCGGTCTGGAGCGGCAGTTCCTGCACGCCGCGCGGCTCGCCTTCGACCATCCGTTCGGCGGCGCGCGCGTGGACGTGCTGTCGGCGTTGCCGGAGGACCTCGCGCTCGCTCTGCGCCGCGCCGAAGGGACGCGCGGGCCGGGCGGGCGCGATCGCTGAACAGCCGCGTTCGGCTATCCTGAACGGCTCCAGTCGTCCTTCGACCCGTGCGGGCAAGGGGACGCGGCCCTGCCCGGTGGCCCGGAGCCACCGGGTCCGCTCCCGCCGCACGGCGACAACGCAAAACACATACAAGGGAGTGGCTCGTGGCCGACGTCGGCATTGCGGAGCTGCTGGAGGCCGGCGTCCACTTCGGTCACCAGACGCGCCGCTGGAACCCCAAGATGCGCCGCTTTATCTTCGGCGAGCGCGGTGGCATCTACATAATCGACCTGCTCAAGACGCAGGCGCTGCTGGCCCAGGCGCAGCACTTCGCCAGCGACCTCGCCCACCGCGGCGGGACGGTGCTGTTCGTGGGCACCAAGAAGCAGGCTCGCGACACCGTCAAGGAGGTCGCCGAAGCGGCCGAGATGCCGTTCGTGAATCACCGCTGGCTCGGCGGGCTGCTCACCAACTTCCAGACGATCAACCAGCGCATCCGGCGCCTGCACGACCTCGAACGCTACGAGACAGAGGGCCAGCTCGCGCTGCTGCCCACGCGCGAGCGCATGGCCGCCCAGGCCGACCTCGCGAAGCTGCGGGCGAACCTCGGCGGGGTCAAGAACATGCAGCGCGTTCCCGACGCGATGTTCGTGATCGACCTCAAAACGGAGGTGATCGCGGTCAAAGAGGCACAGCGGCTGCGGATCCCGATCATCGGCCTCGTCGACACGAACTGCGACCCCGACGGGATCGACTTCGTGATCCCGGGCAACGACGACGCGATCCGCTCCTGCACGCTGATCACGCAGGCCGTGGGTCAGGTCGTCGCGGCCGGCCACGGCGTGTTCCGCGCCGAGGAGGAACGGGCGCGCAAGGAGGCCGAGGAGAAGGCGCGGCTCGAGGCCGAGGCGCGCGCCAAGCGCGAAGCCGAGGAACAGGCCGCGCGCGAGGCAGAGGAGCAGGCGGCCAAGGAGGCACAGGACAAAGCCGCCGCCGAAGCCGCCGCCGCCGCCGCGGCGGCGCCCGCCGCCGGCTCCACGCCGGTAGCAGCGCCGGCTGAGGCTCCGACACTTGAGCCTCAGACCGAGTCCGTCACGCCGATGAGTGCAGGCCGCGACGAGCGCCAGCCCGCCAAGCCACAGTCCGCACCCGCCGAGACCGTCGCCGAAAGCGCAGAGGGCGCTGGCGAGGCCGCAGAGGCGCCTGCGGACCCGGCGCCTGCGGTCGAGGTGCCCGTCTCAGCCGAGGCCACGAGCGAGTCCTCGCCCGAGACTCCCACCACCGACGAGACGAAAGCGAAGAGCGCATCATGAGCACAACCGAGATCTCAGCCAAGGACGTCAAGGCGCTGCGCGACCGCACCGGCGCCGGGATGATGGACTGCAAGAAGGCCCTGACCGACGCCGAGGGCGACGTCGAGAAGGCGATCGAGATCCTGCGCGTCAAGCAGGGGAAGAAGATCCAGGATCTCGGCGAGCGTGCCGCGACCGAGGGCACCGTGCAGTCCTACGTGCACGCCGGCTCGAAGGTGGGCGTGCTGATCGAGGTCGACTGCAACACCGACTTCGTGGCCAAGAACGACGACTTCGTGACGTTCGCGCGTGAGGTCGCGATGCAGATCGCGGCGTCGCCCACGGTCAAGTACGTCACGCGGGAGGACGTGCCGGAGGACCTGCGCCAGGCCGAGTCGCGGATCTACGAGCAGGAGGCTGCCGACAAGCCCGAGAACGTGCGCGAGAAGATCGTCTCGGGCAAGCTCGACTCGTGGCTGTCGACGATCGTGCTGCTCGAGCAGGAGATGCACAACCCCAAGTTCGACGGCAAGACCGTGCAGCAGCTGCGCGACGAGCTGACCGCGGCCACCGGCGAGAACGTGGTGATCCGGCGCTTCGTGCGCTTCGCCGTCGGTCAATAGCCCTGGACGGTTAGGCTCCCGGCTCGATGGCTCCGGCCTTCCAACGGATCCTGCTGAAGCTGTCCGGCGAGGCCCTGATGGGCGAGCTGGAATACGGCACCGATCCGGAGCGCGTAGCGTCGGTGGCGCGGCAGGTGGCGGCCGTGCGAGACCAGGACGTGCAGGTCGCGATCGTCGTCGGGGCGGGCAACATCTACCGGGGCATGAAGGGCGCGGCGGCCGGTATGGACCGCGCCACGGGCGACTACATGGGCATGCTCGCGACGCTGCTCAACGCCCTGCCGCTGCAGGACTCCCTGGAGAAGATCGGGACCGACACGCGCGTGCAGTCGGCGCTCGGGGTCGCCGAGGTCGCCGAGCCCTACATCCGCCGGCGCGCGATGCGCCACCTCGAGAAGGGCCGGGTGGTGATCTTCGCGGCGGGTACGGGCAACCCGTTCTTCACGACCGACACCGCCGCGGCTCTGCGCGCGGCCGAGATCCACGCGGAGATCATCCTGATGGCCAAGAACGGGGTCGAGGGGGTCTACACGGCCGACCCGGCGCTCGACCCGAGCGCCGAGTTCATCCCCGAGATCACCCACATGGAGGCGATCGAGCGCCGCCTGCGCGTGATGGACTCGACCGCGCTGGCGCTGTGCATGGAGAACGGGATGCCGCTGAACGTGTTCAACATGGACGACGACCGGGCGCTCGCGCGGATAATCTCCGGGGACCGCGTGGGGACGCTCGTCAGGACCTCGCCCGGTGACGCTCATGGCAGCTGACAACCTGATCGATGAACTGCTCGACGATGCCGACACGCGCATGCGCAAGGGCGTCGAGTCCGCGCAGCACGAGTTCGCGACCGTGCGCACCGGCCGCGCCAGCCCGGCGCTGCTCGACCGGGTCGTCGTCGACTACTACGGCGCGATGACGCCGCTGAACCAGCTCGCGACGGTCTCGGCCCCCGAGGCGCGGCTGCTGAGCGTGCAGCCCTACGACAAGTCCTCGATCAAGTCGATCGAGAAGGCGATCAACGAGTCCGACGTCGGGCTCAACCCCTCCAACGACGGCAACGTCGTGCGGCTCGCGATCCCGGAGCTGACCGAAGAGCGGCGCCGCGAGCTCGTGAAGGTCGTGCGCTCCCTCGCGGAGGAGGGACGCGTGTCGATCCGCAACGTGCGGCGCGACACGATGCACCACCTGCGCGAGCTCAAGAGCGAGGGCGAGGCGTCCTCTGACGACGAGCACCGCGCCGAGGTCGAGCTGCAGAAGCTCACGGACGCGCGGATCGGCGAGCTCGACGCGGTGCTGAAGACGAAGGAAGAGGAGATCCTCGCGGTCTGATGGGCGCAGCTTCGCAACGGTCCTCCACGGCCGCCGAGCGACGATCGCAAGCCGAAGACGCCGTCGATCGCCCCGGTCCGCTGGCCCGTTACGTCGCGATCATCAC
This sequence comes from Solirubrobacteraceae bacterium, assembly GCA_036264095.1. Classification (GTDB taxonomy): domain Bacteria; phylum Actinomycetota; class Thermoleophilia; order Solirubrobacterales; family Solirubrobacteraceae; genus Palsa-744. The sequence goes on along the minus strand of DATARO010000004.1, from coordinate 31,473 downwards.
GGACGGGAACGGGCGCTGGGCGCGCGCCCGCGGGCTGCCGATCAACGACGGCCACAGCGCCGGCGCCGACACGGTCAAGGACCGCTTGCGCGACGCGGCATCGCTCGGCATCGAGGAGTTCACGGTCTACTCGTTCTCGACGGAGAACTGGTCGCGGCCCGCCGACGAGGTGCGGGGCCTGATGGACATGTTCTCCGACCGCATCGCGCGCGAGACCCCCGAGCTCGATCGCGAAGGAGTGCGGATGCGCTTCATCTGGCGCCGCGAGGGCGTCCCGCCGCGTCTCGCCGAGCAGATGGAGTGGGCCGAAGGGCTCACGCGCGAGAACGACCGGATCACGATGTTCGTCGCGTTCAACTACGGCGGGCGGGCGGAGATCATCGACGCCGCCCGGCGCTTCCAGGGCGGCACCGAGGAGGAGTTCCGCGCCTGCCTGTACGCGCCGGAGATGCACGACCCCGACCTGATCATCCGCACGAGCGGCGAGCGGCGGCTGTCGAATTACCTGCTGTGGCAGTCGGCCTACTCCGAGCTCATCTTCCGCGACGAGCTGTGGCCGGATTTCACGCGCGCGGCGCTCGAGGAGTCACTGGCGGAGTTCGCTGACCGGCGCCGGCGCTTCGGCGGCCGGTGACGCCGCTCTGATGGCGAGCGGGCCGCAGACGCCCGGCGGCACGCGCCAGGCGCAGCTGCGGTCGGAAGGACGGGGGCAGCGACGCAGCGGCGGCCGCCGCCCCGCGCGGCGCCGTTCGCGTAGGCGGGAGGCGCGCGAGCCCCGCTCGGACGCGAGCGCACGCGTCCTCGCGGCGATCCCGGCGATCGCGTTCGCGCTGTTCATCGTGATCGAGGGCGGCCTCGTGTTCACGATCGGCCTGTTCCTGCTCGGCGCCGTGTGCTTGCACGAGCTCTACGGAATGTACGAGCGCGCGCGGCCGGCGCGGATCGCGGGCTTCCTCGCGCTCGCGGGGCTGCTGCTCGCGGCGCAGTACGGCACCCAGACGCAGGTGCTGCTGGTGGCGGTTGTTGCGCTGCCGCTCGTGTTCCTGATCACGATGCTCGGGCCCGCCCCGAGCGTCGGGGGCGTCGCGCTCACCTTGCTCGGCATCTACTGGATCGGCTTCGCGCTCGCCCATGCGGTGCTGCTGCGGGGCCTGCCGCACGGCATCGGGATCCCGATCGACGTGCTCGTCGGGACGTTCGTCGGGGACACGGGCGCCTACTTCGGCGGACGCATGTTCGGCCGGCGGCGCCTGGCCCCCTCGATCTCGCCGAACAAGACCGTCGAGGGTCTGGTCATCGGGATGTTCTGCGCGATCGTCAGCGTGTGGATCGCGGGGCGCTACCAGGACTGGCTGCCCGTGAGCCATTGCCTGGCGCTCGGCCTCGGCGTCGCCGTCGTCGGCCCGATCGGCGACCTGTTCGAGTCGTTCGTGAAGCGCGAGGCGGGGACGAAGGACTCGGGCGGGCTGTTCGGCGCCCACGGAGGGGCGCTCGACCGGCTGGATGCGGTGCTGTTCACGGTGGTGGCCGGGTACTACGTTTGGGCCGCGTACGTGCACTGATCCCTAAGCTCCCACGCATGCCCGGCCGCCCGCGTCCGCGTCGCATCGAGGGCCTCGTGGCCCGCGCCCGGAGCCTCAACCAGCACCCCGCCCTCGTCGATACCGCTCGTCGCGTGCGCGAGCGCGCGATCGGCGACGAGCAGTTCATCGATCGCCTGGCGACCGCGCGTGAACGCCCTTCGGACCTCGCCATGCGCGAGCTCGCCGCGGTGCGCAGCGGTGCTCCGGGCCTCCTGGGCGAGGTCGGGCTGACGGCGCTCGGCGCCTGGCAGCGCCTGTCGGAGTCGCAGGGGCGCGGGCGGGGGGACCTCGACGTCGCAGTCCTGTTCACCGATCTCGCCGGCTTCTCGGCGTGGGCGTTGGAGGCGGGCGACGATCGCGCGCTGGCGCTCCTGCGCGGGGTCAGCCAAGCGATCGAGCCCGCGCTCGAGTCGCGCGGCGGCGAGATCGTAAAGCGCCTCGGCGACGGGCTGATGGGCGTCTTCTGGGAGCCGGCGGGGGCGATCGAGGCAGCCCTCGAGGCCGGCGAGCGGCTCGCCTCCGTGGAGGCTGACAGCTACCACCCGCAGCTTCGCACCGGCGTCCACGTCGGCCGGCCGCGCAAGCTCGGCGGCGACTACTTCGGCGTCGATGTGAACATCGCGGCGCGGCTGGCCGAGGCCGCCGAGCCGGGAGAGGTGCTCGTCTCGGGCCGGGCGCTCGCGGACGTCGCCGATCTGCCGCTGACAGCCAGCCCGAGGGCGTTCAGCGCAAAGGGCGCTCCGGCGGACCTCGCCGTGTTCGCTGTCGCGCGCGCCACGCAGCCCGCGTGAGCGCCGAGCACCCGCTGCGCGCATTCGAGCGCTTCAAGGACCGGGCGTGCGCTGGAATCGCACGCTGCTCTCGCCCTGAGGCGGACGCTCCTATGATCGCCGTGATGGTCGTGACATCGGTGTGCACACGTGGCTGAGCGCAAGCGGCTGCTGATCCTCGGCTCGACGGGCTCGATCGGGACCCAGGCGCTCGACGTCTGCGTGCGCAGCGGCGAGCTGGAGCTCGTGGGACTGTCCGCGGAGAGCTCGTGGGAGGCGCTCGTCGAGCAGGCGGCCGCGCATGGGGTCACCCGCATAGCGCTCGCTGACGAGCACGCCGCGGCCCGGGCGGGCGAGGCATGGACGGGCGGGCGCGTGTTCGGTGGCGCCGAGGGCCTCGTGCGGCTCGTCCTCGAATCCGGCGCGGACCTCGTGTTGAATGCCCTCGTCGGCTCCGCCGGGCTCGCGCCCACCGTCGCCACGCTCGGGGAGGGCATCGACCTCGCGCTCGCCAACAAGGAGTCGCTCGTCGTCGGTGGCGAGCTCGTGACGGCGCTGGCGGAGGCAACGGGCGCGCGGCTGATCCCCGTCGACTCCGAGCACACGGCGCTGCACCAGCTGCTCGCGGGCCAGCCGCCGGGATCCGTCCAGCGCCTGACGATCACGGCCAGCGGCGGGCCGTTCCGCGGGCGCAGCCGCGCCGAGCTCGAGCACGTGACCGTCGAGGAGGCGCTCGCGCACCCGACCTGGGCGATGGGCGGCAAGATCACGATCGACTCGGCCACGCTCATGAACAAGGGCCTCGAGCTGATGGAGGCCCACCACCTGTTCGGGACGCCGTATGAGCGGATCGACGTCGTCGTGCACCCGCAGTCGCTCGTCCACGGGCTCGTGACGCTCGCCGACGGCGCGATGCTCGCGCACCTCGGGCCGCCCGACATGCGCGTCGCGATCGGGTATGCCCTGCACGGCGGGGAAAGCATCGAGCTGCCGATCACGCCGCTCGACCTCGCGGCGATCGGGACGCTCGGCTTCGAATCCGTCGACCTCGATGCCTTCCCCTGTCTGCGCCTCGCGCGGGAGGCGGCGGTCGAGGGGGGGACCGCGCCGTGCGTGCTCAACGCGGCCAACGAGATCGCCGTTCACGCCTTCCTCGGGGGCGGGCTGCGGTTCCTCGACATCCCGGGCGTGATCGCGCAGGCGCTGGAGCAGCTGCCGAGCGAGCCGGTGGAGTCGTTCGAGTCGCTGTACGAGGCCGACCGCCGCGCTCGCGCGATCGCCGGCGAGGCCGTCGCCTCGCTGCGCTGAGGGCGCCGGCGGGCCCCCGAGAGCCGCGTCCGCGCCTGCGAGACTGGGCGCATGAGCTGGCTGCTGGCAATCCTCGGGATCGTCGCGCTGATCGTGCTGCACGAGCTCGGCCACTTCGCGGTCGCGAAGGCAGTCGGGATGCGCGTCGAGCGCTTCTCGCTGTTCTTCCCGCCGACCGTCTTCAGAGTCAAGCGGGGCGAGACGGAGTACGCGATCGGGGCGCTCCCCGCGGGCGGCTACGTGAAGATCACTGGGATGAACCCGGAGGAGCTCGAGGGGCTCGAGCCGGAGGTACGGCGGCGCGCGTACTACAGCCAGCCGCCGTGGAAGCGGATCGCCGTGATCCTCGCCGGGCCGGGAGTGAACGTCGTGATCGCCTTCGTGCTGTTCTGGGCCGTCCTCTACGCCGGCAGCCTCGAGGGCTCGATCGCGCTCGGCAACCTCGACCCGAAGCTGGCGACGATCTCGCCTTCGACGTCTGTGCTCGCGATCGACCGAGGCGCGCCCGCGTATGGCTACCTGCGGCCCGGCGATCGCATCGTCTCGGTCGACGGCGTCAAGGCGACCGTGCAGAGCGTGCGCAACCAGGTCAACGCGCACCGCTGCGCGGGCACGCCGAAGAAGGGCTGCCGCGCGGCGACGCCCGTCAGCGTCACGGTCGCTCGCGGCGGGCACGACGTGGCGCTCGCGCTGTATCCGCGCCTGACCGCAGCGCAGGAAGCCAACGGCCGCGTCGTCGAGCGCATGCTGCTCGGCTTCGAGTTCGGCTCGCCGAAGGCCTATGGCGTCTTCGGGGCGGCCGGGGCGTCGCTGTCGGTGATGTGGCACACGACGACGAGCACGCTCACGAACTTCGCGAAAGCGCTGACGAGCTCCAAGACACGGCACGAACTGCACAGCATCGTCGGGATCTCGCAGGTCGGGCAGGAAACCGTCGCTGCCGGTGCGGGCTACGCGCTCGTGTTCCTGGGCTTCCTCTCGCTCGTGCTCGCGGTGATCAACCTGTTCCCGTTCCTGCCTCTCGACGGCGGCCACGTGCTGTGGTCGCTGGCCGAGAAGGTCCGCGGCCGCAGGGTCTCGCTGATGGCGATGTACCGCTTCAGCTCGGTCGGGATCGTGCTGCTCTTCTTCCTCGTCATAAACGGCGTCAGCAACGACATCAGCCGCCTGACGGGCTGACGCAGACCCAGCTCTTCGCGAGCCCTCCGAAGCGCTCGGCTCGGGCCGGCCCGAACAGCGCCTCGAGCTCCCCTCGGCGAAGCAGCGGGATCTCTTCCCAGGCGCCGGTGGCTCCGAGGCGCCAGTAGGGCCGCCGCAGCGCCACCGGCAGCCAGTGTGCGCCCGGGAGCAGCGAGTGCGGCTCGAGCGGGAACGAATAGGCCGGCGTCTGCACGTACCAGCCCCGCGCGATCCGGCGGAGCTCGGCGGCGAACGCGGCGCGGCGTTCGGGCGCGACGTGCTCGATCACGCTGTTGCAGTACGCGAGATCGAACTCTCCGTTCGCGAAGGGCAGGCCCACGGCAGCGTCGCCCTGCACGAACGGCCCCGGATAGGAGGGCTGGGCGGCGAGGTCCACACCGGTTATGTCGAGCGTGGGCTCGAGCGCGCGCAGCCCGAGCGCGCCGCAGCCGATGTCGACGACGCGGGCTCCCTCGGGAAGCGCCGTCAGCGCGAAAAAGCGCTCGTGGCGCCTGACGCGCATTCGCGCGGCCAGCGGCGAGGCGAGCCGTGCGAGCGGGCCGCGGGCGGTGGCGTAGACGTCGGACATGCGGTCGCGACGCTACTAGGCACGCGCTCTCGTCATTGGGGGGAGCGGAGGGTCGGACCCGACCGAGGGAAGCGCTCGGCCATCTAGAATGCCCCCAGATGGCCTCCAAGGTCCAGATCCACGTGGGCGACGTCCCCGTCGGTGGCGGCGCGCCCGTCGCCGTGCAGACGATGACCAAGACCGAGACGGCGAACCTCGCCGCGACGATGGACCAGATCGTCACGGTCGCCGAGGCCGGCGCGGACATCGTCCGCGTCGCGGTGCCGCGCGAGCAGGACGCGGAGGCGCTGAAGACGATCGTCGAGCGCTCGCCGATCCCGGTGATCGCCGACATCCACTTCAACCACACGCTCGCGCTCAAGGCGATCGAGGCCGGCGCTCACTGCGTGCGGCTCAACCCGGGGAACATCGGCGGCCCCGAGAAGGTCGCCGAGGTGATCGCGCTCGCCAAGCAGCGCGGGACGCCGCTGCGCGTCGGCGTCAACAGCGGCTCGCTGCCCAAGCACCTGCGCCAGCTCGAGTTCGACAACCCGGTGGAGGCGCTCGTATCCGCTGCCGTCGAGACCGTCGAGCTGATGGAGCGGCTCGACTTCCAGAACTTCAAGGTCTCGATGAAGTCGACGTCGGTGCCGAACACGATCGCATCGAACCGGCTGCTCTCCGAGCGGATCCCCTACCCGCTCCACCTCGGGGTGACCGAGGCCGGGACGAAGTGGTCGGGGTCGCTGAAGTCGGCGGTGGGCCTCGGCACTCTGCTCGCGGACGGCATCGGCGACACGATCCGCATCTCGCTCTCGACCTTCCATGCCGAGGAGGAGGTGAAGGTCGCCTGGGAGATCCTGAAGGCGCTGAAGCTGCGCGAGAAGGGCCCGGTGCTGATCGCCTGCCCGACGTGCGGGCGCCTGCAGTTCGACATGGACCGCGTCGTGATCGAAGTCGAGCAGCGGCTCGAAGCCTACGACGATCCCATCGAGGTGTCCGTGCTCGGCTGCGCCGTGAACGGGATCGGCGAGGCGCGCCATGCGGACTTCGGCATCACCGGCGCGAAGGACATGGGGATGATCTACTCGAAGGGCGAGCCGCTGAAGAAGGTCCGTACGGAGGACCTTGTCGATGAGCTGTTCAAGGAGATCGACCGCTACTACGAAGCCGGCAAGACGGTCGTGCGCGACGACGATGCGGCCGCCGAGGCGCGGGCGTGGCTCGCCGAGAACGAGGATGAGACCGCGATGACGCCGGAGCGGATCGCGGCGATGGAGGCGGCCGCCGCACGCGAGGACACCGACGCCGGCGCGGTGCTCGACTCGATGCTCGCCGATGACGGCGTCGAGATGGACGAAGACGCCTCGCCCGTCGCCGGGCGCCGCTTCACGCGCACCTGACCTACGCCGCGGTCCGCAGCTCCGCGAGCCCCTCCTCGCGGCCCTTCACCGGCTCGTAGCCGAGCTCGCGCCGCGCCTTCTCGATCCGGATCGTGCACTCCTGCGAGGACACCCAATACGCGAAGCGGGTCAGCGGCGGGTCTCCGGGGAGCGGCAGCCGCCGCCAGGCCGTCTCGCCCACGCTCGCAAGGACGCTCGCCAGCGGCGCCGGAACGCTGCGCGTCGGCGCCTGCACTCCCTGCGTCTCCAGCAGCGCCGAGACGAACTCGCGGAACACGACCGGCTCGCCGTCGGTGATGAAGTAGGCCTCGCCGGGCGTCCCGCGCGCGGCCGCGAGCATCAGTCCCTCGACCACGCTGTCGACATGGGCGGTGTCGGTCAGGTGACGGCCTCCGCCGATCCACGCGAAGCGACCGGCTCTGACCATCTCGCTCATCCTCGGAAGCAGCGTCGTATCGCCCGCCCCCCACACGAACCGCGGGCGCACGACGACGGTCTCGAGCGACCCGTCGTTGGCCGCGCGCACCTCCTGCTCGGCGCGCGCCTTCGTCGCCGAGTAGAGCGCCGGGGAGTCGGGCCGCAGCGGCGCCGTCTCGTCGACGCCGACCAGCGGGCGGCCGGCCATCAGCGCCGCCTCGGTCCCGACGTGCACGAAACGCCGCACGCCGCCCGCGGCGCATGCCGCGAGGGCATTGCGCGTCCCAACCACGTTGCCGCGCTCGAAGTCCTCGGGCCGGCCCCAATCGCCGAGCGTCGCCGCCGCATGGAAGGCGGCGTCGCAGCCCCCGGCGGCGTCGCGCATGGCGTCGACCGCGTCGAGGTCGCCGGATACGGGCTCCGCGCCGCGGTGGCGCACCCGCTCGGCCGCGGCGGAGGAGCGCGCGAGCGCGCGCACGCCCCAGCCCTCGGCCCGGAGCCGTTCGATCAGGCGGCCGCCGATGAAGCCCGAGCCCCCGGTGACGAACGCGTTCGCCACGAGCGCCGGCCCGCTCGCCTCAGCCCGCCGCCGACAGGCGCTCGGCGACCTTGCCCCAGGCGACCACGTTCCACCAGGCGTCGATGTAGTCGGGCCGGCGATTCTGGTACTTCAGGTAATAGGAGTGCTACCACACGTCGACGCCGAGCAGCGGTGTCTGGCCGTTCGAGATGGGGCTGTCCTGGTTGGCGCTGCCCACCACCGCGAGACCCGATCCGTCGTGCACGAGCCAGGACCAGCCGGAGCCGAACTGGTTGACGCCCGTTTCCTTGAGCTTGGCCTGGAAGTCGCCGAACGAGCCGAACGCCGCTTCGATCGCGCCCGCGAGGTCGCCGCTCGGCTCGCCGCCGCCGTCGGGGCTCATCGACTCCCAGAACAGCGTGTGGTTGTAGTGCCCGCCGCCGTTGTTTTTGACGGGCCCCTTCTTGTCGCCGAGAGCGTCGAGGTTCTGCAGCACCTCCTCGATCGGCTTGTCGGCCCACTCGCCGCCCTCCAGCGCCGCGTTCGCCTTGTCCACGTAAGCCTGGTGGTGCTTGTCGTGGTGGAATTCCATCGTCGCCTTGTCGATGTGCGGCTCGAGCGCGTCGTAGGCGTAGGGGAGCGGCGGTACGGAGTAGGCCATGGGGACTCCTTGTCGAAGGTTTCGCTGGCTCGGGTGGTGTTCTATCAGAGGCCGTGCGGCGCTCTGGGGCCGCGGCCGCGGCCCGCCCCGCCATTACGCTGTTGCGATGACACCGGTTGCAACGGGCCGCCCCGGCCGTCCCGCGGCGACCACGCGCGAGGCCGCGATGGCGCTCGCGCGTAGGCGCTTCCTGGAAGGCGAGCGCGTCGACGTGCAGGCGCTCGCCAAGGATCTCGGTCTCGCCCGCGCGACCATGCACCGCTGGTTCGGCACGCGCGAGCTGCTGCTCGGTGAGGTGCTCGCCGAGCTCGCCGAGGAGCGCCTGCACGCGATCCGGAAACAGGTGGGCGGCAGCGGCGCACCGGCGCTGCTCGCATGCTTCGACGCGCTCAACCGCGAGCTCGCCGGCAACCATGGCCTCGCGGCGCTGCTCGCCCGCGAGCAGGAGCGCGCGCTGCGCGTCCTCACCTCCAGCGGCGGGATCGTGCAGCCGCGGATCGTCGCGGCGATCGAGCGCGTGATCGCGGACGAGATGCGCACGGGCGCGTTCTCCTCGCCGATCGGCGCCGAGACGCTCGCCTACGCGATCGTGCGCCTGGCCGAGTCGTTCCTCTACAACGACGCGATCGTGGGCATGCGCGGCGAGGCAGACCGGCTGCGCGAGGTCGAGGCGGCGCTGCTCGGGCTGGCGTGACATTTGAGACTTATCCGTAGATTCGTCTAAAATACCTCGAACCAGCGGTAGCGCTGGACGCGCGCCGCGCGAGCGTAGGAGGGAAACGCAAATGGGATCTCGGTGGACGAAGACCGCCGCGCTGCTTTGCGCGGTGACGTGCGCGGGATTGGCGGCACTCGCCGCCGGCGGGGCCGCGGCGGCATCGGCCGCGACGACCTGGCTGTGCCGGCCCGGTCTCGCCAGCAACCCCTGCTTGAACAGCGAGGAAACAACGGTCGAGCTCGGCAACGGCGCGAGCTTCGTCGAACACGCTCGACCCGCGACCAAGCCCCCGATCGACTGCTTCTACGTGTACCCCACTGTGAGCAGCCAGTTCAGCGAGAATGCCAACGAAGAAATCGACCCTGAAGAGATCGCGATCGCCGAAAGCCAGGCGTCGCGCTTCGCGCAGGTGTGCAAGGTCTACGCGCCGATCTACCCGCAGCTGACGATCCCGGCGATCAACACCCCGGGCGCCGTCACGCCTGAAGGTTCGGCCAAGGCCTACGCGGGGGTGCTGGCAGCGTTCGAGGAATACCTCGCGCGCTTCAACCAGGGCCGGGGCTTCGAGCTGATCGGCCACTCCCAGGGCTCGGCGATGCTCGAGCAGCTGATCCGCGAACAGATCGACCCGAACCCCGCTCTACGCAAGCAGCTGGTGGGTGCCGAGATCCTCGGCGGACAGGTGATCGTCCCCGAAGGCGCCGGCGTCGGCGGCACCTTCCAGCACGTGCCCGCCTGCCGCTTCGTGGGCGACACCGGGTGCGTCGTGGCCTACTCCAGCTTCCTGCAGGAACCGCCGAACCCGTCGGACTTCGGCCGTCCCGGGAGCCTGCTCGGCGGCGGCTCGGCGGAAGTCGAACACCCGCAGGTTCTGTGCGTGAACCCGACGCTGCTCGTCCAGGGCCCGTACTCCGGTCCGGCGCTGTCCTACTACCCGACGCTCAACTCCTTCGGCGGCCACTTCCCGGGCCTGCTCGCGCCGTTCGTGCAGGCGCCGAAGGCGACGACGCCATGGGTGGCTACGCCCGCCGAGTACTCGGCGCAGTGCGAGGCACGCAACGGTGCCAGCTGGTTGCAGTTGAATCTCAACAACCAAGCGGACCCGCGCGAACACATCGAGGAAACGCTCGGGCCGGAGTGGGGCACCCACCTGGTCGACGTGAACGTCGCCCTCGGCAACCTCGTGGGGCTCGTCGGCGCGCAGTCGATCGCCTACCGGGCGGCCAACCACTGAGCCGGACCGTGAGGTAGCTCGTCCCCCCGCACCGCCCCACCTCGACGGGGCGGTGCGGGGCCTGCGTCCGCGAAGCGCCGGCCGGCTGGGTGCGTATACGCTCGCGGCAGTGACCCGCCTGAGCGAATATCTGCTGCCCACCGAGAAGGAGCCGCCCGCCGACGCGGAGGCGCTCTCGCACAAGCTGATGGTCCGCGCCGGGCTGGTCCGGCAGATGGGGGCGGGGATGTGGACCTGGCTGCCGGCCGGCTGGCGGGCCCACCAGCGCGTCGTCGCGATCATCCGCGAGGAGATCGACGCGATCGGCGGCCAGGAGATGCTGATGCCTGTCCTGCAGCCGTCGGACCCCTGGCGCCGCAGCGGGCGCTACGAGATCGAGGAGCTGTTCAAGCTGTCCGACCGCAAAGGCGCCGAGCTGGTGCTCGCGATGACCCACGAGGAGGCCGTCACGACGCACGTGGCCGCCGCAGTCCGCTCCTACCGCGACCTGCCGCTGATCCTCTACCACTTCCAGATCAAGGAGCGCGACGAGCCGCGCCCCCGCGCCGGCGTCCTGCGCACGCGCGAGTTCGTGATGAAGGACAGCTACACCTTCGACCGCGACGCCGAGGGGCTCGAGGAGCGCTATCAGCTGCACGTCGGCGCCTACGACCGCATCATGGAGCGCAGCGGGCTGCGCTGGTATCGGGTCGAGTCGGACGTGGGGATGATGGGCGGCAGCGGCGCGCACGAGTACATGGCGCCGTGCGCGGCGGGGGAGAACGAGGTCGCGCTCGCTCCCGGATACGCCGCGAACCTCGAGGTCGCGAGCGCCGATCCGCGGCCGGTCACTCTGCCGCCCGCGCCGGACGCGCCCGAGCCGGCTTCGACGCCGGGTCTGGTGACGGTCGAGGACGTCGCCGCCGAGCTCGGAGTCGCGACGGGGGCGCTGCTGAAGGCCTTCCCGGTGATCACGGCCGAGGAGGGCTCCGAGCGGATGATCCTCGCGCTCGTGCGCGGCGATCACCGCGTCAACGAGGTCAAGCTCGCCAACGCGCTCGGCCATCCCGTGCGACCCGCCCGAGCCGAGGAGATCGAGGCCACGCTCGGCCCGGTCGGGTTCATCGGCCCGGTCGCGGCCCCGGAGGCCGTCTCGATCGTGCTCGACCGCGCCGCCGAGAACCCCGACGGGGGCTACGTCACGGGCGCCAACAGCGCCGACACGCACCTGCGCGGGGTCGTCCCCGGCCGCGACTTCCCCTACACGGCCGCGGACATCCGCCTCGTCGCGCCCGGCGACACGGTCGAGGGCGCGACGATCGAGATCGAGCCCGCGATCGAGATCGGCAACATCTTCAAGCTCGGCACCCGCTACTCGGTCCCGCTCGGTGCCACCTATCTCGACGAGTCCGGCGAGCAGCAGCCGATCTGGATGGGCTCCTACGGCATCGGCCCCGCCCGCATCGTCGCGGCCGCGGTCGAGCAATACGCCGACGAGCACGGCATCGCCTGGCCGCGCGCGCTCGCTCCCTTCGCGATCCATCTCGTCGTGATCGGCAAGCCCGGCTCGCCGGAGCGCGAGGCCGCCGAGCGCCTGTACGAGACGCTCTGCGCGAGCGCGTTCGACGTGCTCTATGACGACCGCGACGCCGGGGCGGGGGAGAAGTTCGCTGACGCGGAGCTGCTCGGCTGTCCGCTGCGCGTGACGATCGGCAAGCGCGCGATCGAGTCCGGTGAGGCCGAGGTCCAGATCCGCCGCGGGCGCGAGCAGGCCCCGGGGCTGCGCCTGGACGCCGCGCCCGCCGAGCAGCTGCAGGCGCTGGAGCAGCTGTGGGCGACGCTCCCCTGAGCCGCCGGCCGCGGCTCACGCTGCGGCGCCTGTTCGGCCTCGACCGCTCGGGGCCGCCGCCGCCGCAGACGCTCGCGGGCGCCCCCCTGCGCCCCTGGACGATCCCGAACGCGATCGGCTTCGCGCGCCTCGCGCTGATCCCCGTGTTCCTGGTCGTCGCGCTCTCCAGCAGCCACGGTGAAGGGGCGCTGATCGCGACGCTGTTCGCCGCGATCGGCTGGGGCGACTACGCCGACGGCATCGCCGCGCGTGTCACACGCCAGTACAGCCGCCTTGGCGCGCTGATGGACCCGGTCACGGACCGGCTGCTCGTGATCTCCGGCGTGGTCGTCACGTGGAGGTTCGACCTGCTGCCGCGGTGGGCGCTCGCGGTGCTCGCGGCGCGCGAGCTCGCGATGATCGTGCTGGCGCGCCTCGGGCTGAGGCGCGGTGTCGACCTGCGCATCAACTGGCCCGGGCGGCTCGCGGTCGCGCCCGTCATGGGCTCGTTCTTCTTCGTGATGGTGGGCCTGCACACGCTCGGCGAGGTGATGCTCTACTGCGGCCTCGGGCTCGCGCTGCTCGCGACGGAGAGGTATCTCGTGAGCGGGGCGCGCGCCGTGCGCGCCGCGTAGAGCCGCGCACCTGCCCGGGTGGCCAGACCCTCAACCTGAGCCTGACGTACTGGTCTATACTCGCCGTCTGCTCGGCGGTCGCCGGGGCGAGGCATCGACACGGCGGCACAGTCCGCGAGAGGAGACCACTATGGACGAGACGTTCCCGGACCTTGGCTCGCTGTCGGACCCCGAACTCAAAGACGTGATCCGGCAGCTCACGGAGGAGGAGACGGAGATCTCCTATCGGCGCCGCATCCTGCACGGCAAGATCGACATCCTGCGCGCCGAGCTCGTCAACCGGCTGCGCCACCGCCACGACGGCGGTGAGATGGCGATCACCGGCGAGGACGTCCAGCGGCTCACGGACATCCTCGCCCAGCGCCAGCCCGAGGAGTAGGCGGAGCCCGGTGGCTCTTCACTGCACCGAGTGCGGCTTCGTCAACGCCGAGGGCGCCAACTACTGCCAGCGCTGCGGTGCGCTGCTCCCGCGCGAGTCCACCGGCGACGCCGTCACCGCGACCTACCGCATCGACGAGACCGGCGAGCTCGTCCCGGTCGAGATCGGCGGCGGCGGTATCGGCGGGCCCGCGCTCGTGATCCGCGCCGGTGGCGGGCGCGTCGGCGAGAGCTTTCCGGTGGGGGGCGAGCGCATGAGCATCGGGCGGCGCCCGGACTCGGAGGTGTTCCTCGACGATGTCACGGTCTCGCGCGACCACGCGCTGCTGATCAGCCGCAACGAACAGTGGTACCTGGACGACTGCGGCTCGCTGAACGGCACCTACGTCAACCGCGAGCGGATCGAGTCGCGCGCGCTGGCGGAGGGCGATGAGGTGCAGATCGGCAAGTACAAGCTCACGTTCCACGCCCGCTGATGGCGATCGGAACCCCACCCGGGGACGCCGCGGAGCTCGAACTCGAGCTGACGCCCCCGCAGGACCCCGCGGAGCTCGGGAAACGGCAGAAGTCGCTGACGATCGGCGCCGTCTGCAAGGCACTCGCGCAGGAGTTCCCCGACATCTCGATCTCCAAGATCCGCTACCTCGAGGATCAGAAGCTGCTCGCCCCGCGCCGCACCCCCGGTGGCTACCGGCTCTACACGCAGGGCGACCTGGCGCGCCTGCGCACGATCCTGCGCATGCAACGGGATGAGTTCCTGCCGCTGCGCGTGATCCGCCAGGAGCTCGCCGCGGGCCGTTCCAACGACGTCGCGCCGCTGCCCGGCCGCGTGCGCGACGGCGGCGGACGCACGTGGCGCCCGAGCGTGCGCGTCGGCGAGGCCACGGGCGCGCTGTACTCGATGGAGGACGTGCTCGACGAGACGAAGGCCGAGGCCAAGCTCGTGCGCGAGCTCGAAGAGTACGGCGTCGTCAAGGGCGAGCTGCGCTCGGGCGTGCGCTACTTCGACGAGACCGAGCGCGAGATCATCGCGGCGGTCGCCGAGCTCGCGCGCTACGGCGTCGGCGGCCGCAACCTGCGCGTGTTCCGCTCCTCGGCCGACCGCGAGGCCAACCTCCTGCAGCAGATCCTCGCCCCGGCGCTGCGCTCACGCAACCCCCAACGGCGCAAGGAGGCCGTCGAGGCGCTCGAGAACCTAGCCGCGGTGGCGACCCACCTCAAGCACCTCCTGCTGATCAGGGATCTGCGCAAGATCGTGCGGTGAGCGCGGCACCGGACCCGTACGCGGACCTGCGCGCGCTCGTGCGCGAGATCCCCGACTTCCCGCGCGCGGGCATCAACTTCAAGGACATCACGCCGCTGCTGGCCGATCCTGCGGCGCTCGCGCACGCGGTCGAGGAGCTCGCCGGGCGCGCGCGACCGCTCGGCGTCGACTGCGTCGTGGCCGCCGAGGCGCGCGGCTTCCTGCTCGGCCCGGCGCTCGCGCTCGAGCTGGGCGCCGGGTTCGCGCTCGCGCGCAAGCCCGGAAAGCTCCCGTACGAGACGGTCAGCGCCGAGTACCTGCTCGAGTACGGCACCGACACGCTGGAGCTCCACACCGACGCTGTCGCCGCGGGGCGGCGGGTGCTCGTCCACGACGACCTGCTCGCCACGGGCGGCACCGCCGCGGCGCTGTGCGAGCTCGTCGAGTCGCTGGGCGGTGAGGTCGTCGGCTGCGGCTTCCTGATCGAGCTGGCGTTCATCGGCGGACGCGAGCGGCTCGCTCCGCGCGAGGTACACGCCCTGCTCTCCTACGAGTCCTAAGCTTCGCCGGTGCTCACCGCCTCACGCAGCCGCACGATCGCAGCGCCGGCGCACGAGCTGTGGGAGGTCGTCAGCGACCCGCACCACCTGCCGCGCTGGTGGCCGCGCGTCGAGCGCGTCGAGGACGTTCGCGATCGCGCGTTCACCGAGGTGATGCGCACGCGCAAAGGCAAAGTCGTGCGCGCCGACTTCGAGGTCGCCAGCGTGCGCGAGAGCGAGGGAGAGCGCTCGCTGCGCTGGGACCAGCGGATCGAGGGGACGCCGTTCGCGATGGTCCTGAGCGCGTGCGAGATCGAGCTGCGGCTCGTCCCGCGCGAGGGCGCCGGCACGGCGACCGATGTCACGATCGAGCTGCGCCAGGAGCTGCGCAAGGGCTCGGCGCGGCTCGGCGGCTCGATGCCGCGTGCGGGCGGCTTCCTCGTCCGCCGCGCCGCGCGCAGCACCGTCCAGGAGGCCCTCGACGGCCTGGAGCGGATCAGTGTCTGAGCCCGTTCCGGAGATGCGCTGGTGGGGTTGGGGGGACGCGGCACGCGAGCCCGCGCTACCGCCCCACGCACTCGGCTTCCTGCGCTCGACGGTCGGCATCGCAGAGCATCCGCGCCCGCCCGTGGCGCTCGAAAACGTCGAGCTGCCGGGCTCGGCACTCGACGGCGTCGCGCTCGAGCGGCTGGCTTCGCTGCTCGCCGACGACGCCCTCCGCACCGACCACCTCGCCCGTGTGCAGCACGCGGCCGGCAAGAGCTATCCCGACCTCGTGCGTATCCGCGAAGGCCGGCCCGACGGCGCCCCCGATGCGATCGCCTACCCGCAGGACAGCCGGCAGCTGGCCGCGGTGCTCGAGGCGTGCGAGCACGATTCGATCGCGGTCGTCCCGTTCGGCGGCGGCACGAGTGTCGTCGGCGGCCTCGCCCCGCTGCGCGGAGAGCATCGCGCGGTGGTCGCGCTCGACACCTCGCGCATCGCCGGCGTGCGCGCACTCGACCGCGAGTCCGCGACCGTCACGGTCGGCGGCGGGATGCGCGCGCCGGCGCTCGAGCGCGAGCTCGCCGCGCAGGGGCTCACGCTCGGCCACTATCCGCAGTCCTACGAGTACGTCTCGCTCGGCGGCTGCGCAGCGACGCGCTCCGCGGGCCAGGCCTCGACCGGCTACGGGGCGATCGAGAAGATGGTGCTCGGCTTCTCGCTGACGGCGCCCGGCGGGCGAATCGCGCTGCCTGCGGTGCCCGCCACCGCCGCCGGGCCCGGCGTGCGCCAGCTCGTCGTCGGCTCGGAGGGCACGCTCGGCGTGATCGACGAGCTGCACCTCCGCGTGCGGCCCGCGGCGCAGGAGCGTGTCTACGTGGGCGTGTTCTTCGAGAACTTCGCAGCCGGGGTCGAGGCGCTGCGGACGTGCTCGCGCGAGCACGTGCTGCCCGACGTCGCCCGCCTGTCCGACGAGCACGAGACGAGCATGTCGATGGCGCTCGCGGGCAGCGGCGGCCTGAAGGGGAGGATCGGACGCACCTACCTCGGACTGCGCGGCTACCGCGAGGGCTGTCTGGCGATCCTCGGCTTCGAGGGCAGCGCCGAGGACGTCAACTACCGCCGCGGGCGCGCGCTCGCGCTCGCGCACGGCTGCGCCGGCATCTCCGTCGGGCGCTCGGCCGGGGAGGCGTGGCGCCACGGCCGCTTCGCGGCCCCCTACCTGCGCGATGACCTGCTCACGCAGGGCGTGATGGTCGAGACGCTCGAGACGGCGACGCAGTGGTCGAACCTGCACGCACTGCACGCCGCCGTCGGGGACGCGATCGGGGCGGCGCTCGCGCAGTGGCAGACGCCCGCATACGTGATGTGCCATGTCTCGCACGTGTACGAGACCGGCGCCTCGCTGTATTTCACGTTCCTCGCGCGCCAGAGCGTCGCGGACCCGATCGGCCAATGGCGCGCCGTCAAGACGGCGGCGAGCGACGCGATCGTCACGGGAGGCGGCACGATCACCCACCACCACGCGGTCGGCCTGGACCACGCGCCGTGGATGGAGCGCGAGGTGGGGGAGAGCGCGCTCGCGATGCTCTCGGCGGCAAAGGCGGAGCTCGACCCGCGCGGGATCATGAACCCCGGGAAGCTCGGTCTGGCTAGCCCGATCCGAGCGTGAGCGTGCCGCGCAGCACGACCGTTCCCGGATGCGACGGGGCGCTGCTCGTCTCGCGTGTGAGCAGGAGTTCCTTGAACTGGCCGGCGTCGGCCGGCAGCGAGCCGCCGCCTTCGAGCTTGTGGTTGGCGCCCACGCTCGGCGCCCGGCCGAGCGCTTCGGCCTTGCTCGGCGACTCATACAGCCACAACGCGTAGAAGAAGCCTCGCGTCGACGGCACGTTTTCGGCGGCGAGGTAGAAGGCGCGGCGGCTGCCTTCGGCGAGGATCGAGACGAGCCCGACCGTGCGGCTCGCCGGGTTGGGCGAGCGCAGCGCGATGCGCGCGGTGATCGCCGGCCCGGTCGACGTTTTCGCGGCCGTCGAGGACTGCCGGCGGTGCGGGTGCGCGGTGCCGCCTTTGGTGATGAACACGACCGCCACGACGACAGCGGCGATGATCAGCGCCAGCAGGATCGCGCCACCGGTGCGCGAGCTCGGGAGCGTGGCCGCCGGCGAACGCGCCGCGGGAACGGCGGCCGGCGCCGCGGGCGGGCGCGCCGGAGCTGGCGACGACCCGGCGGCGGGCGCGGCGCCTCGCGGCTCGAGCGACGCGGCGCCGCCCGCCTCAGGGACGTCGGGCAGATCGCCGGCTGCGATCGGAGCGAGCTCGGCGGCGAGCGCGCTCGCCCACGTGCGCGCGGCCGGTGTCGCGGCGATGAAGCTGCGCGCGCGAAGGCGCTCGGCGATCGCCTGCTGGCCGAGCATGTAATCGCCCACGAGGGCGCGCTCGTCGGCGCTCAGCGCGCGCGCCTTGGCCGGGGCGAGCACCGCCAGCGCGGCGTGCGCGCGGTCGTGCACGGCCTGCTCGCCGATGCGCAGCAGCGCGGCCACCTCGGCGTAGCTCTTCTTCTGGAGCAGCACGAGCGACAGCGCAGCGCGCTGATCGGGAGGGAGCTCGTCCAATCTGCTCATCGGGGGTGTGGGTGCTGCAGGGGCGTTGCCCGGCGGGGACCGTAGGCTATCGTGGCGCGCTCATGGCACCGCCCAGCGTGGAGCAGATCGACGGAGCGATGCGCGGCTTCGACCGCCTTTACGGGCTGAAGCTGCTCGCCGTCTCCGACATAGAGGTGCGCGCGGAGATAACCGTGCGCGAGGAGCTCAAGCAGCCCGCCGGCCTCGTCCACGGCGGCGTCTACGCCTCGATGGCTGAGTCGATGGCGTCGCTCGCGACGGGCGTCGCCGTGATGGCGGATGGTGAGACGGCGATGGGCCTGTCGAACAGCACGAGCTTCCTGCGCCCGATCACCGCGGGTGTGATCCATGCGGCCGCGACGCGCCTGCACCGCGGCCGCACGACGTGGGTGTGGGACGTCCGCTTCAGCGACGACGCCGGGCACACCTGCGCCGTGACGCGCATGACGATCGCGGTGCGCCCCGCGCGCTAGCGCACCGGGTGCAACGGAGTCGGTTCCTGCGTGAGCAGCGGTGTGGAGGAGTAGCCGGTGTCGCCCTGCGGCGCGGGCAGCGGCGCGCCGGGCGCAGCCGATTGGTTGATCGGGACGACCATCATCGCCGCCGCGCGCGCCAGCGAGCGGTCCTCGGCGTAGATGTCGACGACCACGCCGTCGGTGGCGAGCACGATCGTGCGCCCGTCCTCTGCGACGCGCGCCGGCACGCCGCGGATCAGCGCGCCGTGCGAGGCGGCTTCCCCGCCGGGCTGGAAGCTGTTGTCGGCCGAGGTCACGACGCGGAGCGGAGCGACGCACGTCCCCTGGCCGCCTTCCAGGCAGCCGCCGTACTGCAGGCTGTAGGCGCCGCTCGTGTCGTGGAAGGCTTCGCTGATCGACAGGCGATGGAAGCTCCCGCCCAGCCAGTAGACGGGGAACGCGTTGACGAGCATCCCCTCGAGCGAGTTGTGCGACACGGCCTGCTGGGGCGCGGCGTTGCCGCAGGCCGACAGCCACAGGACGGCGAGCGCGCACAGCGCGGCGGGTCCGGCGGCGCGTCGCATCAGCCGCGGTAGCGGTTGGTGATCGGCATGCGCCGGTCGCGCCCGAACGCGCGCGTGCTGATCTTCACGCCCGGGGGCGCCTGCCGGCGCTTGTACTCGGCGAGGTCGACGAGCCGGATCGTGCGGTCGACGTCGTCTTCGGGGAGGCCCTGTGCGATCAGCTGCTCGCGGCTGAGGTCGTGCTCGATGTATCCCTGCAGGATCTGGTCGAGGACCTCATACGGCGCCAGCGAGTCCGCGTCGAGCTGATCCGGGCGCAGCTCGGCCGACGGCGCGCGGTCGATGATCGAGACCGGAATCGGGCTCTGGGGCTCGCCGCCGGCCGCGGTGTTGCGCCAGCGGCAGATGTCGTAGACGAGCGTCTTGGGAACGTCCTTGATGACCGCGAAGCCGCCCGCGAGGTCGCCGTAGAGCGTGCTGTAGCCGACCGACATCTCGGACTTGTTGCCGGTAGTGAGCACGAGCCAGCCGAACTTGTTCGACAGCGCCATCAGCAGGTTGCCGCGGATTCGCGCCTGCAGGTTCTCCTCGGTGAGGTCGGGCTCGCGTCCCTCGAACACGTCGCGCAGGCTCGCCTCGTAGGCCGCCATCACCGGCTCGATCGGGAGCTCCCAGAGCTGCACCCCGAGGTGCCGCGCGAGCTCGCGCGCGTCCTCCTGCGTCGCCGGCGAGGAGTAGGGCGAGGGCATCACGACCGTGCTCACGCGCCCGGCGCCGAGCGCGTCACGCGCGAGGCACGCGACGAGCGCGGAGTCGATCCCCCCTGAGAGGCCGAGCACGACGTGCGCAAAGCCGTTCTTCTCGACGTAGTCGCGCAGGCCGAGCAGCAGCGCGCCGTAGACCTCCGCCGCGACCGGATGCACGAGCTCCGCGAGCGGGCGCAGCGGCTCGCCGGCCGGCTGCGGCCGCGACGGGCCGCGCAGCGCCGGGAGAACCGTCGCGCGGTGCTCGCTGCGGCGCGCGGCCGGGCGGTGGCTCGGATCGCGCAGGCGAGCCGCGGCGGCCGCCCGCAGGTCGACGTCGCATACGAGCAGCTCCTCCTCGAACTGCGCGGCGCGGGCGATCGTCGCGCCCGTGTGGTCGATCACGCACGAGTGCCCATCGAAGACGAGCTCGTCCTGCCCGCCGACGAGCGCACAGAAGGCGACGCAGGCGAGGCCGTCGCGCGCGCGCTGGGCGAACATGCGCTCGCGCTCGGCGCCCTTGCCGGCGTGGTAGGGGGAGGCAGAGATGTTCAGCAGCAGCGTCGCGCCGGCGAGCGCCTCCTCGCTCGCGGGCGGCCCCGGCTCCCACATGTCCTCGCAGATCGTCAGGCCGGCGCGCTCCTCCCCGATGTCGATCACCGCGCTCGCGGCCCCCGCCTGGAAGTAGCGCTGCTCGTCGAAGACGCCGTAGTTGGGCAGATACACCTTCCTGTAGACGGCGTGGATCGCGCCGCCCGCGAGCACGCCCGCGGCGTTGAAGACGTCCTCGGCGCGCTCGGGGAAGCCGACGACCGCGACGATCTCCTCGCACGCCGCCGCGAGCTGCTCGAGAGCTGCGCGCGCGTCCGCCAGGAAGTGCTCCTTGAGCAGCAGGTCCTCGGGTGGGTAGCCGGTGAGCGCGAGCTCGGGGAACAGGACGACCGCGGCGCCGGCCTCGCGCGCCGCGCGGACGCCGTCGGCGATCTTCGCCGCGTTGCCGGCGATGTCGCCGACGGTCGCGTCCATCTGGCACAGCGCGAGGCGCATGCTTCAGGCCGCGCTCGCGCGCCCGGCCGCGGCGCGGGCCGGCGGCCGCGCGCGGGACAGCGTGGCGCTGGGGCCGAGGTCCGCCATGGGCGCCCAGGCTACTAGCCCGGCGCGGCGTGCTAGCTCGACCGCGCGCGCTCGCTGCGGGGGCGGCCGTTGGAGCTCGCGCTCGCTGCCGTGGCGCGCTTGCGCGCTGTGGACTTCGCCTTCTTCGCGCGCGCGGGCGATACGCCCGCGGCGCGCGAGAGCGCGGTGACCGAAGCGGCCAGATCGCCCGCGAGGTCCTCGAGGTCGGGCAGGGCGTCGTAGTCGCCGAGCAGCCCGAAGCCGAGGTGGCCGTCGTAGCTCATCACGGCGATCCCGAGCGCCTGTCGCTGCGCGAGCGGGACGACCGGGTAGAGGACTTCGAGCCTGCGCCCGAGCAGGTAGAGCGGGAACTGCGGGCCCGGCACATTCGTCACCACGAGGTTGAAGAACGCCTGGCGCGCCTGCAGCCGCGCCGCCTGGCTGAGGATCGTGGGCGGCGCGAAGCCCGCCAGGTTCGTCAGCACCTGGGCGCCGACGGCCTGTCCCGAGCTCTTGAGGTCCTCCATCGCGGTGGACACCTTGCGCAGCGCCTCGGCGGGGTTCTCGACACCGACAGGCAGCGGCGCCCACATCGCGGCCACCTGATTGCCGAGCGTGCCGCGCTGGGACTTCGTGCGGACCGACACCGGCACCATCGCCTTCAGGACGACGCCCTCGGTGTTTTCGCCGTGGCGGCGCATGTAGCGGCCGAGCGCCAGCGCGACGACCGTCAGCACCGTGTCGTTGAGCGTGCCGCCGAGCGAGTCCTTGATCGATTTCAGGCTCGCGAGGTCGGCGTCGACGAACGTGTAGCGGCGGTGCGGGCCGATCTCGACGTTGAAGGGGCTCGGGGGCGCCGAGCCGGAGAACGTCGTCGCCGCGACGCTGGAGATGCCCTCGCGGATCTGGCCGGCCACCCGCCTCGGGCCGCGCAGTAGCGCGCGGGCGCCGCGCAGCATCTCGCCGGGGACCGTCGTGCGCTCCATCAGCGCCTCGCCGAGAAGCTTCGCGGGCCCGGGCAGCGGTTTGGCGCTCCACGGCGAGGGGGGCGAGGTCGGCACCGGTTCGCGCGCGGTGTCGAACAGCACGGTCGTGATGTCGACGCCGGAGATGCCGTCGACGAGCGCATGGTGGGTCTTCGCGACGATCGCAAAGCGCCCGCCCGCCATCGCCTGTACGAGCCAGATCTCCCACAGCGGCTTCGAACGGTCGAGGCGCTGCGAGAAGACGCGGCCCGCGAGGCGCTTGAGCGCGGCGTCGTCGGCCGGCGCGGGGAGGCCAGTGTGCCGGATGTGGTACCAGGGGTTGAAGTGGGGGTCGTCGGCCCACACGGGCCGGCCCTGCCCGAGCGGGACGAAGGCGAGCCGCTGGCGGTAGCGCGGCACCAGGTGCAGGCGGCTCTGGACGTGCTCGACGAGCTCGCGGTGGGTGGGGGCGGTGCCTTCGAAGACCATCACCGAGGCCACGTGCATGTGCGCCGCGGAGTGTTCCTCGAGGTGCAGGAAGGTCGAGTCGAGGGCCGTCAGCCGGTCGGGGTTGGCCACGGCCCGATTCTGCCACGCTCGCACGCGCCGCGTCAACGGCGCGGGTGAACGATGTCGTCTACGGCGCCCGCTAGCCTGCGGCCGATGCTCCTAGCGCTCACGTTCTGGAGCCAGCCCCAGGTGGTCACCGACAGCTGGGTCGAACTCGCGAGCACGATCACGCTGATCGCGTTCGTGCTCGGCGTCTACAGACACCTCGAATGCCACCGTGGCGGCTGCCACCGGCTCGGGCGCTTCCAGCACGGCCACTACAAGCTCTGCCGCCTGCACCATCCGCTCGTGCCCGACAGCGGCAAGATCGGCGCAGCCGAGATCGAGGCCGTTCAGGTGGGCAAGCCGCCGGCCGCCGGCTGACGCGCGCTCTGTCGTCGTGCGGTATCGGCGGCGCGGGGCGCGCCCGTCCAGGTGCTCACGCAAAGGGCGCTGCCGGCCGGACCCGGTGCGCGGCGACGAGCGGGGCCGCGCCCGGTGCCGCCACGCGCCCGCGCAGCGGCGACGGGGCCGGGCGCATCGCTACTCGCCGCCGCCGAGTGTCATCAGGATGTTCTGTTCGGCCGCGCGCAGGATGCCGATGATGCGGTAGGGGTCGTGGGCGTTGAAACGGGTGCGGACCGTCGAGCGCACCTCGTCGCCTTCGGTGGTCAGCACCTCGACGATCGTCATCACGTCGCCCACCTCCGCCCGCTCGTCCTCACCGTACGCATCCTCGAGTGCCTCCATCTGTTCCGAGGCCAGCGTGCCCAGCTTCGCCCGGTCGAGCGCCATCCGATCCTCCTTTTCGTATGTGTCGCGTGATGCTACGGGGAGGGGTGGAGGGCGCCGTGTTATGACACCCGGTCCTACGCAAAAAGCGGGAATGCGCGTGCGGTATGCCACTTTCGCTTGTGTGATGGTGCGCACACAAGCATCGGCCTCGGCCTCGTAGCCTACGAACAATTGTTCGACTCGCCGAGCTGCTCCCGTGGATGGGGGCAGGCGGGGGACCCAACTGCCGGACGGCACGAAAGCCGCCGGATGGGGCGAATCGGTCCGAATGCCTGGACCGTAACGCCCGGCTGGCACGCGCTCGGTGCGCGCACAGCCGGACCGTGAGCCCGACAGCTAACCCCGTAGGCCGAGACCAGGAGGTCTTGTGTTCACAGCAGTTCCCGCAGTTCCCCCTGCCGTCCCGCTGATGCCGGTGGGCGTCGATTCCGCGACGTCCGCGACCCTCGCGCAGCCGGCGGCGACGGCGGTGCAGGTGCGGCGCTACCAGCTCAACGTCCTCGATGGCCACAGCTCCACGGTCACCGGCACGCTGCGCACGGCGGCGCACACGCCGCTCGCGCGCAGGGAGATCGTCCTACAGGCCTACAAGGGGCACCGCTGGCGCACCGTGGCGAGGTCGCGCACGCGCGGCAACGGCCGCTACACGCTGTCGTTCACGCCGCAGCGCCTGGGCAGCCAGGTCCTGCGCGTGCGCTTCCCGGGCGATCCGTTCGACCTGCCCGTGCTGCGCCGCATCGGCCGGCTCACCGTCTACCGCCTGGCAGGAGCCTCGTGGTACGGCGGCGCCGGCATGACGGCGTGCGGCGGCGCCCTCACGAGCAGCACGCTCGGCGTCGCGAACAAGACGCTCCCCTGCGGCACACTCGTCACGCTCCACTACGGCGACCGCACCGTGCGGGTGCCCGTCATAGACCGCGGCCCCTATGTGGCCGGCCGCGACTTCGACCTCACCGAAGCCACGAAGGCAGCGCTCGGCTTCGGTGACACCGGCGAGGTGTGGAGCACGCGCTGACCCGTTCGGGGCCGCCCGCGCCGGCGTGCGTGGGCGGCTTCGTGCAGACCTTGGGTTTTCTGCGCCGCGTTCGTTGAATCTCCTGGATGCCACGGACGCTCGACCCCGCCAGGACCCAGCCCGCCTGGATGGACAGCCTCGGCGACTGGGCCTGGCCCGGCACGCGGCCGGCGGCGGAGATCATGCCGCCGTCCTGGATCCCCGCGCTCCCGCCGCGCCTCGCACCCGTCGGGGCGGGCGCAGCGGCGGTCGCGCTCCCGCAGCGCAGGCGCCCGTGGCGGCTCGCGTTCGGGGTGATCGCGAGCGCGCTGGCCGCGCTCGCCGCCGGGGTCGCGATCGAAGGACCGGCTCGCCTGGAGCGTCTCGTCGGCTACCGGAGTGCCGTGCCGGTCGCGCCGGCTGAGGTGGCCCAGGGAGCGGTGCCGCGGCTGCCCGCGCTCGTGCCCCAGAGCAGCGATGCCGCCGGCAGCTCGATCGACTCCGCCAAATACCACTCGCCCGCGCTCGGCCGCGATGGCCTGTTCTACGCCTACCTGCCGCCGGGCTTCGGCGCGACCACGCGCCGCTACCCGGTGATCTACCTGCTCCCCGGGAACAGCCAGCCGGCCGAAGCGTTTCTGCAGATCGGGATCCAGGGGGCGCTCGACGAACTGATCGCGAAGCACCAGATCGAGCCGGTGATCGCGATCATGATCCACGGCGGCCCGGGCGCCAACAACTGGCGCAACCAGGGCCGCGTCGGCTACGAGAGCTACGTGCTGGAAGTCCAGCGGCTCGTCGACCAGATGCTGCCGACGATCCCGGCTCGCGGCGGGCGCGCGCTCGTGGGCGACTCGATGGGCGGCTACGGAGCGATGAACATCGCGCTCGGCAACCCCTACCGCTACAGCGTGGTCGAGAGCTGGATCGGCTTCTTCAACGGCCTCGAGGGCGAGCTGCGGTCAGACCGCGCGGTGATCAGGAAGCTGGGCCTGCGCGCGTACGTGTACGGCGCCGAAGGCGACAAGATCGCCGACCCCTCCGAGGACGCGCCGTGGGCTGCCGCGCTGCGCGCGAACGGCGCCACCGCGCACAGCGCCCTCTACCCCGGCGAACACAGCCTGCAGACCGTCGAAGCGCATCTCGCGAGCATGCTCCGGTACGCCGCCCGCGCGCTCGCCTCGCAGACCGCGGCCCCGCACGCCGCCGGCCCGACGGCCCCGGCCGCGGGCCCCCGTACCAGGCACTGACGCGGCCGCGAGGGGGTGCTGGGTAACCCCAAACGCGAGCGACATCCACTGGCCGGACAGCCAGTATGATCGCGTGCGCCACTCGATCAGCGATTCCGGGAGGTTCACGATGGCGACGGTGCGCAGCGGTCTCGAGAACGTCAACGTCGGCGACCGCGAGTTCTGGCTCGATGGGCCGCCGCACGAGCTCTTCAAGCAGATGCGTCACGAGTGCCCGGTGCACTGGACCGAGAGCATCGAAGAATTCCCGGAGGAGGCCGGATTCTGGTCGCTGACGCTGGCCGACGACGTCCACGCCGTCAGCCGCGACTGGAAGACCTACTCCTCCGAACTGGGCGGCATCACAGCCGCGGGCGTGATCCCGCTGGAGCTGACGCGCGCGATGTTCATCGGCATGGACCCGCCCAAGCACGACCGCGTCAAGGCGCTCTTCCAGGCGGGCTTCACGCCGAAGCGGATCGCCGACCACGAGGAGCGCATCAGGGCGATCACGACGACGGTGCTCGACCGCCTCGACGGGCGCGAGACGTGCGATCTCGTCAACGACGTCGCACAGCCGGTCGTGGCGCGCGTGATCGGCAGCTTCATGGGCATCTCCGAGGAGGAAGACGCGATCTGGGCCGAGCTGATGAACGCGACTCTCGGCGGGGGCGACGAGGACCTGAACCCGGGCGGGATCGACGCGATCATGGGCGAGCTCGTGCCCCAGATCTTCGAGCGCTGCGGCAAGCTGATCGCCGAGCGGCGCGAGCGGCCGACCGACGACCTCACGAGCGTGCTGATCCACTCCGAGGTCGACGGCGAGCGGCTCGAGGAACACGAGATCGTGATGGGCTTCTTCCTGCTGATGGCCGCGGGCAACGACTCGACGAAGGCGACCTACTGCTCCGGCATGCGCGCGATCATGGAAGACCCCGAGCAGAAGCGCCTGCTCCTCGACGACCCCGCGCTCGTCCCCGACGCCGTCGAGGAGGCGCTGCGGATGTTCCCGGCCTTCGCCCACTTCCGCC
This sequence comes from Solirubrobacteraceae bacterium, assembly GCA_036264095.1. Classification (GTDB taxonomy): domain Bacteria; phylum Actinomycetota; class Thermoleophilia; order Solirubrobacterales; family Solirubrobacteraceae; genus Palsa-744. Next base: position 5,008 of record DATARO010000004.1, on the reverse strand, counting down.
GCACCGCGACGTGCGACACCGAGCTGAACGGCAAGAAGATCAAAGAGGGCGAGAAGATCGTGATGTGGTACGTGTCCTCGAACCGCGACGAGAGCCGCTACGAGGACGCTGACCGCTTCGACGTGCGGCGCAGGGCCGAGCACCAGGCCTTCGGCGCGGGCGGACGGCACTTCTGCCTCGGCACGGCGCTCGCCCGCCTGGAGCTGCGGATCCTGATCGAGGAGACGCTCGCGCGCTACCCGGAGATCGAGATGGTGGGCAAGCCGACGTTCGTCGAATCGCCGTTCATAAACCAGCTGAAGACGCTCCCCGTCAAGCTCGGGGCCAAGGCGGCCTGACACGCCGGATCCAATCGCGCCGGAGCTCCGTACCGAACGGGCCCTGCTCCGCCGCTGGCGCGCCGGCGACATCGACGCGCTCGCGGCGCTGAGCGCCGACCCGGAGGTGATGGAGCACTTCGTCGCACCGCTCTCGCGCGCGCAGTCGCAGGCGCTGCTGGCGCGAATCGAGCTCACGTTCGAGCAGCTCGGGTACGGCCTCTGGGCCGTTCAGCCGGACGGCGAGAGCGGCGCGGTCGGCTTCGTCGGGCTGTGTCCGCTGGAAGCCGAGCTGCCATTCGCTCCCGGCGTCGAGCTCGGATGGCGCCTCGCGCGCAGCCACTGGGGGCGAGGCCTGGCGTATGAGTGCGCCTGCGCCTCGGCGGATTTCGCCTTCGAGCGGCTCGGGCTCGAGGAGCTCGTCGCCACGACCGCTGCCGGCAACGTGCGCTCGCGGCGGCTGATGGAGCGCCTCGGGATGGAGCGCGATCAGGCCGGCGACTTCGACCACCCGCGCGTGCCCGCCGGCCACCCGCTCGCGCCGCACGTCCTCTACCGCCTCAGCGCGCGCGCCTGGGCGCGCTCGCCCGGCTCGCCGGCGACGGCGAGCCCGCCCGCAGGGCCGTGAGCGCCGCCGCGGCTCGGCCGCGCTCGCCTATGCTCGCCCCATGTGCGGCCGCTACACGCTGACGCGGGGCCCGGAGGAGCTCGACGAGCGCTTCCGCGTCCCCATCACGAGCGCCGAGGGGACGCACCGCTACAACGTCGCGCCGACCGAAGAGGTGCTCGCGATCGTCTCGCCCAAGGGCGAGCCCCACGCGCGCTTGCTGCGGTGGGGGCTCGTGCCCAGCTGGGCGCAGGAGCTCAAGGGCCCGCTCATGATCAACGCGCGTATCGAGACAGTCGCCTCCAAGCCCGCGTACCGCAGGCTGCTGCCGCGCGGCGCGCGGCGCGCGCTGCAGCTCGCCGACGGCTACTACGAGTGGCTGAAACCCGAGCGCCGCGGCGAGCTCCGCCAACCCTTCCACTTCACGGTCGACGGCGGTGTGCCGTTTGCGTTCGCCTCGCTCTGGACGCCGGCGAAGGTCGACGGCGAGTGGCTTGCGAGCGTCGCTCTGATCACGTGCGATTCGGCCCCGAACCCCGTGGCCGCTGCGATCCACGACCGCATGCCGGTGATCCTCGCCGACCGCGAGGCTCAGCAGGCGTGGCTCGATCCGCGCCTCGGGGCCGAGGAAGCGCTCGCGCTGTGCGGGCCGCTGCCCGCCTCGCGCCTGAGCGCCGCGCCGGCGAGCCCGGCGGTGAACGGCGTGATCGGCGTCGAGGAGGGCCCCGAGCTCCTGCGTCTGCCGGTCTAGCGGTGGGCGGAGCCGCTCAGCGGCGCGGCGAGGATGGACGCTGGGAGCCCGCTGAGCAACGCGGCGGGGGTGGGCGCGGGGGAGCCGCTCAGCGGCGGGGCGAGAAGCGGAGCATCACCGAGCTGTCGCCCTCCTCGGCGCCGCTGCGGTGGCCGAGCTCGTGGAGCGGGCCGAGGCTCTCGGTGTGCAGTCCGGCCTTCCCGGCCCACTCCTCATAGAGCTCGAGCGGGCGCCAGATGACGGGAAACCCGGACCATTCGAGCTGCGGGCTCTCTCCGAGCAGGACGTTGGCGTAGAGCGCGCCCTCCGCCCCGAGCAGACCGGCCTGAAGGTATGCCTGCACGATCTCGTCGGGCATGTGGATCAGCGTCGAGAAGGCCCAGGCGTAGTCGAAGCCGCTCATCGCAGGCGGCCCGCTGCTGCAGACGAGCTCCGGCTCCTTCGGCTCGAGTCCGCTCTCGGCGAGCTCTTGGCGGGCCTCCTCGAGGACCTTGGGGCGCGAGTCGACGCCCACGTAGTGACCGGCCTCCAGGTAGTCGATGAAGGCGATCCCGCCGCGCAGCGTGCCGCAGCCGATGTCCAGGAGCCTGTGCCGAGGCTCGAGGCCCTGCGAGCGCAGGAAGCCGATCTGGAAGCGCCGCTTCATCGTCGCGAGGTGGGGCTCGCCGACGAGCCCATGGCGGCTTCCGGGCCGGCCCCGGACCCTGTAGAGGAGCTTGCTGCGAACGCGGCGAAGCCGTGTCGCGCTCGGCAGCAGCTGTGTCCTGGCGCGTTTCACGCGCCCATATTCGCCGAATGGACGCCGGTAGGCAAGCCGGGGGCGCCGGGTCGCGGGCGGCAACGCGCGCGCATCCGGCTAGGCCGTGAGCCAGCGGCGGGGGTTCGCGAGGAAGATCTCGTCGAAGACCGCGTCGTCCATGACGCCGATCTCGCGCAGCGCCGGCACGACCTCCTCGAAGACGAGCGTCATCGACCAGTTGCGGATGCCGCCGCTGCTCTCGAACGCCTCCTCCGCCTCGGGCGGGAACCAGTCGATCGTCGCGCAGAAATCCTGGGAGATCATCAGCCGCGAGGCGTGTCCGCGCCGGATCAGCTCGGCGGCGGTCGCGTTGCGCTTGTCGATCGGCAGGTACATCTCGAGCCCGTAGCGGTCGAGGCCCACGTACACGCCGCGCTCGATCAGCGCCTCGATGTACCCGACGTCATCGGTGTCCCCGCAGTGCGCGACCTGCACCTTGTGCATGTCGACGCCCTCCTGCTCGAAGATCTCGACCTGGCGCGGCCCGGTGCCGACCGCCGGCATCGAGTGGGCCATGATCGGCGCGCCGGTCTTGACGCTCGCACGCGCGACTGCGCGGTGGATCTTCTCGACGTTCTCGGTCACGCCGGGCGCGTCGGCGGCGCACTTCAAGAAGCCCGCGCGGATGTCCGTGCCCTGGATCCCGATTTCGATGTCCTCGACGAAGTGGTCCGCCATCACGTCGACGTCGCGGTTCTCGAAGTAGTGGGGCAGGTGGTCGTAGCTGTAGATGCCGGTGCACGCGATCAGCTGGACGCCCGACTCCTCGGCCACGCGGCGCATGAAGCGCACGTCGCGTCCGCCGAACATCGCCGTGGGCTCGATGATCGTCCTGACGCCGTGCTCGGCGGCGGCGCGCACGTGCAGCAGCGCCGCCTCCATCTCGAGCCGCTCGTCATAGCGCCCGGGGAACTGGTCGGCCACCGCCTCGTCGCGGAAGCGCACGTGCTCGTGGGCGAGCACGAGGCCGAGCTCGGACTCGTCGATCGCGCCCTGCACCGTCTGGACCTCCGCCATCAGCAGTTCCCCTCTCTCGTCTTGATGAAGTGGTCTCGCGGCGGTGGCACCGGCCGCGCCCTGAATACCTAGCGCAGGGGTTCGCCCCATGTCGTCTGCTCGCGCAGCTGGGCCTTCAAGAGCTTGCCGCCGGGGTTGCGCGGCAGCGGCTCGCTGCGGACCGCGACGTACTGCGGCACCTTGAAATCGGCGAGCTTCGCGCGGCAGTGGGCGATCACGGCCGCGACATCGAGATCGCCTCCGGCGGCGGGAACGATCACGGCACCGACCTTCTCGCCCATCATCTCGTCGGGCACGGCCACCACCGCTGCCTCGCCGACGCCCGGCGCGCCGGCGAGCGCGTTTTCGACCTCGATCGAGTAGACGTTCTCGCCGCCCCGGTTGATCATGTCCTTCTTGCGATCGACGATGTAGAGCAGCCCGTCGGGGTCTATGCGCGCGAGGTCGCCCGTGTGCAGCCAGCCGTCCACGAAGGTCTGGGCGGTGGCCTCGGGCTTGTTCCAGTAGCCGGCGACGACGTTCGGACCGCGCACGAGCAGCTCGCCGACGCCGGTGTCCGGATCGGCGTCATCGAGCGAGAGATCGACGACCGGCATCGCGAAGCCGACCGAGTCCGCGTGCTCGGCCGCCTCCTCGTGGGGAAGGAACGACGTCAGCGACGAGGTCTCCGTGAGGCCGAAGCCGTTGCCGACCCGCGCGGCCGGGAAGGCATCCTTGATCTGGTGGACGAGGCTCTCGGCGATCGGGGCGCCGCCGTATGAGATCCAGCGCACGCGACTGACGTCGAGGTCGGCGAAGCGCGGGTGGCGCAGCACGGCGTGGTAGATCGCGGGGACCGAGACGAGTTGGTTGCATCCGTGCTCGCCGACCGCGGTGAAGAAGCCGTCGAGGTCGAGCGGGCCCGCGAGGATCTCGATCCGGCCGCCGACCTCGAGCATCGGAATCAGCTGGCTGTTGCAGCCGGTGACATGGAACAGGGGGACCGAGATCAGGGTCGACATACCCGGCCCTTCGTCCCGGCTCGTCGCGAGGCAGCGGAACGCGTTCTCGCTGTTCGTGAGGAAGTTCGCGTGCGTCGTCATCGCACCCTTCGGGAAGCCCGTCGTGCCGCTCGTGTAGAAGATCGCAGCGAGGTCGTCCGGCTCGATGTCCTCCGCCGCCACGGGGTCTCCGTCGGGCAGCGCGGCCCCGTCGGTGAACGTGTACTTCGCCCCCGAGTCGCTGACGACGTAGGCTGCCTCGTCCTCGGTGAAGCGCGTGTTGACGGGAACGGTGACCGCGCCGAGCAGCTGTGCCCCGAAGAACGCGAGCACCCAGTCGATGCCGTTTGCCATGCGGATCGCGACGCGGTCGCCGCGCTCGATCCCCGCTCTCTGCAGGCCGCCCGCGACGCGGGCGGCGCGCTCCCACAGGTCGGCATAGCTGAGCGCCGGTCCGCCGACATCCAGCACTGCGCGCGAGGACCCGTCGCGCTCGACGCTCGCGCGCAGCATCTCCACGAGCGACGCCGGCCTGCC
>DATARO010000025.1:0-1581 GCA_036264095.1 Solirubrobacteraceae bacterium | reverse complement strand
GCCAAGCTCGGCGATCCACCGTTGATCGAGACCGTCCGCGGCGTGGGTTTTGTGCTGCGCGAATGAGGATCGTCCGTTCGCTGCGTGGTCGCTTGGTGGGCGCCGCGGCGGTGGCGGTCTTCTTGGCGGTCGCGGGGATCGCCGGCGCCGCCGCCGAGTTCGTGACCTACGAACTGAGCAGCAACCTCGACACCAGCCTACGGCAACGCGCCGGCGATGTCGCGCGGCTGAGCGCTTCCGTGCCGGCGCTGCTGAGCACACCTGGAGCTCTCGACAGCGCGGAGGGCGGCAGGCAGCTGGACGTGGAGGTGCTCGACGCGCACGGCCGGATTCTCAGCCGTTCGCTGTCACTCGGCGCGCGTGTGCTTCCAACGGTGACCGTGGTGAGGCGAGCCCTGATGGACGGCCGGTCCGGGTACGCCGATTTCACGATAGGCAAACGCCGGTCGCGCCTCTATGCGGCCCCGCTCGCGGACACCGGCGGACAAGCGAGCGGCGGTGTGGTCATCGTCGCCTCTCAGCTCGGCGATATCGACTCCGTTGGCCGTCGGCTGCGTGTGGGCTTGCTTCTGTTCGGCGGTGGCGCTGCGCTGATTGGCGCCTTGCTCGCGGCGCTGCTGGTGACGCGTGCGCTGCGTCCGTTGTACCGGCTCTCTCGTGGGGTCGCCGCCATCGAGCGCACCGCCAGTCCGACGCAGCGCGTCGAGGAGCCGGGTACGCGAGACGAGCTTCAGGACCTCGCCGCCGCGCTGAATCGCATGCTGGGCGCGCTCGAGGCGACTCACGATCGCGAACGACGGATGCTGGCCGACGCCTCGCACGAGTTGCGCACGCCGCTCACGTCGTTGCTCGGCAACATCGAGTTCCTGGCAGCATGGGGCGCGAGCGACGAGCTGATCCACGATCTGCGCCACGACGCGGCACGGCTGGACAGACTCGTAGGGGATCTCCTCACGCTCGAACGGGCCGGAGCAACCTCCACCCCCGATAAGCCGGTCGACCTGGCCGGCGTGGTCGCCGAGGCGGTCGCCGGGCAGGATCGCGTCGGTAGTGTCGTTGATGGCCGCCCCGTCGTATCGGGGGAGGCGCCAGCGCTCGTTCGTGCGGTAACGAACCTGATCGAGAATGGCCTCGTACACGGTCCTGCCGGCGGGCAGGTGGATGTCACTCTCCGCCAGCACGGGGACCTCGCGGAAATCTCGGTCAGCGACGAAGGTTCGGGCATACCCGAGGATGCACGAGAGCGCGCCTTCGAGCGCTTCTGGCGCGGCGAGGAGTCCGCCGGACGGCCTGGTTCGGGCCTGGGTCTCGCGATCGTTCGCGCGATCGCCGAGCGCCACCGCGGCACGGTCCGAGTCGAGGGCGCGGCCGTGACGATCACGCTGCCGACTACCGCCGAGCAGCCTCCCACGCGCCGCGCGCCGACGATGGCAGCAGGCCCGTGATCGCCAAGCGGACGTGCGACACCAGCGAAGGGCCGGATGGCTCCACGTCGGGCCGCGCCCTTGGTGTGCTCGTGTTCGTCGTCGGGGGCGCGAGTTTGGGCACTGAGATCGCGGCGGCACGCTTGCTGGCGCCCTA
>DATARO010000043.1:0-63265 GCA_036264095.1 Solirubrobacteraceae bacterium | reverse complement strand
CGACCACGAGCTGATCCGCCGCACCGTGCGCGAATTCGCCGAAGGCGATGTCGCGCCGGTCGCCGAGGAGCTCGACCGCACGAAGTCGTTCCCGTATGAGATCGTCGAGAAGCTCGGCAAGCTCAACCTGATGGGCATCCCCTTCCCCGAGGAGTACGGCGGCGGCGGCGGCGACACGCTCGCCTACGCGCTCGCCGTCGAGGAGCTGACGCGCGTGGACTCCTCGGTCGCGATCACGCTCTGCGCTCACACCTCGCTCGGGACCCAGCCGATCTACCTGTTCGGCTCAGAGGAGCAGAAGCGCGAGTGGCTGCCGCGGCTGTGCTCGGGCGAAGTGCTCGGCGCGTTCGGCCTGACCGAGCCCGAGGCAGGGTCGGACGCCGGGAACACCCGCACGCGGGCGCGCCTAGACGGCGGCGAATGGGTGATCGACGGCGCCAAGCAGTTCATCACCAACGCCGGGACGAGGATCTCGGGATTGGTCGCGATCACCGCGGTCACCGGCGAGGGATCGGATGCCGCCGGGCCCGACAGGGAGATCTCGAACATCATCGTCCCCAACGGGACCGCCGGATACGAGCAGGGCGAGCCGTACCGGAAGATGGGATGGAACGCGTCCGACACACGCCCGCTGTCCTTCAGCGACTGCCGCGTCCCGGAGGGCAACCTGCTCGGGCCGCGCGGCGCGGGCTTCAAGCAGTTCCTTCACATCCTCGACATCGGCCGCATCGGTGTCGCGGCGATGGGCGTCGGCCTCGCCCAGGGCGCGCTCGACGAGGCGCTCGCCTACGCCAAGCAGCGCCGGGCGTTCGGCAAGGCGATCTCGAAGTTCCAGGCGATCCAGGCCAAGCTCGCCGACATGGCGACGGAGATCGCCGCGGCGCGCCTGCTCGTGCACAAGGCGGCGCTGGAGAAGGACGCGGCACGCAACTTCACGCTGACCGCGGCCCAGGCGAAGCTCAAGACCGGCCGCCTCGCCGTGCGCTGTGCCGAGGAGGCCGTGCAGATACACGGCGGCTACGGCTTCATCGAGGAGTACCCCGTGTGCCGCTTCTACCGCGACGCCAAGATCCTCACGATCGGCGAGGGCACCGACGAGGTGCAGCAGATGGTGATCGCGCGGGCGCTCGGGGCCTGAGCGCCCGCGCGGCCCGAAGGAGCAGCCGCGAGCGACCGGCCGGCGCTGACGGTCCTGACGTGGAACCTGTTCCACGGACGGTCGCTGCCGCCCGCGCGCCGCGACCTGCGCGACCGCTTCGCGGCGATGCTCGCCGGCTGGGCGTGGGACGTCGCGCTGCTGCAGGAGGTGCCCCCGTGGTGGCCGGAGCCGCTCGCGCGCGTCGCCGGCGCCGAGCAGCGCCGCGCGCTGACGTCGCGCAACCTCGGGCTGCCGCTGCGCCGGGTCCTCGCCGAACGCGCCCCCGACCTGATGAGGTCAAACGGCGGCGGCGCCAACGCGGTGCTCGCGCGCGGCACGATCACAGAGCACGCAACGCTGCGGCTGCGCACCTGGCCCGAGCGGCGCGTCGCTCAGCTGGTGAGGCTCCGGTCCGGTGCCGCGATCGTCAACTACCACGCGAGCGCGCGCGTCCCGTTAGCCGAGCAGGAGCTCGCGAGGCTGTGGCGAGCCGCGCTCGACTTCGCCGGCGGCGGCCCGCTGGTGCTCGGCGGCGACCTCAACCTTCGCGACCCCCGGGCCGCCGCGGGCGCGGCGCACGTCGCCGAGCGCGATGTCGATCACCTGTTCGCGCTCCGCCTGCGCGCGGACGGCGCCGCACAGCGGCTCGAGCGCGAGGTGAGCCTCGGCGACGGCACGGTGGCGCTGTCGGATCACATCCCTCTGGCGGTCAGGCTCCAGGCCTGATGGCTGCTCGCCGACGGAAGCGTGGTGCCAGCCGTAAGGCGGCGAGCACCCGCGGACCATCAGCGTGCTCCGTCCGCCGTCTGGCGCCCCAGCAGCTCCGTCGCCGCGCTCGCGGGGTCCAGCCGCCGCTCCACGACCTCGTCGAGCAGCCGCTTGAACTCCGCGTCCTCGGCGAGCTCCTCCTCCAACCGCCGCCGCATCCGCGCAGTCGCGATCGCGAGTACCTCGTTGCGCAGGTTCCGCCGCCGCCGCTCCTGCAGCTGACCGCGCTCACGGATGTGCCTACCGTGCTCCTCGAGCGCCGCGACCAGCTCGTCGATCCCCGCGCCGCGCGCCGCCTCGGTCTTGATGATCGGAACGCGCCAGCTCCCGCGCACCTCCTCCGGCGTGCGGTCGAGGTTCGCGAGCGAGAGCACCCCGCGAATCTCCCTCACCATCGTGTCGGTGAGGGGGTGCTCGGCCTTGTTGATCACGATCACGTCGGGGATCTCCATCACCCCCGCCTTCAGCGCCTGGATCGAGTCGCCCGAGCCCGGCATCAGCACGAGCACGATCGTGTCCGCGTGGTCGATGATGTCGATCTCCGCCTGACCCACGCCGACGGTCTCGACGAACACGTCCTGGCGCCCCGCGGCGTCGAGCAGCAGAGCGGCTTGGAGCGCGGCCTCGGAGAGGCCGCCGAGCGCCCCGCGGTTGGCCATCGAGCGGATGAACACGCCGGGATCGAGGAAGTGGTCGCTGAGACGGATGCGATCGCCGAGCAGGGCCCCTTGGGTGAAGGGGGACGACGGGTCGATCGAGAGCACTCCGACCGTGCGCCCGGCCTCGCGCCGCGCCTTCGTGAGCGCCCCGATCAGCGTCGACTTGCCGACGCCGGGCGGCCCGGTGAAGCCGACGACTTCGGCGCTCCCGGTCTTCGGGTAGACCTCGCGCACGAGCTCCCACCCCTCGGGGCGATCGTTCTCCACGAGCGTGATCGCGCGCGCCAGCGCCCGGCGGTCGCCGTCGAGGAGACGTGTCGCGAGCGTCGCTTCGGCCATCGAGCGGGCAATCATCGCAGGGCGCCCGCGCGCCCAAGCGGTCCCATACGATTGCTCGCGCGATGGAGCTGCTCACCGCCCCCCCGGCACCCCACACGTCCGTCGGCGTCCGCCGCCCGCCCGCGCCGCCCCGCGGCGGCCCGCTGGCGCTGCTCCGCTTCATGCGCGCCCACCGCATGCTGAACTCGCGCTACGGACGGCTGTTCGCGCGCCTGCTGTTCCTGAAGCTGCGCTTCGGCCGGCGCCTTCAGCTCGAAGGGCTGTGCTTCATCTGCCCCGGCGTCAAGATCGAGATCGGGCGCGACGCGACGCTGAGGATCGGCCGCTGGGCGTGGGTCGGCCACGGCTGCAAGCTGCGCGTGCACGAGGGCGAAGTCAGCATCGGCGCCAAGACGGTGATGGGGCAGGAGTGCACGATCTCCGCCTACCAGCACGTCGCGATCGGCCGCGAGTGCATCATCGCCGACCGCGTGATGATGATCGACTTCGACCACGGCGTGACCGAGGTCGAGCGCCCGATACGCCTGCAGGGGATCTACAAGCGCGACGTCGAGGTCGGGCACAACGTGTGGATCGGCTACGGCGCCTGCGTGCTGCGCGGTGTCACGGTCGGCGAGAACAGCGTGGTCGGGACGAGCGCCGTCGTGACGCGCTCGTTCCCGGCCGACACGGTCCTGGGCGGGGTGCCGGCGCGCGTGATCCGCACGCGCGAGACGCCGAGCACGCTCTTCTGGGAGTAGCGGCGGCCTACGGGGCGAGCAGCACGCCCGGGTGGGCTTCGGGCGCGAGGTTGCGCAACCCCTCCTCGGCAGCCCCCGGCCCCGCCCGCAGCGCCGCCTGCAGCGCGTCGCGGTGGGTGGCGAAGCGCTCCTTCGCATAGGGCACCGCGATCTCGCGCGAGACCATGAACGGCCAGTCGCTCGCCTGCAGCGCGAGCAGCTCGCGCACCGCCGCGGGCCCGGCGTCGCGCCCGGCTGCGAGGACTTCGAGCTCCCCCGCGCGCGCGCCGAAGGCCATCTCGGCGACGGCCGGGCCCGACCACGTCGAGAGGTCACCGGCGCGACCCCAGCTGGACGCGCCGGCCGCGTCGCCGGGCGGCATCGCGGACGGCTCGATCTCCTCCAGCGCCTCGTCGAGGCGGACGAGCTCGAGGCCCTGCCGCGCACACTCAGCCACCACCGCCTGCAGCCACGTGATGCCCTCGTACCACCAGTGGCCGAGCAGCTCGGTGTCGAGCGCGCAGACGACGAGCCCGCCGCCCGGGAGCCGATCCGGGCTCTGCGCGCGTGCGGCTTCGAGCCGCTCGCGGGTCGCGGCGACGAACTCTGCCGCGTGCGCGCGCGCCAGCGCCAGCGCCGCCTCGTGCTCGTAGGGGGCGCCCGCGTTGCACCACGGGTTGTGGTGGTGGACGGTGTGGTGGTGGTAGTCGCGGTACGGGCCCGCCGCGGGATATCCGCCCTCGCTCCAGACGCGCGAGATCGTCGCCCGGTCGATCGGCACCAGCACGACCCCCGACTCCTCGCGCCTGGGGACGAGGTGCTCCGCCGACCCGGCGCCGTGACGGTTGGTCAGCTCGACGCACACCGCGCGAACGCCGGCCTCGGCGAGGTCCTCGGCGAGCGATGGCTCATACGCGCACTCGGGCAGCCAGAACCCCCCGGCCCAGGCGCCGAAGCGCCGCCGGTGCGACTCGATCCCGGTTCGCAGCTGCAGGCGCACCCCCGCATCGCAGGCGAGCAGCGGCAGCACCGCGTGCGTCGCCGAGGACGTCCAGTGCGCAAACGGCGCGAGCGCCGAGAGCAGGTCCCCGTCCAGCGCGCGCAGCTGCTCGAGCGCCAGCTCGTAGTCGCCGGCGGCGCGCTCGAGCTCGCGCGCGAGCCCGTCCTCGCCGGCGCCGCGCAGCCCCGCGGCATCCTCGGCGTGGGTGCGGCGCCGCACGTCCTTCACGAACGCCTCGAAGCGCTCGGGGACCCCGGGGGCCTCGAGCTGGTCGCACAGCACGGGGGTGAGCGAGAGCGTCAGCGGCGCCCCCGCGCGCAGCAGCGCGACCAGCGGCAGGTAACAGCACGCAATCGCCTCCCACAGCCACTCCTCGCCGAACGGCCACGTCCCGAAGCCCTCGACGTATGGCATGTGCGTGTGCAGGACGATCGCGAGCGCGCCGTCCTCGCGCCGGCTCACGGACGGCACACGGCGAGGAAGTCGAGCGCCCGCTCCATCGGCACGCCCGGCCCGCTGCGCAGCGCGAAGTCGCTCGTCGCGATCGCGGGCGTGAAGCGGTCGTAGAAGCGCTCGGTCAACCCGAGCGTGCGATGGATCGAATCCCAGCCCCCGCGGATCGCCAGCTCGTGCGCGCGCAGCTTGCGGGCGTGGAACAGGCCGTGGATCTCGACGCTCGCGAAGTGCTCCGCGCACAGCCGCGCGAACTCCTCGTGGCGGTACTCGTGGACGTGCCAGGGGTTGTCCGAGCGCTCGGCGCCCTTCGGAGCGAGCGTCAGCACGTTCGGCGTGGACACGTATGCGGTGCCATCGGGGCCGATCAGCGAGCGGAAGTGGTCGAGCACGGCGCCCGGGTCCTGGAGGTGCTCGATCGTCTGCAGGAACGTGACGGCGTCCGCGCGCTCGGCGAACGATTCGACGGGCGCACGCTCGAAGCGCAGGTTGGCCCGGCGGTAGCGGAGCCGCGCGTGCTCGTGGGCCTCCGGGTTGGCGTCGACCCCCACGACCGCCTCGGCCTCGCCGGCGAGCACGTTCGCGCCGTAGCCCTCCCCGCAGGCCATGTCGATCACGCGCCTGCCCCGCGCGCGCTGCGCGATCCACTCATACACGACGAGGTGGCGGCGGAACCAGTAGTTCTCGGCCGGCACGTCGGGGAGCGTGCGCTCGCCCGTGAGCTCGAGCGGCGGCACCCCTGCCGGTTGGTCGTGCTGGACGAAGAGGGTCGGCCTCACTGCGATCGCTGGTCGTTCGAAACGGACGCGCCGCCTGCGGGCGCGAGCCGGGGGCGCGAGTATATGGTGCGCCCCGTGGCGTCAGCCCTCAGCGCAGAGCAGATCCGGGACGCGAACACGCGCTACCACGACGTCGCCGCCAGCCACTACGACTCCAAGTGGGGCATCGACTTCGGCGCCACCGGGCGCGAGCAGGTCACCGCGAAGGTGCGCAAGGCGCTCGGCGGCGACCCGCAGCGGTTCGCGCGATCGCTCGAGATCGGGTCCGGCACCGGCTACTTCACGCTGAACCTGATGCAGGCAGGCGTGATCGGCGAGGCGACCTGCAGCGACATCTCCCCGGGGATGCTCGTGACGCTCGCGGCCAACGCCGAGCGCCTCGGCCTCGAGGTGACGACAGCCTTCGCCGACGCCGAGAGGCTCCCGTTCGCCGACGACAGCTTCGACCTCGTTCTCGGCCACGCCGTCCTTCACCACATCCCCGACCTCGCGCGCGCGTTCTCGGAGTTCGATCGCGTCCTGCGCCCCGGCGGGACGCTCCTGTTCGCAGGCGAGCCCTCGCGTTACGGCGACCGGCTCGCGACGGTTCCGAAGCGCTTCGCCGCGGCGCTGGCACCGCTGTGGCGCCGCGCCATCGGCGCCGGCGCGGCCGAGCAGGAGCACGGCGAGGGCGACGGCCAGGCGCTCGAGGGGCTGGTCGACGTGCACGCCTTCGCGCCGGGTGAACTGGCGCGACTCGCGCGCGGCGCCGGACTGGTCGGGGTGGGCGTCACCGGCGAGGAGCTGCTCGCGAACTGGTTCGGGTGGACGAACCGCACGCTCGAGGCGACCGCCAAGCCCGACGAGGTGCCATGGGCCTGGCGCATGTACGCCTACCGCGGATATCTGCTGCTGCAGGAGCTCGACCGGCGCCTGCTCGAGCGCCGCCTGCCGCCGGCGATCTTCTACAACCTGATGCTCACGGCCAAAAAGCGCGCGTAGCGATCCGCCCGCCTGCGCGGCAACGATCGCTGCTCGTAGACTTGTGCGGCTGATGGAGGAGGGCACGCACCGCGGCTTCCCGCTGTTCCCGCTCGGAATCGTCGCGCTGCCGAGCGAGGGGATCCCTCTGCACATCTTCGAGGACCGCTACCGGCGCATGATCGAGCACTGCCTCGAGGCCCCGCCGGGCTCACTCCAGCGCGTATTCGGGATTCTCTGGCTCTCCGACGAGGAGCTGAAGCCGGTCGGCTGCTCGTGTGAGGTCGAGCAGGTGCTCGAGCGCACCGACGACGGCCGCATGAACATCCTCGCGCGCGGCCGCCAGCCCTTCCATCTGCACCAGCGCCAGGACGACCTCCCCTATCCCGCGGGCGTGATCGAGTTCCTCGCCGACGACGAGGAGGAGAGCGAATCGGAGGTCGCGCAGTCGGCGCGCGAGCTCTACCGCGAGCTCGTGCGGCAGGCGACCGACCGTGAGATCGCGCAGGACGAGCTCGATGAGATGAGCGCCTACCGGATGGCCGCGACCGTCGAGTTCGAGACCGAGGCCAAGCAGGAGCTGCTCGAGCTCCGCTCCGAGAACGCGCGCATGCGGCGCCTCGGCGTGCTGCTGGAGGCCGCGATCGAGCGCCTGGAGCTGCTCGAGCGCGCTCAGGCGCGGGCGCGCTCGAACGGGAAGGTGCGCTTCGGCTAGAGCCCGCAGACCTGCTGGGAGACCTGCAGCACGAAAAGGGCCAGCTGACGCAGCACCTTCGGCTGGCCGGCCGCGTTGTCGGCGAAGGTGACCGTGCCGGCTTCGTCGCGCACCCTGTAGCTGAAGACCGATTTCGGCTGCGCCGGGAAGCTGCGGTTGCGACTCGCCGCGTCGTGGAGTTCTTCCTGGATCCCGCGGGCGAGCACGAGCTGCGGATCGCTGATCTTGCGCATCGCCCCGCCGTTGCAGCTGGCGCCGCCTTCTTCGTCGACGAGCAAGGTCAGGCGCTGGCCCTGAGGACCGGTGCGCGTGACGATGAAGAGGTCCGCGGCGCGGACGCCCCCGCATCCGAGCAGCAGGAGCGCAGCGAGCGCGAGTGCCAGCGCGGGGCCGCCGAGACGTGCCTGCCGGGCGCGCGCCGCGGCGCGGCCGGCGCTCGGCGTCACGCGCCCACCGCCACCCCGCCGCGGCGGGGGTCGCCCGCTCCGGTGAGGACTCCGTCGCGCCGCAGGGCGACCTGCACGCCCCCGAAGAACAGGTTGCGGGCCGCGAACAGCACCGTCGGCAGGTCGGGCGGGATGCCGGTGAGGTCGATCCCCGGCTCGACGTAGAGCTTGCCGTCCTCGAGATGCAGGCGCGGCGCGTCCACCGCCGCCCGCGCGTCGAGTCCCCGGTCGACGACGGAGACGATCGTCTGCAGCAACGCCGAGCGGATCCGGTTGGAGCCGGCGCTGCCGAGCACGAGCTCGACCTCGCCCGCGCGCGTCACGACGGTCGGCGCCATCATGCTCGGCATCCGCCGCCCGGGCGGATGCCGGTGCCACCCGAGCGGGTTCAGATCGGCCTCGCCCATCATGTTGTTCAGGTGGATCCCGGTCCCGGGGACGATCACGGCCGAGCCCTCCCCGTTCGAGCACGTGACGCTGCAGGCGAAGCCGTCTGCGTCGAGCACGGAGATGTGCGTAGTCGAACCGAGCCGCGAGGACATGAAGCGCTCGAGGAAGCCCGGGTCCTCGAGGCCTTCGACGAACTCGCTCGTGCGCTCGGCGTGCGCTGCCGCCATCGCCGCGACCACGTCGGCCGCGAGCGGCGGCGAGGAGCCGCGGTCGAGGAGCGCCAGCGCGTAGGCGAGGAGCGTCCCGCCGGCCGAGGGCGGAGGGTTCGTGAGGATCTCGCGGTCGCGGTAGGCGGTCCGCACCGGCTCCCGCTCCACCGCCGAGTAGGCGGCGAGGTCCGCCGCGGTGACGGAGCCGCCGCGGTCCTCCATCCAGGCGACGACCGCCGAGGAAAGCTCACCGCGGTAGAACGGCTCGGAGCCGCGCTCGCCCAGGATCGTGAGCGCGTCCGCGAGCGCCGGGTCGCGCAGCGCATCGCCCTCGCGCAGCGGCCGGCCGCCGGGCGCCCACAGCGAGCTCGACTCGGGAGTCGAAACGAGCAGTTCGTGGAGGATCTTCGCGATGTACGCCTGTCCGGCGTTCAGCGGCACGCCCTCGCGCGCGAGCTCGACTGCCGGGGCCGCGAGGTCCGCGAGCGGTATCGAGCCCCAGCGGCGCGACGCCGCGCACACACCGGCGGGCGTGCCGTAGACACCGCACGAGGCGGGTCCGACGTGGAAGATCTGGACGGCATCGCCGAAGGAGACCTCGACCGCCTGCAGCTCCGCCTCGCTGCCGTCGCCGGCGCGCGTGGGGGCGGCGACGAAGAAGTCGAGCAGGACCGGCTCGCGGCCGGGCCCCGCGACGAGCATGTAGCCGCCCGCACCGAGGCCGGTGAGCAGCGGCTCGGCCACGAACGAGGTCAGGACCGCGCCGATTGCGGCGTCGACGGCGTTGCCGCCGTCCCGCAGCACGCGCGCACCGGCCTGCGCTGTCAGCGGATGTCCCGCGGCGACTACGCCGCTGCGTCCGGTGGCCATGGCGCGTGGACTACCACACTGATGAGCGCAGCGGACGCCGGCGCGCCGCTCCGTAGCCGCTCAGCGGAGCTCCCGGGCGGTCAGGAGCCGGGGATGAACTCGGGGACCTCGAGGTCGTCGAGGCCTCCGCGACGCCGCCCTGCCGGCCGCGACTCGGCATACGGCCGCGAGCTCGCGCGCTGCACGCGCACCTCGCCCGCGCCGGGCTCTTCCTCGGGCACGCGCCCGCCGCGCATGCGCTCGACGCTCCGGCGCCGGCCCTCGTCGCCATAGCCGGTTGCGACGACCGTCACCCACACCTGGTCGTCGAGCTTGTCGTCGACCATCGCGCCGAAGATGATGTTCGCGTCCTGGTGGGCCGCCGCGGAGACCGCCTTGGCGGCCTCGTTGACCTCCCACAGGGACAGGTTTTCGCCGCCGGTGATCGACAGCAGGATCGAGCGCGCCCCGTCCATCGACGTCTCCAGCAGCGGCGAGGACACCGCCTGCATCGCCGCGTCGGTGGCACGGTTGTCGCCGATGCCCATGCCGATCCCGAGCAGCGCGCTGCCGGCGCCGCTCATGATCGTCCGCACGTCGGCGAAGTCGAGGTTGATCAGCCCGGGGAGCGTCACGAGGTCGGAGACCCCCTGCACCCCCTGGCGCAGGACGTCATCGGCGACCCGGAACGCCTCGACCATCGCGGTCTGCTTGTCGAGCACCGCGAGCAGGCGGTCGTTCGGAACGACGATCAGGGTGTCGACCTCCTCCGCGAGCGCTTCGACGCCGCGCTCGGCCTGGGCACCGCGGCGGCTGCCCTCGAAGCCGAACGGCTTCGTCACGATCGCGACCGTCAGCGCGCCAAGTTCGCGCGAGATGCGCGCGAGGATCGGCGCCGCTCCGGTGCCCGTGCCGCCGCCCTCGCCGACGGTGATGAAGATCATGTCCGAGCCCTTCAGCAGGGCCTTCACGCGGTCGTAGTCTTCCATCGCCGCGGCCCGGCCGACGTTCGCGTCGGATCCCGAGCCGAGACCGCGCGTGAGCTCCGCGCCGATGTGCACGGTGATGTCGGCGGTCGACTGCTGCAGGGACTGCAAGTCGGTGTTGACCGCGATGAACTCGATGCCCTCCACCTCGGCCTCGACCATGCGGTTGACGGCGTTCACGCCGCCGCCGCCGACGCCGACGACGCGGATCACGGGCTGGCCGAGCTGGGCCGGCGGACGATCCGGCAGCGCGTGCGAGGCGTAGCGTTCGGGGGCCGGCTCGTAGCGCTCGCGCGGCGGCGCCGGGCGCTCCATCAGGTTCTCGGGGATCTCCGAGGAGAACGCGTGGCGCAAGCGCTCGCGCGGCGAGGGCACGTGCGGCTCGTCCGCGGCGGGCTCGTCATGCGTGCCGCTCAGCGCGGGGTGCGGCAGGCCGGTCTCCCGTGGGTGCGGCGGCGGACTCGGCGCGGCACGGCCGGCGGCGCGGGCAGGCGCATCGCTCTGGGCGGGCGCCGTGCCTTCGGCCTCCTCACCCTCGAGCTCGGTCTTGCGGAAGAGCGCTGCCAGCGGCCCTTCGCGCATGCTCGCGCGTTTAGCGTTGGTCATGGCTGAGAACCTCCTGCGCGAGTTGCCGGTAGGACTGGGCCGCTACGCCATCCGGCTCGTACTTGAGCACCGACATGCCCTTCACGGGCGCCTCGGCGAAGCGGACGGTCTTGCGGATGCGGGAGGCGAACACGCGGTCGCCGAAGTTTTCCTCGAGGATCTCGATCGCCTCCTTGGCGTGGATCGTGCGCGTATCGACCAACGTCGGCAGGATACCCTCGATGTCCACGTCAGGATTGAGATTTTCGCGAATCATCGCGAGCGTGTTCTGCAGCTGGATCAGCCCGCGCATCGACAGATACTCGCACTGGACGGGGACGATCACCTTGTCCGCAGCGGTGAGCGCGTTGATCGTGAGCAGCCCGAGGCTCGGTGGCGTGTCGATGCAGATGAAGTCGTAGTCGTCGAGGATCGGTTCGAAGGCTTTCTGCAGGGTGCGCTCGCGCCCGATCATGGTCGACATCGCGATCTCGGCGCCGGCCAGGTCGATCGAGGCGCATGCGACGTCGATCTCGCGGCGGCGGATGACCTCGCGGACCGAGACCTTGTGCACGAGCACGTCGTACATCGATCGCTCGAGCGTGTCGGGATCGATTCCCTGCGACATCGTCAGGTTGCCCTGCGGGTCCATGTCGACACACAGGACGCGGTGGCCCTCCTCTGCGAACGCCGCGGCGAGGTTGAGCGTTGTCGTCGTCTTGGCCACCCCGCCCTTCTGGTTGGCGAACGCGATGACCTTGGCCTTGCCGTCCACGGTGGCTCCGATACCTCGATTGCAGGAAAGCCGTCCGAGGAGTATTCGCATGGCGGGGGACGATTCCTGCACGCCATCTACGATCCCGGCATGGCCCGCCGCTCTCCCAGCGAGACCGCGTCACTGCGCCGCGAGCTGGCCGGCAAGCGCGTCGTGATCTGCGTCGGGTCGGGCGGCGTCGGCAAGACGACTACCTCGGCTGCACTGGCGCTCGGGCTCGCGTGCGAAGGGGCGAGGGTCGCGGTGGTGACGATCGACCCGGCGCGGCGCCTGGCCGCCGCGCTCGGGATGGACGAGCTGTCGAGCGAGCCGCAGCGGATACCGGCGCGGGCGATGCGCGACCAGGGCGTCGACTGCCGGGGGGAGCTGTGGGCGATGATGCTCGACGCCAAGCGCACGTTCGACGAGATCGTCACGCGGCTTGCGCCGGACGAGCGCGCGCGCGAGGAGATCCTCGCGAACCCTGTCTACGGCGAGCTCTCGAACGCGGTCGCCGGCTCGCACGAGCTGAGCGCGATCGCGAAGCTGTACGAGCTGCACGAGGAGCACGACTTCGACGTGATCGTGCTCGACACGCCGCCGTCGCGCAATGCGCTCGACTTCCTGAACGCGCCCACGCGACTGCTCGGCTTCCTCGAAGGGCGCGCGCTGCAGGTGTTCCTCGCGCCGGGCGGGCTCACCGCTCGTCTCTTCGGCCGCGGTACGGCGCTCGTGTTCTCGATCTTCGCGCGCGTGACCGGTGTCGACATGCTCTCGGACCTGTCTGCGTTCTTTCGCTCGCTGACGGGCGTCATCGATGGCTTCGGCGAGCGCACGCGCGGGGTGGCGGCGCTGCTACGGGCGCCGCACACCTGCTTCCTGATCGTGAGCTCACCCGAGCCGGAGCCGGCGCAGGAGGCGCGCTTCCTCGCCGCGCGGCTGGCGGCGGCGGGGATGGGCAAAGCGCGGCTGATCGTCAACCGCGCGCAGCTCGACGATCTCGGCAGCCACAGCGAGACCCAGGCACGCGAGCTGATCGAGGCGGCCCTCGGCGAGCGCCTCGGCGCGCGGGTGGCGGCGAACCTCGCCGACTTCGACGCGCTGGCGCGCCGCGACGCTGAGGAGATCTCCGAGCTGGCGGCGGCGATCGGCGAGCGGAGCCCGATCGTCGTACCGCATCTAGACGAAGAGGTCCAGGATCTCCTCGGCCTCGCCCGCGTCGCCGAGCACCTGCTGGGCTGAGGGCAGCACGGGCGCGGCGGCTGCCGCCGGCGCGGCGCCTTCGAGCAGGATCTCGTCCGCGAGCGACACGAGGTCCGGCTCGAGATGGCCGCAGATCACGTCGCGCAGGAGCGCGCGCAGGTGATCGGCGATCTCGTTCGCGAGCACCACGGTCGAGGTGCCGGCGGCGGCCTCGCCTTCGATCGCCGCGCGCTCCAGCGCGATCGCTGCGATCCCGTGCTCGGTCAGCTCCATCCGCCGCTGCGGCGTCGCGCACAGGGCAGCCAGGCGCCCCGGCATCATCCCGCTCGCGGGACCCTCGGGCTCGAGCAGCGCCCGCAGGGCGAGCAGGTGGTCGCTGATCGCCTCGCGCGGGTCCTCGCGGTCGCAGCCGAGCTCGAATCGACGGAGCGCCCAGGCGAGCTCGGTGTCGACCGGCGCACGGCGCGAGATGAGGTTGCAGAACGCGCGCAGCTCGTCCTCCTGCTCGGGCGCGATCAGCAGCACGCCGCCGGGACGACCGCCCGTGCCGAGCGGCAGCGGGGTCCACGCGCCGTCACCGACGCGCGTCCAGGCGAGGGCGCCGAGCGTCACGCGGCCCTCCCCGAACAGGCGCAGGGCGCGCAGCAGCTCGCGCATCACCGCGACGCCGTGGTCGATCGCGGCGGCCGGCTCGAGCTCGCGCGCCGTGAGAACCGCCACGAGCCGCTGGCCGCTGCCGTCGGACTCCAGATCGTCGTCGAGCGCGCGCAGCGCCTCGGGCAGGCCCTGCAGCAACTCGGGCCGCGCGATCGTCAGCCCTGCCGTCAGCTGCACCTGCTCGGAGGCGGTCGCCAGGCCGTGCAGCGTCGCGACCAGCGTGACCCCGCCGGCGTCGGCCTCGGCAGCCGCCTCGAGGCGCGCGATGGCGGCCGCGATGCGCTCCGGGGGGAGCTCGAAGTCGCTCTGTTCGCCGCAGGCGTCCGCCAGCAGCGCGCGCAGGGCCATCCGCGCGCGGGCGCTGCGCCCGGCGCGCCCGGGTTCGACGCCGGCCGCGATCAGGTAGCGGTCGAGCCCTGCGAAGGCGACGAGCTCGCGTTCGGCCTGCTCGTGGCTCGCCAGGCGCTGGAGGGCCGGCTGGTGGTCGTCGATGTACGCGCCCGTGAGCGGGCGGTAGCAATACAGGGACGGCCCGGCGCCGCGGCGGCCGCGGGCGCTGCTCGCGACCTCGAACGGAACCTCGTTGCCCGCGAGCACGTCCGCGTGGAGCATCGCTGCGGCGCCCTGCAGGAACTCCGTGAGCGCGCCGTGGAGTCGGACCGACTGCATGGTGCGCTCACTTCGCGCCTCGGGGCCGGGCTCCTGCGATCGCACCTGCTGTTGCAGCCGCGTTGCCGGCCGTGCGCCCTCAGGCGGCCGCGAGCGCGCCGCCGGAGGCGACGCTGCGGTCGGCGCACTCGGCGCTCAGCCACTGCTCGCCGTAGTAGCGCATGTCCTCGATGATCGGGACGAGCGCGCGGCCCTTCTCGGTCAGGGCGTACTCGACCCGCGGCGGCACCTCGGGGAACATGTGGCGCTCGACGATGCCCTCCTCCTCGAGCGCGCGCAGGCGCAGGGAGAGCGTGCGGGGACTGATGCCCGCGAGCGAGCGTTCGAGCTCGCAGAAGCGTGCGCGGCCCTCGGCGAGATCGCGGATCACGAGCAGCGTCCACTTGCCGCACACGATTTCAGCGGTCATGCAAACAGGACACTTCTCGTCAGCCATCACTCATTACTTTACCAACTGAAGTAACGGGAGGCACGCCGGATCGCGTGCCGAGCGCGAGAGCCGCCGCTCGCCGGTCTCGAAGCGCGTTGTGCGGGCGCGTCGTGAAAGCGCGCGGCGCTCAGGCGGCGCTGAGCGAGGGCTTGGAGCCCTGCTCGCGGTTCTCCTGCGCGGCCGCGACGTCCTCCATGGTCGTGCCACGACGGCCGTCGGCCTGCATCAGCAGCTTGAAGTCGTGCGGGCTCGACGCGACGCGCATCGCGTCCTCGAACGTGACGCGGCCGGCCTTGACGTGACCGAACAGCGCCTGGTCGAACGTCTGCATCCCGTAGTAGCCGCCCGACGTGATCACCTCGACGAGTTTGCCCGTCTGCGAGGGGTCCATGATCATGTCGCGGACCCGGCCGGTCATGCGCATGATCTCGCAGACCGCAACGCGCCCGCCGTCGGCCCCGGGAACGAGGCGCTGGGAGATGACCCCCCTCACGGTCCCGGCGATCATGCTGCGCGCCTGGCCGTGCTGGTGCGGCGGGAAGAAGTCGAGCATGCGGTTGATCGACTCGGTCGCGTCGACCGTGTGGATCGTGGAGAGCACGAGGTGGCCGGTCTCGGCGGCCGAGAGCGCGGTCTGGACGGTCTCCTCATCGCGCATCTCTCCGACCAGGATCACGTCCGGGTCCTGGCGCAGCACCCTGCGCAGCGCGCGCTTGAACGAAGCGGTGTCCATGCCGACCTCGCGCTGGTTGATAGCGGAGCGTTTGTCCTCGTGGACGAACTCGATCGGGTCCTCGATCGTCACGATGTGCTTGCTCATCGTGTTGTTCATGTGGTCGATCATCGCGGCAAGCGTCGTCGACTTCCCCGAGCCGGTCGTGCCGGTCAGCAGGATGATCCCGCGCTCCTCCTCGGCCAGTTCGCGCACGACGTCGGGCAGCGAGAGCTGCTCGATCGTGCTGATCCTGTGAGGGATCGCCCTGACGACCATCGAGATCGAGCCGCGCTGGCGGAAGGCGTTGATCCTGTACCGCGCGACCTGCGGGATTTCGAATGAGAAGTCGACCTCGCGCTCGCGTGCGAACTCCTCGAGCTTGGCCTCGTCCTCGAGCAGGGTCTTCAGCGCCGTTTCGGTGTCAGCGTCGAGTAGCGGCTCCGCGGTGTGGTCGGGGGCGAGCTCGCCGTTGACCCGGTACAGCGGAGGCGTGCCGACCTTCAGGTGAAGGTCCGAGCCCTCTTTGTCGACGAGCTCGCGCAGCGCAGCCATGATCTCGAACATGCCTTCCAGATCGGCAGGGCGATGCCGTCGCTTTAGCCTCGACTGGACGCGTGGACCGGACGCGAGGCTCGCCGGCGCGCCGGGTGCCGCTGCAGCGGCCACGCGGCGTGGGATCATGCTGCAATGGCCGGCGGGGAGGGCGGCGCCCTCGGGCGGCAGCACGCACGCCGCATCGCGGCAGCACGTCTCGGGCTCGTGTTCGCGCTCTACGCGCTCGCCTCCGCGCTCCTGATCGCGCGCCACGCGCTCGCCGACCCGTCCCATGTGTGCCTGTGCGTCGGCCCGGCGGGCGATCCGCCCACCTACATGTGGTCGCTCGCGTGGTGGCCGCACGCGCTGGGCCACCTGACCAACCCGCTGCACACCAACGTCGTGTGGAGCCCCGCGGGCGCGAACGTGGCGGCGGCACCCATGATCCCGCTGCCGTCGCTCCTGCTCTCGCCGGTGACGGCGCTGGCGGGCCCGCTGCCCAGCTACGACGTGCTCGCGCTGCTGAGCCCTGCGATCGCCGCCACCGCGATGTTCGCGTTGTGCCGCCACGTCGGCGGCCGCACGCTCCCGGCGCTCGCCGGCGGCTGGGTCTACGGGTTTTCGAGCTACGAGCTCGCGCAGCTCGCCGGGCACGCGAACCTGATGCTGATCGCGTTGCTGCCGCTGGCGGTGCTCGCGGTCCTCGCAAGGGTCGAGCGTCGGCTCGGGCGGGCGGCGTTCGTGGCCGTCATGGCGGCCGTGGTCGTCGCGCAGCTGCTCACCTCGCAGGAGATCCTCGCCACGTCGGTCGGCTTCGGGGCGCTCGCGTTCGCCGTGGCGTGGCTGGCCGCCGCTGGGCCCGCGCGAGGAGTGCTGCTCGCAACGGCCATCGAGACGGCCGCCGCCGGGGCGATCGCCGCGGTCCTCATGAGCCCCTACCTCTACTACGCGCTCGTCCGATCACACCCTGTGGGGCCGCCCGGCGCGGACACCAAGTTCATCACCGACCTGGCAGGACTCGTCGTGCCGACCCAGGTGACCCTCATCCGCTACGCCGGGGGGGTCGCGGCCCGGCTCCCCGGGAACATCGCCGAACGGGACGCTTACTTCGGCGCGCCGCTGCTGCTCGTGCTGCTCGCGGCGCTGTGGACACTCCGGCGCACCCGCGCCGCTGTGGTCCTCGGCGCCGTCGCGGGCGTCGCCCTGCTGCTCTCGCTCGGCACGCGGCTGACCGTCGCCGGCCATCGCACGATCCCGGTCCCGTGGCCGATCGCCGCCCGCGTGCCGGTCCTGAAGGCCGCCGTGCCGGGACGTGTCGTGCTGTTCGCGTGGTTCGCGCTCGCGCTGCTAGTCGCGCTGTGGTTGGCGCGACCCGGACGGCGGCCGATCGCGCGCTTCGCCGCTGTGATCGCCGGCATCGCGCTGATCCTGCCCGACGCTGGCAGCGTCGCGTACAACAGCCCCGCGAGCGTGCCCGCGCTGTTCAGCGGCGACGGCTACCGGCGCGTGATCCCGAGCGGAAGCCGGGCGCTGCTCCTGCCGTTCGGCTTCCGCGGCTACGACATGCTCTGGCAGGCGCAGGCGCACTTCGCCTTCACGATGCCCGAGGGCAACCTCACCGGCGACACCCCCGCCCCGTTCAAAACCGATCCGTTCGTGCGCGCCCAGCTCGCCGTCCCGGCGGCCCCCGTCGCGCCGGCGCAGCTCGCACGGTTCCTCGCCCGCTACCGCGTGTCCCGCGTCATCGTCGACGCCGCCCAGCCCGAAAGCTGGCCCGCCCTGCTCGCGGCCGACGGCCTCCACGGAGAACCACGCGAAGGCGTGATCGTCTATGTCGTGAGGCCCTGAGGCGAAGTGCGCGAGCGTACACGAGCCCCCGAGGGCGCCGCCGCGAGAGCTGAGACGTCCGTCAGGCGACGTCGCGGAGCTTCTGTGCCTCCGCCAGCGACTGCAGCTTCTTGAGCGACTGGTTCTCGATCTGGCGGATGCGCTCGCGCGTGACGTTGAACGTGCGTCCGACCTCGTCGAGGGTGCGGGGGTGCTCCCCACCGAGCCCGTAGCGGAGCTCGAGCACGCGGCGTTCGCGGTAGGAGAGGTTCTCGAGCGCCTCGCGGAGCGCCTCCTTGGTGAGGATCTCGGCGGCGCGCTCGTAGGGCGACTCGGCGCGCTCGTCGGCGATGAACTGGCCGAACTCCGACTCCTCCTCGTCACCGACCGGCTTCTCGAGCGAGACGGGGGCCTGCGCGGAGCGCTTGATCG
Organism: Solirubrobacteraceae bacterium; assembly: GCA_036264095.1. Taxonomy (GTDB): domain Bacteria; phylum Actinomycetota; class Thermoleophilia; order Solirubrobacterales; family Solirubrobacteraceae; genus Palsa-744. The sequence goes on along the minus strand of DATARO010000043.1, from coordinate 45,049 downwards.
AGTCGACCTCCTCGGGGTCGATCCCGGTGACCTCCGCGATCTCGTCGGCCGTCGGCTCGCGGCCGAGCTCGGTCACGAGCTTGCGCTCGGCGCGGCCGATCTTGTTGAGCTTCTCCACGACGTGGACGGGGATGCGGATCGTGCGCGCCTTGTCGGCGAGCGCGCGGGCGATGGCCTGCCGGATCCACCAGGTCGCGTACGTCGAGAACTTGAAGCCCTTGCGGTAGTCGAACTTCTCGGCAGCCCGGACGAGGCCGAGCGTGCCCTCCTGGATCAGGTCCAGGAAGGGAAGGCCCTGGTTGCGGTAGTTCTTCGCGATCGAGACGACGAGCCGGAGGTTCGACTCGACCATCTTCTGCTTGGCGTCGAGGTCGCCGCGCTCGATGCGCTTGGCGAGATCGACCTCCTCCTGGGCTGTCAGCAGGCGCACCTTGCCGATGTCCTTGAGGAACAGCTGCAGCGAGTCCGTCGTCATGTCGGGCTTCAGGTCGAGCGCCGCTTTCGCTTTGCGGCGGCCGCGTTTGTCGGGCGCCCGCTCGACCTGGGCGGACGCTGCGATCGCCGGGTCGATGTCCTCGACGAGCTCGATCTCGGAGCGCTCGAAGAAGCCGTGGAGCTCTTCTACGTCGGACTCGTCGAGGTCGAGCTCGGACACCGCCTTCGCGATCTCCGCGTAGGACAGAACCCCCACCTGCTGCCCCTTTGCCAGCAGTCCCTTGACCTCATCCGACTCCTGCAGCTCGACTACTGACATCCGGTTTCCGTTTCTCGGTCGATCGACATTGCGCGGGTGACGGGGCGCGACTTCGGGGCAGGCCTGGTCACAGATACGGCCGCAGGCCTCCCGACGTTACAACCCATACAACGTTCTAAGGGCTCCCATGCTAACGCGTCGCTGTGGGTATCGAGGCCCCTCCGCGACCCCTTGAAATCTGCCGTTCGACCATCATCCGACACGCCCGAACGAGCTGCTTAAGCAATGATGTGACTGTGACCCCGCCGCCCGACAGCAACTCCTCGGCCAACTCCAAAGGCGAAGGCGCCGGCGTCCTCTCGCAGCTGCCGCGCACCCGCCCGCAGCGGGCGAGCGCCCGGCGTGCGGCCGCGCGCGGCACCGCCGCGACACCGGCGCAGGCAGCCGCCGCTCCGGCGAAGGCGAAGCCCGCGAAGCCGGCCGCGAAGATCGCGGGGAAGGCTGCGAAGACCCCGGGGAAGGCTGCGAAGAAGCCCGTGAAAGCCAAGCGCGCGACAACGACCGCGAGCCGGCCGCGCAAGCCGGCTGCGAAGGCGTCGAAGCCCTCCCCCGCCCGCGGCGCGAGCGCGCCGCGCTCACGGTCCCGCGTCCGCGCGTCCGAGCGCGAGGCGGTTCCGCCCCAGGGCTACGCCGCCGAGGGCGAGCGCCTGAGCGGCCCGGTGCAGCCCCCCGGCGGCACCGAGCTGATCGCGACGGCGGCGGAGATCGTCGGCGAGCTGGCAAAAGCCGGCGTATCGACCGGCGAGCGGCTGCTGCGCGACTTCACGTCGTTGATCACGCGCTCCTGAGCGGGTTTCTGCCGCTGCAAGCGGATTCGCGGGCGGCGATACCGTGAACCGTGGGCGACGCGTGTATACTGCCGCGCACGCCGAGCTGCCCTGACTCAGGTCCGGGCAGACGGGGGACCCAATGCGAACCGCAAGGTTCGCTGGGGCGAATCGGGCCACCTGGCCCGTAGCGCCGCGGAAGCACGCAGCGCGAGCCCGTCAGCTCACCCCGTAGGCGCCGCTGGTCGTCACAAAACCCAAGATGCGTCTTCGTTCGCTCACGTCCCTGTTCGCGCTCGCGCTGCTCGCGGCGCTCCCCGGCTCCGCCGCGGCCGCGACCGGCGCGGGGGGCGCGTCAGCGCCGCCCACGACCCCCGCCGTCCACGCCTCGACGGCGCACCGCATCCACACCACAGGGATCGCGACCTGGTTCGGCCCCGGCTTCTACGGCCAGACGACCGCGTGCGGCCAGACGCTCACACCCGCCGTGGTCGGGGTCGCGAACCGGACGCTCCCCTGCGGCACGCTGATCAAGGTCACCTACGGCGGCCGCGCGCTGATCGTCCCCGTCCTCGACCGCGGCCCCTACAGCCACATCGGCGCCGATTGGGACCTCACCTCCGGCGCCGCGACCGCCCTCGGGATCACGGAAACCGTGCGCATCGGGACGCGCATCGTCGGCAGCGCGCCCAACGTCCCGACACTCGGCCTCCCCGCCGTTCCTGCCGCCAACGCCCTCGCGGGCGGCGCACTCGCCGGCTGACGCGCCCTAGCGCTGCTCGGGCGGACCCGCGCCGGCCGCACGCGCAGCCGCCCGCGCCGCGTACAGCCCGACGTCCGCATGGGCCGCGAGCGCCGCTGCCTCACGCCCGTCCTGCGGGCAGGCGGCCGTGCCGACGGCCACCTCCAGCGACCACCCGCGCGCCCGCGCCGCCGCTGCTGCGCCGCTCGTCAGGCGCTCCGCGAGCGCCTGCGCGCCCACGCTGTCGAGTCCGGGGGCGAGCAGCCAGTAACGGCCGGCACGCTCCCGCGTCAGCGAGCCGACGGCCTGCGCCGTGCGCGCGTCGGGACCCGCGACCGCGCGCAGGACCCCCGCGAGCAGCGCCTCGATCTCGCCGGTCCTGCTCTGGGTGATCGTGCGCCCCTCCTCGACGATCGGGGCGCGCGGCTCGGCCGCCTGCACGAGCAGGACCGCGAACGGGCGCCCGTCCTGCTCGAACCGGGCGAGCGCGGTGCCGATCGAATCGATCCAGGCGGCCGGGTCGCGCTGGGCGCGGTGGTCGTGCACCGCGATCTCGGCCCGCGCCGCGGGCGCCGCGGGCCGCGACTGCGCGCGGCCGTGCCCGTCGCGCTCGTCGATGATCCTGACGGGGTCCGCCGTCGGTCCGGCGAGCGCGACCTCGAGCAGCCGCTCGGAGCCGGCGCCGGCCTCCCGGGAGCCCGCCCCGGCGATCCCGTGCTCGGCCAGCAGCGCGCACACGAGCGCGAGCCGGTCGCAGGCCGCGGCCAGCGCCTCGGCAGGAGATCCGAGCAGCTCCGCGGAGAGGGCTTCCCAGAGGACGCCGCGTAGCGCCTCGACGCCGCGTATGACGGCGCCCGGCTCATCGCCCAGCAGCGCCGCCGGCCCGCCGATGGCATCACCATCCTCGCCGAGCAGCGCGCGCAGCGCCGCGTCGGATTCAACGGCTTGGAGCACGCTCGCCACGAGCCCCGGCCCGTCCGCTGCGATCCGCTCGAGCGGCACCTCGCCGATGGCCTCGGGCGGGCGGTCCAGGACCAGGGCGACGGCCCAGCGCTGCGCGAGGCCGGCCGCTCGCGAGTCGAGCGCGGCGAGGCCGAGCCCCGGGAGCGGGCGCGCCCGCGCGCCCGCGCGTGCTCGTCGCGGCTCGGTCATGTGTGTTGAATAGCACCAGCCGGGGACGGCTTGCGCGCTCGCCCAGCCGGATCGGAGGATGTGTGGGAGCCGCAGATGGCCGCGGAACCGATCATCTAGCCTCCACCCCGTGAAGCGCGGCCGCGAGAGGACCGACGGGCTCCGAGCGCTCGGCGCCGCGGCCGTTCTCCTGCTCGCCGCGGCCGCGAGCGCGCAGACGCTGCGCCGGCGCAGGCGCGCCCCGGCGCGCCCGGCCGAGATCGTCGGGCTCTCCGACGCCACGTCGGTCGACCGCGAGACGGGCGCCGTGCGCTCGGTCCAGCGCGCGGACCTCGTGATCGACCGCGAGGCGCTCGCCGAGATCTGGGATGCGGCGCACCTGGAGCGCCTCGCGCGCACGTACTGGCGCTTCCTGACGCGCGTCACGCTCGGGCTGATCCGCGTCTGTTACAACGCCGAGGAACGCTGGGTCGTCCTGCTCGCGCGCCCCTTCCGGCTCCTGACCTTCCACGCCCCCGAATACGAGCTGGAGGGCGACCGCGGACTCGTGCGCTGGCGGATCGCGCGCGGGATGCTGGTCGCGCGGCGGGGGCGCGGGCGCGGCTACCTGCAGATCGAGGCGCGCCGCGGTCCGGACGGCGGCGGCGAGCGCCTGCCGCTGCACGTCGAGGTCGCAGTCGCCAACTTCTATCCGGCGATCGCTTCGGGCATCAGCCTGCGCGTGTACGACATCACGCAATCGCGCATCCACGTGATCATCACGTACGGGTTCCTGCGCTCGCTCGTCCGGCTCGACCTGGCGCAGTCGCGGACCGGACGCTTCCGCGCTCAGCCGCCGGCCTGATCGTCCCGGGTCCCGGAGCGGACGCCTCCGCGCTCAGCCGCCGGCCTGATCGTCCTCGGGCGGATCGCCGCGGAGGATCACCCGCGGCTCCCCGCTGATCACGGTCGCACCGGCGGGGACGTCCTTGGCGACGACCGCGCCTGCCCCGATGCGCGCGCCGCGCCCGATGCGCAGGCTCCCGCGGTCAGGCGAGATGATCACGGAGTTCGCCCCGATCCGCACGTCGTCCTCGATCACGATGCGGTGGGGCGAGTCGGTCCGCGCGCGCACGGCGATCGTGACGTTGTGGAAGATCCGCACGTTCCGCCCGATCTCGACGTTGCTGTGGATGACCGTGCCGAAGCCGTGGTGCTCGAAGCGGATGTCCGGTGAGAACTTCGCGCCTGGGGCGAGCGAGTTGTGGTAGATGACCGAGTTGAGTTTCTTGACCAGCAGCGCGAGTCGCACCAGGCCGCGGCGGCGCAGCGCTGCCGACAGGCGCCACAGGCGTTCGGGGCTCATCCCTCGGCGCGGCCGGCGGCCGCGAAGCGCTCCCCCCCGACCGCCCGCAGCTTGGAGCGGTCGTGCGTGGCGCGGATGCGCCTGATCGTGCCGGAGCGCGTGCGCATCACGAGCGATTCGGTCGTCGCCCCGCCCGCCGACGGGTAGCGCACTCCCTGGAGCACATCGCCGTCGGTCACGCCGGTGGCCGAGAAGAACACGTCCTGCCCGGAGACGAGGTCGTCGCGGTCCAGCACGCGGTCGAGGTCATAGCCGGCGGCGAGGGCCGCCTCGCGCTCCTCGTCGTCGCGCGGCCACAGGCGGCCGAGGAGCTGGCCGCCGATGCACTTGACGGCGGCTGCCGAGATCACGCCCTCGGGCGTCCCCCCGATCCCCCACAGCAGGTCGACGGGGGACCGCTCGGTGACGGCCAGCAGCGCGGCCGAGACGTCGCCGTGGGCGATCAGGCGCACGCGCGCCCCCGCCTCGCGGATCGCGGCGATGCCCTGCTCGTGACGGGGCCGGTCGAGCACGACGACCATCACGTCGCCCACGGGCGTGCCCTTGCGCTCGGCGACCATGCGGACGGTCTCGCCGAGCGGGCGGTCGAGGTCGAGCAGGTCGGCCACGTCGGAGGCGCCGGCCATCTTCTCCATGTAGACGCACGGCCCGGGATCGAACATCGTCCCGCGCGCCGACAGCGCGATCACGGCGAGCGCGCTCGGCATGCCGTGGGCGGCGAGCGTGGTCCCCTCGAGCGGATCGACGGCGATATCGACTTCGGGCGGCGTCCCGTCGCCGATCTGCTCGCCGTTGTAGAGCATCGGGGCCTCGTCCTTCTCGCCCTCGCCGATCACGACGATGCCGTCCATCGCGACCGAGTGCAGCATGTAACGCATGCCGTCGACCGCGGCCTGGTCGGCCGCCTCCTTCTCGCCGCGCCCGACCAGCGGGGCCGCCGCGAGCGCAGCGGCCTCCGTCACCCGCACCAGCTCGAGCGCAAGGTTGCGATCCGGCAGCTGTTCTGTGGAAGCTGAGTTCACGATTCGTTTGCCTCCGGCGGCGTGCAGAAACCTATACCAGTGCCGCTGCGAAGTACGATCGTGGCGTGAGCGATCCGGCCCTCGCCGTGACGGCGCAGATCCCCCCACGCCCGGGCGATGCCGTGCTGGAGCGGGCCACGCTGGCGAGGAGGGCCGACGTCGGCGCACGGCTGCGGGCGGAGGACGCCACGCTGTGGGCACCGGAGGGCACGCCCGAGGTCGCCGATCGCCTCGGCTGGCTGACGATCGCCGAGCGGATGCTCGCCGATCTGCCCGCGCTCGAGGCGTTCGCCGCCGAGGTCCGTGCGGAGGGGATCAGCGACCTCGTGCTCCTCGGGATGGGCGGCTCCTCGCTCGCCCCCGAGGTGCTCCGCCGCTCGTTCGCCGGGGCCGGCGGCCCGAGGCTGCACGTGCTCGACTCGACGGACGCCGCGGCCGTCGCCGCCGTCGGGGCCGAGGCCGACCTCGACCGCAGCCTGTTCATCGTCTCCTCGAAGAGCGGCGGCACGATCGAGCCGCTGTCGCTGTTCGCCCATTTCTTCTCGCTCGTGGGGCAGGGCGCGCGCTACGTCGCGATCACCGATCCCGGCTCGGGGCTCGAGCGCCTCGCTCGCGAGCACGGCTTCCGCCGGGTCTTCGCCGGCGATCCGGACATCGGCGGGCGCTACAGCGCGCTCTCGCCGTTCGGCATCGTCCCGGCCGCGCTCGCCGGCATCGACGCCGGCGAGCTGCTGCGCGGCGCCGCCGGCGCCTGGACGACGCCGCTGGATCCGTCGGTGCCCGGTGCAGCCGAGGCGCCGCAGGCCGGGGTGTGGCTCGGCGCTGCGCTGAGCGCGCTGGCACGCGCCGGCCGCGACAAGCTGACGTTCGTGATCGGCGAAACGCTGCCCGGCCTCGGCCTGTGGCTCGAGCAGCTCGTCGCCGAGTCGACCGGCAAGCAGGGAACGGGCATCCTGCCCGTCGCCGACGAGCCGCTCGCGGACGCCGCGCGCTACGGGAGCGACCGCGTGTTCGCCCACCTGCCCGACCTCGGCTCGCCCGACGCGCGGGCGGACGCGGCGATGGCGGCGCTCGCCCAGGCCGGACATCCCGTGATCACGGTCCCGACGCGCGGCCCGGGCGACCTCGGGCGCGTGTTCCTGCTCGCCGAGATCGCCGTCGCGGTGGCGGGCTGGGGGCTGGGGATCAACCCCTTCGATCAGCCGAACGTGCAGCAGGCCAAGGACGCGACCAAGCGCGTGCTCGCGGAGTACGAGCAGCGCGGAACGGGCGCCGACATCACGGCGCTCGCGCCCGAACCCGCGGACGAAGCCACGGCGCGCGCGCTCCTGCTCGAGGCTGCACCGCCGCAGTACGTCGCGCTGATGGCCTACGCGAAGCCGTCGGACGCGCTCGACGCTGCCGCAGCCGAGCTGCGCGCCGCGATCATCGCAGCGACCGGCGCCACGACCACCTTCGGCTACGGGCCGCGGTTCCTGCATTCGACCGGCCAGTTCCACAAGGGCGGTCCGCGCGAGGGCCGCTTCCTGCAGATCCTGCACGACGGCCCGACCGACGTGGCGATCCCCGGGGCGGCCTACTCGTTCACGACGCTCAAGGAAGCGCAGGCGATCGGCGACCTGCAGACGCTGCGCGAGCTGGGGCTACCGGCCGAGCGCGTCCGGTTGGAGGGTGAGGATCCGGCGGCGGCGCTGCGCGCGCTGGCGTCCCGCCTCACGGAGGGCTCGGCACCGTAAATCGATTGAGGAAGAGGATGAGATGACCCAGATCGGCTTCGTAGGGCTCGGGAAGATGGGCGGGAACATGGTGCACCGGATCCGCCGCGACTCCGACCACGATGTCGTGGCGTTCGACTTCGACGCCGGTGCGGTCAAACAGGCGGTCCGCCACGGGGCCTCGGGCGCGTCCACGCTGCGGGACCTCGTCAAGCAGCTCGAGCCCCCGCGCATGGTCTGGATCATGGTGCCCGCGGGCGGGCCGACCGAGGAGACGGTCGACAAGCTCGCCGGCATGCTCGACCGCGGCGACGCGATCGTCGACGGCGGGAACTCGCGCTGGACCGACGACAAGCGCCGCGCCGCCGCGCTGCGCAGGGCGGGGATCGAATACGTCGACGTCGGCACCTCCGGCGGCGTCTGGGGGCTCGAGGTCGGCTACTGCATGATGGTCGGCGGCCCGCAGAAGGCCGTCCGCCGTCTCGCTCCGATCCTCGACGTGCTGGCACCCGAGACGAACGAGCAGAGCCGCGCCGCGATCGGCGCGCGCGGCTGGATGCATTTCGGCCCGGCGGGCGCGGGGCACTACGTGAAGATGGTCCACAACGGGGTCGAGTACGGCCTGATGCAGGCCTACGCGGAGGGTTTCGACGTCTTCGACAAGTGCGAGTACGAGCTCGACAACGCGAAGATCGCCCATCTCTGGGGCCAGGGGTCGGTCGTGCGGTCCTGGCTGTGCGAACTCGCGGCGCGGGCCTTCGAAGCCGACGGCAACGACCTCGCGGTGCTCGAGGGCTACACCGAGGACTCCGGCGAGGGTCGCTGGACGATAGCCGACGCCACCGCGCTGGACGTGCCGACGCCCGTGATCACCAGCTCGCTGTACGCGCGCTTTCGCTCGCGCGGCAACGGTGACTACGCCGACCGCGTCCTCGCGGCCCTGCGCAACCAGTTCGGCGGCCACGCGGTCAAGGGCGCACCGGCAGCGGCGAAACCGGCGGCGGCCGCGGGCACAGACGGCGCGCGCACGGGCGCGACGGCGGCCGGCAGAGCATCGAGCACGCGCGCGCCGGCAAAACGAGCCGCGGCGAAACGCAAAGCGGCGAGCGGGCGGAAACGCGCCGCCGCCACGAAGCCGAAACCCGCCGCCAAAGCGAAAGCGGCCGCGAGACGCAAAGCGGCCGGCGCGAAAGGAGGCTGAGCCGTGGCGATCTCCGCAGGACGCCCCACCGAGCACACGCAGGCGCCGAACCCGCTCACGGCCGGGCTCGAGCGGCTTCCGGTCGCACCGACGTCGCTCGTGATCTTCGGCGCCACCGGCGACCTCGCGCGGCGGAAACTGCTCCCGGCGCTCTACAACCTCGCCCATGAGGGCGCGCTGCCGGAGCGCTTCCACCTGGTCGGCGTGTCGCGCAAAGAAAAAGCGCACGAGGACTACCGCGCCGAGTGCGAGGAAGCGATTCGCAGCTTCTCGCGCCGCAAGCCCGACGACGACGTCCTCGGGGCGCTGCTGGACAGCGTCAAGTACGTGCCCGGGACGTTCGACGACGCGTCCGTCTACGCGCGGGTGCGCGAGCTGCTCGAGCATTTCGACGCTGAGAACGGCGAGCCGCTCAACCGCGCCTTCTACCTCTCGACGGCGCCCGAGTTCTTCCCGTCGATCGTGCAGCAGCTCGGCAGCGGCGAGCTCGCGCACCACGAGAAGGCGCAGGTGCGCGTGATCATCGAGAAGCCGTTCGGCACGAGCCTGCACGAGGCGCGCGAGCTGAACCGAACCGTGCTCGCGATCTTCGACGAGACCCAGGTGTTCCGCATCGACCACTACCTGGGCAAGGAGACGGTGCAGAACATGATGGCGTTCCGGTTCGCCAACGGCATGTTCGAGCCGCTGTGGAACCGCAACTACATCGAAAGCGTCCAGATCACCGCTTCCGAGGACCTCGGCATCGGCACCCGCGCCGGCTACTACGACAGGGCCGGCGCCCTGCGAGACCTGATCCAGAACCACATGCTGCAGCTGCTGTGCCACGTCGCGATGGAGCCGCCCGTCAGCTTCACGGCGGAAGAGGTCCGCAACGAGAAGGTCAAGGTCCTGCAGGCGGTGCCGCACCCCGCTCCCGCGGACGTGCCGAACATGGCGCTGCGCGCCCAGTACACGGCCGGGCACGCCGGCGGCGAAGAGGTCGTCGGATACCTCGAGGAGGACGGCGTGGCACCCGACTCGCGGACCGAGACCTATGCGGCGCTGCGGCTCGAGGTCGACAACTGGCGCTGGGCCGGCGTGCCGTTCTACCTGCGCACCGGCAAGCGCCTGGCGCGGAAGGTGACCGAGATCGCCGTCACGCTGAAGCCCGTCCCCCACCTCGCCTTCAGCCAGGACGGCTCACTCGGCGTCCAGCCCAACCAGCTCGTGCTCACGTTGCAGCCGAACGAGGGCGTCTCGCTGCGGCTCGGGGCCAAGATCCCCGGCACGCGCATGATCATCCGCCCCGTGAACATGGAGTTCCTGTACGGCACGTCGTTCCTCTCGCAGTCGCCGGAGGCATACGAGCGCCTGATCACCGACGCGATGCGCGGCGACGCGACGCTCTTCACGCGTAACGACGAGGTCGAGGCGCAGTGGCAGATCTGCGACCCGATCCTGAAAGCGTGGGAGGCGAGCGAGGATCCGCCGGCCTCCTACGAAGCAGGCTCGCAGGGCCCGGAGGAGGCCGAGCGGCTGCTGCGCGCCGGCGATCACTGGCGCGCTATCTGATGGCCGGCAGCGACGCCGTCTGGAGCGAGCAGGGCACGACGCCGGACGAGATCGAAGGCGCGCTGCGCGAGCTCCTGATCCAGCGCCACGCCGAAAGCGACAGCTACGTGCCCGCGCGCGTGCTCAACATGATCACGTTCGTCGACCGCACGTGGACGGGCGAGATCGCAAACCGGCTGCGCGGCGTCGGCCGCTACAGCGCGTCGCGCCTGCTGGTGCTCGCCTACGAGCGCAAGCGCACCCGCCTCGACGCGCGCGTGATGATCGCCGCCGAAGGCGAGCCGGCTCCCGGTGAGCTCGCCCTGCTGCGCGAGACGGTCGTCGTGGAACTCGGCGAGCGCCATCTCGGCGACCTGCTGACGATCTCCGACCCGCTGGTCGTCACCGACATGCCCACGCTGCTGTGGGCGCCGCACGGCCATCACGACCTCGTCGAACCGCTGCTCGCCCTGGCCCAGAGCGTGCTGCTCGACTCCGTCGACGAGCCCGTGGCGGCTGACGCGCTCGCGCGCGCCCACGAGCTCGCCGACCGCGTGTACGTCGTCGACCTCGCCTGGCTCCGCTCGACGCCGTGGCGCGAGCGGGTGGCCGCGACCTTCGACCCCCCGCGCCTGCGCCGCGAGCTGCACGCGATCAGCGGGATAACGGTCCGCCACCACCCCGAATCGACGGTCGCGGCGATGCTGCTCGTCGGTTGGCTCGCCTCGCGTCTCGGCTGGTCCACCAGCCCGCTGATCGCCCACGGCGCATCGTTGCGGGGGAGTGCGCGCGCGAGCAGGCAGGACGTCGCCCTGCGCCTCGAGTCCGCGCCGGAGCTGCTCGTGCGAGGGCTCGAGGACGTGACGCTCACGACCGCCGACGGGCGCGAGGTGCGCCTCGCACGCAACCGCGGAGGCCTGCGGGCCCACACGCGCGAGCCGGACGGAACCGAGCGCCACTGGACGATCCCCGGCGCCTCGCGGGGGGAGGGAGGCGTGCTCGGCGAGGGCATCCGCCAGGCGCTGCTGCGCGACCCGACCTACCTGCCGGCGCTGTCCGCCGCGCGCGCGCTCGTTCAATGACGCGGCTCACGACGTGCCCGGACGCGGAGGCCGTCGCGGGACGCGCCGCCGCGCTGATCGCGCGCCAGCTGCAGGAGGCGCTGCAGGCGCGCGGCGCGGCGCACCTCGCCCTCAGCGGCGGCACCACCCCCGGCGCCACGTACGAGCTGCTCGCGGCCGAGATGCCCCGCTGGGAGGCCGTCGAGCTGTGGTTCGCCGACGAGCGCTGCGTGGCGCCCGAGGATCCGAACAGCAACTACCGTCTCGCGCGCGAGACGCTGCTCGACCGCGTGCCGATCGGAGCCGGCCAGGTGCACCGCATGGAGGGCGAGCTCGGTCCCGAAGAGGGCGCCGCGGGCTACGCCGCGGCGCTGCGCGAGCACCTCGGCGAGCGCCCGGAGATCGACACGGTCGTCCTCGGAATCGGCCCGGACGGACACGTCGCCTCACTGTTCCCCGGCGCGGAGGCGCTCGATGCCGACCCGGCCGAGCTGTGCCTCGGCGTGCACGACTCCCCGAAGCCGCCGCCCGAGCGGCTCACGTTGACGCTCGAGGTGCTGCGGCGGGCGCGCAGCTGCGTTCTGCTCGCCACCGGCGCGAGCAAGGCAGATGCGATTGCCGCGATGCTCGGCGAGCCGAGCCGCCACGTCCCCGCGAGCCTCCTGCGCCGCGAGCGCCTGAGCGTGATCGTCGACGACGCCGCCGCGCCGCCGCCGCCGTGAGCGCCGCGGCGCCCTCCGCGCTGCTGGTGCGCCACGCCGAGACCGCGTGGACTCTCACCGGCCAGCACACGGGTCGCACCGACCTGCCCCTCACCGATGACGGCCGCGCTGCCGCCCGCGCGCTCGCGCCGCTGCTCGCGACCCGCGAGCTGGACCTCGTGCTCGTGAGCCCCTCGCTGCGGGCGCGGGAAACGTGCGACCTCTGCGGCCTCGGTGAGCGTGCGACGGCGTGCGATGACCTGCTCGAGTGGGACTACGGCGATTACGACGGGCTCACCACCGCGCAGATCCACGAGCGCTCGCCGGACTGGAACCTGTGGCGCGACGGCTGCCCCGGGGGTGAAACGGCCGCCGATGTGGGGGCCCGCGCCGACCGCGTGATCGCGCGCCTGCACGGCGCGACGCGCGCGGCTCTGTTCTCGCACGGCCACATGCTGCGCGTCCTCGGTGCGCGCTGGATCGCGCTCGCTCCGTCGGGGGGCGCCCACCTAGGCCTCTCGCCGGGCGCGGTTTGCCTGCTCGACCACGAGCGCGAGACGCCGATCATCGCCGAGTGGAACCGGCGTCCCGGCGACTAGCTAGGCGGCGACGCGGCCTTCCGCGGCGAGGCGCTCGTACAGCTCGTGGTAGCGCCGCACCATCCGCTCGGAGTCGAACCCGAGCGCGGACTCGCGCGCCGCCGCGCCCAGTCGCGCGCGCAGCTCGGCGTCGGCGGCGAGGCGGTTCAGGCGATCGCTGATCACGTCGGCGTCGGGCGTGATCAGGTAGCCGTTCTCGCCGTCGCGGACGAGCTCGCGCACGCCGCTCACCGCTGTCGCCAGCACGGGTAGGGCACTCGCCGCCGCCTCGAAGGTCACGATCGAGAAGGTCTCATAGCTCGAGGGAAGCACGAACGCATCGGCCGCCTCGTAGACGACCGCCACGTCCGAGCGGACGCCCAAGAAGCGCACCCGCGAGGCGACCCCGAGCGTCCGTGCGAGCTCCTCATAGCGCTCGCGGTCGCCGGCGCCGGCGACGAGCAGCGTCCACGCCGGGGCATCGGCCAGGGCGCGGATCACCGGCTCGAGGCCCTTGCGGCCCCACTCGCTGCCGACGAACGCGACCGTCAGCGCATCCGGCGCGAGCTCGAGGCGCGCGCGCTCGGAGCGTGCCGCCTCGGCGTGCACGCCCGGGGCGAAGGCGCCCGTGTCGATGCCGTTGTGGATTGCCACCACGCGGCCGGCGAAGCGCGGATGGTGCTCGCGCATCTCCTCGGCCACGCCCTCGGAGACGCCCACGAACACGGCGGGGTCGTTGAGCGCGTACGTCGGCCCCTCACTGCGGCGCTTGAGCACGCGGGCGAGCTTCACGTGGGCCTCGAACAGCCGCCCGGAGCGGCTCGCGTTCGCCGGTCCGACCTGGTGGCAGTAGTGCACCGCGGCGATGTCGGCGCGGTTGAAGACGACCGCGCCGTTGACCTGCAGGATCCCGCGCCTGTAGCGGCGCGTCACGAGCGAGCCGGCGAGCAGGAACCACGTGTGCGCGAGCACGAACGGCCGTCCGGGGCCGATCACGCGATGGAACTCGACCTCCACGCCCGCGGGCAGCTCGCACGTCCGCGCGATCACGGTGACGTGGTGCCCGAGCGCGCGCAGGCCGGCGATCAGGTCTGTGAGCTGGCGCTCCATGCCGCCGACCGGGCCGATGTCGTTGGCGACGATCGTCACGTCGGGGAGCGCCGCGGAGCGCACCGCGTCCCCCCGCGCGCCCGTCTCGGTCTCGGCGGCCATCTCGCAGCCGCAGCGTAGCGGAGGGCCGCGAGCGCCTCCGGCGGTCCGCTAGGGTGCGCGCGATGAGCGCCGCCCATGCCTCGCAGGGCGCGGGCGGGGATCCCCGCCCGCAGGGCCCGATCGTGTGCTTCGCCACCCAGGGGCAGGGCCACATCGAGGGGCTGCGGATACGCCAGCTCCTCGCCGACCTGCAGCCCGACGACTATCCCTTCGACCGCGCACACAAGCTGCGCTCGGCGGTGGGCCTGCTGCGCCTCGCGGCTGCGCGCCGGCCTCGCCTGCTCGTGATGGAGGGGACCGGAACGGGCGGCGGCATCCCGCTGCTGCTCGCGCGCGCGTTGTTCGGAACGCCGTACGTCGTATCGAGCGGCGACGCCGTCGGGCCGTACCTGGGGCTGCGCTCCCCGCTCGCAGGCTGGATCGGAGGCTTCTACGAGCGGCTCCTGTATCGCCGCTGCGCCGGGTTCATCGGCTGGACGCCCTACCTCGTCGGGCGCGCGCTCACCTACGGCGCCCCGCGCGGCATGACGGCCGCGGGCTGGACGCGCGCCGATCCCACACCCGGCGCTCGCTCGCGCGTGCGGGCTGAGCTCGGCGTCGGCGAGGAGGTGCTGCTGATCGGTCTCACCGGCTCGATCCACAGGCGCCGAAAGTACGTGTACGGCTCCGAGCTGGTGAGCGCCATCCGCCGCACCGCGCGCCGCGACGTGGCCGCGCTGGTGATCGGCGGCGGCGATGGCCTCGAGCTGCTGCGGCGGGAAGCCGGCGAGGACCTGGGTGCGCGCATCCTGCTGCCGGGCCGCGTCGAGCCCGAGCGGGTACCCGATTATCTCGCCGCGTGCGACCTCGCGAGCCTGTCGCAGAGCACCGACCAGGTCGGCGCGTTCCGCTACACGACCAAACTGAGCGAGTACCTCGCCGTCGGGCTGCCGGTGATCACCGGCGAGACGCCGCTCGCGTATGACCTCGACGAGGGCTACCTGTGGCGCCTTCCCGGCGCCGCCCCGTGGGACCCGCGCTACCTCGACGCGCTCGTCGCGCTGCTCGAGCGGCTCACGCGCGAGGACGTCAGCGCGCACGCCGACGCTGTCGCGCGCCGCCGCGCCGATCCGTTCGACCGCTCGGACCAGCAGCGGCGCGCCGCGGCGTTCGTGCGCGACCTGCTCGCCTGAGCGCGGTTCACACGAGCCACTTGATCGCCGGCGCGCTCAGCGGCGGGCGTTGGGCGGCGCGCACGCGCTCGCGCACGGCCTGCAGCTGCGCCTCGGCGATCAGCAGCATGTTGCCCCCCTGGCGCTCCCCGGGGCGGATCTCGTCGAGCGTGCGCGCGGCAGGGTCATACGCGAACGGGCGATAGCCGTAGGGCTCGACCAGTGCCAGCGGCCCGGCGCCGCCGGTCCAGATCTCCACGAGGATCACCGGCAGCAGGCGCGCGATCGTCTCCAGGGCGCCGCGCAGCACGTCGAGGTCGTGGCCCTCGGCGTCGACCTTGAGCATCGCGAGCGCGGGCGCGCTGTCCGCGAGCTCGGAGTCGAGCGTCACGACCCGCACCTCGATGCCGGGCTCCTCGCCGGAGAGGAGGTGGTTGCTGATGTCGAGGCCCGTGCTGAAGCGGGCCGTCCCCGCCTCGCTGCCGCAGGCCGCACGGTGCACCGTCGCGAGCGAGCCGATCGCGTTCAGCGCGATCCCGCGCTCGACTACCGCACACGCCTCCGGGGTCGGCTCGAACGCCTCCACCCGCGCCCCGCGGCGCGCGGCGAGCATCGTGTAGAACCCGACGTTGGCCCCCACGTCCACGAACAGGTCGCCGGCGCGCAGGAGGTCGATCGCAAACAGGGCGTCGTCGCGCTCGGTGAGGCCGGTGCCCGCGATCGACGCCGTCGCGCGGCTCCAGCTCGGCGACACGAGCAGCGAGCCCTCCGCACAGCGGATGATCACCGTGCGGCGCACTGTCCGCCGCCACAGCTGCCACGCCCACAGGCGCAGCAGCACACCGGTCGCGCCCATCCCCGCGACCCGTTTCTCGAGCACCAGCGAGGAGTGATGCGCGACGCGCGCGAGCGGGCCGCGGCGTGGCTTGCGGTCGGGCCCGGAGGCACCCGCGCGCGCGCCCGCCGCCGGAGGGCCGCCGGTCGATTCGGCTTGCTCAGCGGCGTCCCCCTGCACCGCGCGCATCTTAGTCTCGCCGTCTCGGCTGCGTCGACGTTCTAGAGTGCGCCCTGCACCCCGCCTCGGCTGACCTCGTGAGCGCCACCTCACTTTCCCCAGACACCGAGCAGGTCTTGATCGCGCTGGAGGGAGCGCGCGAGCAGACGCTCGCGCTCGTTGCCGGCGTGAGCGCCGAGGATCTCGAGCGCGTGCACAGTCCGATCATGAGCCCGCTCGTGTGGGACATCGGGCACATCGCCGCCTATGAGGACCTGTGGATCGCACACCGCCTCGGCGGTCTCGAGCTGCTGCGCGAGGACCTCGCGAGCGTCTACGACGCGTTTGAGACCCCGCGCGCCGTGCGCGGCGAAGCCGAGGCGCTGCGTCCCAGGGCCGCCTTCGACTACCTGCAGAACGTGCGGGCGCGTACGAGCGCGGTGCTGACCGGTCAGGGGTCGGGCGACGGCACGATCGCGGAGATGGTGCTGCGGCACGAGATGCAGCACTGCGAGACGATGCGACAGACGCTGGCGATCGCGGGCCTGCTGCCGGCGGGCGAGCCGGCGCTCGCGCCGCTGACCGGCCCCGAAGGGTGGATCGAGATCCCCGCGGGGAGCTTCGAGATGGGCGCGCCCGAGGAGGGCTTCGCCTACGACAACGAGCGCCCGCGCCACGAGCGCGCGTCGGCCGCCTTCCAGATCGCGCGTCGGCCGGTGTCGAACGCCAGCTGGATGCATTTCAGCGAGGGCGGCGGCTACGAACGACGCGAGTGGTGGTCGCGCGAGGGCTGGGCCTGGAAGCAGGAGTACGACATCACGGACCATGCGGGCATCGCCGCGGGCCACCCGGAGGCGCCCGTATGCCACGTCTCCTGGTTCGAGGCCGACGCCTTCGCCCGAGCGCACACGGCGCGTCTGCCCACTGAGGCCGGGTGGGAGCGGGCGGCGACCTGGAGCCAGGAGCGTCCCGAGGGGATCGGCTCCGTGTGGGAATGGACCGCCACGGAGTTCGACGGCTACCCGGGGTTCCGTCCCTACCCCTATCGCGAGTACTCCGAGGTCTTCTTCAAGCAGGGCTACCGCGTGCTGCGCGGCGGCTCGTGGGCCACGAGCCCGCGCGTGCGCACGACGACGTTCCGCAACTGGGACCTCCCGCAGCGCCGTCAGATCTTCGCCGGCCTGCGGCTCGCGAGGGAGGCGTGATGGAGCCCAACCATCCGCCGACAGCCGTCGCGACCGACATCAGGATCGACTCGCACCTCGACGGCTCGAGCACGCGCTCGCTCGCCGACGACGCGCTCGACGGCCTCACGCGACCGTTCAAGGAGCTGCCTCCCAAGCACTTCTACGATGCCCACGGGGCCGAGCTGTTCGACCGCATCTGCGAGCTGCCCGAGTACTACCAGACGCGCGCGGAGCGCTCGATCCTGCAGGAGCGCGCCGAGCAGATCGCCGAGCTGACCGGGGCGGTCGAGCTGGTCGAGCTGGGCTCCGGGACGGCGGCCAAGACGCGCGTGCTGCTCGACGCGATGCAGGCTGCCGGGACGCTCGCGCGCTACGTGCCCGTGGACGTGACCGAGAGCATGGTCCGCGAGACCGCCGAAGCGCTCACCAGCGAGTACCCCGGCCTGCAGGTGCACGGCCTGATCGGAGACTTCGAGCGCCACCTCGAGCACGTCCCGCCGCCGATCGGCCCGCGCATCGTCGCCTTCCTCGGCGGCACGATCGGGAACTTCCCGCCCGGCAGCCGGCGGCGCTTCCTGCGTGCGATCGGCGGGCTGCTCGGGCCGGGCGACCACCTGCTGATGGGCACCGACCTCGTCAAGGACCCGAGCGTGCTCCAGGCCGCATACGACGATTCCGAGGGCGTCACCGCCGAGTTCAACCGCAACATGCTCGAGGTGCTCAACCGCGAGCTGTCCGCCGACTTCCGCCTCGAGGACTTCGAGCACGTGGCGCTGTTCGACGCCGAGCACGAGTGGATCGAGATGCGCCTGCGGGCGCGGCGCGAGCACACCGCGTTCGTCGGCGAGCTCGACCTCCCGGTCCACTTCGACGCCGGCGAGGAACTGCGCACCGAGATCAGCGCGAAGTTCACGCCCGAGCGGGTCGAGAGCGACCTCGCCGCCGCCGGCCTGCGGATCGTGAGCTGGCTCACCGACAGCGAGGAGCGCTTCGCGCTGACGCTGTCAGAGCGCGCGAGCTAGTCTCCCGCGCGTGCTGATCGAGGACGCCGGGGCGATCGTCGTCGGCGGGGCATCGGGCCTCGGTGAGGCGACCGTGCGCGCGCTGCACGGGCGCGGCGCAGCGGTGACGATCGCCGACGTGAACGCAGAGAAGGGCGAGGCCCTCGCGCAGGAGCTCGGGCTCGAGTTCGCCTCCTGCGACGTGCGCGAGGAGGAGCAGGTGCAGGCGGCCGTCGCGCGCGCCGCGGCGGCCCCGGGCGGACTGCGGGTCGCGGTCTGCTGCGCAGGCACCGGCTGGGCCCAGAAGGTCGCCGGCTCGAAGGGCCCCCACCCGCTGCTGCCGTTCGAGACGATCATCTCGATCAATCTGATCGGGACGTTCAACACGCTCCGCTTCGCCGCCGCGGCGATGGTCGCCAACGAGCCGCTCGAGGACGGCGAGCGCGGGGTCTGCGTCAACACCGCCTCGATCGCGGCGTTCGACGGGCAGGTCGGCCAGATCGCCTACTCGGCCTCGAAGGGTGGCGTCGTCGGGATGACCCTGCCGGCCGCTCGAGACCTCGCGCAGTACGGGATTCGCGTGAACACGATCGCACCCGGGCTGTTCGACACCCCCCTTCTCGCCGCGCTCCCCGAGGAGGCGCGCCAGAAACTCGGCGCGGGCGTGCCCTACCCGCAGCGCCTCGGCGCGCCCGCGGAGTACGCGCAGCTCGCGTGCCAGATCGTCGAGAACCGGATGCTCAACGGCGAGACGATCCGGCTCGACGGCGCGCTGCGGATGCCCCCGCGGTGAGATGACATGCAATCCACGGCGGGGGACCGCCGTGGATTACATGTCATCTGGCCAACAGCCTCCGTGGGCCTCGCGCGAGGCAGGCACAGGGACGGTCCGGGACCTCTCGCGGCGGTGCTGCGCACGAGACCGAGCCGGCGTCAGATCTGTCTTCGCGAAATCGTCGCCGACGCACAGCAGCGGCTCGCGGACCCTCCCCCCACCGCACATCCGACTGCGACCGGGGGGAGCCGGACGGCACGACAAGGCCGCCCCAGAGGCGGCCCTATCCAATCCTCTAGGCGAGCCTTTCGACCAGCATCGCCATGCCCATGCCGCCCGCGGCGCACATCGACTCGATTCCGTATGTCCCGTCGAGCGTGTCGAGGTCGTTGAGCAGGGTCGTCATGATCCGCGCCCCGGTCATCCCGAACGGGTGTCCGAGCGCGATCGCGCCGCCGAACGGATTGAGCTTCTCGTCGGAGATCTTCAGATCTTCCTTGCAGGGCACGATCTGCGCGGCGAACGCCTCGTTGATCTCGACCACGTCGATGTCGTCGATCGTCATGCCGACTTGCTCGAGCAGCCGCTGGATCGCGGGGATCGGCCCGAGCCCCATGATCTCCGGCCGCAGGCCTGCGACCGAGGAGGCGATGATCCGCGCCCGCGGCTTCATCCCGAGCGCCTTCGCCTTCTCGTCGGACATGATCAGCAGCGCCGCCGCCCCGTCGTTCAGGGGGCACGCGTTGCCCGCCGTCACCGTCCCGTCCTCTTTGAACGCCGGCTTCAGCGCCGAGAGCTTCTCCATCGTCGTTCCGGGCCGCGGCCCGTCATCGCGGCTCACGACCGTCTCGGGAACCTCGACCGTGTTGCCCTCCTTGTCGGTCTCGGTGTGGGCAGGCACCGTCACGGGGACGATCTCTCTGTCGAAGTGACCCGACTCGACCGCCTCGACCGCGCGGTTCTGGGAGATCACAGCCCATTCGTCCTGCGACTCGCGGCTGACGTTGCACCGCACCGCCACGTTCTCCGCCGTCATCCCCATCGGGATGTAGACGTCATAGGCGGCGCCCTCCGAGCCGTCGACGGCGTGGTTGAACTCGAACGACGCACCGCCGCCCGCGCGCGAGACGGCCTCGACGCCGGCCGCGATGTAGGTGTCGCCCTCCCCGGCTTTGATCGCGTGCGCCGCCATGCGCGCCGTCTGCAGCGAGGATGCGCAGAAGCGGTTGACGGTCGTCGCCGGAACGTGGTGGTCGATGCCCGCGAGCAGGCCCGCGACCCGCCCCACGTTGTAGCCCTGCTCCCCCTCGCAGAAGCCGCAGCCCATCATGATGTCCTCGATCGAGGACTGGTCGAGCTCGGGGTTGCGCTCGATCAGCGCCCTCAGCGGAATAGCCGCGAGGTCGTCGGCCCGCACCGACCGCAGCGAGCCCTTGCCCGCGCGCCCGATCGGCGTCCTCACAGCGTCAACGATCACAGCTTCGGGCATGCGCACTCTCTCCTTGCGGTCGTGGTGCTCGCGCGCCGCAGAGCCAGCGGAGCCGCGAGGGGCGGCAATGCTATGACACAACGCCCGCCGATGTTTCCGCGGCGCCCGCGCGGGGCGCAGCCGCCCGGCCCCGCTGCCCGCGGCGCGCGTTCGCGCCGGCGCCGGGCGCAGCTCAGAGGTCGAGCGTCGAGACGCCGAGCTCGTCGAACCCGACGTGGTGGGCGAGCTCGTGCCGGACCGTGCGCGTGACCTGGTCGCGGAGCAGGTCCGGGTCGTGCCCGAAGTCCCGCCGCAGCGTGTCGCGGAACACCACGATCCTGTCGTGCACGTCCTCGCGCGCCACGGTGCCGCCCTGGTAGAGCCCGTACGCGCCCGCACGCCGCCCTCCGTCGGAGATCACGACCGCGACGTGCTCGAGCGCGTTGCGCAGCAGGTCGGGGAGGTCGTCGAGCGCGTCGCGCACGAGCTCCGCGAAGTCCTCGTTGTCGAGCGGGTCGAGCTCCATGAACTCGGCTTCCTCGGGATCGACCGCGAGCCCTTCGCGCGCGAGCCGCTCGGACTGCTGCACGATCTCTTCGAACTCGCGCTCGGAGGCCGGTTCGCGCCAGCCGGCCATGCGCACCGCGACGAACGCCACGCTTCCCATCAGCGCCGCGGCGACGATCACGCCGAGCGCGACGTCCTCCAGCGCCCGCACGACGCCGACCGAGCTGAAGCCCTGCCCGACCACGAGCACCACCAGCCCGAGCGACATCGCGACGATCGCCGCCACGCCGACCCGCCTGAGCTGGTTGGTGTCGCCTGGCGGGTTTGGGGGGCGCATGCCGCTGTCCGGTCGTCCTATTTCAGCGTGCGGGCGATCACGAGCCGCTGGATCTCGTTCGTGCCCTCGTAGATCTGGGTGATCTTGGCGTCGCGCATCATCCGCTCGACGGGGTACTCCTTGACATAACCGTAGCCGCCGAGGACCTGCACCGCGTCCACGGTCACGTCCATCGCCGTGTCCGAGCAGAAGACCTTCGCCATCGAGCTGTACTTCGCCCGCTCGGGGTGTCCCTGGTCGGCCATCGCGCACGCCTTGTAGAGCAGCTCGCGCGCCGCCGCCGTGCGCGTTTCCATGTCGGCGAGCTTGAACTGGATCCCCTGGAACTCGTTGATCGCCTTCCCGAACTGGCGCCGCTCGCGGGCGTAGGCGACGGCGTAGTCGGTCGCTCCCTGGGCGATCCCGACGGCCTGCGCGGCCGCGCCGAGACGCGTGCGCTCGAGCGTCCCGAGCGCCACCGACAGACCCTTGCCGACGTCGCCGATCACGTTCGCGGCCGGCACCCGCACGTCGTCGAAGATCGGCTGCCCGGTCGGCGAGGCGCGGATCCCGAGCTTGTGCTCGAGCTTGCCGACGCTGAAGCCCGGGCGATCGGCCTCGACTACGAACGCGCTCATGCGCCGGGTCTCGCGGTCGGTGACGGCGAAGCAGATGTAGAAGTCGGCGACCCCGAGGTTCGAGATCCAGTTCTTCGTCCCGTTGATCACCCATTCCTCGCCGTCCTGCACGGCGGTCGTCTTCATGCCGGCCGGGTCCGACCCCGCCTCGGGCTCCGACAGCGCGAAGGCGGGCGACCACTCGCCCGTCGCGCAGCGCGGCAGCAGGCGCTCCTTGAGCTCGTCGCTGCCGAACAGCTGGATCGGCAGCGTGCCCAGCTCCTGCACCATCAGGATCAGGGCGCAGGATGCGTCGACCTTCGCGATCTCCTCGACCGCCATGTTCAGCATCAGCGTCCCCGTTCCCGTCCCTCCGTACTCGGTCGGGAACGGAAGACCGAGGATGTCCTGCTCGGCGAGCAGCTTGCGGACGTCCCACGGGTACTCCGCCTTCTCGTCGATCTCGGCCGACCTCGGCGCGATCCGCTCGCGTGCGATCTGGCCGATCGTGGCGCAGAAGTCGAGGTGCTCCTGGGGAACCGTGTAGGTCTCGCTGACCGCTGCCTCCATCACGCCTGATCCTAGTGATGCGCGGCTGCCGCCGCCCCCGCAGGGCTAGGCCGATGCCCACCCGCGGCGCGCTCGACCCCCCGCACCGCCCGGACGGGTCGCTGCCGTGGAATCAACCATCTAGGCTCAGGGGATGAGCGACGCCGACACCGCCACGGCGATCGAGGTCGAGCCCGCCCAGGTCGCCTCCCAGCTCGCCGCCGGCGAGGGCCCGCGGCCACAGCTGGTCGACGTCCGCGAGCCGTACGAGCGCGACGCCGGCTTCATCGACGGCAGCGCCCACATCGAGCTCACGCGGCTGGCTCAGGGTGCCGACGCGCTCGAGCGCGGCCGCCCTGTCATCTTCTACTGCCGCGTCGGCGCCCGCTCGCTGATGGCGGCGCAGGCGCTCAGAGCGGCGGGCTACGAGGCATACTCGATGGCCGGAGGGCTCGCGCGCTGGGCGCGCGAGGGCCTGCCGCTGTCCCCGGACGGCGGCTACGTGGCCGATCACTAGGAACAAACGAGGAGGACGCGATGGAGGCGGCAACCGGCAACACGGGCGTGATCAGCGGTGACGGCTACGCGATCGCCCATCTCGACGACCTGGGAGCGGGGCCCGGCTTCCGCAAGATCCGCACGCCGCTCGGCGTGACCGCCTTCGGCGTGAACGCGATCGTGCTCCCGCCCGGGATCGAGACCGGCCTCCACTTCCACGACGAGCAGGAGGAGCTGTACTTCGTCCACAGCGGCGCGATCGAGATGGAGTTCGGCGACGGCGGCGTGCACACCCTGCGTACCGGCGCCTTCGCGCGCGTCGACGCCGCGACCGTCCGCCGCATCCGCAACCGGACCGACGTGGAGGCGGTCTACGTGGTCGCGGGGGGCAAGGACGGCTACATCGGCCGCGACGGGCGCGTGCCCGAGGGCGAGGAGGAGCGCGTCCGCGCGATCCACGACCTCGGCGGCGAGCAGGCGCAGTGAGCCGCCCCGGGCGCTGTCGTACCCGTAGGGGCACCGTCCCTCCGGGAGGATCCTCCCTCCGGCGGGACACGCGGGCAGGCGAGCGCGCCTTCCTGTGCCCGTAAGGGTATGCCCCGCGCTGAGCAGGACGGACGCCTGCGCGTCAGCGACCGCCTGAGCGTCCCGCTGAGCGAGATCACGATCCGCGCGAGCCGCTCCTCCGGCCCGGGCGGGCAGCACGCCAACGTGACCGCCTCGCGCGTCGAGGCTGTCTTCGACGTCGAGGCCTCCGCCGTCCTCAGCGAAGCGCAGCGCGAGCGCGTGCGGGCGCGGATCGGCCCGCGTGTCGTCGCCGTCGCCCAGGACGCCCGCTCGCAGGCGCGCAACCGCGAGCTCGCGCTCGAGCGCCTCGCCGAGCGCCTCGCGCTCGCCCTGCGCGTCCCCCGCACCCGCCGCGCCACGCGGCCGACCGCCGCCTCGCGCGAGAAGCGCCTGGACGCAAAGCGGCAAGCGGGGGCACGCAAGCGGGCGCGCCGGCCGCCGCCCGCCGACGAGAGCTGAGCCGAGCGCTGCGGCGCCGTGCCACCGCCGCGGCGCCGCGGCCGGAGCGGGCCTGCTCAGTTCAACAGCTCGCGCACATAGCGCTGATGCAGGCGCCCGAGCGGCGTGCGCTCGGGGTGAAAGCCGATCGCGTTCCACAACAGCCCCGCCGCCGGCGCCCACGCGACGATCAGGTATGTGCCGATCACGATCGCCGCGATCCGAAGCCGGCGCGAGGACGACAGCGCGGCCAGCGGCAGCATCCACACCACGTACCACGGCAGCACCCAGCTGAGCGTCACGAGCAGCGCGGCGCTCGCCCAGCCGCTCGCGGCGAGCGCGTCGCCGTGGCGGTACGCCGAGATCATGCACGCCAGCAGCGCGAACGCGAGCACGACCGTCATCACGGTGTGCAGCCCGGTCGTCTCACCGCCCAGCCCCAGCGCGAGCCCGATCAGGTTCGGGATGCTCTCCTGCGCGACGACCTGGCTCTGCGTGGAGAGGTCGGGTATGTGCAAGCCGAACGCCGCGAGGCTCGCGAGCGCGAGCACGGCGCCGGCCGCCAGCATTCCCAGCAGCATGTGCGCGAGGCCGCGCCGCCGGCGCAGCATCCCTGCGAGCACGATCGGGATCAGGATCGCGCCCGAGGCCTTGAACGCCGCCGCCGTCACGAACGCCGCGCCCGCGCCGATCTCGGGCCACGCGAGCGGCAGCAGCCAGTCGCGCACCCCCCGCAGCGCGCGCGGCGCCGCCGTCGCCCGCGCCCTGCCGACGAGCAGCAGGTAGAAGCCGAGAACGATGAACAGCATCATCAGGAAGTCGTTGTGGTCGCCGCCGAGGCCCCACACCAGCACGATCGGGTTGAGCCCCACGAACGCCACCGCCGCGAGCGGGTCGCGACCGAGCAGGCGCGCGCAGCGCCACACGAGCGCGATCGTCGCGAGGCTCGCGAGCGCGATCACGCACTTCAGCGCCCAGAACGAGCCGGCTACGCCGAGCGGCACGACTACGAACGTCAGCAGCGTGAAGAGGGGCCCGTAGGGACTCAGCAGCTGATGCCAGTTGCTGAGCACGTATGTCGGGTCCGCGTGCGGCTCGACGACCGGGATCGACGTGTACGGATTCAGGTGGTAGAGCCACTCCATGCGCCCGTAGTTGATGTAGTTGAAGACGTCGGTCAGGGCCATCGGCGGCGCGAGCACGAAGATCGCGTGCGCCGCCACGATCCCGCCGACGACCCAGCGCGCGGGAACATGCGAGACGTTGCGCAGCAGCACGATGTAGCCCACGAACATCGCGACGACGAAGCTCGTGAAGAGGTAGCGGAGGTTCGTCGGGTTGCGCGTCAGGCCCGACCACAGACCCCCGAGCGGACCCGCCATCCACGACGGGAAGTAGTTCGTGTGCGACGTCGGCGCGAGGCCGCTCGGCCGATCGGCCGCCACGATCACGGCCAGGAGGCTGAGGACGACGACCGCCGCGAGGCCCGCCGTCCCCGCCCAGCGAGCGGCGTCGACGCGCGCGAGCGCCCGCGCCGAGGGCCGCAGCGGACGGCGGCTGCCTGAGCCGCGCCGCTCGAGCGCCGGAGCCGCCGCGTTGGGGAGCGGTGCGGTTGTCGCCTGGCCAGCCATGCCGGTCAAGCCACGATAGCCGCCCTGTAAACACCGAGGGCCCGCCGTAGCGAGCCCTCTGAGCGTTGCAGTCGGCTGACCGCCTAGATCGTGGTGACGTTGACCGCCTTCGGGCCCTTGTCGCCCTGCTCCGGGTCGTAGGAGACCTTGGATCCCTCTTGAAGAGATCGGTAGCCCTCCCCGTTGATCCCGGTGTGATGGACGAACAGGTCCTTGTCGCCGTCGTCAGGGGTGATGAAACCAAAACCCTTGTCGTCGCTGAACCACTTCACGGTGCCGGTAGGCATTTCTGCGTACTCCTCCACGGTTCGTGCGTGCTGCTACGCGGAGGATGCTGCTCAGAGCTTCGACCTGCGAGCGCTTGCACTGCTTTTCGCCGGTTATCCCCGGCCAGACAGGAACGACGGTAGCACGTCGTATGACGGCGATGTTGTCGGGATGTTGCTTTCGCGCACGGATCCACCGGCGCCGCGCGAGAGCTGCGACTAGGGTGCGGGCATGGGCAGCAGCGACGCCGAGGACCCGGCCGCGGCGGCGCCGGCGCCGGCGCCGCCGCGCCTGACGCCGCTGCTGCCAGCCGGCGAGCCGGCGAGCGCGGCCGACACCGTCGCGGGCTTCGGTCTGTGGGAGCGCGAGAGCACGCCGCCGCCCCGTCCGCGCGTGCTGCTGAACATGGTCAGCAGCGCCGACGGGCGCGCGACGCTCGCCGGCCGCTCGGGGCCGCTCAGCTCGCCCGCGGACCGGGAGCTGTTCCACGCGCTGCGCGCGTGCTCGGACGCGATCCTGGTGGGCGCCGGCACGGTGCGCGGCGAGCGCTATGGCCCGACCGTCCCCGACCCCCGGCGCCAGGAGCTGAGGCGCGCCCATGGCCTCGACCCGCAACCGCCGGCGTGCATCGTGACGGCCTCTGTGCGCCTCGACCCCGCGATCCCGCTGCTCGACTCGCCCGAGTCGCGCGTGCTCGTGCTCACCGCCTCCGAGGAGTCGCTGCCGCCGACGCGTGCGAGCGTCGACTATCTGCGCTGCGCGGCCGGCGGGAACCTGGACCTAGCGGCAGCGTTCGCGCGGCTCGCGGCCGAGCACGGCGTGCAGCTGCTGCTGTGCGAGGGCGGTCCCCACCTCGGGGCCGAACTGCTCGCCGCCGGCCTGCTCGACGAGCTCTACCTCGCGATCGCCCCGAAGCTGCTCGGCACCGCGGCGCCTCAGGGCGCGGACCTGCGCATCCTCGCCGGCGCGGAGCTCGAACCGCCGGCCGAGATGGAGCTCGCGGCCGTGCTCGCGAGCGACTCGCACGTGTTTCTGCGCTACGTCGTGGTCTCGGCCGAGTGCGTCTCGCGCGAGACGACCGCCAGCAGCTCGCTGGCGAGGTGACGACCCTCTGAGGCGACCAGCGGGGTCGCGGCGATCCGCACCACGACCTCCTCGCCGTCGACCTCCTCGAGCGTGATCCGCGGGGCGTCGCGCAGCGGCGTCTGCAGCGACTTCTCGAGCACCTCCTGCAGGTCGCTGGGAGTCATGCCCGAGCGCAGGCGAGCGCGGAGGTTGACGGCCTCGGGCTCGCGCAGCGGCAGGATCGCGACGTTCAGCACGACGCTGTTGGGAACCATGATCGAGTCGTCGCCGGTCGCGAACGTCGTGTACAGGAGGCCCAGCGAGCTGACGGTCCCTTCGACCTGCCCGGCGAGCGGCCCGCCCTGCAGTCGTACGCGTTCGCCGACGCGGAACGGGCGCGCGCTCAGCAGCACGGTCCCGGCGATCAGGTTGCCGAGCGTCTGCTGCGCGGCGAGGCCGAAGATGACCGCGGTGAAGGCGCCGCCGAGCGCGAGCGTTCGCGCTTCGATCCCGGCCACGCGCAGCGCGACGAACAGCGCCAGCACGATCGTCGCGAGGCGCACGAGGAAGCCCACGGTGCCGGCGGTCGCGGGATCCAGCCGCCGGAACAGGGCGGGCCCGAGGCCCCTGCCGAGGTCGCGGGCGATCGCCCAGCCGAGGATCACCAGCGCGATCACGGTGACGACCGTGACCGGCGTGTCGATGCCTTTTTCGAGGTAGTCGTAGGCCGGGTGGCGGTGCGACCCGCCGCTGACGGCCGGGACGTGCGTGCCGATCAGCTGGGCGCGGTGGTCGAACAGGATCACGACCGTGATGAACAGCGGAACCAGGAGCAGCGCCTCCAGCCGCGCGCGCTTGACCACGCGCGGGTTTATCTGGCGCAGGAGGCCGACCTCCTTCCACGCCTGGCTGCGCGTCTCGAACATGCGCTGGGGCGCCCGCGGCACTCTCGGCCGGCGGTCGTGGCGATCCGGATCAGCCATCGTCGACAATGATTACGAGAATCGGCTCATACTCCGGTCGCCGCGATGCACGTGCTCTAGCATGCCCGCTGGCATGAGCAACCTCAGGAAGCTGATCATCCCCGCCGTGATCGTCGGCGTGCTGCTGATCGTCGTGGCCATCATCTACTTCACGACGCCGGAGCACTCGCTGCCGTCGTTCTTCCCCGGCCATGCCTCAGCCGGCAGCGCGGAAGCCAACCATCACCACACCAAGCACGGGATCGCGGCGCTCGTCGTCGCGCTCGCCTGCTTCGCGTTCGCGTGGTTCCAGACCGGCCCGAAGGCCGGCTCGGCCGGCGCCGCCCCCGGCGCCAGCTGACGCCCGGCCGCTGCCTAGCCGCCGAGCGCGAACACGAGCGTGCACACCGCGCCCAGCCCGATGCAGTAGACCCCGAACGGGGTCAGGCGGTTCGTCTCGAACCAGCGCAGCAGGAACCGGACGGCGAAGAAGGTCGTCGCGGCGGCGCACAGCCCGGCGACGAGCGCGGGGCCGCGGATGCCCTCGACGGTCGCTTCGTGGGTGAACAGTTCGGGCAGCTTCAGCGCCGCGGCCGCGAAGATCACGGGCGTCGCGAGCAGGAAGCCGAAGCGCGCCGCATCCTCGTTCGAGAGCCCCGCGATCAGCCCGCCGCCCATCGTGAAGCCCGAGCGCGAGATGCCCGGGACGAGCGCGAAGGCCTGCGAGGTGCCGACCGAGATCGCCTGCCGCCACGACAGTTTGGACAGGCGCTCGTCGGCGTCTCCGAGGTGGTCGCCGGGGCGCGGCGGGCGGCGGCGCAGGCGCTCGAACACGAGCAGCGCACAGCCGTTGACGATCAGGAACGCCGCCGCCAACTGTGGCGAGGCGAACAGTTTGCGGATCGGTTCCTGGAGCACGAGGCCGATGACCCCCACGGGGATCGTGCCCGCCACGAGCAGCCAGCCGAGGCGGGCATACTTGTCGTCCGCGCGGATCTCGCGCATCCGCAGGGAGCGCCAGAGGCCCTGCACGATCCTGATCCAGTCCTTGATGAAGAACAGCAGCAGCACGATCGCCGTCGCCAGGTGCGTCGCGATCAGGAACGTGAGGAAGAACTTGTCGTTCTGGTGGATGTGCCAGCCCGCCAGCCGCGGCAGCACGACCCCGTGGCCGAGGCTCGAGATCGGGAACGGCTCGGCGATGCCCTGGGTGAGCCCGAGGATCACGCCCTGGAAGTAGGAGATCGGGTGATGCACGACGCGGGGAAGCTTAGGGCGTGCTCCCGCCGGACCCGCGTGGCCGCGCCCAGGGATGCGAAGCGCCGCACTTCACCGCCCTGTAACAGGATCGTTCCCGCTTGGTCACAGAAACCCGCTCTTTGCAGGGAACTCTTTATGGCATGAATGCAACGAGCACAACATCAGGGCGCGACGAAGACGCCCCCCCGAGCGCGACGACTCGCGCCGACCTGCACTGCCACTCGACCGCCTCGCAGTACTCGCGCCTGGGCGTCCAGCGCGCCGTCGGCCTGCCGGAGTGCGCGACGCCGCCCGAGGAGGTCTACGCCCTCGCCAAGCGGCGCGGCATGGACTTCGTGACGATCACCGACCACGACACGATCGCCGGCGTCGAGCAGATCGCGGACCGCGCGGACGTGTTCATCTCCGAGGAGCTCACCGCGAGCTTCCGGGGCGAGCCCCAGGCCGTGCACGTGCTGTGCCTCGGCCTCGACCCCGACGACCACGACTGGCTCCAGGCCCACCGGGGCGACGTCGAGCTTTGCGCCGCGTACATGTTCGACCGCGAGATCACATGCGCGCTGGCGCACCCCTACTACACCGTCGCCGCGCCGCTGACGGCGCGCCACCGCCGCCGCCTGGCCGAGCTGTTCCCGGTGTGGGAGGTGCGCAACGGCGCCCGCTCCCGCGAGCTCAACCGGCCCGCAGCGACCTATGTCGCCACCCGCGACGGGATCGGGATCGGCGGCTCCGACGACCACGCGGGCGTGGACATCGGTCGCACGTACACCGAGGCGCCCCCGGCCGCGATGCCGCGCGAGTACCTGGCACACGTCCGCGCCGGCCGCGTCACGGCGCGCGGCGAGCAGGGCAGCGCCGCGAAGTGGGCGCACGCGGCGATCGCGCTCGCCGCGCGCTCGCTCGGTGGCCTCGACCACGACAGCGGCGGCGTTCGCGGCTCCGCGACCCGTCCGGACCCGGCTCGCGTGCTCGCGATGGTCCGCCAGCTGATGCGGGAGGCGGACGTCCGCCACGGCTCGGGTGCGACCGAGCTCGAGCCCGACGACGCCCGCTGCCTGCTGCGCGCGTGGCTGGCGGCGGTCGAGCTCGACCACCTCGACGCCCGCGGCCTGATCGAGCACATGCAGGCCGACGGCTTCGAGCACGCCGACCTCTATCGCCGCGCCTGCCGCCTGCACGAGCGCCGCCTGCGCAGCGCGGTCGACATGGCCGTCGGGGCGATCGAGGGCAAGGGCGAGCTCGCGGCCGCAGCGGCGGGCCTGTTCGACGCGTGCACGGCGGCGATCCCCTACGCGCCCGCCGGCGTGTTCCTGGCCGGCGAGCACGCGAAGCTCGCCGCGATCCCCGACTCGCTCTCGTGGGAAAAGAGCCCCGCTCGCGCGCCCGCGACGGGCGCGTCGGGCGAGAGCCGCGCGCGCCGGCCGCGGGAGGCTCGTGAGCGCCCGCGCATCGCGATCGTCGCGGACGGGATCGGCTCCACCCACGGCGTCACGCGCGCGATCGAGGAGATCCGCAGCCGGGGCGTGCCCGGATACGAGATCGAGGTGATCGGCACCGACCCCGACGTCGACCGGCGCCTGCCGGCGGTCATCGACGTCGAGGTCCCGTTCTATCCCGGGCTCCAGATCGGCGTCCCGAGCCTTCCCGCGGCGGTGCAGGCGGTCGCCGAGGGGCGCTACGAGGCGATCCACGTCTGCTCGCCGGGCCCCGCGGGCGGGATCGCCGCGCTGCTCTCGCGGGTGATGTCGCTGCCCCTGATCGGCAGCTATCACACCGAGCTCACGGCCTACGCGGGCCTCCGCTCGGGCACCCAGCTCCTCGCCCAGGCGATGGCCGGGGCCGTCGGCGCGTTGTACGGATCATGCGACGTCGTGCTCTCCCCCAGCCCCTCCGCCGACGACGCGCTGCGCGCGATCGGCGTCGCAGGGGAGCGCGTGCAGCGCTGGGACCGGGGCGTCGACACCGGCCGCCTGAACCCGGGCCTGCGCGAGCCGGGTCTGCTGCCGGGCGAGCTGACGGTCCTGTACGCCGGGCGGATCACCCACGAGAAGGGCGCGGAGCTGCTCGCCGAGGCCTTCGCCGCGGCGCGCGAGCGCGACCCGCGGCTGCACCTGGCGCTGGCGGGCGGCGGTCCCGAGGAGGGCCTCGTGCGCGAGCGGCTCGGAGACGCAGCGACGTTCCTCGGGTGGCTCGAGGGCGCCGAGCTAGCCCGCGCGTACGCGAGCGCCGACATGTTCCTGTTCGCGAGCGCGACGGACACGTTCGGGCAGGTGATCCTCGAGGCCCAGGCGAGCGGGCTGCCCGTGATCGCCGTCGCGCGCGGTGGGCCGGCCGGGCTGATCGAGGACCGCACCAGCGGGCTCCTGTGCGAGCCCGAGGCGGACGTGCTCGCGGCGGCGATGCTGGAGCTGGCCTCCTCCCCCCTGCTGCGCCGCAAGCTCACGCGCGCGGGCCTCGCCGCAGCGCGGTCGCGGACCTGGGAGGCAGCGATGCGGCGCCTGGCAGAGGGCTACGACCGCGCGCTCGGCGTGAGCGCGTTCGGCGGGGTCGGCGACCGTGCGGCTTGACCCCGTCCGCGCGCGGCGCCGGCCGCACGGTCCCACGGCGCGGCGGACGATCGCGGTGGCGGTCCACGGCATCGAGCCCGCCACATTCGAGCGCTGCGCGCTGATCCGCGACTGGCTCGATGACCACGGCGTGGACCGCGTGACGCTGCTGGTGATCCCCGCGCGTGACCTGCATCCGATCGGCGAGCGGTCGCCTGCGATGGTCGACTGGCTCGCCGAAAGGGCGCGGACGGGCGACTCGATCGCGCAGCACGGCTTCCAGCACGATCCTCTCCAGCGCGGACCGCGCCTGCCCGCCCGCCGCACCGGCGAGTTCAGCCGGCTCGACGGCGACGAGACGCGGCGGGCCGTCAACGCGGGCTGGCGGGTGCTGAAGCTCGCAGGGATCGAGCCCGACGGGTTCGTGGCCCCGGCATACGCCTACACCGCCTCCCTGCGCGCGGCGCTCGCGCGGCGCTTCCGCTGGTGGGCCGACCTGCTGCACGTGCACCGCGTCGACGGGCTGGGCTCCGGCCTGCGCTCGGCGCCGCTGGCACCGGCGTTCAGCCTCGCTGGCGCCGGCCTGCTCGGGCGCGCTGTGTCGCCGCCGCTCGTACGCGCCGGGGCGCTGCTGCCGACGAGCTCGCTGCGCGTGGACCTGCACCCCGCGGACCTCGCGAACAGCCGTCACATGCTGGCGCTCGAGTGGGTGCTCTCGCGCAGCGGCCAGCGCCGGACCGCCGTCACCTACCGCGAGCTCGCGGGCGTCTGAGCGGGCGCGGCGGGCGCCGCGTCAGCCCGAGCAGCCGACCGTGACGAGTGCCGGCGGGAGCCGCGTCAGCCCGAGCGGCCCGCCGTGAACAGGGCCGCCGGGAACGGCGACACACCGGTCGCCGCGGCGTAGCCGATCGGAGCCAGCCCGAACAGGCTCTCGACGGTGCGCAGAAGGGAGAAGTGGTTGAGCTGTTCGGAGGACGTGGTCCCGCCTTTGACGTAGGGCGAGAGCAGGAGCGCGCCGACCGCTCCTCCGCCGCGCGGCGTCGCCGCGACCGCGCCGGTGGGCGGGGGGAGGTTCGGGTAGCGCGGCTGGCCGCAGCAGCCGCTGGAGTCGCCGTATTCCCCGCTCGAGGGCGCCTCGTCGCTCGTGATCACGAGCAGCCCCGACTGTTTGAAGGCGGTCGATGACGTGATCTCCGGCACCACGCGGGACAGGAACGACGTCGCCGCCGTCATACCCGCCGGAGCCCCCGGCGTGCAGGGGGTCGGGTTGCCGTCGTGGCAGCGGTCGGGGACGACGTAGGAGAAGCTCGGGGTGCTCGCCGGCTTCGCGAGATCGCTGCGCAGCGCGCCGATGCCGGCGTCGAGCTGGGCGCATGCCGGCGCGGCCGTGATGCCCGCGAAGTACACGAGCGGGTTGCGGAACGTCGCGTACGGGCCTGTGGAGGCCGCCTGGTTCGCGGTGGGGTCGCTCGCGCCGGGAGCCGGGTGCGAGCAGGCGGGCGTGGCGCCGGGTTCGCCGGTGCCTTCGACGTAGGCGCGCCAGCGCAGGCGCTTGGACGTCAGCTCACCCATCAGCGTCCGCGTCGAGGCGGGGTAGATGCAGCCGTTGCCGATGACCTGGCCCTCAGCGCCTGCGCCGGCGGGCGCAACCGGGGAATACGTGGGGCAGTTGGCGGCCGTTTCCGGCGTCGGGCCCTGGCCGCTCAGCAGCGCGATGCCGTTGGCCAGCTCCTCGTGCGCGACGGCGTCATAGCGGGTCAGGAGCTCGCCCTGATGGAGCAGTGTCGAGGAGAGGTATTGCGAGGACGACAGCGGTCCGAAGGCCTGCGCGTAGGGCTCGTCCGAGAGCATGATCACGAACACGTGCTTGATCGGCGGGAGCTTTTTCGCGGGCGCCGAGCCGGCCGCACCCGAGCCGCCGCCTTCGCCTTCGCCCGCGGATTCGCCCGCGCCCGGCGACGCGCCGGACGAGCCCGTCGTGGCTTTGCCGCTCGCGGCTTTGCCCGTCGAGGCGCTCGGGGCCGGGGTCGCTTCGGCTTCCGCGGCGGGGGCTTCGGCGCCGGAGCCGCTCGCTTCGGCCGAGGAGCCGCCCGGCGATGTGGCCGCCGCAGCCGCTGCCGGTGGAAGCACGACGCTCAGGCGCGCGGGTGTGTTGCGATGGGCGGGAGGACTCGCAGCGGCGGCGCCGAGCAGGACGCCGAAGCCGAGAAAGGCGGCGACGAGCGCGCCGGAGATCGCCGGCGAGGGCAGGCCGGGGATCCGCCGTGACCAGCGCGACGGGGCCGCCGGGCTCCGCGGGGTGGGCGCGAGCGCCGGCGGCGCCGTCCGCCAGGAGTCGCGGGCGGCGGCCATCAGCCGGCGCACGGCGGCGGCGCGCTCGCCCGCGCGGGCGCCGCAGGTGAGGCAGTAGCGCTGATCCGCGGCGAGCCGCGAGCCGCACTCGGCACAGCGCCGCTCGGGCCAGGGACGAGGCATTGCTATGCGAAGGGGTCGGCCGGGCCTGGATCGGCGCCGCGGGGGAGCAGCGCCTCGATCACGTCGGTGGGCTGCTCGGATGTGCCGGCGGCCATGCGGCGCTCCATCAGCCCGGCGCCGCACTGCCAGCAGTAGAGCGCGCCGCGGCTGTGCGGGGCGCCGCACACGGGGCAGGCGCCGGCGGCACCCTCCTCCTCGAGCTTCAGCAGCCGCTCGATCTCGGCGAGCTCGGCGTCGCGCTCCTGCAGGATCGCCGCGCGGCGCATCAGCACGTCGAGGCGGAAATGGTCGCGGATCGCCATCTCGTAGGCGAGCCCGCCGAGGTCCCAGTGGAGCTCGGTGACCTGCTCGGCGAGCGAGTCGCGGCGGCGGCGCAGCTCGGAGCGATCCCGTTCAGGCGCCGCGGCCGGCGACGCTGGAGCGGCGATCGGACGCGGGGCGGCGGGGGCGCCCAGTTCCGCCGTCAGGCCATCGCCGTCTCGGCCGGTGTCGCGCAGGACGCCCATGCTCAGCCCGTTTCGACGACGTCGGGGAGGTTCTTCGAGCGTTCGACGTAGCTTTTGCCGTGCGTCGATTTGAGACCTTCGAGCACGGACGGAGGCGCGGGGTGGTTGATGTTCGAGCCGGCCCCGCCTTTCGCGGCCCCGGCCCCGGCCCCGGCCCCGGACGAGCCCGACGAGGCGGCTTTGTTCGAGACTTCCCGCACGGAGGCGCCGGGGAACTTGCCCTTGAGGCCCGCCAGCGCTTTCTGCGCCGCGGCGCGCGAGTGATAGACGCCCGAGTAGACGAGGTAGCCGCTGCCCGAGAGACTCAAGAATTCTTCGGTCTTCAGCGCCCCGACGCCGCTCGCGCCCTTGGCCGTGGCGGCCGACTTGGCGGCGTCGATCGCGCTGACCGTGCTGCCGGCGGGGAGCGTCTGCAACTGGACCGTGAAACCGGAGGTGCCCGACGGCCAGTCGCTGGTGAAGGTGGCTTCGGAGGCCGGGGTCGTGCTCGTGCCGGTGCCCGGGGCGAGGCTGATCGTCTGCGCGGGCGGTGCGCTCTGCTTGCCCGCGCTCGCGCGGCCGATCAGGACACCGACCCCCATCGCGAGCAGCAGCACGCCGACGCCGGCGAGCGCGATCAGCGTCGTGTTCTGGGCGGGCCCGCGCTCGGGGACGAGGCCGGGGGGAGCCGGCGGGGTCGCGGGCCCCGCCGCGGCGGGGCCGCCGGCGAGCACGCTGCTCGTCGGCACGACGCGCTCGCCGCACTCCAGGCAGTAGCGCTGGCCGGTGCCGAGCGCGGCGCCGCATGCCGGGCAGCGGGCCGCGGCGGGCAGGGGCGCTGCGGTGGTGACGATCGGCTCGGTTGACACGATGCGGGACGGGCTATGCGCTCGCGCGGTGCGCGGGCAAACTGCGCCGTGCCTATGGTCGACGTAGCCGCGCGGCTATGTCGTGACGATCCTGTGAAAGCGCTTCCCGGTCAGCCGACCGCCCCGCCGGCCCGCGCGACGTGCGCGGGCGTCTCGGCGTGCCGCGTCCAGATGGCTGCGCGGCGTGGGGGCGCCCCCGCGCGGCCGGGATGCGGCGAGGTCGGGAGGGACGCGACCGGCTCCCAGTCCGGGAGGGAGGGCTCCCATGCCCGGCGGGTGGGGTTTGCGCGCCCGTCCGCGTCTCCCCGACGCGCGGAGGCACAGAGGGCGAGGACGAGGACGATCACGAGCGCCCAGAGGGCGAGGATGGAGGTGAGGATGGTCAGCATCGGGATCTCCAGGTTGGGGAGGACCGGGATTGTTCATCAATCATATCAGCTTTATAGGTTTTGGATCGCCGTGTCCCGCAACGGCGCGGCCGGCGATGTTTCCTTCGGTACGATCGGCGCGCGGTCAACGGCGCAGCCGCGGCGTTGCGCAACGATCCGGCCGCTCGCGGGTTCTATGTGCAGGCGCCCGCGGCGCAGCGCGCGGGTGCGTGCAGCCACGCGGGACGAACGAAAGCAACGGAGGCCAAGCCAGATGAGGAGCAGGACGCGAATCTCGACGCTCGCAGCTGCCACCCTGGCCGCGACATGCGCGCTGGCGCCCTCCGCGGGCGCGGCCAAAGAACTTCCGCCGCGGGCGGCGACGGGCGCCGCTACGCACGTCCTGACGAGCTCCGCGCTCCTGACCGCCACGATCGACCCCGAGGGCATCGAAACGACCTACTACTTCGAATGGGGCCTGACGACTTCGTACGGTCACACCAGCGCGCCGGTGAGCGCCGGTGGGGCGAAAATGCGGATTCGGGTCGGCCAGGCGATCACGGGCCTCCAGGCGGGCGCCACCTACCACTACCGCGTCGTTGCGGTCAACGCGAACAAACGCGTCGCCCTCGGGCACGACGACTTCTTCAAAGCGCGCGGCGCGAAGCTGAGCTTCATCGTCAGCAAGACCGTGCAGGACACGTACGGCACGCCGCTGATCCTCACGGGGTCGCTCAGCGGCTTCGGCGCCGGGGCCCACCGCATCGCGCTGCAGGCGAGCCCGTTCCCCTACCTCGAACCGTTTGCGACGGTCGGAGCCCCGGGGCTCACGAATGCCGCCGGCGCTTTCTCGTTCCGCGTCGCCAATCTCCTGACGGACACCGAGCTGCGCGTGACGACGCTCGACCTGCTGCCGGTCTACAGCCCGACGATCACGGTCACCGTCGTGCCGCGCGCCTCGCTGCACGTCCGTTCGAGCGCGACGCGCGGCATCGTGCGCCTGTACGGCACGATCGCCCCGGCGGTCAACGGTGCGAAGGTGAGCTTCCAGGTGCTCAAAGCGGTGCGTCCCGGCAAGAGCGAAGCCACGGTGCGCTGGGTCACGCAGTTCTCGACCGTCGCCAAGCGCAACAACGCGAGCTCCTCGCGGTTCAGCGTGGTGGCGACCGTGCGCCACGGCGGCCGCTACCGCGTGTTCGTGAAGCCGCCGCGCGGGAAGCTCGCTGCGGGTGCGAGCAGCACGACGGTCGTGCTGCACGCGGCAGCGTCGGGAAAACACTGACTCTTCAGCCGCGGCGACAGCGGCTGAACACGCTGCGGCGAAGCCGAAGACCCCGAGCCGCTCAGAGGATGCCGCGAGCGCGCAGCAGCTCCAGCACGCGCTCGACCTCTGCCTCGACCGTTTCGCTGTGGCTGCCGAGCACCAGGTCGGGCGAGTCGGGCGGCTCGTACGGCGCGCCCACGCCGGTCATGCCCTCGAGCTCGCCCGCGCGCGCACGCGCGTAGAGCCCCTTCGGGTCGCGCTCCTCGCACAGCTCGAGCGGGGCGTCCACGAAGATCTCCAGGAACGGCAGCTCGTCGGTGCCGTGCAGCGCGGCGGCCGCCTCGCGATCCGCGGCGTAGGGGCTCACGAGGCTGACGAGCGCGACCGTGCCCGACTCGGCCAGCAGCCGCGCGACGTGCGCGGTGCGCCGCACGTTCTCGGTGCGTGCCCGCTCGTCGAAGCCCAGGTCGCCGTTCAGACCATGGCGCAGGTTGTCGCCGTCCAGCAGGAACGCTGGATGCCCGGCTTCGATCAGGCGCTCCTCGACCGCTGCCGCGACGGTCGACTTGCCGGCCCCCGGCAGACCCGTGAACCACAGCGTCGCGCCGTTGTGCCCGAGCTCGCTCCAGCGACGATCGCGCGTCATCCGCGTCCCCTGCCAGCGAACGTTCGGGCTGCGCTCGGTCCGCTCCTCGGCCTCCTCCTCGACCTCGGTGTCGAGGATCACCCCGGCGGCGACGGTTTCGTTCGTCGCCTCGTCGATCACGATCAGGCTGCCCGTCACGCGGTTGCGGCGGTAGGAGTCGAACACCAGCGGCGTGCTGAGCTGCAGATGCACGCGCGCGAGGTCGTTCATCTCCAGCGTCGTGACGTGCGCGTCGCGACGCAGGCTCTCGACGTCGATCCGGTAGCGCACGTCGACCCCGCCGACCATCGCGGTGCGGGTCGTGTGCTTGACCAGATAGCGCCGGCGGGGACTCAACGGGCGCTCGGACATCCAGCACATCAGGCACTCGAAGCCGGCACTCACGGTCGGCTGGTTCTGCGGGCGTACGATCGTCGAGCCTCGCCCCACGTCGATGTCGTCGGCGAGCCGCAGCGCGACCGACATCGGCGGGAACGCCTCCTTCACCGAGCCCTCGAAGGTGTCGATCCCCGCCACGCGCGTGTGATGGCCGCCGGGGAGCACGACGACGTCGTCGCCCTCGCGCAGCACCCCGCCCGCGACCTGGCCGGCGTAGGCGCGGTAGTCGGCGGCCGCCGGGTCATCCGCCCGCCCGCCCCTCGGCCGGATCACGTACTGCACCGGGAAGCGGACGTCGATCAGGTTGCGGTCCGAGGCGATGTGGACGTGCTCGAGGTGATACAGCAGCGGCGGACCCTGGTACCACGACATCGTCTGCGAGCGCTCCACGACGTTGTCCCCGAGCAGCGCCGAGATCGGGATGAACGTCACGTCCGGCATCTCGAGGCGCGCCGCGAACGTGTCGAACTCCTCGACGATCGATTCGAACACGCCCTCGTCGAAGTCGACCAGGTCCATCTTGTTGACGCACACGACGACGTGCGGGATCCCGAGCATCGAGCTGATGAACGCGTGCCGCTTGGACTTCGAGATGACCCCCTTGCGCGCGTCGACGAGCACGATCGCGAGGTCGGCGGTGGAGGCGCCGGTGACCATGTTGCGCGTGTACTGCTCGTGGCCGGGGGTGTCGGCAATGATGAAGCGCCGCTGCGCGGTGGCGAAGTAGCGGTAGGCGACGTCGATCGTGATCCCCTGCTCGCGCTCGGCGCGCAGGCCGTCGGTCAGCAGCGAGAGGTCGAGGAAGTCGTGCCCCATCCGCGCGCTGGTCTGCTCGACGTGCGCGAGCTGATCCGTCAGCACCTGCTTGGAGTCGTAGAGCAGGCGCCCGATCAGCGTGCTCTTGCCGTCGTCGACGGAGCCGGCGGTGGCGAAGCGCAGCAGGTCGCTGGGGCGCTCGCTCAGGCGGCGGAAGATCTCGTGCGCGCCCTCGTAGTCGGGCGCGTGCCCGGGCGCCGGGACGTGGCCGTTGCCGTTGCTGTGCCCCACGCCCGCCTCAGCCGCCTCCCGCTCGCCGGCGTCCATCAGAAGTACCCCTGCCGCTTTCGGTCCTCCATCGCGGCCTCGGTGACGCGGTCGTCGGCCCGCGTCTGCCCGCGCTCGGTGACCTCGGTCGCGGCGATCTCGGCGACCACCTGCTCGAGCGTGCCCGCGTCCGACTCGACCGCGCCGGTGCAGCTCATGTCGCCGACGGTGCGGTAGCGCACGCGCGCCTGGAACGGCGTCTCGCCGTCGATCAGCTCGATGAACGGGCTGACCGCGTAGAGCATGCCGTCGCGCGCGAACACCTCACGGTCGTGGGCG
The DNA here is from genome assembly GCA_036264095.1 of Solirubrobacteraceae bacterium. Lineage (GTDB taxonomy): Bacteria > Actinomycetota > Thermoleophilia > Solirubrobacterales > Solirubrobacteraceae > Palsa-744. The sequence continues at coordinate 5,641 of DATARO010000043.1, read as the reverse complement.
AAGTAGATCGAGGGCACCTCGAGCTGCTCCTCGGCGATGTACTGCCAGACGTCGAGCTCGGTCCAGTTGGAGATCGGGAACACGCGGGCGTGCTCGCCCTTGCGCAGGCGCCCGTTGTAGAGGCTCCACAGCTCGGGCCGCTGGCGCTGGGGCTCCCATTGGCCGAACTCGTCGCGGAAGGAGAGCATGCGCTCCTTCGCCCGCGCACGCTCCTCGTCGCGGCGCGCGCCCCCGAACGCCGCGTCGAACTGATGCTCGGCGATCGCGTCGAGCAGCGTCACCGTCTGCAGCGCGTTGCGCGAGGCGCGCGGCCCGGTCTCCTCCACGACCCGCCCGGCGCTGATCGAGTCCTCGACCGAGGCGACGATCAGCCGCTCGCCGAGCTCGGCGACGCGGCGGTCGCGGAACTCGATCGCCTCGGGGAAGTTGTGACCGGTGTCGACATGCATGAGCGGGAACGGGAACGGCGCGGGGCGAAAAGCCTTCTCGGCCAGGCGGAGGAGCACGATCGAGTCCTTGCCGCCGCTGAAGAGCAGCACGGGTCGCTCGAATTCGGCGGCGACCTCACGCATCACGTGGACCGCCTCCGCCTCGAGAGTTCTCAGGTGCGGTAGGTGGTAGGTCTGCTGTTGCATCCGTGCCTCTGTAGGGCAGGCTATCCCGTCCCCTGCGGGCGAGCTGTGAACTTTAGGGTGCGGGCGCCGAGCGTTCAAGCGGCGGCGCGCCGGTACAGGTCGAGCAGGGCGCCGGCGTGGCGGTCGGCGGCGAAGGACCGCGCCCGCTCGCGGCCGGCGGCCCCCATCGCGGCGCCGCGGTCGGGGCTCTCCGCGATGCGCAGCACGGCCTCCGCCCAGGCAGCGGCATCCCCGGGCTGCACGAGATAGCCCTCGCGGCCGTCCGTGACGATCTCCGGCGGGCCCCCGACGCGCGTCGCGAGCACCGGCACGCCGAGCGCCATCGCCTCGATCAGCGCCCGCCCGAACGGCTCCTCGCTCGACGGCAGCAACAGGATGTCCAGCGCGCGCATCAGCTCGGGCACGTCCTCGCGCTGCCCCAGCCAGGACACGCGGTCGCCGAGACCCGCGCGCTCCACCTCCTCACGCAGCGCCTCGACGTAGGCCTCGTTGTCAAAGCGCGTGGCCGCGGAGACGAACTTGGCCGCGCCGATCAGCAGGAGATGGGCGTCGAGGCCCCGTTCGCGCAGGATCGCCAGCGCGCGTACGGCGGTGTCCTGCCCCTTCCACGGCGTCAGCTGGGCGACGACGCCGAGCAGCAGCCCGCGTGCGCCGGCCTCGCCGAGCGCGGCGCGCGCGGCCGCGCGATCCAGGCGCGCGGGGTCGAAGCGGGCGAGGTCGACGGGGTTGTGCACGACCTCGAGTCGGGCGCCCGGCGCGACCGTGCGCAGGCGCTCGGCGGTGTAGCGCGAGTTCGCGACGACGGTCGTCCCTGCCGCGATCGCCCGGAGCGTCGCGGTCGTGACCGCGCCCGCGGGCAGCACGTCGCGTACGTGCACGATCCGCGCGCCGGGCGCCGGGCGCGCGAGGGCGAGCACGAGCCCCGCACGGATCGAGTTGGCGTGCAACACGTCGGCACGGTGGCGGCGCGCGGCGCGCGCGACCTGGAGGCCGGCGAAGCTCATCTCGGCGATCGCCTGCGGCGTGTGGCGCGGGTGCAGCCGCAGGCTTCCCGCCGTCCCGCGGATCTCGGTCGTCGGCACCCCCAGCTCGCGCGCCCGCTCCATCAGCTCGCCCGGCGGCGTCGCGAGCAGCGGCCGCACCTCCCCGGGAAGGGCGCCGAGCAGGGCGAGCAGCGAGCGCTCGCCGCCGCTGACGGTCGCCGTGTGGTTGACGTAGAGGACGTTCATCGCACGCCTGCGGGCTCGAGCAGGCCGAGCAGCAGCTCCTCCACGCGCGCGGCCACCAGCGGCCACGCGAACGCCGCCGCGCGCCGGGCGCCCGCCTCGCCGAGCCTGCGCGCGAGCGCCGGGTCGAGCAGCAGCGAGGAGACCGCCTGCGCCACGGCGCCGGGGTCGGCGGGGTCGACCAGCAGGCCCGTCTCACCGTCGGCGACCGAGTCGACCGCGCCGCCGACGTTGCCGGCCACGACCGGGAGCCCGCGCGCGGCGGCCTCGAGGAACACGATCCCGAATCCCTCCCCGGCGAGGCCGCCGCCCGGCAGGCGGCTCGGCATCGCGAACACGTCCGCGCGCAGCAGCCACGCGTCGCGCTCGGCGTCCCCGACCGCGCCGAGGAAGCGCACCGCGCCCCCGAGCCCCTCGCGCTGCGCGCGCTGCTGGAGCTCGCGGCGCAAGGGCCCGTCGCCGATCACGACCCACTCGACGTCGGGCACGCGGGCGCGGATCGCGGGCAGCGCGCGCAGCAGCACGTCGTGGCCCTTGTAGGCGTCCGCGAGGCGCGAGACCGTCACGAGCGTCGGACGCTCGGCGCTGGTGCGCCGGACGTCCGCGGGCAGGGTGACGCCCGGAGGGATGCGATGCATGCGGCCCGCCGGGCCGCCGGCGGCAGCCAGCAGGCTTTCGGTGTAGCCGCTGACGACGATCGACGCAGCATCGGTGCGGGCCGCCCACGCGGCGAGCCGCGGTTTGCCGACGATCTCGTTGGCGTGGTAGTAGGTGGCGTGCGGCGCGTGCAGCAGCGTCGTGATCGCCGCCGCGGCTGGGCTCGCGACGATGTGCGAGGCGAGCGTGACGTCGGGATGCCAGCGCAGGGCGTGGGCGATCGAGGCCGCGTCGAGCACGAGATTGCGCCCGGCCCCCAGGCGCGGCGGCGCGCTGACGCGGTGCACGTCGAGCGCCTGCGCGCGGTCGAACTCGCGCGCGCCCGGGGAGTCGAGCGCGACGACGCGCACCTCGAAGCGCGAGATCGAGCCGAGCAGCCCCTCCATCAGCGCTTGGATCCCGCCGCGCGCCGGCGGCAAGTCGGGCGTCAGCACGAGCAGGCGCGGCGCGCCCCGCCCCCCCTCGCCGCTCATTTGCGAGCGCCCGTATCCGCCCCTGCGGCGCGCATCGGCCCAACATAGATCAGGGCGCAGCGCTGCGGAGCCGCGCGCGACCGCGTGTGCTTTCGTCCACGCGACCGGTCCGCCGTATGAACCTGGCCAGCCGGCGACCGACCTGCAGCGCTACGACCTGCCCGACGAGCGGTTCAGGATCACGCTCGGCGGGCTCCCCGAAGGCGGAGCGCCGCCGCTGGTCAGCGCCTACGACCCGCTGCGCGACGGTTCGACGCCGGCCCGGCTGGTCTCGCGCAAGGGCCCGCAGGCGGTCTTCGAAATCGCCGCGACCGACTACCCGCGGCTGCTGCGCGTGTCGTTCGCGGGCCCCTGAGCGCGAGCGCCCGATTCCGGCGAGGGCGCACCTAGAATCCGGCACGTGTCTGCCGGCGGCAAGCGCAACCGGGTCGCCGCGCTGCCTCGAGTGCTCGCGGCGCTCGCGTGCGCGCTCGCCCTCGCCGGACCGCTGAGCGGCTGCGGCGAATCGAGCGGCTCGAGCAGCAACAGCGGCGGCTCGGCCGCCTCCGAAGCGAGCGAAGAAGCGAACCAGCACGCCGAAGAATCCGCGCAGAAGCGAGAAGAAGCGGTCGAATTGGCCAAAGACCGCGAAGTCCTCTCGGAGGTCGAAGCGAAAAAGCGCGAAGAATCGGCCGAAGCGACCGCCAAGCGGCGCGAACACGAAGCCGAACGCAAAGCGAAGAAGCGCGAAGAACAATCGACCAAGGCCGCACACGAAGTCGAACAAAAGGCCAAGCGCGAAGCGGCCAAGCGGGAAGCCGAAGCGAAGGCCAAGCGGGAAGCCGAAGCGAAGAAGAAACGCGAAGCCGAAGCGAAGGCGAAGAAGCCCGCCGCGAGCAAACCCGCACAGCCGGTCGCCAAAGCCGAATAGGGGTCTACCGCCGCCGGGTGCGCGCGTCCGGGGCTAGGCTCTCTGCGTGAGCCACGTCGCCCTCACGAGCCGGCGCCTGCTGATCGCAATCGCGCTCGCGACCGCGCTCGCAGCCGGCGGCTGCGGCAGCAGCGGAGGAGGCGCCGGGGCGGCAGCGGGGGGCGAATCCGAAGGACAGACCGGGACCGCCGGGAGCATTGCGAGCGCCCCGCCCGAATCGGAATCCGCCTCCGCCAGGCACCAGGAAGTGCTCGAACGCGCCCAGGAAGCCCGCTCGAAGGCCGAAGCGTCGGCGCGCGCGAGCGGCGGCGGGGCGACCTCGACCACACCGACGCGGACTGCGCACCGCCGCTCCCCCAAGAAGAAGGGCGCGCGGCGCAGCCGCACCCGCACCCGCACCAAGCACGCGGCGAAGCACAAACGGACCTCGAAGCAGCCGACGACGAGTGCCGAAAAGCGCGCGCGCGAAGCGCTCGAACACGAAGAAGCCAGTGAAGCCGCCGCCGTCTCCGGCAAATAGGGCGCCTACGCGACGGTGAGCCAGTTGACGACGGCCGCATCGCGCGCGAAGTCCTCGCGCGCGACCGGGCCCTCACCCGTCACCGTGAACGTCGTGTAACCCAGCCCGTCGAGCAGGTCCCAGAGCGCCTGCGAGCTGTAGCCGTACAGCGCCGCGGCCGAGGAGACATGCTCGAAGATCACCGCCGGGCGCGCACCGGCGAGCAGCCCGCGCCCGCCTTCCAGCACAGCCAGCTCGTTGCCCTCGACATCGATCTTGATGACCGCCGGGGTCGCGCCCGCGAGCTCGGCGTCGAGCGTCGAGACCTCGACCGTGATGTACTCGGGATCCCCGGCATCGTCACTGACCTCGGGGCTGCGCCGCAGACCGCTCCAGCCGTCGAGCTTGCGGAAGTGGCAGAACTCGGCAGTCTCGGGGCGGGCGCCGAGCGCCTTCCGGCGACAGTCGACGCGCGGGAAACGCGCCGCGACCTCGGCGGCGAGGCTCGGGATCGGCTCGAAGGCGATCAGCGCCGCCGACGGAGCGATGCGCGCCGCCTCGGCGAGCACCTGGCCGCGGTTCGTGCCGACGTCGACGTAGGTGGAGTCCGCCCGCAGCAGCGCAGCGAGCACGGCGGCCATCCCGACGGCCTCGCGCTGGGCGACGAGCGCGTTGCGGTCGACCGCGGCCAGGAGCTCCGGGCGCCCCAGGCGTCGCGAGACGCCGCCGGCGACCCTATTGAGCGCCCGCACCGAGCCCTCCCCGCGACCGCGTGGTACGCGGCTGCAGGCGTCCGAGCACGACCGTCCACGGCAGCTGGAGGAACGAGGTCAGCGGCGCCCGCCGCGGGCCGCGGTCGGGCGCGCCGCGCAGGGCGACGACCCCCTTGCGGATGACGCGGTTGCCCTGGAAGGGGATGCCCGTCCGCAGCGCGGCGAAGTCGGGCGAGGGTGCGCTGATGCCGCCCCGCTCGAGGATGCGCGCGACGACCTCCGCCGGGTCGGCGATGAAGTCCTCGTAGCGGACGAACAGGCGCCGCCGGCGCGGGTGCCGGAGGAAGACGCACACGGCGATCAGGTTCGTCAGCCACAGGTACACGTTCGTCGTGATCACCGACTTCGAGTACTGGGCGACGTCGCGGTCGTCGAACGAGGCGACGACGCTGCGCGGGTCTCGCATCAGGTAGATCAGGCACAGGTCGATGCCGTCGAGCGCCTGCAGCTCACGCGCGCGCAAGGGGT
>DATARO010000040.1:0-5024 GCA_036264095.1 Solirubrobacteraceae bacterium | reverse complement strand
CCACCCCCCGCTTGCCGAACTTGCCGAAGCCCGAGAGGTCGCGGCGGATCTGCGTCGAGTTGACGTGGGTGTAGTCGGAGAGCTCCTGCGAGGAGATCGTCTCCTTGCCCATCTTCTTGGCCTGGGTGAGGACCTGCAGATAGCGCGACAGGCGCGCCGCCACACCGAGCGAAAGGCGCTCGCCGCCACCTCCCGACGCGTTGCGGTCGGTGGCCTGAAGCCCCCCGCCGGTGTCCGCATAGCTCATTGGCGGGACTCTAGACGCTCGCGCACCGCCGCCTCGTGAACCACGTATTCACACAGCTCCTCCCCATCCACGAGCACCACCGGTATGCGCTCGAAATACGCTCGCTGGAGCCGATCATCGCGCGAGATGTCGATCTCGCGCAGGTCGAACCCGAGCTCGGCCTCGAGCGCTCGCAGCACGACAAGCGCCTCCTCGCACAGATGGCACGCGGGCTGGGAGTAGACGGTGACGACGCTCACAGCGCGCGCTCGCCGGTCGCGTACGCGTCGAGCTCGAGGTAGCCGGGATGCGCGATCGCCGGCGCGTAGCGCGCGGCGCTGGCGATCATCGCCGCGTTGTCGGTGCACAGCGCGCGGGACGGCACGTGCACCTCCGCGTCGAGCTCGGCGAGCCGTGCGCGCAGGGCGCCGTTTGCGGCCACGCCGCCGCCGACGGCCAGGCGGCCGAGCCCGCTGCGATCGAGCGCGCGCCGGCAGCGGTCCACGAGGCTGTCGACGATCGCCGCCTGGAATGACGCCGCGAGGTCGGCGGCTCGCTCGGCCGAGCGCTCTTCGCCGAGCTCGCGCAGCTTGTAGAGGAGCGCCGTCTTCAGACCGGCGAAGCTGAAGTCGAGGCCGTCCATGAACCGCTGCCGCGCGGGACCGCGCCCGCGCGCGCGGTCCTCGCGCGAGCCCGGGAAGACGAACGCGTCGCGGTCGCCCCCCGCCGCCAGGCGCTCGAGCGCCGCGCCGCCCGGATAGCCGAGGCCGAGCATCCGAGCCCCCTTGTCGAACGCCTCACCGGCCGCGTCGTCGAGCGTGCTCCCGAGCACCTCGTAGCGCTCGTGGTCGACGACGCGCGCGAGCAGCGTGTGGCCGCCGCTCGCGATCAGGCATACGAACGGCGGCTCGAACGGCGGGCCGTCGTCGCGCAGGAAGTTCGCCGCGACGTGGCCCTGGAGATGGTCGACGGCCGCGAACGGCAGCCGCCGTGCGGCGGCCAGCGACTTCGCCGTCGATAGGCCGACGAGCAGCGCGCCGACCAGCCCGGGGCCCTGGGTCGCCGCGACCAGGTCGATCTCCTCGAGCGCGCAGCCGGAGCGCTCCAGCGCCGCGTCGACGACGGCGTTGACGAGCTCGAGATGGTGGCGCGAGGCGATCTCGGGCACGACCCCGCCGAAGCGGTCGTGCGCCTCCTGCGAGGAGATGACATTGCTGAGGATCGCGCCGTCTCCTCCGACGACGGCGGCGCACGTGTCGTCGCAGCTGGTCTCCAGTGCGAGGACCTTCATCGGCTCAGGCCGGGCCGGGATCAGGCACGTCGGCGAGCGAGCCTTCGAGCGTGGCCGGCGTGCGCCACATCACGAGCGCGTCCTCCCCGTTGTCCTGGTAGTAGCGGCGCCGCGTACCCGCCGCGCGGAAGCCTTCGCGCTCGTAGAGGTGGATCGCGACGGCGTTCGAGCGCCGCACCTCGAGCGTGTAGCGCGCCTGCGGGTCGTCCACGCGCGCGTACAGCTCCGCCAGCAGTGCGGAGGCGAGCCCCCGCCGCTGGTGGGGCAGGTCGACGGCGATGTTCATCACGTGCCAGACGGTGTCGTAGCGCGAGCAGATCATGTAGGCGGCGAGGCGCTCGCCCGAGACCGCCGCGAGGCAGATGCCGGTCTGCTTGGACATCTCGAGCACGAACATCGCGAGCGACCACGGGGTCGGGAACACGCGCCGCTCGATCGCGATGACCTGGGGCAGGTCCGGGTAGCGCAGGCTTCGGATCTCGGCCGCGGGTGGGTCCGGCTGTCGGGGCTGGATGCTCGTGTGTGCCAACGGTTCGCTCGCTTGATCACGCGCCGCGTGCCGCGCCGGCGCGCTCCAAGGCTAGCTCGGCGTCGGGGCGCCGACGGTAGTCGGGGACGATCCTCGCCGCATCCCCCGTCCGCGCCCGCAGGCCGAGCGCACAGATCGCCGCGGCCGTCACGCGGTGACGGGGATCGTCCTCGGCCGGGACCACCGCACCGGCCGCCTCCAGCTCAACGCGGTAGCGCAGCGCGCCGTCGCCGACCGCCAGCCACGATCCACCGCCGCCGGCGAGCGACGCCACAGCAGCGGGAGCGAGCGCCTGCGGCGCGGTGAGCTCGAGGAGGCCATCGTCACCGGCGCGTTCGTATGCGGCGGCGAACAGCTCGCCCCGGCGCGCGTCGATCAGGGCGAGGACGGGCCCCGCGGCGACGGCCGGGAGCGCGAGCGCCGCCAGGCTCCCGACGGCGACGAGCTCGGCTCCGAGCGACTGCGCGAGGCCGCGCGCCGTCGCGACCCCCACGCGCAGGCCCGTGAAGGTGCCCGGCCCGACGCCGACGGCGATGCGGTCCAGCTGCTCCCAGCCGAGGCCCGCGTCGCCGAGCAGGCCCTCTGTCAGGCCGAGCAGCCGTGTCGCGTGACCGGGACGCGCGCCCGGCGGCGGGTCATCGCGCGCTTCGCGCGTGGTGCCGTCGTCGAGGCGCAGCGCCGCCGCGGTGGCGGCCGTCGAGGTGTCGAATCCGAGCAGGCTCATCCGGGGGCATCGTCGAGGTACTCGAGCTCCACGCGCCGGCGGTCGGCGCCCTCGTGCGTGAGCGTCACGCGCACGCGCGCGCCGGCGAGCTCCGGCTCGTCCTCCGCGGGCCACTCGACGAACGCGATGCGTCCCGGGCCGAGGTAGTCGGCGAGCAGGTCCAGCTCCTCCCCCGCGAGGGTGCCGAGGCGGTAGAGGTCGAGGTGGGAGACGGTCGCGTCGCCCGCGCGGTAGCGGTTCCCGATCGCGAACGTCGGGCTCGTAACCGGATCGCGGACCCCGAGCGCCCGCGCCGCGCCGCGCACCAGCGTGGTCTTCCCGGCGCCTAGCTCGCCGCACACGAGCACGACGTCGCCGTCGCGGAGCTCCGCCGCGATGCTCGCGCCGACGGCTTCGGTCTCCTCGGGGCCGGCAGTATCGACGCCGCGAGCGGGCATCCCTGGAGCCTAGAGCGTGGCCCGAGGGCCCCGGCGCGCGCGTCCGGCCCCGCCCTGGGCGTTAAAAGAGACCGGCCCGCGGGAGAATGGGGGCGCGGGCCGGTCGGTTACTCCTGGAGGGATGGAGACAGGTTCTGCATCGGCCATTCGGGCCGAAGACTTTAGAACCTGGGGACAATTTTTCGCTGCAGCCGCGAAATCCCCTTCTTTGCGGCGATTTCCTGCGTCCAGGGGCGTCTAGAACAAACCCAGCTGGTCGGGCTCCGCGCCCTCGCTCCTGGCCTGCTCTGCCGCCTCCGCCGGGATCTCCGGACCGTCGGGGACCTCGCCGGCGACGTGCGCGGCCGCCTGCGCCGCGATCTCGAGATCGTGCGCGTCCCCGCTCGGCTCGGGCTGCGGCGGCGCGCCGAGCGCGAGCAGCTCGGGCAGCCGCGCGAAGTCCTCGCGCAGCGTCGCGAGCATCCGCGGCGTGTACAGAGCAGCCGCGGGGTGGAAGATCGGATACAGGCGCACCGCGCGCTCGCCGAGCACGAGCACCTCGGGCTGTCCGTGCAGGCGGGTGATCCCGGTCGGGTCGCCGCGCAGGAGCTTCGTCGAGAAGTTCCCCAGCGTGCAGATGACGGTCGGCTGGATCAGCGCGACCTGGCGCAGGAGGAAGCCCTTGCAGTTCTCGATCTCGAGCGGCAGCGGGTCGCGGTTGCCGGGAGGACGGCACTTCAAGGTGTTCGCGATGAACACGTCCGCGCGCTGCAGCCCGATCTCCTCCAGCAGAGTCTCGAGCAGCTTTCCGGCGCGGCCGACGAATGGGAGGCCCTGCTCGTCCTCGCTCGCGCCCGGGGCCTCGCCGACGAACATCAGGTCCGCATCCGCGTTGCCCGCGCCGAACACGACATTGCGCCGCGTCGCGGCGAGCTCGGCGCAGAGCGTGCAGGAGCGCGCCTGCTGGAAGACCTCCTTCAGCGCGTCCCGCCGCGCGTCCGCAGGCAGATCGCTCGCTGGTGCGGCCACGCTGATGATGCTACGGCCTGGCGGCGGGCGGCGGGCCCGCGCTGCGATGATCCTGCGGTGGCCGCGCCGCCAGAGCTCGACGTGACCGCTCCGTTCGCGGGCGTGGTCGTCGCGATCCCGCACGCGAGCGCGGAGCCCGTAGGCGCCGGCTCGCCGGTCGTCGTGCTCGAGGCGATGAAGATGGAGCACGAGGTGCTCGCCGAGGCCGCCGGAACGGTCGGGCGCCTGGCCGTGCGGATCGGCGACGAAGTCGAGGAGGGCCAGCTGCTGCTCACCCTGCACCCGGGCGGCGACCACGCGCGCGCGCCCGGTCCCCCGACGGCGGCCGAGCACCCGCTGGATGAGCGCGCCGACCTCGCCGCCGTCGCCGGGCGCCACGCTGTCGGGCTCGATGCGGCGCGCCCCGATGCGGTGGCGAAACGGCGCGAGCGCGGCCGTCGCACGGCGCGCGAGAACCTGGCCGAGCTGCTCGACGAGGGCAGCTTCGTCGAGTACGGCCCGCTACTGATCGCCGCCCAGGAGCGGCGCCGCTCGCGCGAGGAGCTGATCGAGCGCACTCCCGCGGACGGCCTCGTCGGCGGCGTGGGCACGATCGAAGGGCGCCCGTGCGTCGCGATGTCCTACGACTACATGGTTCTCGCCGGCACGCAGGGCATGCGCAACCACCTCAAGAAGGACCGGCTGTTCGAGCTCGCCGAGCGCCGCCGGCTGCCGGTGGTCCTGTTCGCCGAGGGGGGCGGCGGGCGACCCGGCGACGTGGACATGCCGATCGTCGCGGGCCTCGACTGCCGCGCGTTCGAGCTGTTCGC
>DATARO010000062.1:0-31850 GCA_036264095.1 Solirubrobacteraceae bacterium | reverse complement strand
CTGACCGAGCGCCAGGACGAGGACGAGCAGATGCGGATCGTCGCCAAGAAGGTCTCGCTGACGCAGCCCGCGCCGATCCAGATCGACTCGACCGAGCCCGAGGTCATCGAACGCGCGCTCGAGCAGATCCCCGGCCGCGCGGTCGTCAACTCCGTCAACCTCGAGGCCGGCCGCGACAAGCTCGACCGCGTGCTGCCGGTCGTGCGCGCGCACGGCGCCGCGCTGATCGCGCTGACGATCGACGAGACGGGGATGGCGAAGACGCGCGAGCGCAACGTCGAGATCGCCAAGCGGATCCGCGACCTCTGCTGCGAGGAGCACGGCCTCGACCCCGAGGTGCTGATCTTCGACTGCCTGACGTTCACGCTCACCACCGGGGATGAGGAGTGGCGCCCCTCGGCGGTCGAGACGATCGAGGGGATCCGCGCGATCAAGGCCGAGATCCCGTCGGTCAAGACCTCGCTCGGCGTCTCGAACGTGTCCTTCGGCGTCTCCCCCGGCGCGCGCGCGCGGCTCAACTCGGTCTTCCTGCACCACTGCGTCGAGGCCGGCCTCGACCTAGCACTGGTCAACCCGAACCACATCATCCCGTACGCGGAGATCTCCGCGGAGGAGCGCGAGCTCGCCGACGACCTCGTCTTCAACCGCCGCGAGGATGCGCTCGAGCGCTTCATCGCGCACTTCGAGTCCAAGGGCGAGGACGCCGCGGAGGAGACCGCGGGCGACCCGACCGAGGGCATGGAGCCCGAGGAGGCCCTGCATTTCCACATCCTGCGGCGCCGGCGCGAGGGCGTCGAGGACTGGATCGACCGCAGCGTCGAGAAGATCGGGGCGGTGCCGACGCTCAACGAGGTGCTGCTGCCGGCGATGAAGGAGGTCGGCGACAAATTCGGCGCCGGCGAGCTGATCCTGCCGTTCGTGCTGCAGTCGGCCGAGGTGATGAAGCGCGCCGTCGCCCAGCTCGAGAAATACCTCGACAAGATCGAGGGCTACACGAAGGGAACGGTCGTGCTCGCGACCGTCTTCGGCGACGTGCACGACATCGGCAAGTCGCTCGTCAACACGATCCTCACGAACAACGGGTACACGGTCGTCGACCTCGGCAAGCAGGTCCCGATCCAGACGATCCTCGACGCGGCCCAGGAGCACGAGGCGACCGCGATCGGGCTCTCCGCGCTGCTCGTCTCGACCTCGAAGCAGATGCCCGCGTGCATCCAGGAGCTGCACTCCAAGAAGCTCGGCTTCCCGGTGCTGATCGGCGGGGCGGCGATCAACCGCGCGTTCAGCTACCGCGCCCTCTATCCCGGCGGTAAGGAGTCGGAGGAGATCTACGAGCCCGGCGTCTTCTACTGCAAGGACGCCTTCGAGGGTCTCGCCGTGATGGACCAGCTGGTCGATGCCGAGGCCGGCGGTGCGCTGTACGAGAAGCTGCGCACGCAGGCGCGCGCGTTTCGCGAGAAGGGCGAGGCGCCCGAGGAGGAGCTCGACTTCAGCGACTCCTCCGTGCGCTCGGCGGCGCGCACCGACGCGCCCGTCCCGGTGCCGCCGTTCTGGGGCGCGCGGGAGATCCCCGTCGACCTCGACGAGCTCTACCGGCACCTCGACACCCACGTGCTCTTCAAGCTCCACTGGGGCGGCAAGGGGATCAAGGGCGAGGAGTGGCAGGCGCTGCTGCGCGAGGACTTCCGCCCGCGCCTCGAGCGCATGTGGCGGGAAGCCCTCGGGCTGCCCGGCGCGGCGGCGGCGCAGGCCGCCTACCTGCACCCGCGCGCGCTGCTCGGCTTCTTCCCCTGCTACGCGCTCGGCAACGACATCGTCGTGCTCGATCCCGAGGACCGCACGACCGAGCTGACCCGCTTCGTCTGCCCCCGCCAGCCGAAGGGCGAGCGCATCTGCCTCGCCGACTTCTTCAGGCCGGCCGAGGACGGCGGGCCGCCGGCGGAGCTCGACGTGATCGCCCTGCAGGCGGTCACCGTCGGCCCGCAGGTGACCGAGCTGATGGCGCGGCTCGAGGCCGAGGGCGAGTTCTCCGAGCAGTACTTCGTCCACGGCCTCGGCGTGCAGACGGCCGAGGGTCTGGCGGAGTGGCTCCACTACGAGACCAGGCGCATGCTCGGGATCGGCGAGACCCAGGGCCGCCGCTACTCGTGGGGCTACCCGGCGGTGCCCGAGCAGAGCGAGCACCTCAAGGTCGACGAGCTGCTCGACCTGCGGACGATCGGCATGACCATCACCGACGGGTTCGCGCCGGAGCCCGAGCAGTCGACGCTCGCGCTCGTCGCCCACCACCCGCAGGCGATCTACTTCGGCACCCGCCAGGGACGTCTGCCGGCGGAGAGCTCACCCGACGACATCATCCGCGGCTCCGCGCGCGACCCCTCGCTGTTCGGCGAGCTCGACGACACCGATCCGCCCGATGACGGCGCGGTCGAATCCGAGGACGAGCCCGCGATGGCGGGCTAGGAACGGGCCGGTCATCTAGTCCGTCGGTCGAGCGACGGGCGCGACGGGGACGCCGTAGCGCTCGAGGGCGGCGTCGGCGGTCGCGAGCGTGAGGCCCTCGAGCTTCGCCTGCGCCACGAGCATCCGGTCGAACGGGTCGGAGTGATGCGGTGGCAGCCTGCCGGCCGCGAGCGCGTGCGGGAAGGTGACGAGCAACCGTTCGAAGCCAGACTCATCGACCATCTCGATGAGCCCCGTCGGCGCATGGAGCCGTCCGAGGGCGCGCTTGATCTCGATCTCCCAGATCGTCGCCGCGCTCACGAGGACGGCGTCTGCCTCGCGCTCGATCAGCGTTCGGACGTGGCTGGAGAGCTTGTCCTCGGCCGCCCATATCAGCACGTGGCTGTCGAGGAGCAGCCTCAGGGGCGCCTTCCTTCGAGGGCTTCCTGGATGTCGGCGGGGAGCGGGTCCTCGAAGTCGTCGCCGACCTGCACCTGCCCCTTCCACAGCCCGAGCCTCCGCTGCTTGCGGCGGTCGGCCGCGACCAGCTTGGCGACCGGCGTGCCATTCCGCGCGATCACGATCTCCTCGCCCGCGGCCGCACGCTCGGCGAGGCGCGAGAGCTGGGTCTTCGCCTCGTGCATGTTGTAGGTGGGCATGGCTTAGTCCAGCTTAGCAGCGTGCAGCCACCCGGCGTCGGAACTGACGGGCCCGCCCGGCAGGCCGGCAGCGCCGGATGCCGCTCGGAAAGCCGCCGTCGAAGCGGCAAGCCGGTCCGCGCCGCCGACTGCGATCAGCCCGCGCGGCCGACTGCGATCAGGCGCGCGCCGGCGACTGCGAGCCGACCCGCGCGGGCGACTGCGAGCCCGCCTGCGCGGCCGACTGCGAGCGCGCCATCTCCAGCACGGCGTCCGCGGCGAGCGGCTCGGCGAAGTGGAAGCCCTGTCCGAAGTCGCACTCCATCCCCTGCAGCTGCTCGAGCTGGCCGTCGCTCTCGATGCCCTCGGCGACGGCCTTCAGGTTGAAGATGCGCGCGACCTGCACGATCGCGGCCGTCAGCTCGGTGACCTCGGGATTCTGGTCGGCGAGGAACGAGCGGTCGATCTTCAACACGTCCACGGGGAACTGGCGCACGTAGTTGAGCGACGAGTAGCCGGTGCCGAAGTCGTCGATCGCGAGTTTGACGCCGACGTCGCGCAGCGCGTTCAGGCGCAGCAGGCTCAGCTCCATGTCCTGCATCATCACGCTCTCGGTGAGCTCCAGCGTGAGGCTGCTCGGGACGATGCCCGAGTCGGCGACCGCGGCCCTCACCTCCTCGATGAACTCGGCCCGCTGGAGCTGGGCGACCGAGACGTTGACGGCCATCGACAGCGGCGGCTCGCGCGGGCACTCGCGCTGCATCTCGGCCGCCCATCTGCAGCCCTCGCGCAGGACGTGGCGCCCGACCTCGACGATCAGCCCGGTGTCCTCGAGCAGCGGCACGAACTCGAGCGGTGCGATCGTGCCGCGCAGCGGGTGCTCCCAGCGCACGAGCGCCTCGACGCCCGCCATGTCGCCGCGAGCGAGGTCCATGATCGGCTGGTAGCGGAGCGTGAACTCGCCGGCTCCAAGGGCGCGCTGGAGGTCTGACTTCAGCTCGAGGCGCGCGAGTGCGGCGGCGTGCATCGCCGGCTCGAAGATCCGGCACTGGCCCTTGCCGCTCTCCTTGGCCATGTACATCGCGGCGTCGGCGTTGCGCAGCAGCTCCTCGGCGTCGCGCGGCGAGGCGGCACCCTGGTCGCTCAGCGCGATCCCGATACTGACCACCACCGACACGGCGCGGTCGGGCAGCGAGACCGGGGCGGCGAGGTCCGCCATCAGCCGCTGCGCGATCTCGACGGCCCGCAGCTCGTGCTCGACGTCCTGGATCATCACCGCGAACTCGTCGCCGCCGAGGCGCGCAGCGGTGTCGACGGGTCGCATGGAGTCATCGATGCGGCGCGCGACCTCGCGCAGGACCTCGTCGCCGGCGGCGTGGCCGAGGCTGTCGTTTACGAGCTTGAAGTCGTCGAGGTCGAGGAACAGGACCGTCACCGGAGCGCCGCTGCGCCGCTGGCTGGCGAGCGCGTGCTCGACGCGGTTGCGGAACAGCGCCCGGTTGGGGAGCCCGGTGAGGGTGTCGTGGAAGGCCTGGTGCTCGAGCTCGGCCTGGAAGGCCTTGCGCTCGCTGACGTCGCGGATGTTCAGCACGATCCCTTCGATCTGCGCGTCGCCCAGCAGGTTCGTGCCGAGCGCCTCGACATCGCGCCACATCCGCTGGTCGTTGCGGACGCGGAACTCGGCGCTGGCGGGCCGCCCGCCGGCCTCGTGGCCGGCCACCGTTCCGATGAACGCGCGCACGCGTGCGACTTCGTCGGGGTGCACGACCGCGAGCAGGTCGGTTCCGAGCAGCTTCTCGGGGGGCGCGCCGAGCAGGCGTCGGACCGAGGGGCTTGCGAACTGAAGGCTGCCGGCGGGGTCGACGATGCAGATCACGTCGGAGGCGTTGCGGATCAGAGAGGACAGGCGCGCCTGTGAGCGCAGCGCGGCCTCGCGCGCGGTGAACTGCTGATACAGGTTCATCAGCGTGGCCATGCGCGCGAGCACGAGCGCGAACATCGCCATCGAGGCGCCCAGGAGCACGTACAGGTCGAGTGGCTCGCCGAGCGATTCGCGGATGATGATCACGAGCGGCGCCGTGAAGCTCGCGCCGGCCATCAGCAGGATGCGCGCGCGTGTGAGGCGCACCTCCCCCTGCGGGGCCGGCTCGCAGATCTGGCGCATCGACGGGTGCAGCGCCGCGGCGCCGAGCAGCACGAAGAACACCGCCCAGCCCGAGGCCATGACACCCTGGATGCTGTAGTTGCCGTCGAGCAGGCGCACGCCGTAGACCGTGTCCGTGAGCAGGAGCGCGCCGGCGCCGGCGAGGAGCAGCCCGAACGCCGGCTCGCGGCGCAGGCTGCCGGCGACGGCCCGCGCGACGATCGCGAGCACGACGATGTCCATCGCCGGGTATCCGATCGAGGTCAGGCGGCGCAGGGTCGAGAGCGAGTGCGCGTCCACGTAGGGGGAGATCAGGTAGACCCACAGCAGCGTCGCGAGCGCGACCGTGACGATCAGGGCATCGATCAGTCCCGAGTTGTTGCGTTCGCCCTTGCGCTGGCGCACGAGCAGCAGGAGCCCCGCGATGAAGAAGGGGTAGAAGGCGAGGTGGAACGGGTCCGCGAGCGACGGCTGCGGGAGCGTCGAGCCGAACAGGTTCTCGTAGTTGTAGGCGATGATGTTGCTCGCGAGGAACAGGACCTGTCCGATCGCCAGCAGGTGCCACGGCAGGCGGCGGCGCGGCGCGTGCCGGCGGATGCCGAGCACGATCGCGATCACGGCCGAGCCGCAGACGAGGTTGTAGACGGGGCCGCTGTTCAGCCAATCCGGTCCGGTGGCGTGCGCTACCACGTAGGCCGCCGTCATCAGCGCCGTGGCGCCGAGGTACAGCCACCAGGCGTTGTCCCGCACGCGCTCGCGCGTGGGCGGACGGAGGGCGGGGAGCCGTGCGGCAACGGCGGCGCCCATCGCCCGGCCTCCTACCCGCGCTCCCCGGCCACGAGCGCCGGCGGGATACGGATCGGACGTTGCATCTCTGCCCACGACGCGCTGGAGGAGCGCAGGCGGAGCAGCTCGAGGCGGACGACGCGCGGGTCGATCAGGCCGCGCGGAACCAGATCGGCATGTCGCTCACGCGTGCCGAAGATCTCGTCCAGGTGTGCAGCAGTATCGGAGCGCACGGGTCAGCATCGGCCGTATCCGGCGTTTGCTGAAGCCCGCGGGCTGCTAGTCCTCGCGTGGCGGCGGGCGGAAGAGGATTCGCTTGACCTCTATCGCCGAGCCTCCGCCGAGCCTCAGCGCGGTCTGGAAGCCCTCAGCGCCGAGCTCGCCGGCGTCCAGCGCGCGGCGCAGCTCGTTGAGCGGGCCGAGGTCCTCATCGCTGACCTGGTCGCGACTCGTCTCGAGCAGGATCAGGTGACGCGGGCGCTTGAGCGACGCGGCGAGCCGCACGTAGGGCTCGCGATCCGCGGGACCCAGCCCTTCGACCGCGAGCACGACCGTCTCGCGCGCCTCGAGGCGCTTGGCGACTGCCGCGGCGAGCAGCTGCGATGCGCGCTCGTCGATCTCCTCGTCGGAGACGCGCCCGGCGAGCAGGGCGCGCACGCGCTCGAGCGAGAGCAGCGAGCCGCGGTCCTCGATCAGGCGAGCGAGGAACGCGTCGCGCTCGGCACGGGAGGCGCCGGTCACGATCAGCAGGCTGCCGGGCGAGTAGCGCAGGCGGTCGGCCGGCGCCAGCACCTTGCAGTGCGTCGTGATGTCGGCGGGCCGCACGGGCGCGCCCTCGCGGCGGGGGCGGTCCGAGGACCAGCCCCCCCGCTCGTCGTCGGAGATCTTGACACTGCGCGCCTGGGGGTTTCCCGCCATTCCCCCATCATGGCGCAACTCGGCTCGCGACCCGGCCAGCCCCCCGCTCACGCCGCGGGCGCGAGCGCCCGCGGCACCTGCGCGCTCGCGGCGATCAGCTCGAGCTTGGCTGCGCGGTCGAGGTCCTTGATCCGCGCCTCTTCGCGCATCGCCGCGCTGCGATCGGCCATCGGCAGCGCCAGCACCAGCGCGAGCGGGCGGCGGCTGGCAGTGTAGCGACTCGCACGGCCGGCGCTGTGGCGCGCGAGCCTGCGCTCGAGGTCGTTGCTCCAGCCCGTGTAGAGCGAGCCGTCGCGGCAGCGGAGCATGTAGACCCAGGCGTCGCTCACGCGCGGGCCCGCTGCCCGGCGCCGCCGGGCAGCGGCGGCAGGCGCACCGGCGCGGCGTGGATCGTGCGCAGGCGCACCTCGCGCCAGGACATGCCCTCGTTGACGAGCGCCGGCAGGCCCATGATCGTGGCGGTCGCGAGCTCGACGAGCTGCAGGACGATCGCGTAGGCGAGCGCTGCGGGCAGGCTCACGTGGTAGGAGCCGACGAGCACCGCGACGCACGCAGCCTGGAACAGCCCGACGTTGCCCGGCGTCGCGGGGATCACGGCCGTCGCGTTGACGGCGAACAGCACCGCGGCGGCGCCGCCGAGACCCGTGCGCCCATCCATGCCAAAGGCCATCAGCAGCAGCCAGCAGCTCGACAGCTGCAGCGCCCAGGCGCCGAGCTGCACGGCGGCGGCCTGCGCGGCCGGCCGCGGCGCCGAGAAGAAGCGCAGGCCGTCGCGCACGCGCGAGGCGGTGCGCCCCACGCCGCGGCGCAGGACGCGCATGCGCGCGGCGCGCGAGAGCGAGGCCGATGGCACGAGCGCCGGGGCGAGCACGAGCAGCGCGATCCCCACGACCGGTGCGAACGCGGCCGCGATCAGCGCGCCGTGGTGGCCGTCGAGCGGGTCGACGCTGGAGAAGACGCCGATCCCGAGCAGCGCGAGCGCGAGCAGGTTCAGCAGCGTCTGGGAGACCATCGTGCCGGCGACGAGCGGGAGCGACTCGCGCGCGTGCCCGATCCGCCTGGCGACGATCAGCGCGCGCGAGGGCTCGCCCAGGCGCGCCGGCAACGTCGAGGACATCAGCACGCCGATGAACGTGCCCTGCATCGCGTCCCGCCGTTTGGCCGGGCGCCACGTCGGCGCGGCGCGGAGGATCGCGTGCCAGGCGATCGCGCGCGCGAACATCGCGGCGCACATCAGCGCGAAGCCGGCGGCGACGAGCCCCGGCTTGGACGCGAACAGGCTGGCGGCGACGCGGTCGAGCCCGACGTGCACGAGTGCGAGCGCGAGCAGCGCGAGGCCGCCGGTCCAGGAGAGCGCGCGGGCGCCGCCGCGCAGCGCCTTCGGCCACCGCGCCGCGGCCTCGAGCGCGGGGGCGTCGCTGCGCATGCTCGGCAGGCGCTCGGCCGGGATGCGGGGCTCGAGGTCGGCCGGGGAGAGGCCGAAGCGCACCGCCTGGCGTGCGACGGCGCCGGCCGGCGCGCCGATCTCGCGCGCGCGCTCGTAGCACTCGCTCACCTCGGCGGCGACGTTCGGCCAGGCGAAGCGCTCAGCGCGCTCGCGCGCCCCGCGCGCCAGCCGCGCGCGCAGCTCGGCGTCGAGCGCGAGCGTGCGCAGCGCCTGTGCGAGGCCGAGCGCGTCGCCCGGCGCGACGAGCATCCCGTCGCGCCCGTCGCGCACGACGTCGCGGTAGCCGGGGATGTCCGAGGCGACGACCGGCGCCCCGGAGGCGAACGCCTCGGTCAGGACCATCCCGAAGCTCTCGCCGTGCAGCGAGGGCGCGCACACGACCTGCGCGCGCGCGAGCTCGGCGAGCTTGCGCTCCTCCGAGACCTTGCCGAGCGCCCGGACCCCGTGCGCGTCGAGCAGCATGTGGGCGACCTCCGAGTCGCCGGCGCCGACGAGCGTGAGCGTCGCCGGAACCTGCTCGCGCAGCGCCTCGAAGGCGCGCAGCAGGACCGGTAGGCCCTTGCGTTCGACGGCCTGGCCGATGAAGAGGATGCGCAGCGGCTCGTCCTCGTCGCGGACGCCCGGCTCGGGGCGCGGGGGCTGCAGGTCGACGCCGTTGGGGATCACCGTGTAGCGGCCGCCGTAGAAGCGCCGCGCTGTCCAGGCGGCGGCCTCGGAGACCGCGATGCGCACGTGCAGGCGGTTCATCCGCCGCCGTCCCCCGAGGCCGACGGCGGCGATCCCGTTCGTCAGCTGGTTCTCGGAGTAGGTGTGGAAGGTGCCGACGAGCGGCACCTCGCCGAGGCTCATCAGCGCGTCCCAGCAGACGGTGGGGACGACCGGCTCGTGCAGGTGGACGACGTCATAGCCGCCGCTGCGCAGCTCGCGCCGCATCGTCGCGACCGCGTGGGGTGTGAGGGCCATGTTCGAGACCGCGCCGTTGGCGGGCAGGCCGACGCTGCGCCCGAGCGAGACGAAGCCCTCGGGCACCGTGCGGCGCTGGGGGCGCGCGCCGCGGTGCATACGCGCGGCAGCGGCGTCGTCGGGATCGAACGGCGCCAGGATGCGGGTCTCGTGGCCCGCGCGGCCGAGCTCCTCCGACAGCGCCTCGATGTGGCGCGTGACGCCGCCCGGATAGGTCCAGGAGTACGGCGAGAGCAGCGCGATCCGCACGCGCATACTCTAACCGCCCCGGGCCCGGTTCTCACGGGTGCGATAATCGGCCCGTGAGCGCGGCTCGGCACTTCGTCAAGTACACCTTCCTGAAGGTCGACGCGGGGTGGCGGCGGCTCGACGCCGAGACGCGTGAACAGCACAAGCGCGAGTTCATCGCCGCCTGCGAGGACTTCGCCGACGGGCATCTGCTGCAGGCGTTCTCGCTCGTGGGCACGCGCGGCGACTGCGAGCTGATGCTGCTCGCCGAGGCGGAGAACCTGCAGCGCATCCACGAGTTCCACGTCGTGCTGGCGCAGAGCGGGCTGATGCACTGGAGCGCGATCCCCTACTCGTATCTCGGCATGCGCAAGAGCTCGGAGTACTCGGCCGACGAACGCCTCGTCGCGCGCGGCTTCAAAGGCCAGTACGTGTTCGTGTACCCGTTCGTGAAGTCGCGCGAGTGGTACGGGCTGCCGGCGGATGAGCGCTGGAAGATCATGCAGGGTCACATCGAGGTCGGGCGCGAATACCCCGGCGTCGACAACCACACCGCCTATTCGTTCGGGCTCGACGATCAGGAGTTCGTCGTCGCGTTCGACACGGACGACGTCGGGACGTTCCTCGACCTCGTGCAGCGCCTGCGCACGACCGAGGCCTCGCGATACACCGTGCGGGACACGCCGAGCTTCACCTGCCTTGCGATGTCGCTGCCGCGCGCGCTGAACGCGCTCGACGGCGAGGCGGTTGCACTCGAGAGCGCGCTCGGGGCGCTTTAGGCGCGTTGGCCCGACCGCGGGGCCTCGCCCACCTGCAGCGCTCCGACCCGGTTCTCGCCGGGCTGATCGCCGCCGTCGGACCGCTCGGCTCGGCACGGGAGGGTCGTCCGGACCGCGAGGACCACTACGGCGCGCTCGTGCGCGCGATCACCGGCCAGCAGCTCTCGGTGCTCGCGGCGCGCGCGATCTACGGGCGCCTGACCGAGCGCTTCGGCGGGCGCACGCCGACCCCGCAGGAGATCCTCGCCGACGACCCGGAAGAGCTGCGCGCCGCGGCGGGCCTCTCGCGGGCGAAGGTGAGCTACCTGCGCTCGCTCGCGGAGCACGTGCTCGGCGGCGAGCTCGAGCTCGGGCGCATGAGCCAGCTCTCCGACGAGGAGGTCACCGCCGAGCTCGTGGCGGTCAAGGGCCTCGGCGTGTGGACCGCGCACATGTTCCTGATGTTCCATCTCGAGCGCCCCGACGTGCTCCCGGTCGGGGACCTCGGCATCCGCCGCGCGATCGAGCTCGCCTACGGCCTCGACGGGCTGCCGGACGCGGAGACGATGGAGCGGATCGCGGAGCCGTGGCGCCCGCACCGCACGCTCGCCTGCCGCTACCTGTGGCGCTCGCTGGCGAACGAGCCGACCTAGCGGGCGGCGCAGCAGATCGCGCGAGCGGTGGCTGCCCCGCCGCACGATTGTCGCGCGCCGGCGACGTCGCAGGTCGCCGACCCACCGACGGACCTCCGCCGTCCCGCGACCCCGAGACGACGGAGGGCGCCCCGCCAACCGGGACGCCCTCCCATCGAGTCACAGCACCTTCACGCGACTACTTTTCGACGGCTTTGATCTCCGTTTCGCTGGAGTTGCTGCCGGTGTACCCCTTGATGTTCAGCGCGGCGGGCAGCGTTTCCGAGCTCGTGCCCGACGTGATCGTCTCGCTCAGCGTGTCCGTCGGCTGACCTTCGAACGCTTCTGGGATCTGGATCCCTTTCGGCGCGGAGAACAGCAGGTTCATCGTCGACGTCATCTTCGAGACCGGGTTCACTTTCGCGATCACGGACCCTTCGAGCCGGTACGTTTCCAGCGGGTTTCCGCATTCGTAGATTGCCAGGTCCGTCGAGGGCGACATCGGTTTCAGATCGAGACCGACGGTCCGCGGCGCGCCTTCCTGGTTTTTGATCATCCCGAGTTCGCCTTCGAGCGGCAGCAGTTCGATCTCGGATTTCGACTGCGGCGTGCTGATGCCGGTGCACTGCTTGCCTTCGAGGTTGTAACAAGCTTGGAGTTCGACGGTCGCCTTGACCTTTTTCGCGCTCGTGTATTCGCCGGAGACATTCGCGACGATGCATTTCAGGCGCACGCGGCCGCCGACCCACAGCTTCGTTTCGCCGCCGGCGCCTTTGAAGCTCACTTTTTCGGCTTCGGTCACCGGAGCCCATTCGTAGAGCCCTTTGCCGTTCGTCGAGCGCGCGATGCAGTTCGCGCCGATGTAGGCGCCGTGCGAGCCTTCCGCGACGTGCGTGCAGTGGCCCGCTTCGGGCACGGTCGCCGACGCGGTGCCGGCCCCCAGCGCGAGCACAGCGACCAAGCCTAGGAACGCTCCCGATATCCATCTGACCGTCATTCGCATTCTCCTTCTCCCCGTGACATTTGGTTGGCCGCCGAACGCACAGGGCCATCCCTCGAGGCCCGGGCAGCGCACATTTCCAGCGGCCAAGGCGGCCGGCGCGCTGGATCTCCCCCTTCATCTACCCGTACCTGCCGGCCGTAAACGCCCCCGGCCGAGCGCACAGCCCCCTAGTGCTTCTTCTTCTTCTTGCTCTTCTTCTTCTTGGTCTTCTTCTTGGGCTTGGCAGCCTTTTTGAAGCTCTTGACCGCGCCGCAGCCCGAGACCTTGAGCGGGAGGCTCTCTTCGATGACGTTGCCGTTCTGGCCCGTCAGCGTCGTCGGCAGATGCAGTTCTTCGGAGACGTTCTGCGTGACTTTGACCTTCGCCTTGACCTTGACCTTCTTGCGCTTGCCGCGGACCTTCTTGGTGATCGTTTTGGTGACGGTCTTGGTGACCGTCACGGCTTTGCTGGCGTGGCACAGTTCGCCGTAGCCGATGAACGCCGAGTGCGGCCCGCGCGGGAGGATCACTTCGAACGTGCTCACGGGCGCGTCGGGCACCGCGTTGAACGTCGAGCTCGTCACGCAGCTCGTCTTGCTCAGCGCGCACTTTTCGCCTTTGGGTCCTTTGATGTCGGTCTGGCCGTCGAGCACCAGGACGAGACCGTTTTCGCCCTGGAGCACGAACTCTGCGTCCGGGAAGGCGGCGTTGCCGTGCGAGACGAGATAGGCGGGCCCGACGAGCGGGTGCTTGAGCACGGGCGTGTGCGCGATCGCCGTGCCGATGTTCGAGCCTTCGGGGCAGCTCGCCGGGTTGGCGTTGAACGTGGCTTCGGGGCACGCTTTCTGGATCGTCGTCAGGCGCGAGGGCAGCTGTTCGGGGAAGACGATCTTGGTTTTGCCGATGTTCGCCTGGCCCGGGAACGCGCGCACGGTCACCTTCAGGCCCGTGCCTTCGACTTTGGTCCAGTTCTGTTCGACTTCGGCTTCGAGCGTCGGCGAGAACGCCAGTTTGCTGCAGCCCTGAGCCTGGAAGGCCTGGTTGAGGGTCGACGTCGCGCCTTCGTCGCCCCCGACCGTGGCGGAGATCGTCTGCGGCGAGCAGTTCGTCGGGTTGAACTGGAATTCGGGTCGCGTGACGTGCACGTCGACGCGGCGCAGCTGCACCGGGATGCCGGGGTGATCGGGTTCGCCGGTGTACGGGTCGGCGACCGTTTCGAGTTTCGTCGGGAGGTGGCTGACGATCGTGATCGCCGCCGTTTCCTTGTTGACGAAGATCGCCGAGCGCGTCACCACGTTGCCGAAGTTGAACGGGCCGGCGACCGCGGGGAGCATGACCGACAGCCCGAACGGCGCCCCGGCATAGGGACCCGTCAGATAGACCTTTCCGCCCGTCACCTGGAAGGGATCGGAGCCGAGGCCCGCCAGCGCCGTGGCCGTGCCGACCTGGCTGTTCGGGCCGCAGGTGCCGGCGTTCGCCTGGGCTTCGGCGCACTGTTCGACGTTCGCGATGATGCCGGCGATCCCGCCCGGCAGGTTGACCGTGAGGCTCTGCGCTTCCTGCTCGCCACCGGGGCGGATCAGGGTCAGGTCGAACGGCGAGAACGCGCCGGCCTGGGGGTTCTCCATGCCCGCCACGAGCTGCGGTGAGAACGGCAGCGTCGCGCCCGGGCAGGGGCCGCCTTCGGGGCCGGAGTTGATTTCGAAGTTGAGCGCACTCGCATCGGGGTCGCCGACCGCCGGGGTGCCCGACCACGGCGTGAACGCCACCGTGCTCGAGTAGGAGCCGCACTTGCGCGGCGTCGCGAGCGAGGCGCGCGGCCCGCCGATCAGGTTGAGTTTGAGTTTTTCGAACGGCAGCTGCGGGGCGTCGTTGAACACGGACGTGACCTGCCCCGTCGTTTCATCGAGTTTGACTTCGCCCGCGAGCTTGGCGATCACGCCCGTATGCGGGTCGTCGACGACGATGTAGACGCCGAACAGAGATCCGAAGGGGTTGAAGTGCTGCGCGGCGATGTAGATGTTGCCGACGAGCGGGTTTTCGAGCAGCGGCGTGGTGATTTCGACCGTGCCGATTTTCGACGCCTGCGGGCATTTGTGTTCGCGTTCTTCCGCGGTCTCTTCGGATTCGGCGATTTCCGCTTTGGCGACTTCCGGCGTGAATTCCTCGGTTCCGGTGACCGGGTTCTTGCCCTTCCAGCCGATCTGCGCCAGCGAGCAGGACTGCAGGCCGTCGGCCGCCGACGCGCTGAGCTGGACGCCCGGCGGGAATTCGACCTTGGTGTCGCGCAGGTTCGCCTCGGCGAGGCCGCCGACTTCGGTCAGGCCGGCCTGGGGCACGGCGAGTTCGACGCCCAGGCCCGTCGGCGTGCTGCTCGCGTGCTGTTCGGGCTTGATCGTCAGCGAGGGAGTGAACAGCAGCTTTTCGCAGCCGGTCAGCAGCGGCGTGTTCGGCGCACCGGATCCTTCGAGGAACGGTGCGCCCGTGAGCCAGGACTGCAGGTCGACGCTCGAGGTGAGGGGGTGTTCGCACTGCGTGGGCATCGTCAGGAACGGCGCGGGCTGCGCTTCGTTCAGCGGTTCGCAGTGCGGTTCGAATCTCCCCGGTTCGATCGCGTCGTGGCCTTCGGCGAGGCAGTAGTTGCCGCGCGAGTTGTCGTGGCGCGTGTCGCCCGGGGTGCCCCAGATCGTCACCTGCGTGCCGAGGATCGCCGCGTCCTGCGAGGTGTTGCTGACGCCGGCCACGACATGGAAGTCGCCGCCGCGGTCGATCGCGTCGATCGTCACCGGAACGCCGAGCGCGACGAAGCCGAAGCGCGCGGGCTCGCCTTCGGAGGGTTCCAGGTTGAAGAGCGGGACGGTGAGCGTCACCGCGTGTGCCGCGTGGGGTTCGTTGAGCGTCGCGACGGCGACGCCGATCGCTGCGCTCTGCGGGCAGCTCGTCACCTGGTCGTTTGGCTGCAGCGTCGCGAAGTCCAGCGACGTGCACTGCGTGAGCTTTTCGCCTTTGCCGTTGCGCGCGTTGGGGTTGCCGATGAACCCGGGCGGGAGGTTGACATGGACGTTCTTGACGAGTTCGGGCGACGACGGTTCGATCAGGCCGTTCGCGAACTGCGACAGGATCCGGTTGAACTGGATGTCGGTCGTCAGCTGGAACGGATGCGATCCGGCCTGCGTCTGGGCCCCGCCGCTTTCGTTTTCGGGCAGGAATTCGTAGCTTTCGACGCCGAAGGTCGGTTCTTTCGAGCTGATGTCGAGCGCTCGCGCGGAGTGTTCTGTCGGGGCGCCGGGCGATTCGATCGTCGCTTCGGGCACCTCCGATGCCGTGCCTTCGGCGACGGTCGGGCTGACCTTCACGTTGATCGCGAGTTCCATGCCTTCATACGGATCGCGCTTGCGTTCGAGAATGCATTCCGCCCCCGTCTTGCGGCCTTCCGTTTCGATCAGGCTGCATTTGACGATCGGGCCCGGAGGGACGTTTTTTTCGGCTTCCTGGGGTTCGTTGCGCTCCTTCGGGATGCGCACGCCGCACACCGGCAGCGGCGGTGTTTTGCCGGAGAGCACGCACGATTTCGGCGGCGTGTTGCCCGTCGCTTCGACTCCCGGCGGCAGCTTCAGCGTCAGCTTGATCGGTGTGCTGCCGACAGGAACTTCGGCGTCGCCGAGGTTCGTGGCGAGCACGGAGATCGTGCCTTCGCCACCGGGGGCGATGTTCGTCGGAACGCTCGTCTGCGTGAGGTGCCACCAGGCGCCCGTCGGCCCGGCGGCGAGCGCGGAGCCCGCGCTCACGAGCAGCGCCACCACGCAGAGGGCAGCCGGCACGCACGATCTGCGGAGCGCGCGGGTCATCGCCTGGCCGCCTTGCGCGCGCTCTTCTTGGCTTTCTTCGTCTTGTGCTTCCCGTATTTCTTCTGGGCGCTCGCTTCACAGGCGTGGCGCTTGTGCTTGCTCTTGTATTTGTGGCAGGTCTTCAGCGCTTTCGCGAGCAGCTGCGCCTTGGTGGGCTTCGGTTTGCTCGCCGGGGGTTTGCCTGTTTTGGCGGGGAGCACGTGGACCGCGCCGCCGGTGTTGCCGCCGGACGGGCTCGCCGTCGGGAGCGCGGTCGGGCCTCCCGGCTGGGTCGTCACCGCCGGACGGCAGCCTTCACCCGTGCAGGTTGCCGCTTTTTCCGGCGGCGGCGCCAGGCACGGCGAGCTGCTCGAGCACGCGTGGGCGTCGTAGACGTCGAACGCGGTGTCCGTGTCCGTGGGCGTCAGCTTCGAGGACGAGAGGAAGAACACGTCGTTCCCGGACTTGCTCGCGTCGAGGAAGGACGATTCGGTTTCGGGTTCGGCTTTGGTGCCGGGGCGACCGCCGGACATCAGCGAGACGCAGCCCGTCGCGCTCGCGCACGTGCCGACGCCGGAGGGCTCGTACTCGTAGACGTCCTCCTTGTGGTTCTTGTCGGCCGGCACGAGCTCGCTGGCGCTGTTGAAGAACATGCGGCCTTCGTCGTTCAGGTAGCGCGACTGGTAGAGCGCGTGCCCGACTTCGACCCCCGTCCAGCCGGGGATGCTCCCGTCGAGCCAGCGGTTCTGCCAGTTGAGCGGCCGGTCGACGAACAGCCCGTTGCCTTCGCCCGAGTTCTGCTTGTCGAACACGCCGGTCGGCTGCACTGATGTGTTGGCGTTGCACGAGGGGCAGGCGATGCGCCCGGTTCCCGAGTTCCACAGGAACACCTCCTCGTCGCGCGCGCCTTTCGCTTCTGGGCTCGAGTCGACGTTGTTGTAGCCCGTCAGCGACTCGTCCGACATGAACGCGAGGTACTTGCCGCTTTCGGAGACGCGTGCGGTCATCGTGCCGAGGCCACCGCGTTCGGTCGTCAGCGTCCAGTCGTTGAGGTCGTGCGTCGTCAGCGACGCCACGAACGTCGGCGTCAGCCATTCTTTGCCGTTGAAGTGCTGCTCGTAGAGGTTGCAGCGCAGGACCGGGATTTCGCCTGCTTCTTCCTCTTTCCGCAGCGATTCGCCTTCGCGCGCGTCGCAGTTGCCGGCGTGCACGCCGCCCGTGAAGATTCCGTCGGCGACGTAGTAGATCGTCGAGCCTTCCTTGCTGACGCCGATCACGCCCTGGACGGCGGCGGGCCCGTTTTCGGCCTCGACGCGTTCTGTGAGGTCTCGGAGGTTGCATCCGAGCTTCCCGCCGGTTTCGACGACTTCGCATTCGTAGAGGTCGCCGTAGCCTTCGAGTTCTTCGCTTCCGGGGCGCGTCGTCGCGTGCGCCAGCAGCGGTTGCTTGTCGGTGAAGAAGATGTGGTTGCCTTCGGTGTCCGCGAGCTGGAAGATCGCGGGTTCTTCGGGCTGTTCGAGTCCTTCGCGCGCGAGATCGAGGCGGATGCTTTCGTGCCTGGCCATGTCGCGCAGGTAGAGCCCCTGTTCGGTGGACCACACGATCCGGTTGCCGTTTTCGGAGATCGCGTTGCGCGCGTTGACGCCTACGTCGGCGGAGATGAAGCGCCCGACGCCCGCCGGCGACGGCGAGATCAGGTTTTCGGTTTTGCCTTCTTCGATCTTCTTCTTGTTTTCGAGTTCTTCGGCTTCCGGCAGGATGCTGACGAGCTGCAGCGCGCCGCTCGGGCTGTGCTCGTAGATGCCTTCTTCTTCGCTCGATTTGGCTTCGTTCGTGAGCGGCACGTCCGACCTCAGCACCGAGTATTCGGCGTTCGGCGTCGCCGAGGCGAACTCGACGTGCGCGCCGTAGGGGACGCCCGAGGTGTCGTTCAGCGAGGAGACGAGCGGCGTGTAGCAGCTCGAGGGCACGGGTTCGCATTCGGTGTCGGGCCGCGTGAGGTCGCGCAGGTACACGGTCGTTTCCGGTTCACCCGGCGAGAGCGCCGGCTTTTCGTGCGGCCCGAGGTAGCCCGGGAACGGCCCGGCCTCCTGCGGTTCGACGACGCCCTTGGCGAGGTCCGAGGAGAAGAAGCGAAGCTCGTCGCCCGCGTCGGGGTTGTAGCCTTCCGGTATCTCCGGGCGCGGGGGCGTGACCTGTTCGGTCGACCACGATTCCGTGCCGCGGCGCGAGACGTTCTGCAGCGGTTCGAGCGCGCGGTTCGCGGGCGGGTTGGGGACGATCGGCCCGCTCGAGGAGTACGTGAGCGCGCTGCCGTCTTCGGAGGCCTGCACGATTCCGTGTTCGAGCGAGATCGCGCTCAGCTGGGCGCCGAACTTGTTCTGCGGGCTCACCTGCTCCCACGTGCGGTTGTCGGCGAGCGGGGTGGGTTCGGGGGATTTGTTGCCTTCGGCGGGTTCTTCCGGCTTTCGTTCTTCGAGTTCCGTGGGCGTGAACAGCTCGATGCGGCCTTCGGGGAAGTTGGCGTCGGCGACGAACAGGTTGTTGTTCGTGTCGTCGAGCCCGATCCCGGTCGCTTCCTTGAGCTGGTCCGGGCCTTCGTTGCCGAGGCGCTGGATGAAGGTGCCGTCTTCCTTGAAGGCCGACACGCTCGTGGCGTTGTCGAAGTAGAGGTCGCCCGCGGTGGGACCGCTCGAATCGTCGATCGCCATCCCGGTCGTGTTTTCGTTGTCGAGCTGCGATTGGGCCGCGGTTTCGTTCACGGCTTCGCCCGTGGGCCCGACGTGCACCCTCACGTCCGGTTCTTCGCATTCCCCGCCGCGGCTTTCGCGTTCGCGGCCGATCCAGAAGCTTCCGTCGGGCGCCACGGCAAAACCGGGCCGCTGGGAGCATGGGAGTTCCGTCGGGGTTTCACCGAGGAATTCGTTCACCTTTTCGGCGTTGCCGAAGTGGTCGATCACGCCTTCGGCCGTGTAGACCCACAGCTGGCCGTTGGAGTCGACCCCGATCCCGTAGATTTCCGGGAATTCTTTGACTTCGGGTTGTTCTTTGTTGAGTTTCTGTTCTTCGGTCTGCTTCAGGTGGAAGAACTTGATTTTCGCAACCTGTTTGAGGCCCGTCGGTTCGACCGCGAACTTCAGGATCGCGTGTTCTTCGCTGTTGACGTAGTACAGGTCGCCGGACGAGGGGCCGCCCGTGGTGTTGTCGATCGCGAGCCCTTCGTTTTCCGGTTCGACCGTCGACCCGACTCCCGGTTTGCGGTGTTCCATGCACTGGCCTTCGGGGTTGAAGCGCAGCAGCGCGTTGCGCGAGCGCTCGACGACGAACGCGTCGTGGGTCGCGTCGGACACCGCCATGGTGCCCGGTTCGCTCAGCGCGCACGGGCCCGTCGGCGTGAACACCTTCGACAGCACGTGACCCGTTTCGCCGGCGGCGAACGCGCTCGAGCAGCCGAGCGAGAGCAGCCCGCCGACGACCGCGGCGAGCAGCGCGAGTCCCGTGCGTCGCGGGCGCGATGCGCGATCCTCGGGCGTGCTCAGGAGCGGCAGGCGCAGGCCGAACTGGACCCCGTGGCGCCGCGCACTGGTGCGCGTCTCGCCGGCGTCCTCTCCCTCGATCGTCCCCGTTTCCCTGCCCTGCATATCCCTCTTTCTGACTCCACTCCTAAAGGCGAGTGTATCGGTCCATAAAGGACTGTCAAGCGTGAACGGGGGCCGCCAATCGCGCCACCGAGCACGCGCCGGATCGGCCGGCCGGCACCCCCGCACGACGCGTGGGGCCCGGAGGCCCCACGCGCTGCCTGCCCGAACACCTACGCGATCAGAGCGTGGTGTTGAGGTTCTCTTTCGGCACGGAGGTCAGTTTCGCGGTGACCGACTGACCCGACTTTTCGAACGCTGCGCCGCCGACGGACGATTCGAGCTGTTCTTCGCCCGCTTCGCCTTCGCCCGCGACGAACTTCGTGTATTTCTGGATGCCTTTGCTCTCGGCGAACACCAGCGAGTTGCTCGCCGCGAATTTGCCTTCGGCCGGCGTTTTACCGGCAGCGCCGCTGATCGACCCGATCACCGAGCCGATCACGTTGACCGCGATCGAGCCGCCCGCGCACGTGAATTCCGCGAGCGAGGCGCCGCGGCCGAGGGCTTCGTTGAACAACCGCAGCCCCGGCGTTTTGCCTGCGACGACGTTGCCGAGCTCGCCCTTCAGCGTCTTCGTCTTGATCGTGCCGGCACCCGCGTTTTCGCAGGGCACGCCACTCGTTTCACAACCCGTGAAGGTCGTCACGCCGTTCTTGCCTTCCGTCGCCGACGTTGCTTCGCCGGTGGCCGTGCCGGCCGTGCACGTGATCTTCGTGCCGCCTTTGCCTTCCAGGAAGGCCGGTCCGAGCGTGCCCGTGAAGGACACCGCTTTGGCGACTTCCCCGATCGCGGCTTTTGTGTAGAAGACCGGCTGCGCGGCCGAGGCCGTCGAGGCGAGCGCGGCGAACGCGCACACCACTACTAGGGCCAGGCCCGCGAGTCTGATTCGACTCATCTGTGCTCCTCCTCCTCCTCGTCAATACAGCGCCGCACGCGAGCGCCACTGATTAACGAACAACGCGCGAAGCCCGGTTGGACTTCGCGCGCCGTTCCTACTGCCTGCTCAGCCTCAGCTGAGAACCGTCCTGACTACAGAGTCGTGTTCAGGTTCGATTTCGGGTTCGACACGAGTTTCGCCGACACCGACTGACCCGACTTTTCGAATGCAGCGCCACCGACGGACGATTCGAGCTGTTCTTCGCCCGCTTCGCCTTCGCCCGCGACGAATTTCGTGTATTTCTGGATGCCTTTGCTCTCGGCGAAGACGAGGCCCATCGAGGCCCCGAATTTACCTTCGGCAGGCGTTTTACCAGCAGCACCGGTCGTTGAACCGATGACCGAGCCGACCACGTTCACCGCGATCGAGCCGCCCGCGCACGTGAATTCCGCGAGCGAGGCGCCACGGCCGCCAGCCTGGCTGAACAGCCTGACACCAGGCGTTTTGCCAGCGACGACGTTACCGAGGGTGCCCTTCAGCACCTTCGTGTCGATGATGCCGGCGCCCGAGTTTTCGCAGGGCACGCCACTCGTTTCACAACCCGTGAATTCGGTGACGTTGTTTTCGGTCGTCGTTGCGCCCGTAGCTTCACCCGAGGCTTTTCCAGCTTTACAGGTGATCTTCGTGCCGCCTTTGCCTTCCAGGAAGGCGGGGCCGAGCGTGCCGGAGAACGAAACTGCTTTGCCTGCTTCCCCGATGGCCGCTTTGGTGTAGAACACCGGCCCGGCAGCCGTAGCGGAACCGGCGAGCGCGGCAAAAGCAAATGCCGCGACGAGCGCCAGGCCCACCATTCTGATCCGTGTCATCTGTACTCCTTTGTCCCTCATTGGATAGTTGACAGCCCCGAAGTCCCTTTCCTATCGGGACGGGATGGCCCTAGAGCCATGTGGTAGCCGTCGTGCCGGACTATCAGCCCGGCGGTGCTGTGCTCCCGACCTTGGCAGAATAGATTTGTTCCGTCAAGGCCAAGCCGAAACGGCGTTGCCAATGGGTCATCTCCGCTGACCGCCTCCACGCGAAGTGCCGGCGATCCGGAGGCCAGGGCGATCCCTCCCCATCTCAACGCTTGACCTCATGTCGCGGGCGACAGTACCACACGATTTCGGCTTCCGTCAACCCCTCATGTCAAGCCCTTGTGATTAACTCGGCAGCCAGTTTCCTGGCTGTCCGTACAGCCAGACGGCCCCGCTCAGCCGGCAGCCGAGCGCCTCGCGGTGACGACACGGTCGTCCTCGTCGACGATCTCCCAGCCCTCCGCCCGGCTCCCGCGCAGGTGCCGCTCGACGACCGCCGTCGGCCCCGGGAGGCCACGCCCGTCCGGGCGCCCGAGGCGCGCGTCGTGGAAGACGACGCGCCCGCCGGGGCGCACGAGCGGCGACCAGTCGAGCCAGTCGCGCTCGCACCCGGCCTCGCTGTGGTCGCCGTCGATGAAGACGAGGTCCGGCGCCGCCGGGAAGCCGCGGGCGACCTCGTGCGAGAGCCCGATGTGCCAGCGCACCCGCGGCGCCGCGGGGCCCCGCGCGTGCAGCGCCCGCGCGACCGTGCGGCGGGTGGCCCACTCGCTGCCCGCCCACCCCCCGGGCAGCGCGTCCGGCCTCGCGCCGAAGGGGTCGATCAGGTGCAGCTCGGCGCCCGCGTCGAGCAGCGCCGCCAGCTCGACCGCCGAGGCGCCCTCGTAGACGCCGATCTCGACCGCGCAGCGGGCGCCCTGAGCGGCCCGCGCGAGCGCGCGCGAGTCCGCCTCGGAGTGCATGCAGCGCGGCGGGATCAGCCCGAGGCCGAGCGCGAGCGCGCGCAGCCGGATGTCGTCGCGGGCGCCGACCGGCGTCAGCGAGCGCAGGCTCTGGGGCAGGAGCGCCACGCGCCGCGCGCGAGGGCCCCGGCTAGACCGCCGAGACCTGCTCCTCCTCGGCCACGCGGAAGGACGATCCGCAGCCGCAGGCGGCGACCACGTTGGGGTTGTTGACCTTGAAGCCCGCGCCCTGCAGGCTCTCCTCGTAGTCGATCTCCGAGCCGCGGACGAACTGCAGGCTCTCGCTGTCCACGAGCAGCTTCAGGCCGTGGCTCTCGAACACGATGTCGCTCGCGCGCTGCTCGTCGAAGGCGAGCTGGTACTGGAAACCCGAGCAGCCGCCGCCGCGCACCCCCACTCGCAGGCCGGCCAGCTCGACGCTGCCGGGCTGTGCGTCGAGGAACTCGTGGACCTTCTGGGCACCCTTGTCGGTGATCGTGATCATGGCTGGGCTCCTATGTGGGGCTTCAATGCTTTCCAAAGTATAGCTAGGGCGCGGGGACCGGTCTTCGATCCTCTACGCTAGTGATCGTGCCGAGCGCACAGGAGATCAAGGAGCGCATAGAGACCGCCATCCCGGGCGCCCGCGCCGACGTCGAGGACTACACCGGCGGCGGCGACCACTTCCGCGCGACGGTGACGGCCGAGGCGTTCGCGGGCATGTCCCGAATCGCCCAGCACCGCCTCGTCTACGACGTGTTCGGCCGGGAGGTGGGCGGCGCGATCCACGCGCTCGCCCTGAAGACGCAGGCGCCCGCCACGACACCCACCCACTGACCGCAGGAGCGCTGATGTCCACCAGCCAGTTCGAGCCGATCCCGATGCTTCCGAGCCAACCGGCCGCCGAGCCCGCGAGCCCGGCTGCGGCCGAGCCCAGCCCGATCCGCGACGCGATCGCCGAGGCGATCGCCGAGCACAAGGTGATCCTGTTCATGAAGGGAACGCCCGAGGCCCCCGCGTGCGGCTTCTCGGCCCGCACCGTCGGGATCCTGCAGTCGCTCGACGTGCCGTTCGCGGCCGTCGACATCCTCCCCGACCCGCGCATCCGCCAGGAGCTCACGGCGATCTCGAGCTGGCCGACGATCCCCCAGCTGTTCGTCTCCGGCGAGCTGATCGGCGGCTGCGACATCATCACCGAGATGTACGAGGCGGGCGAGCTCGAGCAGGCGCTCGCCTGATCCGGTCCCGGCGCCCCGGTGCGGTAGCGTCCCGGCGCGCATGAGCCCGGTCGCCGTCGCCACCGACAGCACGCACTACCTCCCCGCCCACGTCGTGGAGCGGGAGGGCATCCACCAGGTCAGCCTGTACGTGGGCTGGGAGGGCGAATCCCAGCGCGAGCTCGAGCTCGGCGGCTTCGACGCCTTCTACGAGCGGCTCGCCCGCGAGGACGACCTGCCGACGACCTCGCAGCCCTCGATCGGCGACTTCCTCGCGATGTGGGAGCCGCTGCTCGAGAGCGGCCACGACGTCGTCTCGATCCACCTCGCCGGCGGCATCTCCGGCACGAGCGAGGCCGCGCGCCAGGCACAGGCGCTGCTGGCCGAGCGCGGCCTCGGCGAGCGCGTGGCCGTGATCGACGGCGAAACCGCGTGCGGCGGCCTCGGCCTGCTCGTGCTCGCGGCTTCCGCGGCGGCGCGCGCGGGCGGCGACCGCGCCGCCGTGCTCGCGCGCGTGCAGGAGGCGCGCCGCGCGCTTCGCATCTGGTTCTGCGTCGACACGCTCGAGTACCTGCGCCGCGGCGGTCGCGTCGGCAAGGCCCAGGCCTGGCTCGGCGGCACCCTGCGGATCAAGCCGATCCTCTCACTCGAGTACGAGATCGTCCCGGTCGAGCGCGTGCGCACGGCGGGGCGGGCGTTCGAGCGGATGGTCCGCTACGCCGAGGAGCTCCGCGACGCGGGCTCCGACGGCTGGGTCGTGCAGCACATCCAGGCGCCCGAGCAGGCGCAGCGCCTGACGGAGCGCTGTCGCGAGATCTTCGACTCCGAGCCCACGTTCGTCTCAGAGGTCGGGCCGGTGATCGGGACCTACACGGGCCCCGGGCTGATCGGCGTCGGCGGGATCCCGCGCACGCTGCTGGCCTGAGCGCAGCGGCGCTCGCGCGGCACGGCCGCGAGAGTCAACGCGCCCCCGCGCCCGAAGCGCTCAGCCGCCGCGGCGCCTGCGCCGGCGCCGGCGCAACATGCGCGTCGCGAGCAGCATGCCGACGGCCGCCGCTCCGATCGTGATCTCCTGGCGGTGGCGCTCGAGCTGGCCGCGCCAGTCGGAGATGCGCTCCACCTCTCCCCGCAGCCGGGCGACCGACACGGCGAGCTCCGCGCGATTGCTCTCGATCGAGCTGCGGATCTCCGCAGGCGAGCGCTGCGCCATCAGACGCCGGCCCCGTCGCCGGAGGCGTCGACCGCGACCACAGGCGCAGGCGCAGGCGCCGGCGGCGTGCTCACGGCCTCGCGGATCTTTCGCGCCTCGTCGATCGCCATCGTCGGCGTCGGCGGCGTGGCGCGTTTGAGCGCCCGCATCGCGATCAGCACGGCGATGCCGCCGAGCACGAGCAGGATCACCGCCATCGCGAAGAAGCCCCAGAAGTACGCGAAGTCGTTGCCCGGCAGGTAGAAGTACAGAAGCCAGGCGCAGCCGAACAGGAACATCACGAGCGCGGTCAGGAAGAACACCGCGCCGACCGCGGCGACGGCCGCGCCGCGCGCGAGGCGCGAGGCCTTCTCGGTGACCTCGGCCTTCGCCAGCTCGATCTCCTCGCGGATGAGCACGCTCGCGCGCTCGGAGATGTCCGCGATCGCGGTGGCGATGTTCTGCGGCTCCTGCCCCCCGCCGGGCGCCTGGCTCACTCCGGCGGCTCCTCGTCGAACAGCTGCCGCCAGATCACGCCCGCGAGCCGGTTGGCGGCGATGCTCGCCAGGGCTCCCGTCGCCGCGAGCAGCCCCGACCAGACCAACCGCTTGACCATCTCGTTCTCCATGGGTTCGTGAGTCTATTGCCCACCGCCGCGGCTTTCACACACGCGAGCCCTCAGCCCGCCGCCCCCGCGCCCGGCGAGCCCGCCTGGAGGCCGTCGCAGACGATCTGCACGACGAGCCCCTTGGCGCGCTCGAAGTGCTCCTCGCCCTGCGGCAGCAGACCGAAGATCCAGCCCGTGAGCAGCTGCTCGATCGCGCCGTAGAAGACCATCGCGGCGAAGCGGGCTTCGATCTCGGGGTTGAACAGGCCTTCGGCCTGCGCCTTGGAGATCATCCCGCCGATCAGGTCGAACGCCTCCCGGATCGTGCCGATGTGGGTGTCACCGAAGGAGTTCGCGGCCCGGGTCACCTCGACGATGATCACCTTCATCAGGTCGCGGTCGTGGTGGTAGCTCTCGACGATGAACGAGGCGATCGCGTAGAGCTTCTCGCGCACGGGCCGCTGTTCGGCGTCCACCTCCTTGATCAGCTCGAGCATCACGTTCCAGCGCTCGAGGAACAGCGTGTCGAGCACCTCGTCCTTGGAGTCGAAGTAGTGGTAGACGAGCCCGTAGGCGACGCCCGCCTCGTCGGCGATGTCCGAGACGCGGCAGGCATGGAAGCCCTGGCGCGCGAACACGCGCACCGCTGCGTCGAGGATCAGCCGGCGCTTGTCGGGGCTCCCCGCCGCGCGGACGGCGGGCCCGCGGCGCGCGCTCATACGCCCGCTCCGCTCGGCTCGCCTGTCTGCCGGGCCTCGCCTGTCCGGCGGCCCCCCTCCGAAGGGGCGGCGCCCACCGGGGTGCGGTAGGCGGAGGGGCGGCGGTTGGCGAGCGAGGGCAGGCGCCGGCGGATCTCGCGCTGGCGGTCGAGGTCGAGGTCGGCGACGATCGCGCCCTCGCCGTCCGGCGCCTGCGCCAGCACGAGGCCCCAGGGGTCGACGATCATCGAGCGCCCGCCGGAGTGCTGGCCGGCCGGGTGCGGCCCGTACTGGTTGGCGGCGAGGACGAACGCCTGGTTCTCGATCGCCCGCGCCCTCAACAGCGTCTCCCAGTGGTCGCGCGTGGTCGCGAGCGTGAACGCCGCCGGCACGACGAGGATCCGCGCACCGGCGACCGCCAGCAGCCGGTACAGCTCGGGGAAGCGCAGGTCGTAGCAGACGGACATCCCGATCTCCACGCCGCCGGCGGACTCCGTCATCACGAGCTCCTCGCCGGGCTGCTCGAGCTCGGACTCGCGGTAGACGTGCCCTTCGACCTCGACGTCGAACATGTGCACCTTGCGGTAGGTGGCGCGCACCTCCCCGCGCGGGTCGACGTGGACCGAGGTGTTGGCGAGCTTCTCCTGGCCGGGCACGCGCTCGAGGAACGAGCCGGCGATCAGGTCGACCCCCAGCTCGCGCGCGGTCTCCCGCGCCCACGCGAGCGACGGGCCATCGAGCGCCTCGGCGGCCGCGCGCAGCTCCTCGCCGCCCCCCATCGCCGTCCACTTCTCGGGCAGCACGATCAGCTCCGCCCCCTGCGCGGCTGCGGCGCGCGTGAGGCGGTCGGCCGCGGCGAGGTTCGCGGCGCGGTCGGCCCCCGCTCCGAGCTGTACGGCGGCGGCCCGCAAAAGCGCCTAACCTCCCGCGCGAGCGCGGCGGGTGGCCCGTCGCGGGAGCAGCTCGCGGCCGATATAGATTGACTGGTCAGTCAACAGCGGCAAGCATAACGGCGCCGGACGGCGCCCGCACGCCGTGGCCCGCGCCGCCGGCGGAGCAGCTGCGCCTGATCCGCCGCGGCCGCCCGCGCAAGCGCTGGCGCTACGTGGCGCTGTTCAACGACGAGCTCGCGCTGTGCGCGGCGCTCGTCCAGATCGGGCCCGCGCGCCAGTCCTTCTGGGCGCTGCACGACCGCCGCACCGGCGAGCTGCGCGGGCGCACGCGCCTGCTCCCGCGGGCGGGCGAGCTCGAGCTCGAAGCGGCGCCCGCAGCGGGCGCGAGCGGACGCCTGCGGGTAGAAGACCTCGGCGTGCACCTCGACGTCGAGCTCGAGGAGGTCGCAGGGGTCGAGGCGCTCTGCCCGCATGGCCGCGCGCACGTCTGGACGCGCAAGCAGGCGGGTGTGGAGGCCGCCGGCACGATCTCGATCGACGGCGGCCCTCCGCGCGAGCTGAGCGCGCGCGCGGTCATAGACGACACCGCCGGCCACCACGCGCGCCGCACCGAGTGGCGCTGGAGCGCCGGGGTCGGGACGGCGAGCGACGGCCGCGCGCTCGCGTGGAACCTCGTCAGCGGCGTCAACGACCCCGAGAGCGGGAGCGAGCGCGCGATCTGGATCGACGGCCAGCCGAGCGAGCCGGCGCCGGTCGCCTTCGCGGCGGACCTGAGCAGCGTGCGCTTCGCAGGCGGCGCCGAGCTCCGCTTCCGGGCGGAGGCCGAGCGCTCGCGCCACGACCGCCTGCTGCTCGTCGAGAGCGAGTACCGCGCGCCGTTCGGGAGCTTCGCGGGACAGCTGCCCGGAGGGATCGCGCTCGCGCGCGGCGCGGGCGTGATGGAGCACCACCGCGCCCGCTGGTGAGGAGCGGTCACGACCGGCGGCGGCGCGGGCTGGCCGGTGTGCGGCTCAGCCGCGGCGCCGGCGCAGCTCGGCGAGCAGGAGCTTCGAGTGCATCGCGCCGATCAGCTGGCGCAGCGGCTCGACGCCCGCCGCCACGATCTCCATCGCGCGCTCGATCTCGACCTCACCCGCGAGCCTGCCCACGAGCGCGCCGACCTCCTCCTCGACCAGCGGCTGCAGCGCGGTGCGATAGCGGAGCGTGTCGTAGACGGTGAAGCCGAGCGCCTCCTCGTAGCCGCCCGCGCGGAAGCTCGCGATCGCCTCGATGATCTTGACGTCGTCGCGGTCGTAGCCGCGCGCCGTCGGCGTGAGCACGCCGATCTCCTCGAGCCGCCCGAGCACGTTGCGCGGGACGCCATAGCGGTCGATCGCGCTGCGCCGCGAGACGCGCGTGCGCTCCTCGGCGCTCTCGAGCGCGCGTTCGAGGATCCGGTCCTGCAGCTCGATCAGCGCGTGCACGCGCTCGGGGTCGTCTTCGAGCGCCCCGCGGATCACGCGCAGCGGCATGAAACGCTCCTCCTGCAGGCGCTTGATGAGCGTGATCCGCGCGACGTACTCGGTCGGGTAGTACGCCATGTTGCGACTCGTCCGCACGACGTCCTCGCCGCCCCCGAGCAGCCCCTCGCGCAGGTAGTAGCGGATCGTGCCGGGGCTCACGCCCGAGCGCTCGGAGAGCTCGCTCATCTTCAGCAGGGGGCGCTCGCCCTCCCCCTTCCGTGCCGCCGCCGTGCTCATCGACCCACCGCCTAGGCGCGCAGCGTCGCGCCCTGCGCCTCTCCGGCGGGCCCGGCGGCGGCTCCGTCGGCGAGCAGCTGCGCGACCTCGGACGGCGGGTAGCCGGCGGCGAGCAGGACCTCCTCGGTGTGCTCGCCGAGGGCCGGGCCCGGGAGGCGGGCATGCTCGCCGGGGGTCCGGCCGAGCTTGATCGGGATCCCGAGCTGGCGCACGGGCCGCTCGGCGCCGGGCTGGGCGAGCTCGACGACCATCTCCCGCGCCGCGACGAGCTCCGAGGACAGCGCCTCGTCGAGCTCGAGCACGGGCTCGAGGCAGCAGTCGTG
The DNA here is from genome assembly GCA_036264095.1 of Solirubrobacteraceae bacterium. Lineage (GTDB taxonomy): Bacteria > Actinomycetota > Thermoleophilia > Solirubrobacterales > Solirubrobacteraceae > Palsa-744. Next base: position 3,113 of record DATARO010000062.1, on the reverse strand, counting down.
CTCGCGCGCGAACGCCTCCCACTCCGACCGCGTGCGCTGCCTGAAGATCTCCGCGACCTCGGCGTGCACGGCCGAGCCCGGCCGCTCGAACTGCTTCGGCACGAGATCCTCGCGGCCGACGCCGCGGCACCACGCCGACCAGAACTTCGGCTCGAGCGCGCCCAGCGACACGAAGCCGTCGGCGCATTCGTAGGGGCGGTAGCAGACGAGCGCGCCGGCGAGCGGGAGGTCGCCGCGCCGGGGCACGGTGCCGTCGGCGAAGTACGTCGCTGCGACCATCGCGAGCCACGACAGCGCGCCGTCGGCCATCGAGACGTCGACGATCTGGCCCTTGCCCGAGCCGGGCGCCCCCGGCCCCCCGTCGCGCTCGCGCAGCGCGGCCATGATCCCGAAGGCCGCCATCAGCGCCCCGCCGCCGAGGTCGGCGATCTGGCCGGCGGCCTGGACCGGCTCGCCGCCGCTCGACCCCGTCAACCCGAGCAGGCCGATCAGCCCCAGGTAGTTCATGTCGTGTCCGGAGGCGTCGCGTTTCGGCCCGTCCTGCCCGTAGCCGCTGATCGCGCAGAACACGATCCCCGGGTTCGTCTCCTTCATCCGCTCATAGCCCACGCCGAGGCGGTCGAGCACGCCGGGCCGGAACGATTCGAGCACGACGTCGTATTCGCCGGCCAGCCGCAGCAGCGCCTCGCGCCCGCCCTCGCTCTTGAGGTCGAGGCGGATCGAGCGCTTGTTGCGGTTCAGCGCGAGGAACAGCGCCGACCGTGCGCTCTCGTGCGCGCCCTCGTAATAGGGCGGCGACCAGCGGATGTAGTCGCCCATCCCCGTGTCCTCGACCTTCAGCACCTCGGCGCCGAAGTCGGCCAGCATCAGCGAGCAGAAGCCCCCCGGCAGCAGCCGCGAGAGGTCGAGCACGCGGATCCCTTCGAGTGGGAGGCTCACCGCGATCCCCCCATCGGCGACCCCACAACAGCGGCCGGCAGGCCGCCCCTTAAAATCCTCTCGGCCCTCACGCGACGCCCACCTCGCGCCGCGGGACCGCCAGCAGCGCGCGCGCCTCGCTCACGGTCGCGGGCCGGCGCCCGGTGTCCTCGGTCATCTGGCGCGCCTTTGCGATCAGCTCGCCGTTCGACGTCGCCATGCGCCCGTCGGGCAGGTAGAGGTTGTCCTCGAGGCCGACGCGGATCGAGCCGCCGAGCGTGAGCGCCGCCGCCACCAGCATCCACTGGTCGCGCGAGATGCCGATCACGCCCCAGTGCGACCCCTCCGGGATGTTCTCGACCATCGCCGCGAGGTTGCGCGCCGTCGGCGGGATCCCACCGACGACCCCCATCACGCAGTCGACGTGCAGCGGCGTGTGCAGGACGCCCATGTCGATCAGCGGCGCGAGGCTGCCGACGTGCCCGACGTCGAAGCACTCGTGCTCCGGTTTGATCCCGAGCTCGTTCATCGCCTCGAGCAGCTCGACGATCTCCTCGAACGGGTTCTGGAAGACCATGTTGAAGACGAACTGCTTGCGCGAGCGCGAGTACTTCGCGTAGTTCATCGAGCCCATGTTCAGCGCCGCCACCTCGGGCCGGCACGCCCTGAGGTACTCGACGCGCTTGGCGACCGGTATTCCGATCGTCCCCGTCGAGAAGTTCACGATCACCCCGTCGCCGACCTCGGCGCGGATCGCATCGCTGATCGCCTGGAAGTCCTCGACCTCGTAGCTCGGCGTCCCGTCCGGTTTGCGCGCGTGGATGTGGATCATCACCCCGCCCTCGTCGACGATCCGCCGCGCCTCGGCGGCGTACTCCTGCGGCGTGTAGGGGATCGCGGGGCACTGCTCGCGGTTGGCGATCGCGCCCGAGATCGAGCAGGTGATGACGACGGGGTCCTCATGGCTCATGCTGCGGTCACCTCCAGGTAGGTGCTGGGGGAACGCTCGCCGAGCAAGCGCTCGTACAGCCGCCGGCCGAGGCCGTAGCTGCCGCGCAGCACGGACTCGGCGTGCGCGCGCTCGCCGGCGTCCTCGAGCACGCGCCCGGCGCCCGCGGCCAGCGGCCCGAGCGGCTTGCCGCGCGCGTCGGACGGCCCGACCAGCACGCGCGGGTCGGCCCGCACGCGCTTGACCTTCGCGGCGCCGGCGCCGGTGCGGACGTACAGGCGCTCGTCGCCGCCGAGCCCGAACCAGACGGGCGTCGGCACCGGCTCGCCCGAGCGCCGGTGGGTCACGAGCCGGGCGTACTTGTGCCCGCGCAACGCATCGAACCCGCTCGCGGCGGCCCCGCCCTGGCCCGCGAGGGCGGCGTCGGGGTGGCGCACGCGGTCGTACACGGACGTCATACGGGCACGACCCCCTGCTTCTTGTACGGCCGCTCGATCTTCTTGGACCCCGCCATCTCCAGCGCGCGGCAGATCGTCCGCCGCGTCTCGCGCGGGTCGATCACGTCGTCGATCATGTCGTTGCCGGCCGCGATGTAGACGTCGATGATCTTGCGGTAGGCCTCGATCAGCTCGGCCTTCTTCGCGTCGGGGTCCTCAGCTTCCTCGACCTGTTTGCGCATCACGATCTCGACCGCCCCCTCGGCCCCCATCACGCTGATCTCGGCGCTCGGCCACGCGACGATCAGGTCGGGCTCGTACGCCCGCCCGTTCATCACGTAGTAGCCCGCGCCGTAGGCCTTGCGCGTGATCACGGTGACCTTGGGCACGGTCGCGTTGGCGACCGCGTAGAGCATCTTGGCGCCGTGGCGGATGATGCCGTCGGCCTCGACCTTCGTGCCGACCATGAAGCCGGGCACGTCCATCAGGAACACGAGCGGGATCGAGAAGGCGTTGCAGAGGTTGACGAAGCGCGCGGCCTTGTCGGCCGAGTCGTTGTCGAGGATGCCGCCGAGCTGCTTTGGCTGGTTGGCGACGATCCCGGCGGCGCGGCCGCCGAACCGCGCCAGGCAGGTGATGATCGTCTTCGCGAACTGCGGCTTGACGTCGAAGTAGGTCCCGTCGTCGACGATCCGGCGGATCACCTCGTACATGTCGTACGGCTTGCGGTTGGAGTCGGGCAGCACCTCGAGCAGCTCATCGTCCCCGCGGTCGATCGGGTCGTCGGTGGGGACGACCGGCGGGTGCTC
>DATARO010000079.1:0-30261 GCA_036264095.1 Solirubrobacteraceae bacterium | reverse complement strand
CATCGCGTCGATCGCCAGGTCCCAGCGGCGATCGACCGACGCCCGGCTGGTGCCGAGGCGTCGCGAGATCTCCGCCTCCGCCAGCCCTTGGATCAGGGCGACGAGCCCGTGGGCGACGTCGATCGCATCGCCCTCGATCGCCCCGGCCTCGATGCATCGCTCGACCCGGCGGACGATCAGCTCTCGCACGGAGCTGCCGGCTCCCAGCTCGTCGGGGCCGGGGTCGAAGTCGCTGAACGGCCGCGAGAACATCACGCGGGCGAGCTGCGGATTGGCGTTGATGAACGCGCGATAGGCGCTCCCGAGCGCGCGCAGGTCCGCGGTGGGGTCGCCCGTCTCCCCCGTCGCTGCGAGGCGCACGCGCAGCGCGCCGAAGCCCTCGAAGAACACCTCGCGCACGAGCCCGGCACGGTCGCCGAACAGCTCGTACACCGCCGGTGTCGAGGTTTCCGCGGCCCCGGCGATCCGCCGCGTCGTGAACCCGCCGGGCCCCTGCTCTGCGAGCACTTCGACGGCGGCGTCCCGCAGGCGCTGCTTGAGCTCCGGTGTCCTCAGCTTCCGGCGTGGCATTCCGCCAACTATATCGTGACGTTGTCACGAAACGCGCTATCTTCCCCTCCCATCCCGAACGGAGGCCCGATGACCGAGCTGACGACGTACCGGAGCAACGATGGAATCGCGACGATCAAGATGGACGACGGCAAGGTCAACGCGCTCGGCGTCGCGATGCTGCGGGAGCTCCACGCTGCCTTCGAACGAGCCGAGGACGAGGGGGCGATCGTGATCCTCACCGGGCGCGAGGGGCGTTTCTCGGCCGGCTTCGACCTGAAGGTCTTCAGCGACTCCCCCGGCCGGCTCCCCGAGATGCTCACGCTCGGCGCCAACCTCTGCGAGCGCATCCTGGCCTTCCCGCGCCCGGTGATCACCGCCTGCACGGGTCACGGCGTGGCCGCCGGCTGCTTCATCCAGCTCGCCGCGGACCTGCGCATCGGCGTCGACGGCCCGTTCCAGATCGGACTGAACGAGGTCAAGATCGGCTTGACGATGCCGCAGTTCGTCATCGACCTCGCGCGGGCGCGGCTCGCCCCCGCGCACTTCGACCGCGCCGTCAACTCCGCCGCCATGTACGCGCCGGCGGACGCCGTGCGCGCCGGGTTCCTCGATCGCGTCGTCCCGCCCGAGGAGCTCCAGCGCGCCGCGCTTGACGCCGCGAGAGAGCTGTGCGGCCTGGACGCCGAGGCTCATCGGGCGACGAAGCTGAAGTCCCGCGGCCGCCTGATCGAGGCTGTCCGCGAGGCCATCGAGGTCGAGTTCGAGCTTGCCTGAGGGCCTCAGGGCTGGGCGACCGGCACGGGACCCTCGAGCACCTCTGTCGAGACCAGGATCGCTCCCTCGCCGGTGACGTACGCCTCCTCCCCATGCTGTGTCACATCCATGCCGAGTGCCTGTTCGTGCGCGCTCGCGCGCAGCGGTAGCGCGAACCCGATCACGCGCAGCAGCACGAGCGTGGCGGTGAACGCGTAGGCCGGTCCCGCGAGCGCGGCCAACGCCTGCCAACCGAGCTGGTGTGCGTTGCCGTACAGGAGCCCGTTCGAGATCCCGTTCCAGGACCGCTGCGCGACGAACCCGAGGAACAGAATGCCCGTGAGACCCGCGGTGCCGTGAGCCGCGAGCACGTCGAGCGTCTCATCTACACGCGTCCGCGGCCGCCACACGATCACGGCGTAGCTCGGCAGCGCGCCGAGCGCGCCGAGCGCCATCGCCCAGCCGGGGCTCACGTATCCCGCGGCGGGGGTTATCAGGACGCAGCCGACGATCGCGGCCGTCGCCGCGCCGATCGCCGTTATTCGCCGGTCGCGCAGCAGGTCGAGCGCGAACCAGACGAGCAGCGTGCAGGCCGGGCACAGCAGGGTGTTGGTGAACGCGAGCACGCCGGGCCGGCCCACGCCGAACCCGGAGCCGCCGTTGAAGCCGAACCAGCCGAACCACAGCAGACCGGCGCCGAGGAGCACGTAGACGGTGTTGTGTGGCAGCAGCGCCTGGCGGCCGTAGTCCTTGCGGGCCCCGACGACGAGCGCCGCCGCAAGCGCGGAGAAGCCGGAGCCCATCTCGACCGGGACGCCACCTGCGAAGTCGAGCGTGCCGTGCGCCTGCAGCCAGCCGCCGCCGAATGCCCAGTGGGCGAGCACCGCATAGACCAGCACCGACCACGACGCCGAGAACACGAGCAGAGCGGAGAAGCGCATCCGCTCGACCACGGCGCCGGAGACCAGTGCGGTCGTGACGATGCAGAAGGTCGCCTGGAAGGCGAAGAACACGAGCTGCGGGATGTGCGTGCCGTGCCTCGGCGCGAAGCCGATGCCTTTCAGCAATGCGTGGCCGAGCCCGCCGATGAACCCGTTGCCGGGATCGAACGCCAGCGAGTACCCGACGAGCGCCCACAGGACCGTCGCGACGGCGAGGGCGGCGATCGACATCATGAACGTGTTGAGCGTGTTCTTCCCGCGCACGAGCCCCGCGTAGAAGAGGCCGAGCGCCGGTGTCATCAGCAGTACGAGGGCCGTCGCGGCCAGCATCCAAGCCGTGTCCGCGCCGCTGATCATGACGCCGGCCGGCGCGCTCACGCCTGCAGCGGCGTGACGGCGCCTTCGTCCGTCTCGCCTGTTCGGATGCGCACCGCGCGCTCGAGCGGCGTCACGAAGATCTTGCCGTCCCCGACCTCGCCGGTCCTCCCCCCGGCGCAGAGGGCATCGATCGTGCGCTGCACGAAATCATCAGAGACCGCGACCTCGAAGCGCACCTTCTCGGAGAGGCCCATCTTCACGGTCGTGCCGCGATAGGTCTCGACGCGGTCCAGCTCGCCGCCGTGTCCCTGGACGCGGCTGAGGGAAAAACCGCGCACCTCGGCCCGGTACAGCGCCTCGAGCACGTCGTTCACCTTCTCCGGCCGCACGATCGCGGTGACCAGCTTCACCGATGTAGCCCTCCTCGCCGGCGCGTGAGGCCGGCCCCTGCAGCGAATGTCCACCACGGTGGGCATCCCGCCCACACGCGCGCGGCACTATAAGGGACGGCGATTCCCTGCCGCGCCCCCTGCGAGCGAGCCGCTCCTGGCGCGGCGATCGGCCCCGCGGACTTCTACGACCGCACCGCCGGGCGTAAGCTCGCCCGCGTGACGCTGCCCCCGTCGCCGCCGAAGCGCTCGCAACTGGAGCTCGTGCCGCTCGCATGGTGCGAGGCGCGCCCGAGCACCGCAACCGCGGGGAACGCTCGATGAACGCGGCGGAAGGAACCTCGGCGCTCGCCCCCCTCGACGAGGCCGCCCTGCGGCGCGCGGCGGCGAGCGTGAGGCACCCGCTCACGCGGGCGCTGCTGTCGCTGACGTTCACGACGGGGCTGATCGACGCGGTGAGCTACCTCGGCCTCGGTCACGTGTTCACCGCCAACATGACCGGCAACGTGGTCCTGCTCGGGTTCGGGATCGCCGCCAGCGCGGGGCTCCCGGTGCTGGCGCCGCTCGTCTCGCTCGCGTCGTTCCTGCTGGGATCAGCCGCCGGAGGCGTGCTCGTAAGGCGGCTGGCAGATCGCCATCGCGCGCTGGTGGGCTGGGCGCTGGCGATCGAGAGCTCGCTGCTGGCGATCGCCGCGGTGGTCGCCGCGGCGGCCAGCGTCCGCCCGGGCAGCGCGCTTTGGCTACACGCTGGTCGTGCTGCTGGCCTCGGCGATGGGCGTCCGCAACGCGGTCGTCCGGCGCATCGGGGTCCCCGATCTGACGACCACCGTGCTGACGATGACGCTCACGGGTCTCGCGTCCGAGGCGACCCAGCCCGGGGGCAGGGGGTCGCTGCGGCGCTCCAGCGCCGTCGTGGCGATGCTCGCGGGAGCGCTGGCCGGAGCGCTGCTGCTGAGGATCGGCTCGTTCGCCCCACTCGGGCTCGCCGCGGTGATCGCCCTGGCGACGTGGCTGGCGTACGCGCCCGTAGCGCCGCGGCGTCTCGCCTGACGGCGCGCGAGCCGGCACGTGCCGCGGCGGTGCGGGGCCTCAGCGGAGCATTCGCGACGCGCTCGGCGAGGCCTCCGCGAACAGCGCGTCCGCGTTGATGATCCGCGCCCGCATGTTCGTCTCCATCATGGACAAGGCGGCGTCTGCGAGATCTCGATGGATGTGGGCGACGGCGTCACGCGGGACCACGATCTCGTAGTGGCGCACGTAGGCGTCGAGCGCCGAGTAGAGGATGCACTGCTCCGTCACCTGCCCCGCCAGCACGACGCGCCTCACCTCCATGCGCCGCAGGGCGTATTCGAGCTGCGTTTCATAGAACACGGAGTGTCTGGCCTTCGTCAGGAAGGCCGATGCGCGCAGCGGGAGCAGCGGCTCGATCAGCTCGGGGTGAGCGCCGTCCAGCGCGCGCCTGCACAGCTCGGAGCCGCCGGCCGTCCAGTCGTCGTAGTTGTCGTTGACGTACACCACCGGGACCGCCTCGCGGTGCGCTCGCTCGATCAGTCCGCAGATCGCGCCCATCGCCTCCCCGACCGCCTCGACCAGGGGCTCGGCGTCCTCGTGCTCGTAGCGGTTCAGCATGTCGATGACGATCAGCGGCGTCCCCGCCGGAGGCTTGCGGGGCTCGCGCTCGGCCGTGGGCGCCGATCCTGGGGTCGGGGTCATGCGGTTGCTCCTACCCGCTCGGGGATCACTGATGCGAATGGGTAGAGGGGCCGTCCAGGAGATGCTGCTGCTCAGCTGGAACGTCGCGGGCCGCGTCGGCGCGCTCGACAGTCAGGCCACGCGACGCGCGCGAGCCCCAGGCTGATCTGCACACCGCGCGAGGCTCGTGCGCCCGGTACAGCGCGCCGCTACGTGCCGCCGCTTCGCGCGCTCAGCTCGCCGCCGCCGCTTCTGCCCGGACAGGGTTGCTGAGCACCCCGAGCCCGTCGACCTCGATCTCGACCGTCTGACGATCGCGAAGGAACCGCCCCTGAGCCGCGCCGACCCCCGCCGGCGTCCCGGTGGCGATGATGTCGCCCGGCACCAGTGTCAGCGTGCGCGAGAGCCATGCGACCAGCTCGGCCGGGCCGAAGATCAGGTTCGAGGTGCTGCCCTCCTGCACGACCTCGCCGTCGATCCGCGTCCGCAGGCCGAGCGAGGTCAGGCTGTCGACCTCATCGAGCGTGACGAGCGCGGGCCCGCACGGCGCGAACGTGTCGACGGCCTTGCCGCTCGTCCACAGCGGGTTCTGCAGCTGCAGGTCGCGCGCGCTCACGTCGTTCAGCGGCATCGCGCCTGCGATGTGGGCGAGCGCGCCCTCGACGCCGACGTTCCTGGCGACGCGGCCGATGACGACCGCGAGCTCGGCCTCGTAGTCGGCGTACTCCGCGTGTGCCGCCGGGAGCACGATGTCCGCCCCGCTGCCGATCAGCGAGTTGGCGAACTTCGCGAACCACATCGGCGCCTCGGGGATCGGCTGTCCGGACTCCTCGGCGTGGTCGCGGTAGTTGAGCCCCGCGCAGATGATCTTCTCCGGATCGGGGATCGGCGCTGCGAGCACGACATCCGCGAGCGGGACGCGTTCCGCGCCCGAGTCCGCAGCCCGCTCGGCGAGCGCGAGCAGGCCGCCGGCGTCGTTGGCCGCAAGCAGCGCTCTGGCGCCGGTGGGCGCTCCGAGGGCCGCGGCGGGGACGATCTCGTCCCCGAGCAGGATCCCCGCGACGGGGGCGCCGTCGGCGTAATAGCTGACCAGCCTCATGCCGCACCGTCCGCGCCGGGCAGGTTGAAATCGCCGGCCATCGCGCGCCGGTGGATCACATCGAGCAGCTCGCCCGAGGCGGCCGCATCGGCGATCTTCGCCGGGTCGACGAACACGCCGATCGGGTTGGCCTTGAACTCGGGACTGGTCTGCATCCACCGCTTCGAGGCGCCCCAGTCGCCGAAGACGTCGACCTGGAGCTCCACGTAGTTGCCGTCGGGGTCGCGGTAGTAGTAGGACAGCGTCATCCCGTGGTCGATGCAGTAGTCGGGCTCGATGCCCTCCGCGCGCAGGCGCAGATAGCTCGAGTTGAGGTCGTTGAAGGCGTGGTATTCGAACGCGCTGTGATGGATCCCGCTGCGGGTGTCCTTCTCCGGGTCATCGGCGAACCCGGGGAAGGCGAGCAGCGCGATGCGGTGGTTCGCGGCGTCGTTCGTCAGCCACGCGCCGACATCGTCCTTGAAGACGACTTCTGCGCCCACCACGACGGAGTACCAGTCGACGAGCGCCTGCAGCTGCGTCGTCTTGAGGTTGAAGTGGTGGAACGTCGGTTTGATCGCTTCGTCTTGCATGTAGCGGTCCTCTCGGGGGTGTTGGTCGTTTGCGGGCGCCGGCGCTCACGCGGCCGCGGGCGCGAGCCACGCCGGCAGGTGCTCAATGCCCTGGAGTGTGTTGTTGAGCAGCCGGCGGGGCCGGCCGACGCGGACAGCGCGGACGCGCGGGAGCATCGCGCGCAGCAGCGCCTGCATCTCGAGCTTCGACAGGTGGAGCCCGACACAGGTGTGCGCGCCATTGCCCCAGCCCAGCTGCACGCTGCTCTCACGGCGCATGTCGAACCGCTCTGGTTCCGGGAACCGGCTCTCGTCGAGGTTGGCCGCCCCGAAAAGGAGCGCTACGCGCGCGCCCGCGGGGAGCGCGACTCCGCCGACCTCGTGCTCCCTCGTCAGCCGGCGCGTGAACCCGCGGACCGGCGAGGCGATCCTGACGTTCTCGACGATCGCCGCCGCGATCAGCTCCGGCTCATCGCGGATCTGCGCCCACGCCTCCTGGTTGCTGCCGAGCAGCCAGAGGAGATGCGTGGAGGCCAGGATCGTGGTGTCGAGCGACGGGCCGACGAAGTCGATGATCAGGGCCTTCGCCTCCCGCGTCGTGAGCTCGCCGCGGTCGCGCGCCTCGAAGACCGACGCCGCCCAGCTGCCGGGCACGACGTCGGCCGCTCGCAGACGCCTCGCGAACAGCCACATGCCGAGTGCGGCGGCCGTGGCGCGGCGGCCTCGCCGGTTGAACGGCCCGAGCGCCTCGAATGCCGCGGCGCCCCACCTGAGCAGCTGCTGCGTGTCCGCGCGAACCCCCACCAGCTGCGCCACGACGGTCACCGGCAGGTGGCTCGCGAAATCCCGCGCCGCGTCGAACTCGCCGCCGCACGCCAGTCGCTCGACCACCGCCCCGGCGTGCTCGTCGAGCTGCTCCTCGATGCCCGCGAGGGCGCCGGCTGCCAGCGATCGCTTGAGCACGTTCCGGCGGGTGATGTGGGTCGCTCCGTCGCTGGCGAGCGTCGTGTCGCGGCTGAGGCGATTTGCGAGGGGGTTGGCGGCGACGCCCGATCCGCTCGCGAAGACCGCGTCGTCGCGCAGGGCAGCACGGACGTCGTCGAAGCGCCCGATCGCGTACATGCCGTGGCGCGGGAGCCATACGACGGGACCGGCCGCGCGGATCCGCGCGAACACCTCGCGCGAGTCGCGCAGCATCGCGTCCTCGTAGAGGTCGAGGTCGAGCACTGGAGCTGCTGTCACTCGGCGGGTGGCGATCGTCGGCGGCGTAATCGGGATGCCTCCTGCCGGCGGGCCGCCGGCTGTGCGGCGCACCGTAACAGATAACTAGACAATAAACAATATAAAAAAAACTACCCGTCTAGTTTCTCTGCTACGGTGTCGTCCGTCGTCCCCCGCGGGCGGCCACCACGTCGACAGATCGGAGCGAGCGATGACACTCTCGGCCACCCCAGCGAATCGGCAGGAGGCGGGGTCCGTGTTCGGCGCGACGCCCGCGGCCTGGCTGGTCGACGCATCGGAGAGCGAGGCGCGCTTCGAAGCCGCGACGTTGTGGGGCCGCGTCGCTGTCAGCGGCCGGCTCGGTGAGGTCACCGGCGAGCTCGAGTGGAACGGAGCGGCGGGCACCGGCGCGCTCGCGATCGCCACGGCGGGCGTCGCGACCGGGATCTGGCTGCGCGATCGCCACCTCCGCAGCCGCGAGTTCTTCCACGCGGCCAGGCACCCGGAGATCCGGTTCGACTTCCGCGAGGTGCTCGTCGAGGCCGGGAAGGTCCGGCTCGGGGGCGATCTCGCTGTCCGTGGCACGCGTCACCCGTTCGCTTGCACGGCGGCCGTCGCGAGCCTCGACAGCGACCGCGTCGTCCTCGAGGCCGTCGCGCCCTTCGACCTCGGCGAGCTCGGCATGAGCCGGGGCCTGTTCAACATGCTGCCCCCGATCGTCGCGGCCACGGCCCGCGTCACGCTGCGGCGGGCCAGGCCGTGAGCGCCGTCGGATACCGTCCCGCACGCTCGAGCGGGCCCGGCCGCGCGCCGGTTGCCGACGCCGGGGCGCCGCCGAGGCGCGCACCCGGTCGCCCGCGGGCAGATGAGTCCGTCGACGAGGAGGCGTTCCTCGAGGCAGCGCTGCGCGCGTTCGCGGTGTACGGATACGACGCCGTCTCGGTTCGGACGCTGAACCGGCAGCTCGGCGTGAGCCACAGCTGGGTGCATCAGCGGTTCGGCTCGAAGGCGAACCTCTGGTATGCCGCGGTCGACCGCGGCTTCGGCCGCCAAGCGGCGACGATCGCCTTCGACCCCACGGTCAGCGATCCGCTCGAGCACCTCGAGCGCGGGATCCGCGGCTTTCTGCGCTACTCGGCCGATCACCGCGAGCTGGGCCTGATCATGAACGCCGAGGGAGCGCAGGACACCGAGCGGCTCGATTACATCTACGAGCACTACATCGCCCCGCCGCTGGCGCCATACGAGCGCCTGTTGACACACCTGATCGACGAGGGCCGCGTTCGCCCCGTCTCGATGCGAACGCTGTTCCTGCTGATCGCGCACGGCGGAGCGGCACCGTTCGGCCTGCTCCCGCTCGCGAGGCGCCTGGGCGCCTCGGATCCGAACTCGAAGAAGAACGTCGAGGAGCACATCGAGGCCGTGACGCGGATCCTGATCGAGGGGATCCGGCTCGATCGCTGAGCGAGGGCCGCGCCGTCAGGACCCGGCGCCCGGGCCGACGAGACCCGTCTGGTACGCGAGCACCACGAGCTGCACCCGGTCGCGGCGCCCGAGCTTGCCGAGGATCCGGGAGATGTGCGTCTTCGCGGTCAGCGGGCTCACGTGCAGCGAGGCCGCGATCTCCGCGTTGCTCTGCCCGGCGGCGACGAGCGCGAGGACCTCGCGCTCGCGCTCCGTCAGCTCGGCGAGCTCGGGCGGAGCCTGCCGTGGCTCTGGGCGCGCGGTGTAGGCCTCGATCAGGCGCCGGGTCACGCTCGGGGCGAGCAGCGAGTTCCCGGCCGCGACGGTGCGGATCGCGTGCAGCAGCTCCGCGGGCTCGCCGCCCTTCAGCAGGAACCCGCTGGCGCCGGCGCGGAGCGCGCCGAACACGTACTCGTCGAGTTCGAACGTCGTCAGGACGAGCACGCGCGTCGCCGCACACGAGGGGTCGGCCGTGATCAGCTCGGTCGCCCGGATGCCATCCATCCCCGGCATGCGGATGTCCATCAGCACGACGTCGGGCGCCAGCCGCCGCGCCTCCCCGACGGCGTGCTCGCCGCTCGAGACCTCGCCGATCACCTCCATGTCCTGCTCGGCTTCGACCAGGGCCCGGAAGCCGCCGCGCACGATCGCCTGATCCTCGGCGAGCAGGATGCGGATCTGCATCCTCACCCTCCGGCGCGCGCGAGCGGCAGCTCGGCGCGCACGCTCCAGCCGCTGGAGGCCAGCGGGCCGGCCGTCACCGTGCCACCCAGCGCGTGCACGCGCTCTTCCATCCCGCGCAGGCCGTGTCCGGCGCCGCTCAGCGGACGCGACCCGCCCACGCCGTCGTCCTCGACCTGCACCGCCAGCGCACCCGCGCGCAGCCCCACCGTCACGATCGCGGTGCTCGCGTGCGCGTGCCGCAGGACGTTCGTGAGGGCCTCCTGCACGATGCGGAATGCCGCCTGTGCGACGCCCGCCGGGACAGCGGTCCCTTCGACGCGTATGTCCTCGTGCGTATCAAGGCCGGCGGCCCGCACGCCGGCGATCAGCGAAGGCAGGGCCTCGAGACCGTCTCCGGCGGCCGGCGGAATGTCCGCGCCCGCGGGCTCCTGCTCCTCGCGCAGCAGGTCGAGCGTCGCGCGCAGGTCGCCGAGCGCCTTCGCCGAGACGCCCTTGATGTCGGCCAGGGCGCCGGCGGCGTCGTGGCGCTCGCTGCCGAGGTGGGTGGCCACGCTCGCGCGCACGTTGATCCCGACGAGCGCGTGCGCCAGCGTGTCGTGGAGCTCGCGCGCGATCCGCAGCCGCTGGCGGGCGAGCTGCTGGCGCGCGCGGCTCTCGCGCTCGCGCTGATCGCGGACGATCCGGTCCTCTCGCGCCGCCCGCAGCGCGCGCCGCGAGCGCACGGTGTCACCGAGGATGATCGAGGAGAGCACGATCAGCACGCGCGTGACACCGTCGGCGTCGAGCGCGTGCCCGTCGAATCGCAGCAGCGCGAGCGTCGCCGCGAGCAGCACCGCCGTGACCGCGCCGACGCCGAGTGAGCGGCGGCGGTCGCCCGAGACTGCTGCGGCGAACAGCACGACGGTCAGGATTCCCACGGCGACGTCGTCGGGCTGGAACGTCAGCACGCACGCCACCAGCCCGCCCTCGAGCAGCAGCACCGCGCCGACCGGGGCTTGGGTCAGGAACGCGAGCGGCAGGCAGGTCGCGAGCGCCAGTGCGATGTCGACGGCCAGCGGCGCGCTCGTGTGGATTTCGAGCCTGCCGTCCAGGACGAGCGCGGTCGCGCCGAGCACGACGAGCGCGTAGCGCCAGCGCGATGCGCCGGCGACGAAGCCCGCGGGACGCGCGACGAGGTCCCGCGCGCGGCTCGCCAGATCGCGCGCGGGGACCTCGGGAGCGGCTGACAGCAGCGGCTGGCTCATCCCGTCACGCACCACCATGACACCGTCACGATCCCTCCGAGCCGGCGATCGCGGGACTCGCCGCGCCTGGTCCCGACGCGGTGCGCAGCAGACGCTGAAGCGCGTGCGGCATCCACCAGTTCCAACGCCCCATCAGGACGACGAGCGCCGGTACGAGCAGCGTGCGGACCACGATCACATCGAGCAGGATCCCGGCAGCCAGACCGGTCGCGATCAGCCGCACGACGATGTCGGGGTTCGTGCTCAGCGACATCAGCGAGACGGCGATGATCAGCGCCGCGCACGTGACGAGCCGCCCGGTCCGCGCGAGCGCGCGCACCACAGCCTCGTCCGTCGAGCGATGCCGGTCGTACTCCTCGCGGATGCGCGCGAGCACGAACACCTCGTAGTCCATCGAGAGGCCGAACAGGAACGCGAACACGATGATCGGGATGAATTCGTTGATCGCGCCCGTGGCAGGGACACCGAACACGAGCTTCGAGCCGTGGCCCTGCTGCCAGAACAGCACCATGAACCCGTACGCGGCGCCGAGCGAGACGAGGTTCAGCAGGACCGCCTTCAGCGCGAGTAGGACGGACCGGAAGGCACGCGCGAGCATGACCCACACGAGCAGGGAGAGGAGGGCGAGCATCAGCGGAAAACGACTGTAGACCCCGCTGTTGAAATCGGCGACCTCGGCGGTCCTCCCCCCCACCTCCGCGCCCCCGGGCACGCCCGCGAGCCGCGAGCGGAGGGTGCTCACGAGCGCACGGCCGGCCGAGGTGTTGGCTTCCGAGCGTGGGATCACGCTCAGCAGCGTGTCCGACCCGCTGCGGAACGCGGCCGTCCCCGGCGCCAGCACCGTGTAGACGCCCGCGGTGCGGGCGGCAACCTCGGCGACGCGTTCGGCACCTGCCCGTCCGCCGTGGGCCAGAACCTGGACCGGGAAGTCGACGGCGCTCGGCACGCCGTCGCGTTCGAGCCCTGCAAAGGCGGCGGCCGCCGGCCCGCCGGTGTGGGCGAGCGATTTGGCGCTCGTCGGGCCGCCCTTGAGCGACAGCGCGGGCACCGCGAGCCCCACCATGATCGCGAGCCCGAGCGCCGCCGCCGCCCACCGGCGCCTGACGACGAGCCGCGCCCAGCGCTCCCAGGCGCGGCTGAACGTCGTCGAGCCCCTGCGCACCCGTTTCGCGTCGAGCGCGGGCCCCCAGGCGGCGAGGGTGACCGGGAGCAGCGTCGCGGCGGCGGCGATCGCAACGATCGGAATCAACATCGAGCCGACACCGATGCTGCGCAGGTACGGGACGGGCAGAACGAGCAGCGAGAGCAGGCCGATCGACACCGTGAGTCCGCTCAGCAGCACCGCGCGGCCGCCCGCAGTGCCGGCGATCAGTATCGCCTGCTCGTTGCTGCGGCCCCGCTCGCGCTCCTCGCGCCAGCGCGTGACGATCAGGAGCGAGTAGTCGACCGCGACGCCGAGGCCGATGAACGCGACGAGGTACTGCACGAGGCTGTTGACGGCGACGACCTGCTCGAGGCCGAGCACGAGCAGGAAGGTGGTCAGGATCGAGGGCAGCGCCATCAGGAGCGGCACGACCGCGATCGCCGAGCCGTAGACGAACGCCAGGATCAGGAGCGCGCCGAGCGCGCCGATCAGCGTCTCCACGAGCACGCTCGGGTTCGACCCGCTCGGGCCGCCGGTCGACTGCAGCGCCTCGAACCCCGTGATCGTGACGCGCGCGCCGCTGGGCGCTGCCTGCCGCATCGCGGGTTCGATGCGCTGCAGCACGCCGTGCCCGACCGCAAGGTCGGGGTTCGGCATGTCGATCAGCGCCCACGTCGTGCGGCCGCCGGGGGCGACGAGCTTCTCCTCGTGGGTGTTGGCGTAGTCGGCGAGCCCGACGCGGCCGGCTCGGCTCGCGGCCGCGAACGTGCGCGCGGCCGTCGCCTGGCCGGCGGCGGTCTGCATCGTCTCGCCGGCCGGGAGCGCGAGCACGGCGATTGCCGGCTGCTCGTTGCCGTCGAGACCGAGGCGAGCGCGGATGTGTTCATTGGCTTCGGAGCCGGGGGTGCCGGGGTAGGCGCGGGACTGGGAAAGCCCGCTCGTGGCGGAGCCGGCGGCGATGCCGCCGACGAGGGTCAGGACGATCCAGAAGGCGGCGACGAGCCGCCGGTGAGAGAGGGAGAACTGCGTGAGCTTGGGCATGTGGTCAAGCTAGGCGCGGCCGCTGCTCCGCACATCGACCGCCGGGACGGTCTTCGGCGGCGCCGGGGAGGCCGCGCGATGCATGCGAGCGGGTGTCGCGTACTCCCGGAGGCGTAGTGCGGCGCCGCTCGAGCGTCATGCGCGCACGGCCGGGCGCGGGGGCGCGGCCGAGCTCACCCCGCTCGGCCTACCAGGGAACGGTGGCGCTGGTTTCGTGTGTGAGCCCCGGCCCGACGTCGTCCTCGCTGTGGACGTGGCGCGGCGGGGTGTAAAAGGTCGCGTAGGGGCGCAGGCGAAGCACGACGCGTTTCTCGGCGCGCACGCCCTCTTCGACCATCGGGCGCACCTCGTCGGAGATCGGCCTCCCGGCCATGACGCCCGCGATGCGCATACCGAGATCCACGGCTCCGTCGAAGTTGTCCTCGACCGTGGCATCGCAGTAGACCTGCATGTAGCTCGGCGGCCACTGCTCGTCGAGCACGCAGAGGGCGACCTTCGGGCTGCGTTCCACGGCCTTCGCCTTCGCGCGTTCGGCCATCGTGGAGACGAGGATCTCGTCCTCGTCCGCGGCGTAGAAGACGATCGACATCGACGGGCCGTCTTTGGCGCGCCCGTAGCCGAAGATCGCCATGCGATGATCGAGCACGAACTGGCGTCGCTGCTCTGGCGTCATTGGGTTCTCCTAAGGTTGCTGGCTGAGGGCTGCGACCCAACCGCCCCGCCCGGCATCATCAGGTCTGAAATTAATAACGGTGACAACGTTACCATAAGTTGATGGCCGATCACGCACGGCAGACAGCGGCTCGAGTGCCTCCGTCCCCGGGAACGCCGGACTGGTGGGCCACGCGGCCGGCGCGCCCCGCGGGTCCGCGGCGCGGGCGCCCGCCGCGCTCGTTCGAGCTGATCGTAGAGGCTGCATCAGAGCTCGTCGACGAAATCGGCCCCGCCGCGTTCAGCATGCGGACGCTCGCCGAGCGCCTCGAGACGAGCACGGCCACGCTCTATCGCCACGTCGCGGGCAAGGACGAGCTGATGGTCTACGTCGTGGACCGGATGCTCGGGGCGTTCGGGGACAGCGCGCCGGAGACCGCCCGTCCGACGAGCTGGCAGGAGGCATTGCGGAGCACGTCGGTGCGCCTGCACGACGCCCTCGCTCAGCACCCGAACCTCCTGCCCCTGTTCGTGCACCAGATCCCGATCGGGCCGAACGCGCTCGCAGCGCGCGAGGACACGATCGCTGCGCTTTCCCGATTCGGCTTCTCCCCCAAGCTCGCGGCGCGCGCCTTCACCACGGTCGCCCACTACGTGATCGGATTCGCCGCGCTCGAGTACGCACCGGACGCTCCGGGCCCCGAGCAGGCGAGCGCGCTCAGCGACTACTACCACGGCCTCGACCCCCAGCTGTATCCGTCGATCGTCGCCTCGGCCGACGATCTAACGGCGGTGCCGCTCGAGGAGGAGTTCCTCGAAGGCCTGCAGTTCATCCTCGACGGGATCGACCGGCGCCGGAGACGGCGGTAGCAGCGGTACCAAGGGGAGTACCGCTGCCAACGCCCATGGCGTCGTGTTGCACGCCAAGCTGCGGGCGACCCGACCGCCGCGAGCCCGAGGAGGTCTGCGCGACGATCGGGTGCCCTTGCCGGCATCGGGCCCACGAGCCGTTACCGATGCCTGCAACCGCCACGAGCCACTCCGCTCGTTGAGGCTGGTCGCGCTCGCCATCGCCCGGTAGCCCGCCGGGTTCAGGTGCAGGTGCCCCTCGGCGTCACCGGCCAGGTCCAGCCGGCTCGGATCGCCCGGGCCCTGCACTCCCCTGTGCAAACGCATTTTCGGTGACAGCATAACCGATAAATTGAGGGAACGCGTCGACGCGTCCGCCCGCGTTGCCGCCCGGGAACCACATCGTTCGCGTTCGGCCGCATAAAACGGTTACGATGTAGCCGTATTTTGCTGGGTGCCCTTGCCCTCCGGATTGACACTTGGGGCATTTTCGATAACTTTGTAGCCGTAATTGGCTCGGAGGACGATGCACCACATCGCAGACATCGAGGGGCGCAGCGCCGGCGGGCGGATCCGGCCCGCTGACCGGGCCAGGCCCCGGCCCCCGGCCCGCGTCCCCCTCGGACCGGCGTGACCGACTTCCTCCGTTTCGCGGTCCTCGGCGTCGGGCTCGGCGCGATCTACGCGCTGGCGGGCCAGGGCCTCGTGCTCGTGTACCGCGGCTCCGGCGTGCTCAACATCGCGCAGGGAGGCTTCGGGGCCGCCGGTGCCTACGTCTTCTACGACCTGACCCAGAACGCGGGCTGGGACAACTGGACGAGCGCGCTGGTCGTGATCGCCGGTGTCGCGGCAGCGGGCGCGCTGATCCATGTGCTCGTCATGCAGCGCCTCGCGAGCGCCGCGCCGCTCGTCAAGCTGATCGCCTCGCTCGGCCTGTTCGTGGCGATCGAGCAGGCGGTGGCGCTGCGGTACGGCTCCGATGTCCTGATCTCCCCGCCGATCCTGCCGCAGACAAGCGTCCAGCTGATCTCCGGGGTCAGGATCGGCGCGGACCGGCTGATCATCCTCGCGATCGCGGTCGCGGCCTCGGCGATCCTGTCGCTGTGGCTGCGCTACGCGCGGCTCGGCCTCGCCGTCTCGGCGATCGCCGACGATCACGTCGGGGCGGCCGCGCTCGGATGGTCGCCGCTGCGGCTCGGCGCGCTGACGTGGGGGATCGGCGCCGCCCTCGGAGCAGGCGCCGGCATCCTGATCGCGCCCATCACCGCGCTCGACCCGACGACCGTCTCCTTCGTGGTCGTGCCGGCGCTCGCGAGCGCGCTCGTCGGGGGCTTCCGTTCGTTCTGGTGGACGCTGCTCGGCGGCCTCGTGATCGGCATCGGCCAGTCGCTCGCGAGCTTCTACATCTCGGCTCCCGGCTGGACCACGGCGGTGCCGTTCCTGGTCGTGCTGCTGATGCTCCTGCTGCGCGGCAGGGCGCTCCCGGGGCGCGGCGACGTGCTCGAGCGCCTTCCCCGCGTCGGCTCGGGGCAGGTCGCGCCGCGGGCCATCGCCGGGTGCGCGCTCGCCGCGCTGGTCGCGATCGCGCTGCTCCCACCGGTCTGGACGGACGCGATCAGCACGTCGCTGGAGTTCGCGCTCGTCCTCGCGTCGCTCGTGGTCGTGACCGGGTTCGCCGGGCAGCTGTCGCTGGCCCAGATCGCCCTGGCGGGCGTCGGCGCGCTGATCGCAGGTCGCCTCGCCGCGGCTGGGATCCCCTACGAGCTCGCGATCGTCGCCGCAGCCGCCGGCTGTCTTGCCGTGGGCGCGGCGGTCGGCGCCGTGGCGCTGCGGACGCGCGGCGCGTCACTGGCGATCGCGACGCTCGCGCTCGGCCTGATCATCCAGGGGCTGGTCCTGCAGAGCGTCACGCTCACGGGAGGGCAGGTCGGGATCGACACCGGGCGCATCCGGCTCTTCGGAGTGGACGTCTACTCGGTCAGCCACAGCCAGCGCTACGCAGCAGTGCTGCTCGTCGTCGTCGCGCTCGTCTGCACGGCACTCGCCGGCCTGCGCCGCGGCCGCGTCGGCATGCGCCTGCTGGCCGTGCGCGGCAACGAGCGCGCCGCGGCGACGCTCGGCGTGAACGTGACCGGAGCGAAGCTGTACGCGTTTGCGCTGTCGGCTGGGCTCGCCGGGCTGGCGGGCAGCTTCTTCGCGTTCCGGACGAGCCTGCTGACATTCGAACAGTTCAGCGTGCAGCAGTCGCTGAACGTCGTCGCGCTGGTCGTGATCGGTGGCGTGGGCTACGTCAGCGGCTCGATCGTCGGCGGCCTGCTCGCCACGGGCGGGGTGGTGGCCGTCGCCGCGTCGCAGTGGTTCGGCGCCGACATCAGCGCCGCGCTGGTGATCGCCTCGGGGTTGACGGTCGTCCTGCTGGTGATGATCCACCCGGACGGCGTCGCGGCGCTGGCGGATCGCCGCGCGCGGCGATCGCAGGTCGCCGAAGCGGCGCGACCCGAACGGCCTCTCCCGGCGCCTCGACGCCTCGGGCGGGCGCCGGGGCGGCCGGCGCCGCTCGTGGTCAGGGACCTCAATGTGAGCTTCGGCGGCGTGCGTGCGCTCGCGGGAGTCGATCTCGAGGTCGCGACCGGCGCCGTGGTCGGGTTGATCGGGCCCAACGGCGCGGGCAAGACGACGCTGATCGACGCCGTCAGCGGGCTCGTCCCCTACCGCGCCGGCGAGCTGCGGCTCGGGTCCGGGTCGCTCACCGGATTGCCGCCGCACCGCCGCGCGCGACTCGGGCTGAGCCGCACGTTCCAGGCAGTCGAGCTGTTCGACGACCTGACGATCAAGGAGAACCTGCTCGTCGCGGCGCTCCCCCCGAGGCCCCGAGACTGGCTCGGGGCCGGCGTCGCGCGGCGGACGGAGCCGCTCTCGGAGGACGCGCTCGCAGTGGCGGAGACGCTCGGCCTCGCGGGCGAGCTCGACGCGCTCCCGCGCGAGCTGCCGCTGGCCAAGCGCCGTCTCGCGGCCGTCGCCCGCTCGGTCGTCCGCTGGCCCTCGGTGCTGATGCTCGACGAGCCCGCATCCGGGCTCACGCGCGAGGAGTCGGACGCGCTCGGAGCGCTGCTGCGACGGATCGCATCGGATTGCGGCGTCGGCATCCTGCTGGTCGAGCACGACGTCGAGATGGTCATGTCCCACGCCGACAGGGTCGTCGCGATCGACTTCGGCGCCAAGATCGCCGACGGGCCGCCGCAGGACGTGCGCGCCAACCCGGCGGTACGCCGCGCATATCTCGGCGACGCGGCCCCCGCCCCGGCCCTCGGGCAGGTCTCGACATGAGTGCGCTCTCCGCGCGCGGCCTCGTATGCGGGTGGGGCGGGACGCGAGTGGTCGAGGCGTTCGACCTCGCGGTCGAGGCGGGCGAGGTCGTCCTGATCGCGGGTCCGAACGGAGCCGGCAAGACCACGGCGATGCTGACGCTCGTCGGAGCGATCCGCCCGCTGGCGGGCACGGTGGCGATCTCCGACCGGGTGGCGCGAGCGCGCCTCGACGTCCGCGCTCGCGCGGGCCTCGCGTTCGTGCCCGAGGGACGGCACGTGTTCGCGCGCCTGACCGTGCGCGACAACCTGCGCCTCGGGCGCGGACCGGTCGCGCGGGCGCTCGGGCTGTTCCCGCAGCTCGAGTCGCTGCTCGGAAGGACGGCCGGCACGCTGTCCGGGGGCGAGCAGCAGATGCTCCGCCTCGCGCGCGCGCTCGCCGGCGAGCCGTCGGTGCTGCTGGTCGACGAGCTCTCGCTCGGGCTCGCGCCGCGGGTCGTCGCGCAACTGCTCGCGTGCGTGCGCGAGGCCGCCGATGCCGGCACGGCGGTCGTGATCGTCGAGCAGCACGTGCGGCTCGCGGTGCCGGTCGCCGACCGCGCTTGCGTGCTCACGCGCGGACGCATCGAGCTGCGCATGACGGGCGCCGAGATGTCCGCGCGCCTGCCGGAGATCGAGGCCGCCTACCTGTCGACCGCGCGTCGCGACGAGGCGCGAAGCGCAGATCCCTCATGAGCACAGAACCAGCGTCCCGGGTCGATCGAGGCCCGACCGCAGAACGAACGGAGAACACGATGACGACCAACCGACCGCACAGCAGATGGAGGCGGCGCCTCGGCGTCGTCGGCACGATCGCCGCGAGCGTCGCGCTCGGCGCATGCGGCAGCTCCTCGCACAGGACCACGCCGACCACCCCCGCAGCAACTCCGAGGACGATCCCGAGCGGGGTCCCGATCAAGGTGATGATCGCCGGGACGCTCGACGGCCCGACCGAGCTGCCCGAGCTCCCGCACGGCGCCGAAGCGGCTGCTGACCAGATCAACGCCGAAGGCGGGGTCAAGGGCAGGCCGATCGACGTGATCGTCTGCGACGACAACAACCCCTCGCCCGATGCCTGCGCGCGCAAGGCCGTCTCCGAACACGTCGCCGCCGTCGTCGGCTCCCAGAGCAACGGGATCAACCCGATTCTCGAGGCGAGCGGGATCCCGCAGGTGGGGCCCTACCCGTTCATCAACGACGACTACACGCAACCCAACTCGTTCCCGGTCAGCGCCGGCTCGGCGGCCGCGGGCGGCGCGGTCAAGCTGCTGGCCGGGCTCGGCATCCACAAGATCGTGCCGCTGGCCCTGACCGGCGCCTCGGCGACGAGCACGGCCGTGAGCTTCATGCAGCAGACCGCTGCGAAGACGCCGGGGATCACGATCTCCTCGACGATCGGGCTGCCGTTCCCGTCGACCGACCTCTCGGCCGAGGTCTCGAAGGCCGCTTCGAGCGGGGCGGAAGCGATGGTCGTGCTGGCATTCCCCACCCAGAACGTCCAGGTCCTCCAGGCGGCCCGCGCAGCGGGCGTCACACAGAAGCTCGTGTTCAGCAGCGCGACCTTCCCGCAAGCGCTCGTCGATCACCTGAAGTCGGCCGCGAACGGCGTGTACACGATCTCCTCGTTCCTGCCCGTCTCCTCCACCGCTCCGGCGATGCAGCGGTTCAACCGGGAGATGGCGAAGTACGCCCCCGGGCAGGAGCTGAGCGACATCTCCCTGAACTCGTGGGCGGCGATGCAGACGTTCGCGATCGCGGCAACACACGCCCGGACGATCGACGCGCGAGGCATCACCCGCGTGCTCCCGACACTCGGGACGATCGAACTCGGCGTGACCGCGCCGTTCTCGTTCGCTCACGCGGGCGCGCTGAGCACGGCGCCGCGCGTGGTGAACCTGGGCACGTTCGGCGGCGTGGTGAAGAACGGGGTGATCACGGCGCTGAGCAGCACGCCGACGCCTGCCTACCCGTGAGCCGGGCGGCTCGTGACGGCCGCCCGCCGCCGTCACGAGCCGACCGCGGCGGCACGGGTCAGCCCGTGGGTCGCAGGGGCATCGCCGGCAGGCCCGCCGGGCCGGCCGGCGACAGCGGCGCGGCGGCCGCCGGCGCGCTCGGCGCCACCGACACGCGGTCGCGCCCGCCCCGCTTGGCGGCGTACAACGCCCGGTCGGCCTTCCCGAAAAGCTCGTCGTAGTCGAAGCCGCCGCTGCTCGAGGCGCTCACGCCGAAGGACATCGTGACGCCGACCCCGGCGAGCGGCCCTGTGGCGATCGCCGCTCGCAGGGCGTCGGCCACGCGCCGCGCGGTCTGGGCGTCCGCGCCCGGCATAACGACCAGGAACTCCTCACCACCGAGGCGGTACGCGAGGTCATAGGCGCGCAGCGATGCGCGAATGCGGTAGGCCGCCTGCGCGAGCACCGCGTCGCCGGCGTCGTGCCCGTGCCTGTCGTTGACGGACTTGAAGTGGTCGAGGTCGCCGAGGATCAGCGCGATCGGCTGCTTGCTGACCTGAGCCTGGGCGGCGAGTTCGGAGATCCTCCGGCGCAGCGCATGGCGGTTGAGCATCCCCGTGAGGGGATCGATGAACGCCTCGGTGCGGTGGTCGAGGTCCGAGCGCATCAGCGCGAGCGAGAAGGCGACTACCGACAGGACGAGGGCGAGGTTCATGAACACCGGCACGGGGCTCGCGAGCGTCGCCCCCGTGCTCCCCCCGAAGCTGATCGCGAGCATCACGACGCACAGCAGGGCTGTGCCGGCGGCGACGACCTGGGTCCGGAAACGCGCGGGCGACGTCACGGCGGGGATCGCCAGCCAGGGAAGCACCGGGCTTCTCACGCCCCCGGACAGCAGGCAGGCGACGCAGATCATCGCGATCGACAGCAGCCACGCGACAGCGACCAGGTTCTCGGGCCGGCGAGAGCCGGGGAGCACGCGATCGATCAGCACGAACCCGAGCAGCGAGGTTCCGAGCAGCGGCAACGGCCACAGCCCGAGCCAGGGGATGCTGGCGGCGAGGCCGGCCACCATGAACGCGAACGAGAGACTTCTGACCGGCGTGAAGCGCTCCTGCATGTCGAGGACACGCGCCCTGTCGGCCGGGGTCGGGCACATCCAGGTGCCCTCCTCATGTGTCCTCATGTTCGTACTATCGGAATCCGCGGCCGGCCCCGCGACGGCTGCCGCGGGGGCTAGACGTAAGTTGCAGCGCAGACAAGAAGCATCATGCCGGCCCTCGTAATAGTCCCCCCGATCGGGGGGTGCGTGGCGCGAGCACGATCGCCCGCGCCTGCTGGGATTCCGCCGCTCGCAGGCCGGGCGGCGGTCGACCGGCTTGAAGCTCGGCGCGCCTTCTGCCGATAGGCCCTTATCGAAAGCCTCGTGGCCGAAATGCACAACGACACCTCCCCCCGATCCAGGACACATCGCCCGGCGCCGTCGACGCCGGCGAGCGCGCGCGTCGCCGCCGGGCTCCTTACCGGGGGCCGCGCGCGATGAGAGGCTCGCCGCTCCGTGCCCTCGCCGCCCGCAGCCGCCGTCGCGCGTGGGTGATCGTCGCCATCCTGATCGCGGTCGCCGGGACGCTCGCCGCGGTCGTCGGCGCGCGTGCGGTCGACCAGTCCGACCTGGCAAAAGCGCGGCTCAGCTTTCACCTGAGCTCCTCGGAGATCGCATCCTCGCTGCGGCTGGCGATCCAGCACGAGGAAGACCTCGTGCTGAGCGCGAGCGCATTCGTCTCCAGCAACCCCCACCGCCCCGCCGGGGCGTTCGACGACTGGCTCGAAAGCGTGCGTCCGCTGCGCCGCTACCACGAGCTCCAGGCCGTCGGCTTGGTCCAGCTGTTCCGCGCCAGCCAGGTCGCGCCATTCATCCGCTACGCCTCAGCCCACCCGACGTTCGTCGTGGGAGCCGGCAGCGGAGTGAGGTCACACCAGCCGCTCGGCATCGACCCGCCCGGGCGGAGGCCGTTCTACTGCCTCGTCGTCAGCGGGCAGGAGCGAACGCTCGTCGACCACCTGCCCGCCGGTCACGACTACTGCGCGCTGGCCCCGACGCTGATCGAGACCCGCGATGTCGGCACCGCCGTCTACGTGCCGTTCCCGCTCGGGAGCGAACAGGCGCTCGCGGTCGAGACGCCCGTGTATCGCGCCCACGCGCGCCTGGCGACCGAGGGGGCGCGCCGGCGCGCGTTCATCGGATGGCTCGGCGAGCTGCTCACGCCGAAGCTCGTGCTGGCGAGGGCGATCGCGGGGCACCCGAACGTCGCGGTGAAGTTCAGCTACGCGGACTCGCCGACATCGCAGATCGCGTTCACGAACGGCAGCGACCGGCCCGAAGCTCAGCACGCGTCGATCGACCTGCACAACGGCTGGACCGTTACGACCTCCGGGACGGCGCCCGCCGCGGGCCTGCTCCACGACCGCAACGCGCTGTTCCCGCTGCTCGGCGGCATGCTGCTGAGCGTCGTGATGGCCTGTCTCTTCCTGGTGCTGGCGACGAGCCGGGAACGAGCGCTCGCGCTCGTCGACGAGAAGACGCGCGAGCTGTCGGCGAAAAACGAGGAGCTCTCGCACCTCGCGCTGCACGACCCGCTGACCGGGCTGCCCAACCGCGCGCTCGCGCTGGACCGTGCGACGCAGCTGCTCGCGAACGTCGCCCGCCAGCCGGACGTGCGCGCCGCCGCGCTGTTCATCGACCTCGACGGCTTCAAGGAGGTCAACGACCAGCTCGGGCACGCCGCGGGCGACGATGTGCTGCGCGCAGTCGCGCGGCGGTTGCAGGGCGCGATCCGCGAACAGGACACGGTTGCGCGCCTCGGCGGGGACGAGTTCGTCGTGTTCGTCGAGTCCCCGATCGACGTCGCCGCGACCCGTCTGCTCGCCACACGCCTGTGCACCGCGCTGCGGAAGCCGATCGAGCTCGAGGACGGACAGGTTGTCGAGACCATCACCGCGAGCATCGGGATCGCCGAAGGGCGCTACGTGACGCCCGACGCGCTGCTGCGCGATGCCGATATCGCCCTGTACACCGCGAAGGGCGGCGGCAAGGATCGCTTCGCAGTGTTCGGTCCGCCCGCAGGCGCTGCCCCCTTGACGGGAGAGACCGAGGCGGCTATTCTTGATTCGTGATCAAGAGCCGTCCCTCAGAGGCTCTTGCACACCCCTCGTCTGCCTGAGCAGACACCTTCATCTCCGCGTACCCACTGTGTGCCCCCGCCGATCCCGGGGGCACACAGGTTTCCGGCGCGGGCGCGCGGCTCGCGCACGCGCGAGCGATTGCGCACGCGGGTCTCCGGCGGGAGTGCAGGCTCGTGCACGCGCAAACCGATCGCGCACTCGGGCACACCTGTTTCCGGCGGCGGCGCAGGCTCACGCGCGCAAGCGGTCTCGCACTCGCGCACACGTGCTTGACCTATAGTCAAGCGGTGCCCGCCACCCGCCCGCACGTCGATCGGGACGTCAAGCGCGCCGAGATACTCGACGCGGCTGAGACACGGCTGCTGCGCGACGGCTACGAGGACACGGCGATGGCCGCGATCGCGCGCGATGCCGGCGTTGCCAACAACGCCGTGTACTGGTACTTCACGAGCAAGGACGAGCTCCTGGCCGCGGTCCTGCAGCGGCGCCAGGAGCGCGGGCTCGAGGAGCTCGAAGCGCGTGCGCCCGCCACGGTCGAGGACCGCGTGCTCGGCCTGCTCGCCCAGCTCGACGAGGTCGCGAACCTGACGGCAGCGGTGCACGACCGCGCGGCGCGCAGCGAGGCCGTCGCGGGGACACACGAGCGCTTCCATCAGCTCGCCGAGCGCTTCCTCGGAGCCGGCTTTCGCGACGCGGGCCTCGCGGCGGCCGACGCCAAACGGGCTTCGGCAGCGGTGATGGCGATGGTGGAGGGGATCCACCTCCACGAGCCAGAGCGCGATCCTGCCTCACGAGACCGCCTGATCCTGTGGACGCTGCGGCGACTGGTCGCGCCCGCCGGCAGACGTCGTGCGTCGCGGCGCCCCGCCGCGACCGGCGCCCTGGCCGCGCCGCGCTAGCGAGCGCGCGCCCGGTGCCGGCGCGCGGCCGCGCGAGCGCGTGCGCCGC
Source organism: Solirubrobacteraceae bacterium (assembly GCA_036264095.1). GTDB lineage: Bacteria > Actinomycetota > Thermoleophilia > Solirubrobacterales > Solirubrobacteraceae > Palsa-744. Next base: position 6,241 of record DATARO010000079.1, on the reverse strand, counting down.
GTTCACAGCGCTCGCGTCGCGTGCGCCGGTGGCGGTACTCGTGACGGCAGCGCGCCAGAGCGCTGCCGAGCGTGCTCCGTCGTGATTTGCTCGGCTTCACGCCGTGCTTGCCGCAGCCTGTGAACGCCACGGGAGTCATGCGTTCGACCAGCTTGCCGTTCTGGCCGATCATCGTCGTCGGGATCACGAGGTGTTCGCTGCAGAGGCTCGTGCCCTTCGCCGAGTAGCCGGTGAGGATCGAGTGGGGCCCGGCCGGGAACACCGCTTCGAAGCTCGTCACCGGCGCGTCCGGAACCGCGTTGAACGTCGAGGTCGTCACTCCGTTGTGGACGTTCGTCTGGCCGTCGAGCACCAGCTTGACGTTTTCGCCCTGGAGCACGAACTCGAGGTCGGGGAACGCCGCGTTGCCGTGTGAGACGAGGTAGGCGGGACCCGCGAGCGGGCTTCGCAGCACCGGCGTGTGCACGACGGCGTAGCCGACGTCCGAGGCTTCGCCGCAGGATGCGGGATTCGCGTTGAAGACGTTGTCCGGGCACGCTTTCTGCAGCGTCGTCAGACGCGAGGGAAGCTGCTTCGGGATCACGAGGCGGGCCTTGGCGATGTTCGCTTCGCCGCGCTTGGCCGTGACCGCGACGGTGAAGGCGGTTCCGTTCGCGCGGCTGAAGGTGCCGGTGGTGGAGGCGACGAGCCCCGGCGCGAACGGCAGGCTGCCGCAGTTGGCGGCCTGGAACCGCTGCGTCAGCGGCGCGGTCACGCCGCCCGCCCCGGTCAGCTGCCCGGTGATCTCCTGCGGGCTGCAGTTGGTCGGGTTGAACTGGAAGCCGGGACGATCGACGACGACGTGGACCGCCTTCAGCTGGACCGGCACGCCCGTCTGGTAGCGGTCGGTGTTGACGAACGTCGGCAGCGCGCTCGCGATCGTCACCGCGGCCGTGGTCGGATCGACCGACAGGCTCGCGCGGGTCACGACCTGCCCGAAGTCGAACGGACCGGCCTTTGCCGGGAGCACGATCGACAGCCCGAACGGGGCTCCGTCGTAGGGACCCGTGATGTAGACCCTGCCGCCGGAGGCGGTGAACGGCTCGCTGCCGAGGCCGGAGAGCGCTGTCGCTTCGCCGATCTGGCTGCTTTCTGTGCACGTCCCCTGCTGGGCCTGGGGTTCGGGGCACAGCTCGACAGACGGCAGCATCGCGGCGAGGCCGGGGGGCAGCGTCATGCTCAGCGCCGTCGGCGGGGCGTCGGCGTCGGGATGTGTGATCGTCGTTTCAAACGAGGTGAACGCGCCGGCCTGCGGGCTCGCGCTCCCGGCGCTGAAGCCGGGTGTCAACGGGAGCTGGGCAGCGCAGGGAGATCCTTCCGCCCCGGAGGTGACCTCGAACGAGGAGCTCGCTTCGCGCGGTGCCGTGCCCGACCACGGCACGAACGTGGATTTCACGGTGTACGTGCCGCACTGCGCCGGGGTCGTGAACGCTGCCCGCGGGCCGCCGAAGAGGTGCACGGTCAGTTCTTCGAACGGCACCTCGGGCGTGTCCCTGAACGTCGCGGTGACCTGCCCGTTGGCGGGGTCGACTTTGATTTCGCCCGCGACCTTCACGGTCACCTTCGAGACGGGGTCCTGCGCGACCATGTAGATCGCGTACAGCGACCCGAACGGGTTCGCGCTGGCCGGATCGGGGCACTCGCCTGCGGCGGGCGAGGCCGGCGAGCACGCGAGGAACACGCCGCCGGGACGTTCCGGCTGGCCGCCTTCGATCGCGTTCGGGAGGTCGGGCGTCCTGATCTTCACGGTCCCGACCTTCGCGCCGTCGGGACAGAAGTTGACGCCCGGTTCGAGTTCCGCGGCTGCCGGGATGTCCCGCGTGAAGCTCTGGTCGTGCGGCGTTGTCAGGCCGCTGAAGCCGACCAGGCCCTCCGAGCAGGCTTCGAGCCCGGTGGCAACCGACGGGCTGAGCAGCATCCCTTCGGGCATCGTGACGGTCGCTTCGCGCACGGCCGGGGTGGTGAGCGCCGGCACGCCGTCGTGCTCGATGCCGGTCGTCCCGGTCTGGGGGAGCCTGACGATCAGATCGCCGCCGGTGGGGGTGCCGCCGGCGGTCGTTTCCGGCACCACGTCGAGCGACGGTTCGAATAGCGGGGCCAGCTGGTCGCAGCCTTCGAGCGCCGGGGGATGCGAGCTCGCCCCCACCCACGGCGGCCCCCCGAGCGCGAGCTGGTCCGCGTCCTGGGGCCCGGGGCTCGTCCACGAGTCGACCTGGACCGACGATTCGAGCGTTTCGCCGCATGCGGTCGGCATCTGCAGGAAGGAGTGTTCGGGCCGCCGGACTTCGACTTCGCCGTTTTGCTTCGAGCTTTCTTCAGGCGCGCAAGCTTCGTGCTTGTTGTTTTCGATCAGCTGGTTGTGACCGTTCAGCAGGCAGTGCCAGCCGCGCTGGGCGTCGTGCGGTGCGCTGCCCGGTTCGCCCCAGATGAACACCTGGCTGCCGAGGATCTGGACGCCCTCGGTGGCGTTGCGCACGCTGGCGACAGCGGCGTAGCTGCCGCCTGTCAGCACCGAGGTGTCGACGACGACAACCGCTTTCAGCACCTCGAAGCCGAGCCGAACCGGCTCGCCCGGCGCCGGGGTGAGGTTGAAGAGCGGAACGGCGCGGTGGATGTAGTGGAACGCGGAAGGTTCCGAGATGCTGACGTTCGCGACCCCGACCACCGTGTTCGCGGGACACCGGTTCGCCTGATCCGGTTCGACCGTCGAGAACGCGAGGTCCGGGCATGCGGGGACCGCACTCGCGTCGCCGACGAGCCCCGCCGGCAGCGTCACCTGCACGTCGCGCACCAGCGCGGGGACTTCCGGTTCGAGGTGTTCTGACAACGTCCCCGCGGTCTCGTCGAACTCGAGGTCGGTGGACAGCTGGAAAGGATGCGACCCCGCCTGACGGTCCGGCGCTCCACCTTCGTCTTCGGCACTCATCGCGAAGCGTTCGATCCCGAACGGCGTCGGCTGGTCGCCCACGGTGATCGGCCCCGTGTCTTCCGCGCTCCGTCCCGCGCCTTCGACGCGCGCGTCGTTGGGCAGCGAGCCGGCCGCTGCTTCGACGGCCACCGTGATGCGCAGTTCGAGCGATTCGAACGCCGGCAGCTTCAGGCCCGTGTTCGGCGGCGGCGGTTCGTACGTGCACGTGACGAGCGTCGCGCCGCCCGCCTGGGCGCTCGTCGTGCAGAGCCCGACGGGGGTGTCGGCTTTGAACGGCACGCGCAGGCGCGTGGCTTCAACTTTGAGCCCGCTCGGGACGAGGTCGGTGACCGTCACGGGGGGCCCCACTTCTTCGTTGCCGACGTCTAGCACCTCGAGGTCGATGAACCCCTGATGGCCCGGCTGCATAACCGTCGGGGCCGGCTGGGCGTCGATCTGCCACCAAGCGGCGGGTCCTGCTGCGCCGGCGAGCGACGGCAGCGCCGCCGCGAGCAGCGCGATCACGACGTCACGCCGGCGAGCAGGCAGCTGCGGCCCACGGCCCTCATCGGCGATGGCTCCCGCGCCTGGCGCCATACGCCTTCCGAGCGCTGCGTTCGCAGGCGGCGCGAACGCGCCGGTTGTGCGGGTGCTTGTGCCTGCACGCGCGAAGAGCTCGTGTGAGCTTCTGCTTTGCAGTGAGACTCGCCTTGCCGTGTTTGCTCGGGAGCACGCCGGCGCCGGGCAGCCCTTTCGGGCCTTCGGACGGTCCCGAGAACGTCGAGGTACCGCCGGGCGCCCAGCCCGGGACGCCGCCGTAGGCGGGGTGGCACGCTTCTCCGGTGCATTGCGCCGGCGGCGAGGGAGGCGGCGCGAGGCACGGCTCCGCCTGGGAGCAGCTGTGCGCGTCGTAGACGTCGTAGCCGTGGTCGATGTCCGTCGGGGCGAGCTGCGCGGAGGTGAGGAGGAAGACGTCCCGGCCGCTTTCGCTCGCGTCGAGGAACTCCGATTCGCTCGGATCTTCGGCGCCCGAGAGCAGGCCGGCACAACCATCGCGCCCAGTGCAGCCGGCGGTGCCGAACGGCTCGTTCTCGTATACCGCCATCACGCCGCCAGGGACCGCGGTGCCTTCCCGTTGCGCGGCCGCTTCGCGCTGTTCTGCCGCTTCCAGCGCCTCCTTCGACAGCGGGTCGGCGCTGTCGAAGAACACGACGCCGTCGTCGAGCAGGTAGCGCGACTGGTAGGGGGCGTCTTCCTTGGTGACGGAGGTCCACGGCGGTATCACCGCGGCGAGCCAGCGCCCCGGCCACACGGCTCCATCTGTGTCGACGAGCAGGCCCGCCCCGGCCGCGTCGAACACGCCTTTCGGCGCCCGCCCTTCGCTGTTGCACGACACGCAGACGAGCGGATCTTCGCCTTCGCGCGCCTGCGAGTCGTAGCGGAAGACCTCCTGGTCGTGCGCGCCGTGCGCGGCGGGATTGGCGTCGACATTGTGGAACCCGGTCAGTTCGCGTTCGGAGGAGAACGCGAGATAGCGGCCGTTGGGGCTGACGCGTGCAGCGAGCTGGCCCGTCCGATAGCTCCAGGCGCTGTCGTCGCGGCCTGACAGCTGGGCGATCAGGCGCGGCGGCTGCCAGACGCCGCCTTCGTATTTGACGACGTACAGGTTGCAGGTGCCGAATTCAGACTGCCGCGGGCGGATCTGCGGACTTTCACAGTTGCCGCGCTGGCCTCCCGGTTCGGGCGCGCCGTTCGCGGCGAAGTAGGCGGTCGTCCCGTCGCTGCTCGCTCCGATCACCCCGGCGAGCACGTCGCCGCCTTCGCGGCCGAGGCTCGCCGTCAGGTCTGTGAGCCTGCAGCCCGCCTCGACCGAGGGGAGTTCGCACACGTAGAGGTCGGCGACGCCGGCTTCTTTCGCGTACTTCAGGTTCGACGTCGTGGTGAGTGGCACCGTGTCGGTGAAGAAGATGCGCGTCCCTTCGCGGTCGGCGAGCTGCATCTGCACGTGGATGTCGCCGAGCGTCGTTTCCGTCTTCGGTTCGAGCACACCCCGTTCTGCCTTGTCGATGCGAACGGTGCGGCCCAGGTGCGTGTCGCGCGCGAACAGATGACGCACTGCCACCAGCCCTTCCTTGCTCGAGACCGTCTGCGTTCCCGTCCAGAACACGCGCGAGCCATCGGCGGAGATCGCGCCACGCACGTTCCGGTACGGTTCGACTTCTTCCGCGCCGAGCACCGGTGCGCTCGCGAAGCATTCTGCGGACGCCGCCGCCGTGGCGCATCCGTCTTCGTGTTCTTCAGGCACGAGGCTCACGAGCTGGACCTGTTCGCCGGCTGGACGCGTCGCGTCGATCTCGTACAGCTCTTCCGGTTCCACGGCGGGGTCCGCGGGCGGCGCCAGCGCCGCCGTGGATTCGACGACGACCTGTTGCAGGCTCGGGGACGCGCCGAGGACCTGCGCTGCACCTCCGAAGGGCGTCGGCTGGCCCGCCGTCGTGCCGGTCACGTTCTGTGGCGTGAGGATCGGTTCGAAGCAGCCCGCCGCGCCGGCGTCGCAGGCCGCGCGGCTACGGCGGTAGACGGTGGCTTCTTCGCGTTCGAGCCCGGGCTGGAGGCCGGGTTCCTGGAGCGCGCCCAGCGCGAACGGCTGGACGATCGCGAGCGACAGGTCTTCAGAGAAGCGCCGGTACTCGTTGCCGCTGACGTTGGCGAGGCCTTCGCCGAGCTTGTGCGGCGTGACGATGCCCCGCGAGACCCAACCGTTCGGCGTGCGCGTCGAGAGCACCTGTGTCGCTTCGATCGCACGGTTGCCTTCGGGGCGCGCTTCCACGGGGCCGTTTGCGACGTACGTCATCGCGCTTCCATCTGTCGAGGCCTGACTCAAGCCGCCGACGCGACCGGCCACAGCTTCAGTCAGGGGCTCGATCGAGGCGCCGTCCTTTTCGGCAGGCGAGACCTGCTCCCACGCCCTCCCGTCGGGCAGCGTCTGGGCCGCGGCGATCGCGGCGTGCATGCCGAAGGCGAGCAGCGTCGCCAGCATGGCCACGACCGTCCTCGGGAGGGAACCCCCGCCCCGGCTCGCACGTCTTGCGTCGCCGCCGCGGCCGCCGCTTCTGCCTGTCCTGTGCACCTGTTCTCCGGTCCCTTGCTGTCGGTACATCGCACCCATCCTTGGGGGAGCCCCGGGTGGCGCCGCGCGATGCAGCGCCACCCGGAACCGATTGAGCCCGTCCAGTCCGCCTAGAAGAGCGGGTTGAGCTCGACCGCTTTTGCAAACGTGACTTCGACGGTCAG
>DATARO010000078.1:0-39550 GCA_036264095.1 Solirubrobacteraceae bacterium | reverse complement strand
GCACGCCGGCCCGGACGGAGCGGGGGCGAGCGCGCAGGCGCCGCCCCCGCTTTTTTTTTGCTCGCGGCGACCCCAACCCCGGCGCCCTCGATTCCTGAGAGGATCCAGCGGTGGAGCGCACCACCCTGCTCGAGCTGCCCGCGGCCTTCTCCACGTCCCAGCCCGACAGCGGCGCGCGCTGGCTGCTCGGTGTCGACGGCGGCGCGACGAAGACGCTCGCCGCCGTCCTCGACCTGGAGGACCAGTCGATCCACCTCGGGCACGGCGGGCCGAGCAACGAGGACGCGGTCGGCGCGCGGGCCGCGGTGCAGGCGCTGCTCGCGGCCGCCGACGCCGCGATCGAGGCGGCGGGGATCGAGCCCGATGCGCTGGGCTCTGCGATGCTCGCGGTCGCCGGCACCGACACCGATGCGATCGCCTCGCATGTGCGCAAGGCCCGCCCCTCGTGGACCGTCGTCAACGACGTGATCGGCGCGTGGGCGACGGCCACCGGCGCGAGCCCCGGTGTTGCTGCGATCTCGGGCACCGGCTCGAACGTGTTCGGGGTCGGCGCCGCAGGGCGCTCGTGGCGGGCAGGCGGCTGGGGCCACCTGCTCGGCGATGAGGGGTCAGGCTATTGGCTCGGCGTGCAGTCGATCAAAGCGGCCCTGTACGACCGCGAGGGGTCGGGGCCGCCCACCGTCCTGAGCGACGCGGTCCCGCGCTTCTTCGGCGCGCCGAGCATCGAGGCGCTCGCGAGCCTCGTCTACTCGAAGCCCCTCAGCAAGGGGGAGATCGCGGCGTTCGGTGCCGAGGCCGCGCGCGCGGCGGACGCCGGCGACGCCGTGGCGATCGGTCTCTACCGGCGCGCGGCCGGCGAGATGGCGCGCCAGATCCTCGCCGTGATCGACCACTCCGGGCTCGAGGGATCGTTCCCGGTGGGCCTGATCGGGAGCGCGTTCAAGGCCGGCGACGTGTTCGTCGCGCCGCTCAGCGACCTCGTCCACGCGAGCGCGCCCGGTGCCGCGGTGGGCACAGTCGAGCTCGCCCCCGTTGGCGGCAGCCTCCTGCTCGCAGCGCGCGCGTGCGGTCGCAGTGCTGGAATCGACGTCGAGCACCTGACGCGCCTGATCGAGTCGGCGCAGGCTGGCTGAGGCTCACAGCTCGGCCGCGATCGCCGCTTCGTCCCCGATCGCTCCCGGTCCGACGCCGCGCACGCGCACCGCCGCTGCGGCGTGGGCGAAGGACACGGCCTCAGCCGAGCCGGCGCCACGGGCGAGCGCGAGGAACAGCGCGGCGGCGAACACGTCTCCGGCGCCGAGATCGTCGACCGGCGCGGGCCTGCGCGCGACGGGCAAGATCTGAGCGCCCTGTGCGGTCAGGACCGTCGTGGGGCTCGCGCCGGCCGTGACCGCGACCGTCGCCCCGCGGGCGAGCGCCGCGTCGATCAGCTGCGCGCCGCTCGCGCGCTCCTGCTCGCTCACGACGAGCGCGTCGCAGCGCGAAGCGAGGTCGACCGCCGCTGCGTCCGGGCCGCCGTCGGAGGAGAGCTCGTCTCCGAGCCCGTCCCACCGCCGCACGAGCCCCTGTGCCGTGATGCCCACGAGATCCGCGTGCATGGCATCCCAGCCCGAGGCGAGCTCACGCGCCACGGGAGCGAGGTGGACGACGCGGGCTCGCAGCGGTCGCGGCGCGATCGGGCCCGCCCACGCGAGCACGCGCTGGCGGCGCTCGAGGCCGGTGCCGGTGGTCTGGAGCGTCGTCGTCTCCGGCGCGGCATCGATCACCAGCTCGACCTCCTCGAGGAGTCCCCCGAGCGCGCCCTCGATCTCCTCCGGGACCCCGCGCGTGAGGATCACGGCCCGCGCGCCGAGCCGCGCCGCCTGCACCGCGGCGTAGAGGACCGTGCCGCCCGCGCGCCGGGTCCCGTCGGCGAGCATGTCGATCGTGACGTGGCCCACGGCGACGAAGTCCGCGCCCTCGGGCGGCGCGGAGCCGGCGCCGCTCATGAAAGGCTGGCGGCGAACGCGAGCGGTCTGGGCGGCCTCGGCACGGGCATGCGTATACCAAATCGATGCCCTCGCTCGATTGTTGTGCCCACAAAGACGATGATCCGACGGCGACCGACGACACCGCGCAGCGCCCTCCTCGGCGCGATCCTGGCCTGTGGGCTGGCCACCGGCTTCGCCGCGCCGGCCGACGCCGCGCACGAACGCTCGCCGTATCCGGCGCTGCGGCCCGCGTTGACGCTGACGCGGGCGCAGCTCGTGCGCGCCCGCGCGGCGGCCGCCAAGCGCAAGCCCTCTCGACGCCGAAAGCCGGTGCTGCACGGGAACCCGGCACGTGCGCTGCTCGCCTATCAGGCGATGCAGAGCCGCTACTACCTCCAGGGCTCCGGCCTCTATGAAGGCGAACCGTTCTCCTACCTGTGGCCGTTCTCGCAGGCGCTGGCCGCCACCATCAGCCTGGCCAACGTGCCCGCCCTCCGGCACACGGTCGCGAGCGAACTCTCCGCGCGGCTCGTCGGCCTGCAGGCGTACCTCGACACCGACAACTCGGGCGATCCGGAAGGCACGTACACCAGCTCGCTGCCGGCCTACGACGGGACGGTCGCCCCGCCCGCCGGTCCGGGCGGGCCGAAGTACTACGACGACAACGACTGGATCGGCCTCGAGCTCGTGCGGCTCTACAAGCTCACGCACAAGACCGCGCTGCTCGGCAGCGCGGAGGGGATCATGGCGTTCGAGATGGCCGGCTGGCAGTCGGCGCCGACGCTCGGCTGCCCCGGCGGGATCCCGTTCTCCAACACCCCCGAAAACACCCAGCGCAACACGGTGACGACCGCGCCCGCGGCCGAGCTGGCGCTGCAGCTCTACAAGGTCACTGGCAACGCAACCTACCTGCAGTTCGCGGAACAGGCCTACGGATGGGTGCGCAGCTGCCTGCTGCAGCCGAGCGGGCTCTACGGCGACCACGTGAACCGCCAGGGCGTGATGGAACCCGCCGACTGGAGCTACAACCAGGGGACGATGATCGGCGCCGGGGCGATGCTCTACCAGGCGACCGGCAACACCGGCTACCTGTTCCAGGCGCGGCAGACGGCCAAGGCCGCGATCGCGTACTTCACCCCCCAGCGCCTCGGCGAAGAAAACCCGTTCTTCCCGGCGATCTACTTCCGCAACCTGATGTACCTCGACGCGATCACGCACGACCCGCCCGGGTCGAAGCTCGCCCAGTCCTACGTCGACTACGCGTGGCAGAACCTCCGCCTCCGCGACAACGTGTTCGTGGCGGGATCGCCGGCGAGCGCCCAGCTGCTCTACCAGGCTGTGATCGTGCAGATCTACGGCATGCTCAGCTCGCCGCCGAGCACCTACTTCTAGCTCTCGGCGCTAGGCTGCGCAGATGGCCGAGGCGACCAACCTGACCACCGCGGAGGGCCTCGAGGTGCTGCAGCGCGAGCTCCAGCAGCTCGAGTCCGAGGGCCGCCGCGAGATCGCCGAGCGGATCAAGACCGCGCGCGAATGGGGCGACCTCAAGGAGAACAGCGAGTACCACGACGCCAAGAACGAGCAGGCGCACCTCGAGACGAAGATCTTGAGGCTGCGCGAGCGGATCGCCGGCGCAGTCGTCGTCGACGACGACGCCCGCGAGGCCGACGTCGTGGGTTTCGGGTCGACGGTTGTCGTGCGCGACCAGGACGGCGCCGAGCAGACCTGGCAGATCGTCAGCTCGCACGACGCGGCCCCGCGCGATGGAAAGCTGTCGGCCGAGTCGCCGATCGCGACGGCGCTGCTCGGCGGGGCGCCAGGCGCCACGGTCTCGGTGACGCTGCCGCGCGGCCAGCGCCAGCTGACGATCCTCAGCGTCAGCTGAGCCGGGCGAGCTCCGCGCGCACGTCCGCCGTGAAGCGCTTCGGCGACTTGCGGTAGAGCTTCTTGCCGAGCGGCTTGGCGCGCCTTCGCAGCACCGCCCGGCGGCGATCGATCAGCTCCAGCAGCGTCCGGCGCTTGCCGGCGCTCATCAGCTTGCGCGTGCTCCGCCCGCGGACGCGTTCGGCGAGCAGGGCGAGATCGTGGTCCTCGCCGAGTAGTTCGCCGAGCTCGTCGGCGCGCGAGGCGATGCGTGTGAGGCGCCGCGCCCGCGGCCGCGTCCCGTTCAGCGCGAGCTCGCGGTCCCGGCGCTGCATCAGTTCCGCCGCGTAGCGGAGATCCTTCACGCGCTTGCGCCAGTCGTGCATCAGCCCATCGCGATCGCGCCGGCGCGCCCGGCGGGCACGGCGTCGCCGCCTGCGCCCCTGCTCGTAGCTGCGGCGCAGCCCCGGGTCGAGCGTGCGCAGCCCGTGGCTCGAGTCGATCTCGATCGCCGCCACCCGCGTCCTCAACGCGCGCAGTTCTGTCAGCGCGAGCGCCCGCGTGCGCGCGTCGCCGATGCCCCGCCGCCGCGCGCGCTTGCATTCGGCGCGCAGCTTCTTGCGAAAGCGCCTGACGCTTCGCCCGCGCAGCCGCCGGGGGTGGCGGGCGATCAGCGCGTCGAGCGTTGCGAGCATCACTTCGGCGTCGCGCGCCCCCGCGAGGCGCGCGGCGATTCCACGCAGCGCGGCGTTCTCGCGGCGGTAGACGCTCTCGCGCATGCGCGGCCGCAGCAGGCGCAGGAGCGCCCGCAGTCGCTTGATCGCCTTGCGGGTCTCGTGCACGGCCGTCGCGTCCGGCGTCGCGTGGCCGGACTCCAGCTGCGCGATCGCGAGGTCGATCTGCTCGATCGCGATCCGGCGCGCACCGGGCGCCAAGGCCTCGCCGGGCAGCAGCGCGAAGTGCGGACGCAGGGGGCGCACCGGGCGCGAGCGGCGGTCGCGGCCGCGCGCGAGCGCGACACCGACGGCGACGGTCGCCACGAGCGTCGCTGCCAGCGGCGCAACAATTGCGCGATGGGCTCCCTTCCCGCGGCGCGCTGGTGGTCGGTGCGCCGCGCCGCGAACCGCAAGCCGTCGACGTATCGCTGTCCGTTCTGTGGCCATCTGCTCCCCGCTCTCAGCGAGCATATGCTGATCGCGCCCGAGGGGGACGCGCGCCGCCGCCGCCACGCTCACACCGAGTGCGTGATGCGCGCCCGGGCGCGCGGGGAGCTCGTGCTGCGCGACGAGTGGCTGCGCACGCAGCCGCGCCCGCCGTCGCTGCTGCGGCGCCTGCTGCGCAGATCCTGAGGAGCGCCCATCGCTTCGCGCCGCGCCTGGCCCGCGTGCGAGGCGATCGCCGCGCGCCGGACCCATCTCCGGCGCGCGGGCCAGGCCTTGGGTCAGCCGTTGTGGTGCACGTGCTCGGGCTCGATGCGGATGATCACCCGCTGTTCGCCCGGCTGGCGCATCGGGTACTCGTCGACGTCGAGGTACTTCTTGGCCAGCGCGTCGATGTGCTCGTCGGCGCCGTCGTGCGTGCGCTCTGCGACGCGGCCGCGCACCTCGGTGTACTCGTACGGGTTCTCCATGTTCTGAACCGTCAGGGTGACGCGCGGGTCACGTTCGAGGTTCCGCGGCCACGCGCGGCCCTCGGCGGTGTTGAGCACGGGCTGCCCGTCCTGGATGTCGACCCACACGGGGACTCCCTGGATCGTGCCGTCGGCGCGGAAAGTCGACACGTTGCAGAAGTTCTTTCCCTGGAGGATCTCGGCGGGCCGTCCCTCGACCTTCACGCTCATGGGAGCATCCCTTCGTTGCGGTTTGCGGTGTGGCTCCACCTTAGGAGCTCTCGCGCCCGCGCCCGCGGGTTCGCCGCTTGCGCTCAGTTGCGGCTGACGCCGCTCTTCGAGGAGGCGGGCGGGATCCGCCCGAGCGGCGTGAGCTGCCCGTTGTCGAGTTGGAAGCGCACCGTCGCGGTGCCGCCGCCCGGGCAGCAGAGTGGGTCGTTGGCCCGGTAGAGCGGGTAGGCGAGGGCCACTTCGGTATCGCTCTGGCTGGCCACCTTCACCGAGGCGCTCGGTTCCTTCGCATCGGTCCCGATGAAGCGGTCGCCGACGAAGAAGAACGCCTGCTGCCCGTATCCGTCGCCCGAGCCGGTGCGCGTCGCGACCAGCACCCGCAGGGTCTGCGAGGCGTGGTATTCGGAGGTGTCGTTCGGCGTGAACCCGTGCGCGCGCACGAGCGCCGCGGCCGCCTGGATGCCTTCGGCGTGGTTCCCGCCTTCGGTGAACGCCGGCTCCGGAGCGGTGCGCGTGCTGACCGCGGGAGTACCCCCGGTGCCCGCCGCCGGCGGCGCGGTGGTCGACGAGGTCGTCGTGGGCGTCGTGATTGTGCCGGTGGCCGAGGTGACCGTCGTCCCGGGCACCGTGGCCGCCGGTTCGGCCGGAGCCGTCGCGTTGAGCGTCTTGGCCCCGGACCCGCAGCCGGCGAGCAGAGCGGCGGCGAGGCCCCCGGCGGCGAGCGTGGTCAGCGTGCGTCCCATCCCGTCGATGGTATTCGGCGGGCGCCGCGGTCCTCCTCGGACGAGCGCGCCCCTGCCACTCAGCCGCCGGGTCCAGCGGCTACGATCAGCTCAGAGCGACGATGGCCGGCGCACCTACAGAGAAGGCCGAGCACGGCACCGAGCGCGCTCGCGAGCGCAGCCCACGCGAGCTTGCGCGCACGGGAGCGATGCTCGCGCTCGCCGTGCTCGCCACGCTGTTCGCGGTCCTGAACCTGAACGAAGTCAAGGTCGACTGGATCATCGGGTCGGGCCGCGCCCCGCTGATCGTCGTGATCGTGATCTCGGTGCTCGCCGGGATCGTGCTCACCTACCTCGCCGAACGCATCCACCGCAAGCGCCGCTAGCGGTGCCCGCGCCGCGCGGCGCGGCGTCAGTGGAGCAGCAGCCGCATCCCGATCACGGCGAGCCCGAGCAGCAGCCCGACGCAGCCCTCGACCGCGAGCTCGGATCCCCGCGCGCCCGCGCGTGCACCCGCGAGCAGCTCGAACGCGAACAGGCACGCGACCGCGCTCCACAGGGCCGCGGTGACCGCGGTGCCCTGGCCGGCGCCGGTGACCCACGCGAGGACGATCACGCCGAGCGGGACCGCGGCACCGCGGAGCAGCGCGCGGTCACGGGCGAGCGCGCGCGTCAGCGCGCGGGCGGTGAGGCGCGACCTGCCCCGCAGGCGCTCGCCGAGCGCGCTCGCGTAGGCGTGCAGCAGCCAGTAGCCGCCGGCGGCGAGCACCGCCGACAGCAGAGTGTCCACGTAGGTCTCGTGACGACCGCTCTCGGCCGCGAGCAGCGTCCCGATCGCCAGCAGGCCGTAGACGACGCCGCCGGGGTTCTCGGCCGCGACCAGCCGGTCGAGGACACGCCCGATCGGGCTCCCGGCGAGCGAGCGCGGCGGGGGAGGGGACGGCGGATCGATGCGCGCGATTATCCGTCCCGGCGCGGCGACGGAAGGCGTTAGCCTTCGTCGCGATGGGGGAGCGCCCGCTCGGGGTCAGGTTGCGCCAGGCCGTGCTCGCGGCGCGCGAGCTCGAGCCGCTCGCGCGCTCGCTGCAGGACGGGCTCGGGTTGCGTGAGCCGTTCCGCGACCCCGGGGTCGCGGAGTTCGGTCTCGCCAACGTCGTGTTTGCGCTCGAGGACTGCTTCCTCGAGGTCGTCTCGCCTATCCGCGAGGGCACCGCGGGCGGCCGCTATCTCGACCGCCACGGCGACGGCGGCTACATGCTCATCTTCGATCTGCTCGACCTCGGCGCGGCGCGCGGCCGGGCGGCGGCCCTCGGCGTGCGCGTCGTCTGGCAGATCGACCTTCCCGATATCTCCGGCACGCATCTCCATCCGGCCGACATGGGTGGCGCGATCGTCTCGATCGACGGCTCGAACCCCTATGGGAGCTGGCGCTGGGGCGGCCGTGAGTGGACGGCGCGTACCGGTGAGGGCGCCCCGGTCCGCCTGCGCGGCGTCACCCTCGCCGTGCCCGACCCTGCGGCGGTCGCAGCACGTTGGGCCGAGGTGCTGGGAGCGGCTGTCGAGCCCGACGGTGGAGAGCCCGCGATCGCCCTCGACGGCGGCGCCGTGCGGTTCCGCAGCGGCGAGGAGGGGCTCGTCGAGATCGAGCTCGGGGTCGCGGCCGACGCGCGCGACGGGCGCGAAGAGCTCGTGCTCGGCGGCGTGCGGCTGGTGCTCACCGAGCGCGGCTACTAGTCCCGCCGGTCTCGGCTCGCGGGCGGGCTGAGGCGGATCCGCCACGTCGCGATCGGGGCGGCGCGCAGCGATGCACCGGGGCTCGGCCGACGCCCTCCTGCACGGCGGCGCGGGCGGGCGGGCGAGCGCCTCAGCGCGCGAGCGGGGCGAACTGCGGCTCGCGGCGCTCGAGGAAGCTCGCCACGCCCTCGCGGAAGTCCGGCTTCGAGAACGACCCGACCATCAGCACGTCGGCGTCGCGCGTGGACTCGAGGAGCCCCCGCTCGAGGTCGCCGTAGACCTGCCGCTTGATCGCCGCCATCGAGGCGGGCGAGGAGTTGCGGGCGAGGTCGCGGGCGTAGTCGAGCGCGCCCTGCAGCAGCTCCTCCTGCGGGAGCACGCGGTTGACGAGGCCGAGCTCGCAGGCCTCCTCGGCGAGCACGACGCGGGCTGAGAGAAGCAGGTCCATCGCGCGCGATGGACCGACGAGGCGCGGCAGCATCCACGAGATGCCGTGCTCGGCGACCAGTCCGCGCCGGGCAAACGCGGTCGTGAGCTTGGCCCCCGCCGCGGCGAGGCGCACGTCGCACATCAGCGCCTGCACGAGCCCGATGCCCGCGCATGGCCCGTTGATCGCCGCGATCACGGGCTTCGGGATCGAGAGCGGAAGGCTCTGCGGACGGCGCTCGCGGACCTCGCGGGCGGCCGCCGCCGATCCATTGCCCTCGGCCCCGCCGAGCGACCGCAGGTCGTCCATGTCGGCGCCCGCGCAGAAGCCGCGGCCGGCTCCCGTGACGACGATCGCGCGCACGTCCTGGTCGTCCGCGCAGGCTTCGAGCAAGTCGAAGTAGAGGTTCTCCATCTCGCCCGTCCAGGCGTTCAGGCGCTCGGGGCGGTTGAGCGTGAGCAGCGCCACGCCGTCCTGCACTTCCTGTTGCACCACCGCGCTCATCACTCGCTCCTCCGCGTCGCCTGCACCGGTTCGCCCGAGCCTACACCCGCGCGGCGTCGCGCCTACGCTGTCGACCGTGGAGCGGCTCATGGAGCAGATCGCCGAATTCGCGCCCGCCGGTGCGGGGCTGGGCTACGTGCTCCTCGACGTGTTCACGAGGCGACCGCTCGAGGGCAATCCGCTGGCGGTGTTCACCGGCGCGGCTCCGGACGCCGCGCTGATGCAGCGGATCGCTCGCGAGCTCAACTTGTCCGAGAGCGTGTTCCTGAGCGAGCCGGACGCGGGCGGCGATCTGCGCGTGCGCATCTTCACGCCTTCCGCGGAGCTGCCGTTCGCGGGGCATCCGGTCCTGGGCACGGCGGTGCTCGCCGGGCTCGCGCAGGAGCGCGATCAGGTCGTGCTCGAGACCGGCGCCGGCGCCGTCGCTGTGCGGCTCCGCGAGCGGGAGGGGTCGGCGCGCTTCGGCGCGATGGCACAGCCGCTCCCGAGCTGTGAGCCCTGGCCGCATCCCGCCGAGCTGCTCGCCGCGCTGGGCGTGGGGTCCGCTGTGCTGCCGATCGAGGTGTACGACAACGGCCCGCGCCACACCTTCGTCGCGCTCGGCAGCGAGGCCGAGGTGACCGCGCTCGCGCCTGATCTCGGGGCGCTCGCCGAGTTCGGCGCGGTCGGATTCAGCTGCTTCGCTGCGGACGGGACGCGCGTGCGCTCGCGCGCGTTCGCGCCGGGGCTCGGCGTGAACGAGGATCCAGCCACGGGCTCGGCGGCCGGGCCGCTCGCGCTCCACCTGGCGCGCCACGGCCGCGTCGCATGGGGCGAGCAGGTCGAGATCACGCAGGGCGTCGAGATCGGGCGCCCGTCGACCTTGCTCGCGACCGCCAGCGGCTCGGACGAGCGGCTCGAGCAGGTCGAGGTCGCCGGCTGGGCCGTGATCGCCGGCGCCGGCGAGCTGCACGTCTGACGGCGCGAGCGCGCCCGCATCGCCTGCTCGGCGCGACCGTTGCGCGGTGGCGCCGCGCGCGCAAGACGCCGCAACCGTCCGGCGGGCCAGGGGAGGTCGCATACGATTCTCCAATGCGCCTGCTGGTCAGCAGCGCGGCAGATGAAGCGATGCCGCGGGGGGAAGTACGGGGGGCGGTGCTCAGCGCCGCGGGCCTGTACGCGACCGGCGCGAGCCTGATCGCGACGTCGTTCCTGCTGCCGCACGTCAGCTCGCCGGCCGGCGCCGCAACGGTCGCCGGCGTCGCCTTCGCGACTGCGGCTGCGCTCGTGGTGACCGTCCAGCGCGGGGGCGGCGGCCTGTGGCTGGCGTGGGTCGCCGACCTGTGGGGAGTGGTGCTGATCCTCGCGCTGTGCGTATCGACGGGCGGAGCGACGAGCCCGTTCTCTCTCCTCTACTTCTTCGCCCTCGGCCACGCCGCGGCATTCCAGCCGCGCGGGCGCTTCCTGTGGGTCTGCGGCGCGGTGCTGCTCGCGTTCCTGACTCCCGTCACGTACGCCCACATCTCCGCCACCTTCGGTGCCTTCGCGTGCGTGGGGGCCGTGCTCGCGCTGCTGACGTGCGGGGCGATCCACCTGGCCCTCGTGCGCATGCGCCTGCAGCGGCGCGGCCTCGAGTTCCTGATCACGGCGACCGCGATGCTCGACACATCGCTGGATCCTCAGCAGACGCTTCGGCGGATCGCGGCCACGGCGGTGCCGGAGCTCGCCGTGCTGTGCGTGATCGACGTGCTCGGCTCGGAGGGCTCGATCGCCACGACCGTGGCGGACGCCGTCGAACCGGCGCTCGCGCGCAGCGTCGAGGCGATGCACGACGCGAGCCCGCCCGACCTGCACCCGCACGGCCCGATCGCGCAGGCGCTCGTCAGCGGTCACGCCCGCGTGCTCGACTCGAGCAGCGACGGCGCGGAGGCCACGCACGCCGACCATCCCCACCGCGAGCTGATGCGCGAGAGCGGCTACGGCACGCTCGCGGCGATCCCGATGGTCGCGCGCGGGCGGATGCTCGGGGTGATCTCGTTCCTGCGGCGAGAACCCTTCGACGGCAGCGAGCTGGCGCTGCTCGAGGACCTGACCGGTCGCGCATCGCTCGCGTTCGACAACGCCCGGCTCTACGCCGAGCGCGCGTACGTGGCGCACACGCTGCGCCACAGCCTGATGCCCGCGGCGCTGCCGGCGGTCCGCGGCCTGCAGCTCGAGAGCTTCTTCCAGCCGATGAGCGCGGGCAGCGAAGTGGGCGGCGACTTCTATGACGTGTTCGGCGATCGCGACGACTGCTGGATGGTCGTCGGGGACGTGTGCGGGAAGGGGGCTGAGGCGGCCGTCCTGACCGGCTTCCTGCGCCATACGACGGTCGCCTACGCACACGAGGGCGAAGGCCCCGCCGACGTGCTCACGCGCGTCAACAGCGCGATGCTCGAGCACGACTTCGATGGCCGCTTCGCAACCGTCATCCTCGCGCACCTCGAGTTCCACGACGCGGGCGTGCTCGTGACGATCGCCGCCGCGGGCCATCCGCCCGCGCTCGTGACCCGCGCTAACGGAGGGGCCGAGGAGCTCGGCGCATGCGGGACGCTGCTCGGCGTCTTTCCCGACCCGCGCATCCCCGAGACGCGCACGCTGCTCGTGCCGGGGGACGCGCTCGCGCTCTACACCGACGGGCTCGCCGAGGCACAGGCGCCCGACCGCATCCTCACGCCGGAGCAGATGATCGAGAAGCTCGGCACGGCGCCCCCGCGCTCGGCGCGCGAGGCGATCGACGCGCTGCTCGGGCTGGTCGACCTGCGCGACGGGGCGCGGGACGACATCGCGATCCTCGTGGCGCGCGTCGAGAAGGCGCCCGCCGAGCGCTCGGCCGGGACGCACGCCGCGAGCCGAGCCGCCGGCTAGCGTCGGGGGTCGAGCCCGCGGGGCCGCCGGCGGGCGGGCTGCGTGGGCGCACGCCGGCGGGGCGTCGGGCGCGGACCGCTCGACCTGCGGGCGTCTGCCCGTTAGGCCGCGCCGCCTGCGGCGGCGAGCTGCTCGGCCATCGCCTTCTGCAGCGCAAGCGCGGCGGACATCGGCCGCACCATCACGACGAGCTCCTCGACGAGACCGTCGGCGTTCGTTCGCAGCAGGTCGACGCCCTCCAGATCGCGGTCGCCGACACGGGCGCGGAAGACGAGCGCGTGGTCGCGCGCCTCGGGCGTGCCGATCTCGCGGTCGTAGCGGAAGTCCTGAAACACGCGGGACACCGCCATCAGCACCATCCCGACCTGCTCGCGTCCCTCGTATTCGCGGAACACGATCGGGCTGCGAAAGCGCACGTCCTCGGCGAGCGTGGCAACCGCCGCCTGCATGTCCTGGGCCTCGACGGCGGAGCGAAACGCGAGCATCGGGAGGACCTCCATCTAATCAATTTATATAATAGGTGTTGATGTTACTAGATGACGCGCGCGGGAATTAGGCGACGTGGCGCTCGGCCACGCGGTGCTCGCCGCCCTGCTGGAAGGCGAGGCGTCCGGCTATGAGCTCTCGAAGCGCTTTGATGTCTCGGTCGCCAACTTCTGGTCTGCGACCCCCCAGCAGCTCTACCGCGAGCTCGAGCGGCTGCACGCGGCCGGGCTGCTCGACGCGCGCGTCGTCGAGCAGGAGCGCCGTCCGAACAAGCGCGTGTTCGCGCTCACCGAAGCCGGCCGCGCCGAGGTGTTCGCGTACACGGCGCGGCCCGCTCGGCCGCCCGCGGTGCGCGACGAGCTGCTCGTCAAGCTGCAGGCGTTCGATGCCGGCGACACCGAGGCGATCGCCGCGGCGCTCGAGGAGCGCCTCGCGCGCTCGCGCGGCAAGCTCGCTCTGTACGACCGCCTGCGCGCGCGCATGCTCGAAGGGCGCGACGAGGAGGAGTACCTGCGCACCGCCGTGCGCGTCGGCCCGTACCTGACGCTCGCGGGCGGGCGCGTGTACGAGCAGGCGGCGATCGCCTGGGCCGAGTGGGCGCTCGCCGCGCTGTCAACGCGCGCGGATGCGAGCCGCTCTTCCGCCGTGAGCGGCGCTTAGCGCCACATTGAGACGTCGGGCGGCGAGGTGCGCGCACCGCCGGGGGGAACTAGCGCCCCCGCGCCTGCTCCTCCGCGACGGTCCGCTCCGCCGTCGGAACGGCTTCGAGCCGGGCGTCGGGAATCGCCTCCCCGCTCTCGATCGAGCGACCGTACGTCCCCGCTGCCAGCCGCGCCTCGGCGCGCTCGACAGCGTCGAGCTGGTCCTGCAGTTCGCTCGCGCGACCGCCGTCGAACTCGGCTTCGTACAGCGCCTCGGAGTCGCGCTCGCCCGGTTCGTCCTGCTCGTCGGCGTCCTGGCGCGCGGCGCCGTCATTGGCGGCGATCGCCCGCTCGATCCGCTCGCGCTCCTGGGCGAGCAGCTCGCGTGCCCTGTCCTCGTCCATCCGGCAGAGCCTATCGCCGCGAGCTCGCCCCCGTGGCGCCGCGACGCGCCGTCAGCACAGCGGATCTGAACCGCGTTCGGTCGCGGTTCCTCCTCCCGGT
The DNA here is from genome assembly GCA_036264095.1 of Solirubrobacteraceae bacterium. Lineage (GTDB taxonomy): Bacteria > Actinomycetota > Thermoleophilia > Solirubrobacterales > Solirubrobacteraceae > Palsa-744. The sequence goes on along the minus strand of DATARO010000078.1, from coordinate 25,973 downwards.
GCGCCTGGATTGCCACGCACCGGCTGCGGGCTCCCCCCGCGCGTTCCGATGGACAGGCGGCCGGCGATGCACTAGAAATCGCTGCAGGCGTGCCGGCACGGCACGCACCACAGGGAGGGGATTCGGATGGCCGAGGCACAGGCGGAGACCGCACTTCATTTCGAGGCTCCGGGGGCGGGGAGCTGGGACATGGATCCGGTGCATTTTCCGCGCCCGATGACGCGTTACTGGACCGAAATCCACCCAGCCGGGTTCAAGCGCGGCACCTCGGAGTTCACCCGCTTCTACGGGATGATGCTCGACTCGCTGGAGATGGTCTACATCAACGGGTTCGGTTACAAAACCGCGCGCCCGGTCTCCCCGGAGGAGGCGCCGGCGCGGTTTGCGCGGGCGGAGGAGGCGTACGCCGGCAAGCTGTGGCGCGCGCAGCTCCGCGAATGGGACGAGGAAGCGAAGCCGGCCGCCATCGCGATCGACCGCGAGTTGCAGGCGATCGACCCGGACGCGCTCTCCGACGAGGAGCTGGTGGCGTACCTCAGGCGTTGCGCCGCACACCACGGCGAGATGATCTACCAGCACATGCGCTTCACCGCCGGCGCGGTGCTCCCCACGGGCGACTTCCTCGCCCACGTGGGCGAATGGACGGGCCTATCCCACGCGCGGCTGCTCGACCTGATGCGCGGCGCCTCGCCCGTTTCGGCTGGAGCCTCCGCCGAGCTCGACGAGCTTGTCGCGGCACTCGCCGGCGACGCCGCCGCACGGGAGCTGCTCGAGTCCGACGAGGATCCCGGCGCGCTGCTCGCGAGGCTGCGCTCGCTCGGCAGCCCGGCGGGAGCGGCGGCGAATGCGTATCTCGACCTCGTCGGCTGGCGCCTGCTCGACGGCTTTGACATCTCCGAGCCGTGCGCGCTCGAGCTCCCCGATGTGCTCCTGCGAGCGATCCGGATCGCGGTCGCGACGGCGGGCAGCGAGGCGGCCGCCGGCGTCGACGCGGAGGTCGCGAAGGTGCGCGAGGAAGTTCCCGAGGGGCACCGCGGCGAGTTCGATGAGCTGCTGGCGGAGGCCCGGCTGATGTACCGGCTGCGCGACGAGCGCGGCGTCTTCAGCGACATCTGGGCGTCCGGGTTGATGCGCCGCGCGACTCTCGCCGCCGGCCGCCGGCTCGCGGCCGCCGGCCGCATCGCCGAGCCCGAGCACCTGATCGACGCCGGCCTGGAGGAGATGTGCGCGCTGCTCGCCGGCTCCGAGCAGCCGAGCGCCGAGGAGCTGGCGGGCCGTGCCGCATACCGCGCGTCGCTCAGCGCCAAGGACGCACCGCAGGAGCTTGGCGATCCGCCCGCGCCGCCACCGGACCCGTCCGGGCTGCCGCCGGGCGCGGCGCGCGTGATGCGCGCGATCGGGGTGGCGCTCGGCGAGCTGTTCGGGAGCTCCGAGGAGGAGCACGGCGAACACGTCCTGCGCGGGCTCGCGGCGAGCCGCGGCATCTACGAAGGCCCTGCGCGCCGCATCGCGGGCCCCGCCGAGTTCGGGCGGATCGTGCAGGGCGACGTGCTCGTCACCGAGTCGACGAGCGAGGCGTTCAACATCCTGCTGCCGCTGCTGGGCGCGATCGTGACCGACCGCGGCGGATTGCTCTCGCACTCCGCGATCGTCGCGCGCGAGTACGGGATCCCCGGCGTCGTCGGCACGCGCGAGGCGACCGAGCGCATCGCCGACGGGGTGCGCGTGCGCGTCGACGGCGACTCGGGAGAGGTGACGGTGCTGGCTTGACCGAGGTCGTCGCGCTTGCGGAGGCGCGCGATGTCGCGCTGTTCGGCTCGAAGGCGGTGGGGCTCGGCCAGGCGCTCAGAGACGGGCTCCCCGTGCCGCCGGGCGTGGCCCTCGCCGGCGCGGTCGTGGAGGCTGTCGCCGGGCGCGACGAGGATGCGCTCAGGAAGGTCGAGGAGTCGGTGCGGCCGCTGGGCGGACCGCTCGCAGTCCGCTCGTCGGCCGTCGATGAGGACGGCGCAGAGGCGAGCTTCGCGGGGCAGCACCTGACGCTGCTCAACGTTCCCGGCGCCGATGAGCTGTCCTCGGCGCTGAACGAGATCTGGTGGTCGGCGAACTCCGACGCGGCCATCACCTACCGTCAGCGCCTCGGCATGTTCACGCGACCGAGCGTCGGCGTGGTGGTGCAGTTGCTCGTGGGTCCCGAGGCGGCCGGCGTGATGTTCACGCAGAACCCCGTGACCGGAGCGGACGAGCGCGTGATCGAGGCGAGCTGGGGGCTCGGCGAGACGGTGGTGGCGGGACGCGTCATCCCCGACCACTTCCGCGTGGCCCGCAGCGGCGAGGTGCTCGAACGCATGCCTGGACAAAAGAGCATCCGGTGCCGCTCGCTCCCGGAGGGAGGCACGGTCGAGGAGGACGTGGCCCCCGAGCTCGTGGAGCGGCTCTGTCTCGATGACGAGCAGCTTGGCCGGCTCGGCGCCCTGGCCGAGCGCTGCGAGCAGGTCTACGGCCCGGCGCGCGATATCGAGTGGGCGATCGCCGACGGGACGCTCTATCTCCTCCAGTGCCGGGCCGTCACCAGAACCGGCGCATGAGCAGCCCGCTGGTCGACGCGCTCAAGGAGGTGCCGCTGTTCGCGGGCCTCGAGGAGGAGGAGCTCGCGCAGGTCGCGAGCGTCTTCAAGGAGCGGCGCTTCGCGGCCGGCGAGACGATCATCCAGCAGGGCTCCGGCGCGGCCGCTTTCTTCGTGATCGCCTCGGGCGAGGCGAAAGTGCTGGTCGACGGCCAGGAGCGCCGGATGCTCGGGTCCGGCGATCACTTCGGCGAGATGGCGCTGATCGACGCGGGGACGCGCACGGCGACGGTGATCGCGTCCGGCCCGCTCGTCTGCACGGGTGTCACCTTCTGGGACTTCCAGCCGCTCGTCGAGGCGAACGGCGTGATCGGCTGGAAGCTTCTGCAATCGCTGATCGAGGTCTACCGGTCCGAGCGGGAGGGGTAGGGGCGGAACCGAGGCGAGGGGCAGGTCGGTCCGCTCTGCACAGCCAAGCCCAGCATCGGACTCGAACCGATGACCCCTTCCTTACCATGGAAGTGCTCTACCAACTGAGCTAGCTGGGCGGAAATGCGGACTGTAGCGCCCGCAGACGCGGCACGGGCTCGCTATCAGTGGATGCGCTCGAGCAGTTCCGCCGCGGACGCGAGCTGAAGGCCGCGCGCGAGGATCACGATCGTCTCGAGCCGGGGCGAGCGCTTGCAGCGCTCGAGCAGGCTGATCTCCGTCCGGTGCAGGTCGCAGATGTCCGCGAGCGCCTCTTGTGAGAGCCCCGCGCGCGTCCGGTGGCGCCGGAGGTTCTCCGCGAACTGCTTCCGGACCGCGTCCATTCGCCCGAACTCTCGCCACGTGCAGACGAAAGATCCACAGACAGCCGTCTACGGGCGGCCCGTGGTGAGCCCACCGACGGCCGCCGGTGTCCGCCCCGGGCCTCGAGCCTTATTCGTCGGACGGCGTCACCGTTGTCACGGGCAGGCCGAGACCGGTGATCTTGCTCGGCAGGTCGAGCTTCAGCCAGCGCGAGAAGCGCGGCGAGAGCGTCGAGATGATGATCTCGTCGAAGCCGTGCAGGTTGACCGCGTCCTCGATCGCGACGTGGGGATTCGTGCTCCCGACGAGGCCGTGCACCTCGCTCCCGGCCGCTTCGGACAGCTTTGGCAGCGCGGATGTGAGCACGTCCTCCGCCTCGCCGGCGTCCTGATCCTCGGGATCGACGACCTTGTGCAGGCCATGCGCCTGCAGCGGTACCAGCAGGGTGAACGTGGCCGGCCCCCGAGCGGCGCGCGCCCGCACGGCGTCGAGCAGCGGCTGCGTGGCGGCGGTCTTGTGGGCGACGACGAGGATCTTCGCGGAGCCTGTTGCTGCTGCCTGCATTCCCTGTCCTTTCCGACTCGGTTCTGGCCGCGGTCCCGCCGGGCTGGCGCGCGGCAGTCGGGCGCTGCGCTCGTTCTACCCGATCGCAGGACAGTTGTGTGAAGACCGGCGACCGCAGTGCCGCTACCCTGCTGGCGCGTGCGCGTGACGATCGACGACGAGCGGGTGCAGATACGCCTCGCGTGGTGGGAGAAGCTGCTCGGGCTGATGCGCGACATCACCGTGCCACTGGCGGATGTGCATGACGTAGCGGTCGAGGAGGACGGCGTGGGCGTCGCGATGCGCGGAGGCCTCAAGGCGGGTTTTCGCTTGCCCTGGGTGTACTTCGTCGCGCGCACGATCAAGCTGGACCGCGCGTTCATCGTGCGCCGCGGCGTCTCGGCGCTGTCCTTCGGCGTGAGCAACCACGGGGCGCTGAAGCACGTCGTTGTGAGCACGCCCGACGCCGAGGAGCTCGCCGAGCGGCTGCGCGGCGGTGCGGGCGCGTAGCGCTCGCGTCGGCCGGCTCGCGGTCAGCGCGGGATCAGCAGCAGGTTCGCCGGGAGCGGGCCCGCCGCGCCGAGGTCGAGGCGGCGCTCGCTCACCGTGTCGATCGAGCGCCAGCGCCGCGAGCGCGATCCCCGCAGCTCGAACACGTCGTAGGAGAGCTCCTGCAGCAGCGGCAGCAGATCCTCGCCGCGCGCCTTCAGCCACACCGGTGCGAACTCCCCGAAGATCACGGGCCGGTCGCGCGCGATCAGATCGCGCGCGCCGCGCAGGAAGGCGGCCTCGTAACCCTCGGTGTCGATCTTCACGAAGCTCGTACGGACCGGGAGCTCGATGTCGTCGAGCCGCTCCACGACGACCTGCACCTGGGCGTGCTTCTCGCTGCGCTCCGCCTCGTCGACCGCGATCAGGCCGTTGCCGACGCCGTATTCGGCGGAGACGAGCGTGACCTCCTCGTGCCGGTCGCCGATACCGATGTCGCGCACGGTGACCACGCCGGTCAGGCCGTTGAGCTCGACGTTGCGGCGGATCCAGTCGATGTTGGCCGGGTTCGGCTCGAACGCCCACACGCTCGCGCCGCGCGCCTGCGCCGTGCGCGCCAGCGGAATCGTCCACAGCCCGAGTGAAGCGCCGATGTCGAGCACGACGGTGCCGGGCTCCACGAAGCGCTGCATGTGGGCGACGGCGGCGGGGTCGTAGAGGCCGTCAAAGGCCGCCGCCCAGGTCATGCGGCTGCGCCGGGGGAGCTCGAGCCGCGACCCGTCCTTCATCCGCAGGCTCCAGCTGCCCTGCAGGTCGCCGCGCTGCTCGGCGGAGGCCATCAGCCGGCGGGCGATCTCGCCCTTGCCGCGCAGCGGTGGGAGCAGCCGGCTCAATGTCGCGACGGCGGTCTCGGAGCGGGCGCGCAGCGTCGGTGGATCGGGCGGCGTCACGGGCGCGATGGTACTTGCGCACACAGGGCGCCGGCACACGGGGCGCTCACGGGATTGCGATCATCCGGCGATGGTCCTGCCGTATGACGAGTCCGGCGACGGCCCTGCGATTGTGCTCCTGCACGCCGGGATCTGCGACCGCCGCATGTACGCACGGCACCGCGAGCCGCTCGCGGCCGAGGGAGTGCGTGCGATCGCGGTCGACCTCCCCGGCTTCGGCGACGCGCGCCTCCCCGACGAGGAGGACGCGCCCTGGCTCGACGTGCTCGCGACGCTCGATGAGCTCGCGGTCTCTCGCGCGGTGCTCGTCGGCAATTCGTTCGGGGGAGCGGTCGCCCAGCGGGCCGCTGTCGTCGCCCCCGAGCGCGTTGCGGCGCTCGTGCTCGTGTCGAGCCCGGCTGAGGGCATCGAGCCTTCGGCGCAGCTCGCGGCCGCGTGGGACGCCGAGGCGACGGCCCTCGAGCGCGGGGACATCGATGCGGCGGTGGCGGCGGTGCTCGAGGCGTGGACGCTGCCCGGCTCTCCTGAGGAGATTCGGGAGCTCGTCGGCGAGATGCAGCGGCGAGCGTTCGTCACGCAGCTCGCGGGCCCGGAGCCGCAGGAGGCTTCCGATCCGCTCGCGGACGACGCGGGCGCGCTCGCGGTCGTCGACGCGCCGGCGCTCGTGGCCGTCGGCGAGCACGACATGCCCGACTTCCACCGCGCCGCCGACGAGCTCGTGCGGGCGTTGCCGAATGCGCGGCGGGAGGTGATCGCGGGCGCCGGGCACCTCGCCCCGCTCGAGCAGCCCGAAGCGTTCCGCGAGCTGGTGCTGACGGCGGTTGCCGGAGCGGGGTGATGCGCGCGTGCCTGCGTCGCCTGATCCGCGCGGCCGCGATCGTGCTGCGGGACCCGAGCATTCCGCGGCCGGTGCGCGGGGTCGCTGCGATCGCGCTCCTGCCGATCCCGGGGCCGGTCGATGAGGCCGTGCTGCTCCTGATCGCGCCGCTGCTGCTTACGGCCTATCGGCGGCAGATGCGGGCGGCGTGGGAGGGAGCTACGCGGGGCGTCGGGAGCGGGCCTCCCAAGGGTGCTTCGCTCGATTGAGACGCGATCGATGGCGGGGGCAGGATTCGAACCTGCGAAGGCTGAGCCAATGCGTTTACAGCGCATCCCATTTGACCGCTCGGGAACCCCGCCGCGGCGACGGAGGATAGCGATCGGCAAGCCGCGAGAGTGGAATCGGACGACCTCGTTCGACCTCGTATGGCGCGTACTTCGGTCCTCCGACGCGAATGCAGGTAGTGCCATCGACCGCACCCACGGGAATGGCAAAGCGGCGACCGTCGCCCACGTGGATGAACAGCAGATCACAGCGCGATGCGCTGAAGCGCTTGACGAGTCCGTTCCAGCTTTGATTGCCGCCTCGGGTGCAGATCGCGACGACCCACCGCCGTTCTCGAACGTGCGTTGACGTCTTCACCTGAACCCGCAGCACCCGCTCGCCGTCCACCGCGATCAGATCGACATCGGGACTATGGAATACGGGTAGGTAAATCGAGTAACCGTGCAAGGCCAGCCACTCCATTGCGGACAGCTCGCCGAAATCGCCCTGCTCCCGCGGGGACACCCGTGGCACGAGCCAAACGTACGTTCGTCTTGGGATGGAACCCGAGGCGCAGGGGCCACCCTCGGCGACCGCCCCAGACGCGAGCGACCCCGGCGAGCACGGCGTCGGCACGCAGCCCCGCGGAGCGACTCCGCGCGGCTGCGCCGCTACCGCCTACGAAGCCTCGCGCAGCTGCTGCGCTTCCGGCAGCGACTGCAGCTTCTTCAACGTCCGGTTCTCGATCTGGCGGACGCGCTCGCGCGTGATGTTGAACGCGCGGCCGACCTCCTCCAGCGTCCGTGAGCGACCGCCGACGATCCCGTAGCGCATCTCGATCACCTCGCGCTCGCGGCGCGGGAGCGATGCGAGCACACGCGTGATGTTCTCGCGGCGCAGCGACTCGGAGGCGATCTCGAAGGGCGAGGCGGCCGAGACGTCCTCGACGAAGTCGGCGAGCGCCGAGTCCTCCTCCTCGCCGACGGGCTTCTCGAGCGAGATCGGCTGCTGCGTGATGCGCATCACCTCGCGCACCTCGCGCACGCTGCACTCGAGCTCGGTCGCGAGCTCACCCGCGCTCGGTTCGCGCCCGAGCGTCTGGATCAGCCGCCGTTCCGCGTGCAGCAGCTTGTTCAGCCGCTCGACCATGTGGACCGGTATGCGGATCGTCCGCCCCTTGTCCGCGAGCGAGCGCGTGACGGCCTGGCGGATCCACCAGGTCGCATACGTCGAGAACTTGTAGCCCCGGCGGTAGTCGAACTTCTCGACCGCGCGGATCAGGCCGAGCGAGCCCTCCTGGATCAGGTCGAGCAGCGTCAGGCCACGCCCAACGTACCCCTTGGCGATCGACACGACGAGGCGCAGGTTCGCCTCGACCATGTGCTGCTTGGCGGCGATGTCGCCGCGCTCGATGCGCTTCGCGAGCGTGACCTCCTCTTCGGCGGTCAACAGCGGCACGCGGCCGATCGCGCGCAGGTACAGGCGCAGCGAGTCGAGGCTCGGTTCGACCGACAGATCGACCTCCGGGCGGCGCAGCTCCTCGAGCCGCGCCCGGAGCTCGCCCGCCTCCTCGCTCGCGCCCGCGCCGTCGCGGTCGGCGCCGAGGCCTGCCTCGCCGGCCGGCTCCGCGAGCGCATCGCCGTCCGCTTCGACGCCGCTGCTTGTGGTCGCACCCGCATCCCCGCGCAGCTCCCCGGCGGACTCCTCCGAGGCGAGCACCTCGATGCCGTGCTCCTCGAGATAGCTCAACAGGTCGTGCGTCTGCGACGCGGTGAGCTCGGCCTCCTCGACCGCGGCGGAGAACGCCGCCGTCGTCAGGAACCCGCGCTCCTGACCCTCCACGATGATCGCCTGAAGTTCATCCTGCTCCACCACCGCTGTCGCGGGGGGCGCTACCTCTTGCGTATCGGTCATCTCTGGACCCCCAAGGAAAGAGCCTGATCCCTGTCGGCGCGGCCAGCCGCCCCGACCTCCCCTACGACGACGCTAAGCCTCCTGTGCGTTGCGCTTGTGCATGGTGGTTGTCTCGCTGTGCGGCTGGGCACGAACGTTCCCCTTACCCCGAAACGTCCACGCGCTAAGGGCGGATTGATACCAGAATCGGTGGTCGCGCAATCGGCCTGTCGGACGCCCCGGATCCGAGCGCGCCCGCGGGGCGATCGATTCCGCCGCAGTGCGCCGTGTTTCGCGGGCACGCGGGGGGCCCGGCTGTGGCGCGAATGCAGACCGAACACGCGGGCAGTGCGATCGCTCCGAACCGATCATCTAGGCTTGACGCAGGTGCCCTCCGAGACGCAGGACAGGCAGGCAGGCTCGCCCACCACCACTCCCGCCGACGCGACGAGAACTGCGCTCGGAGCCGGCGACGACGTCCAGTCGCGGACGCCCGGCATCGCCGTGGGCCTCTCGCGCGTGGGCGTCACCGGGGTCGAGAAGGTCGTCCGTATCCGCGACGAGCTGTTCTTCGCGCGCCTCGACTGCTTCATCGATCTCGGCAGCCACCAGAAGGGCGCGCACATGTCGCGCTTCGAGGAGGTTGTCAATGAAGCGATCGGCGAGGTCGTGCTCAGCGAGTCGCCGTTCCGCGCCGAGACGCTCGCGCAGCACATCGCCGAGCTCGTCCGCGAGCGGCAGGGTGCCGAGCGCGCCGAGGTCACGATCGCCGCGCGCTACCCGGAGCACAAGCCGGCGCCCGTGTCGGGCGTGCAGACACAGGAGATCTACACGCTGCACGGCCGCGCGGTGGCCGCGGGGCACGGAACTCGCCGCACCGTGGGTGTCTCCGCGACGGGCATGACCGCCTGCCCCTGCGCGCAGGAGCTCGTCGCGGCGCGTGCTCGCGAGCGGCTGCGCGAGCGGGACTTCGACGAGGCGCAGATCGCGGACGTGCTCGAGGCCGTGCCGGTCGCGACGCACAACCAGCGCGGCCTCGCGACGTTGCAGGTCGGCCTCACCGAGGAGTGCACGGATGAGATCGATGCAGCCGTGCTGCTCCGCATCGCCGAGTCGAGCATGTCATCGGAGATCTACGAGCTGATGAAGCGCTCCGACGAGGTCGAGGTCGTCGAGAAGGCCCACCGCCGCCCCCGCTTCGTCGAGGACTGCGTACGCGAGATGATCGCCGGGGTGCTCGAGCAGTTGCCGAACCTCGGCGACGCATGCTTCGTCACGGCTCGGCAGGAGAACCTCGAGACGATTCACCAGCACAACGTGCTCGCCGAGCGCCACGGTCTGCTCGGAGAGCTGCGCGCCGAGCTCGCGACCGGCGCCGCGCCGGGGCGGCAGACGACCTTGCAGGAGTGGCTCGAAGCACCCGCGCGGGCGCGCGGCTGAGCTTGGATCAGGCGTCAGGGCTCGCGTGCAGGGCGGCCAGCCGCCGGCGCACGTCGAAGAAGAAGTCGAGCCCCGAGAGGACGGTGATCGCGACCGCCGTGTAGAGCAGCGTCGCGACCCAAACCGGCTGGCCGTGCACGGCGATCACGGCCAGGATCGCCGCGATCTGCACGCACGTCTTCAGCTTGCCGAGCATGCTCGCGGCGACGACGACGCCGGCCTGGCTCGCCCCGAGGCGCAGCACTGTGACGGCGAGCTCGCGCGCGATGATGACCATCGCCACCCACGCCACAAGCCTGTGCAGCGAGACCAGCGAGACGAGCGCCGAGATCACCAGCAGCTTGTCGGCGAGCGGGTCCATCAGCTTCCCGAATGTCGTGATCGAATCGCGCGCGCGCGCGAGGTAGCCGTCGATGAAGTCCGTCAACGACGCGAGCGCGAAGACGACCGCGGCGAGCACGTCGCCCTCCTGGGTGTTCCCGAGCAGCGCGGCGACGAGCACCGGGACGAGCATGATGCGAAGCACCGTGAGCACGTTTGGGAGGTTCAGCGGGAACACGCTCGCTCACCCTAGCTGCGCGCCGTCGGGGTGTTGTTACGGGATTCCCACGACCGGGGCGCGCAGCGGCCGTGGTATATCGGGGCTGTCCTGTCACCAAGACGAGGAAGGGGTAGGCGATGCAGAGGCGCACGCTGGGAGCAAACGGTCCCGATGTCTCGGCGATCGGGCTCGGTTGCATGGGCATGTCGGCGTTCTACGGGGATACGGACGAGGCGGAGGCGCTGCGAACGATCGAGCGCGCGCTCGACCTCGGCTGCGACTTCCTGGACACCTCGGACATGTACGGGCCGCACACGAACGAGGAACTGCTCGGGAAGGTGCTGGCGCGGCGGCGCGATGAGGTGTTCCTCGCGACCAAGTTCGGGATCAAGATCGAGATGACCGATCCGCCGAAACGCGCGATCGACGGGAGCCCCGCGTACGTGCGCAGCGCGTGCGAGGGCTCGCTCGGGAGGCTCGGCGTCGATCACATCGACCTCTACTACCAACATCGCGTGGATCCCAACACGCCGATCGAGGAGACGGTCGGGGCGATGGCCGAGCTGGTGAGCGAGGGCAAGGTCCGCCACCTCGGGCTCTCCGAGGCGGCACCGGAGACGATCCGCCGCGCCCAGGCCGTGCACCCGATCGCGGCCGTGCAGACCGAGTACTCGCTCTGGACCCGCGACGTCGAGGACGCGGTCCTGCCGACGCTGCGGGAGCTCGGGATCGCGCTGGTCGCGTATTCACCGCTCGGGCGCGGCTTCCTCTCGGGCCGCTTCAGCTCCCCCGACGATCTCGACGAGGGCGACTTCCGCAAGTACGGGCCCCGCTTCACCGGCCAGAACCTCGAGCACAACCTCGGCCTCGCCGAGCGTGTCAAGGAGCTCGCCGCCGAGAAGGGCATCACGCCCGGACAGCTCGCGCTCGCCTGGGTCCTGGCGCGCGGCGAGGACATCGTCCCGATCCCGGGCACCAAGCGCGTGAGCTACCTGGAAGAGAACCTCGGGGCCGCCGACGTCGAGCTGAGCGAGGAGGACGTCGAGCGGATCGCCGAAGCGGTTCCGGCGGCGGCGGGCGACCGCTACGACCCGGAGGGGATGCGCACGGTCGGACGCTGAGCGCGGCCGCGGCGGGCGTGCGCGCGGCTTGCGCGCGCGCCCCGGAGGCGCACCCGTTCGACGAGCCGTTCGAGGCGCTGCGGCAGCAGGGCCAAGCGGCGCTGCTCCTGCGCCTGCGTGAGCTCGCCGGCGGCGACCTTCGCGGCGAGCGCCTTCGTGCGGGCCGCGACGAGCGCGGCAACCAGGCCGGCGCGCGTGCGGCCCGGCGTGGAGTCGGCGATCTGGGCGAGCGTCATGCCCGAGCGCAGCTTCGCGACCAGCGCGCGGCGGTCGAGGCCCAGGTAGCCGGCCACGACGGAGGCGCGCCGCGCGCCACGACCCGTGTGTCCCCGCTCGACCTGCGCCGTCACGCGCGTCTTCAAGCTCGCGAGCTGTGCCTGCAAGCGGCTCTTCCTGGCCGCGACGATCGCTTCGATCAGCCCCGCCGCCGAGCGGCCCGGAGTGGAGGCCGCGATCTGCGCGAGCGAGCGGCCCGAGCGCACCTCGCTGCGCAGCTGCGCTTCGCCGACGCCGAGGTAGGCGGCCGCGGGCGAGAGTGCGCCGCCGCGCGCATGGTGACTCGCCGGCTGGGCCGCGGTGACGGCCGCGAGCGTGGCGCCTGCCAGCAGTGCGAGCGCGGCGATCGTGCCTACGAGCCCCTTTCTGGTGATTCGCCTCGTGCCTTCCACAGATCGTCTCGATCCAGCCTAGAGCGCGTCCGGGGCGCCCGCGCCGGTCGTCAGTAGCCGACGGAGAAGAAGCTGATGTGCCGGCAGTGGTCGAGCTCGTAGTGCGGCAGGGCGTGGTGGCTCGTGTAGACGACGATCGCAGGGTTTTCGCAATGGATCACGCCCGAGCCCTCGTGCGCGTGCACGACGGTGGCGGGGTTCGTCCCGGTCCAGACGTAGTTGACGGTGTCGTTGGCGTAGATGAAGTTCTGGCCGTTGCCGCCGTGGAGCACAGCCGTCTGATGGGCCGGCCAGCCGGAGGGGTGGTAGTCGCCCCAGATCACGTCGCCGGCGCCTCCTCCGTAGATCGTGTCGTCGCCGTAGCCGCCGAGCAGGTAGTTGTGCCGGTTCGGCAGCCCCGCGAGGACGTGCGACTCGCCCGCGGGGCCGCGGTCCATGACGAGGTGCTGGTCGGGCGGCCATCCCGCATGGCTCGTCATCGCGGCCGCGGGAGCGGCCGCCGCCAGCGCGAGGGCGGCGAGCGCGAGCGCGCGCGCTGCGCGGCTGGGGAGGCGGGGCAGGGGGGCTCCTCTCATCATCAAGTTCATCGGCTGCAAACCGCCCGCCTGCGACCTGTTGCGCTCGCTGACTCGGACATATGGCCAGTGGCCGGCGCGGGTTTCGCGCATCGCGAACGATAGGGTGGGCCAATGCCGCTGATCCCGATGGTCATCGAGCGCACGGCCCGTGGCGAGCGGGAGTTCGACATCTACTCGCGGCTCCTGAACGAGCGCATCATCTTCCTCGGCACGCCGATCGACGACCAGGTCGCGAACCTCGTGGTGGCCCAGCTCCTGCACCTCGAGAGCGAGGACCCCGACAAGGACATCTCGCTCTACATCAACTCGCCCGGGGGAAGCATCTACTCCGGCCTCGCGATCTACGACACGATGCGGTTCGTAAAGCCGGACATCGCGACGATGTGCGTCGGGGTGGCGATGTCGATGGGCTCGCTACTGCTCGCCGGCGGCGCGAAGGGCAAGCGCGCGGCGCTGCCCAACTCGCGGATCCTGATCCACCAGCCCTCGGCGGGCTTCGAAGGGCAGTCGACGGACATCGAGATACACGCGCGCGAGATCCTCAACCTCCGCGCGCGGATCGACGAGGTCTACGCCGAACACACGGGGAGGCCGACCGAGGAGGTGCGCGCGGACATGGAGCGCGACCGTTTCTTCTCGGCCGAGCAGGCGCGCGAGTACGGGATCGTCGACCGCGTGCTGGAGAGCCACTGACGAACGAGGGGGGCTGACCGGCCGCATGGCGGGGTTCAGCCGGACCCAGCGCACCGCGCTGGCAGCGATCGTCGTCGTGACCGCAGTCGCGGGTGTCGCCGACTTTGGCGAATGGGCCTCCGTGCCCCGCTTCGCGGCGGCGACGCTCGCGCTCGCCGGGCTCGCGTGGGTGGTCTCGTTTGCGACCGAGGCGCTCGGCGACCGGCTCGGTCCCGGGGCCACGGGGCTCATGCAGTCCACGCTCGGCAACCTGCCCGAGCTGTTCGTCGTGATCTTCGCGCTCCAGAAGGGCGAGCTCGTCGTCGCACAGACCGCGATCGTCGGCTCGATGCTCGCCAACGCGCTGCTCGTGCTGGGGCTGGTCATCGTCGTCGGCGCGAGTCGCGCTCCCGACAGGGTGATGCGCTTCCACAAGCGCCTTCCGCGCGATACAGCGACGCTGATGCAGGTGACCGTGTTCACGATCGTGCTGCTCGGGCTTTCGCTCGGATCGCACGACCCCGCGAGCCATCACGTCAAGGCGATCTCGATCGTGGGTGCGATCTGCCTGCTGATCGTCTACGCCACGTGGGTCGGCCCCTACCTGCGCTCGGACATGCAGGCGGGAGCGCCGAGGACGAGCTCCGAGGAGGACGCCTCCGCGGAGGCGCGCTCGGGTATCCCCCTGCCGTGGGCGATCAGCCTCCTGCTCGTCGCGGGCGTGGCGGCGGCCTTCGTCTCTGACTGGTTCATCAACGCGCTCGCTCCGGCGATCCACCAGCTCGACCTCTCGCAGGCCTTCGCCGGGCTCGTGATCGTGGCGATCGCCGGCAACGCGGTCGAGAACACCGCCGGGCTCGTGCTCGCCTACAAGCGCCGAAACGACCTGGCGATCTCGGTCGTCAAGAACTCCGTCGCCCAGATCGCGGCGTTCCTGTTCCCGGCGCTCGTGCTGATCTCGTTCGCGCTCTCGACGACGCTCACGTTCGCCCTCGCACCCGTCTACATCGGCGCCCTGGCCCTCACCGTGCTGGCCGTCGCGCAGGTGACAGGCGACGGCGAGGCCGCGGCGTTCGAGGGCTGGGCGCTCGTCGCGCTCTACGCCGTGCTCGCGACGTTCACGCTCTACGAGTAGCCGCGGCCTAGCCCCGCACCAGGCCACTGATCAGGGCGCCCGCCACGCCGCCGGTCGCGGCCGTCGACGCGGTGCTGTCGAGGCCCTCGAGCGGGGCGATGAAGAGCGTCTGGATCGCGAGCCGTCCCGGACCGGTGAAGCGGTTCCAGGTGAGCTTGCCGCCGCCGCCGAAGATGCCGGTCTTCAGCCCCATCGTGACGGCTTCGAGGCTCACGGTCGGGTCCTTGTAGAGCCACCCCCCGGCCTCCACGTCGAGCTGCTCGCCCTCCATCAGCTGCACCAGGAACACGTTGCCGTGGCCGTGCAGCCAGACGAGCGCGTCTCCATCGGTGGCGCGGAACTTGTCCATGAAGAACCCGGAGCCGCCGAGGAGCATGTTCTGGACGCCCTTGATCCGTTCGAAGCTGTAGTCCAGGTTGTCGGTCGCGGCGATGAACTGGTGCTCGCGCACGTCGAGGCCTTCGCCCTGCTTCAGGTGCAGCGGCACGCACTGCCCGGGCGAGTCGCGCGAGAAGGCGATCCGGCCGGAGCCGGACGTGCGTGTGACGAAGAACTCGAGGCCCGCGATCTTGCGCTTGATCGCACCGGGGAGTTTCTTCAGCTCGATGTTCAACTGCGTCTCCTTCCACAGCAACACGTGGTGCTCGAACATCACCGCCTGACCACTCCCTCCGGCGGAGGTGTCCCCGACCTCGATCTGGAGCTCGGGCACGAGTTCGCCGCGGATGTGGTAGGTCACGCCTGCGAACGATTCGTCGTGGGCGACCGGCGGGATCGGCTCGGGGAGGTGCATGGGGCTCCTTTGTGTGGATGGGCTGCCGTTCCGGCAGCCGGGTGGGTCGGCCTGCGCGCCGCCGCGCGGGTGGGAGAGCCGCTCGCGTCCTGCGCATGGCGAGCTTCGCCGCTGCGGCGATGCGCGTCAAGGGCTGTCTCCGGGGGGCTGCTGTCGGGCTCGCCGCGAGCGCGCTAGACTGGCAAGACCTCGCGCCTGGGCGGGGTTTTTCTTCGCCCGGAGCCCGCTTTTCAACAACGACGCAGGGATACCCACATGGCCCGTGGAGACGTCCGAATCGCTATCACCCTCGCGTGCGAGGAGTGCAAGCACCGGAACTACCAGACCAACAAGAGCAAGCGCAACAACCCCGACCGGGTGACGCTGCGCAAGTACTGCCGCTGGTGCCGCCGGCACACCAGCCACCGGGAGACTCGCTAGCGCGGGAGCGCAGCTGTGGCCCGTGACCGCAGACGTGCCAAGCAACGCCGCGATCGCAGCGCGGCCGCGGCGGCCCGTGCCGCGAAAGGGTCGGGTGCGCTCGCGCCCAGCGAGCCCGGTCGCGCCGACGTGCCCGGCGCCCTCGACCACGCCTCGGCCGACGTCGACGAGTTCGACGCCGCGCTCGTCCGTGGCGCGGGTGGCGTCACCGCCGATGCCGCCGACGTCGAGCGCGATGAGCTCGAGACCGAGCCCGGCCTCGACGAGGTCGGTGAGGACGCGCTCCAGGAACCGTCCGGAGGCGGCGGCGGAGGATCGGGCGCGGGTCGCGGGCGCGGCGGTGGAGGAGGCGGCGAGGGTGGCTCGGACGCCGAGCGGCCGTCCGGCGCTCCCCTGCGCGAGGGCAACCGCGTCGCAGGCTTCATACGAGCGAGCTGGGCGGAGCTACAGCGCGTGCAGTGGCCCGACCGGCGTCAGGTCTCGCAGGCGACGGCGGTCGTCATCGGCTTCGTGGCGATCGCGGGCGCCTATCTCGGCCTCGCCGACTTCGTGGCCAAGGAATTCGTCGAATTCATCCTCTGACGCCCGGGTGACCCGCTCATCCCGGCGTTCCGCAACCGCCCCCAGGAGCAACTGAATGTTTCGCTGGTACGTCGTCAACACATACTCAGGCCACGAGAACAAGGTCAAGCACAACCTCGAGCACCGCGTGATCTCGCTCGGGCAGCAGCGCGCCGTGCGCTCCGTCATCGTGCCGACCGAAGCCGTCTCCGAGCTGAAGGACAACCAGAAGGTCACGGTCGAAAAGCGGACGATGCCCGGGTACGTGCTCGTGAACATGGAGCTCAACGAGGACTCCTGGGGCGTGGTCAAGGGGACGCCGGGCGTGACGGGCTTCGTCGGCGCCTCGCAGGAGCCCGTGCCCCTGAGCCAGGTCGAGGTGGACCGCCTGCTGCACAAGGAGGTCGCGACCGCGACGCGCACCCGCGCGCAGTTCGCGATCGGCGAGTCCGTCAAGGTCGTCTCCGGCCCCCTGTCGGACTTCTCCGGCGAGATCTCAGAGATCAACGAGGACGCCGCGAAGCTCAAGGTGCTCGTGTCCATCTTCGGACGTGAGACGCCGGTGGAAGTGAGCTTCGACCAGGTCAAAAAGATCTGAGCGGGGCGAGGGCCGGCGCGCTGCGGCGTCCTCGCTCGCTCATGTGCTCGCGCACACTACGCTCGCTGCGTGCTTGCATCGCTTGGCCCTCGTCCCGCTCCGCCGGGCCGATCGCCGGCGCGCTGGGGGCGCCCGCTCAGGCAGTGCCTGAGAGAGCGGCGGCCCGCGCGTGTGGCGGTCATGCGGGGGGAAGGCCCCAGTTGGCCTCGGCGCGGCCGAGGAGCACCGATTCGATGTACTCGCGCGTGTCTTCGCTGAGTGGTTCGCGGGTGCTCTCGGTGAGGAACGTCACCACGAGACGACGGTAGGCGATCGCCGTCGCCTGCTCGAAGAACGGGAGGCGCAGGGTGCGTCCGCGCTGCGTGCGGTACACGATCTGCATCGACACGCGGAGCGCCACAGCACGATATGGCGTCCCTCGCGTGAGCGATTCGGGAGCGGGGGTCGGCGGGAGCGAGACGCGCGGCTCCTCGTACCTGAGTCGGCGATCCCGGGCATTGTGGTGCGCCACGCTGCTGTCGAGTTCGCGCTGGATACAGCCCGCGCGCACCGCAGCGCGATATGAGGAGATCACGCGTGCCGCGGCTGCGTCGCTGCTCAGGAGCGCGTCGTAGGAGATGGCGGACCAGCGTGTGAGGCCCCTGCGATACGCGAGCGCCTGCGAGGTCGCATGGGGACCGCGTGCCATCGCCAGCGCTCGCTCACATCCCTGCGCGCTCTGCGTCGATCGCGCTGGCGCGTAGACCCGCATCCAAGCGAAGTCGAACGGGCGGATCGCTACCGCGCGCAGGTATCTCGCCGCCGCTGCGCGCGAGCGGGGCCACTGCGACGTCGGGTCCGGTTGAGCCGCCGGCGGACCGGCGCTCGCGATCGCGGCCGCGAGCGGCGTGGCTCCGCATCCGGCTGATGGAAGCGAGCAGGCGAGCGCATCGGTCAGGAGCGCGACCCGCTCGCGGTCGCGCACCCACTGCGCCGCTCCCGCAGGGCCTTCGCTCTCGCCTGGCGGCACAACGGCAACGCGGTACAGGAGCGAGCCTCGGACGAGCATCGTGTCGTGCTCGTACGCAGCGTCCGGGTTGACCCAGGTGAGCTTCCGCGACCCCGCGGGGAACGCGCCCCCGCCGCCCGACCCGTCGCGGTGGCAGCGGGGATTCGCCGCCAGGGCGAGTGCCGCCCGCGCGTCAGTAGAGCTGGGGTAGGGCAGCGCGTCGACCACGACGTCGTCCTGGCGCCCTTCGGGTTCGAGCGCCCACCAGCGCGCCTCGTAGCCGCCGCCAGCTCCGGCGTTCGGGTCGTTGTCGGTCCAGAGATTCGAGGTGTCGATGCGCCCGCTCTCATACAGCCTGCCACCGCGACCGTCGAACACGGCGCGCACGATCGTCCGCAGCCGACCGGCCTCGCGCCGGTCGAGCGGCAAAGCGGCCGGCGCCACCCGTCCTTCGCAGGACGGCGGCGCTTGGGCGTGCGCGACCGAGCTCGAGAAGACGCCGCGGTTCTCGAGCAGCGCTCCGATCGCGAGCAGCAGGCAGAGCGCCAGCGCTCCCTGCCGCGGCCACGCGGCCGCCCACCAGGGGGGATGCCCGGGCCGCGCACGCCTGCGCTCTGCGCTGTCGGGCTCGCGTGTCGGCTCGGGCAGCGGCCCGTTCTGCCCCATGCTCCTCGTATCGGTGGCACGCTGCGCGACCTTTATGCGGCGTCGGCGTCGCAAGGCGCGGGCGGCTAAGCTACGTGTTCCGCCGCACCGGCTCGCGTGCACCCGCGGCCGACGCGGCCGGTTGCGCGCGTGTCGTCACGCGCGACCTCAGACACTCCCGATCCAGATCGAAGAAATCTCCCATGGCCAAGAAGGTCCTCACCACCATCAAGCTGCAGGCGAACGCGGGCCAGGCGAGCCCGGCGCCGCCGGTCGGCCCTGCCCTGGGTCAGCACGGGATCAACATCATGGAGTTCTGCAAGGCGTTCAACGCCCAGACGCAGTCGGAAACCGGCACGGTGATCCCGGTCGTGATCACGGTCTACGAGGACCGGTCGTTCACGTTCGTCACCAAGACGCCGCCGGCCGCCGTGCTGATCAAGCAGGCGATCAAAATCAACAAGGGCTCGGGTGAGCCGAACCGCACCAAGGTCGGCACGATCACCAGGGCCCAGCTCGAGGAGATCGCCCAGCGCAAGCTCGAGGACCTGAACGCGCACGACGTCCAGCAGGCGGCGAAGATCATCGCCGGCACTGCACGGTCGATGGGCGTGGAGGTCGCGTCGTGAAACACGGCCGGCGCTTCACCGAGCAGCTCGCCAAGGTCGATCGCGAGCGCGAGTACGAGCCTGCGGAGGCGATCGCGCTCGTGCGCGAGCTCGCGAGCACGAAGTTCGACGAGTCGGTCGAGGTGCACGTGCGCACCGGCCTGAACGTGCGGCACGCCGACGAGCAGCTGCGCGGGACGATCGCGCTGCCCAACGGCCTCGGCAAGGACGTCAAGGTCGTCGTGTTCGCGCAGGGCGACAAGGCTAAAGAGGCGGAGGACGCCGGCGCGGACGTCGTGGGCGCCCAGGATCTCGCCAAGCAGATCCAGGACGGCTTCGACGATTTCGACGTGGCGATCGCGACCCCCGACCTGATGTCGGTGGTCGGCCAGCTCGGGCGTATCCTCGGACCGTCGGGCAAGATGCCCAACCCGAAAGTCGGAACGGTCACGATGGACATCGGCAAAGCCGTCCAGGAGTCGAAGGCCGGCAAGGTCGAGTACCGCACCGACCGCACGGCGATCGTGCACCTGATCATCGGCAAGGCGAGCTTCGACGAGCGCAAGCTGCTCGAGAACTACGCCGCCGTCATCGAAGAGCTCGTGCGCGCCAAGCCGTCCGTCGCGAAAGGGCGCTACCTGCGCTCGATCACCGTCACGTCGACGATGGGGCCCGGGATCAAGGTGGACCCGAGCCGCACCCGCGAATTGACCGAGGAGGCGCCGGCGGCGTCCGCAGCTGCCTAGCGACCTCCCACCGACAGGCCACCAGAGACCCCCGGCAGCCGAGCGGCGCAAGACCGGGACAGGAGCCCAATGAACCGAGAGCAGAAGTCCGCCGCGATCGCCGAGATCGCAGGCCACATAGACGAATCGCAGGCGATCTTCGCCGTCGACTACCGCGGCATCAGCGTGGCCGAGATCGCCGAGCTGCGCTCCAAGCTGCGCGAAGCCGACGCGACCTTCAAGGTCGTCAAGAACTCGCTGACCGAACGCGCCGCCGACCAGGTGGGCGCCGAGCAGCTGAAGGAGTACCTCGCGGGCCCGACCGCGCTGACGTTCGTGCGCGGCGACATCGCCGTTGCCGCGAAGGCGGTCGCCGACTACGGCCGCGCGACCCAGCTGCTGCCGTTCAAGGGCGGCCTGATGGAAGGGGCGCCGCTCGACGTCGAGCAGATCCGCGCGCTCTCGCGACTGCCCGCCCGCGAAGTGCTCTACGGGCAGCTCGTGGGCGTCGTGGCCTCGCCGATCGGCGGCCTCGTCCGCTCGCTCGGCAACCTGCTGGGCGGTCTCGCGGTCGCGCTCGGCCAGGTGCGCGAGAAGAAGGAGTCGGGCGAGATCTCCGCGGGCGCGCCTCCAGCCGAGGCCGCGGGGCCCGCGGAGGAGGCGCCGGCTGCGGAGGCCGAGGCCCCCGCCGAGGACGCTCCCGCAGCTGACGCCGAGGGGTCCGTGGAGGAGGCACCGGCCGCGGAGGCCGACGCCCCCGCGCAGGAGCCCGCCGCTGCCGAGGACGCTCCTGCAGCGGAGGCAGAGGCGGCGGTCGAGGAGGCTCCGGCGCCCGATGCGGAGGAGACAGCCACGGCGGAGGAGACCCCGGCTGCAGAGGCAGAGGCAAAGCCGGCAGAGCCGGCGGACGAGCCTGCACAAGAAACGGAAAACCAAGCGGACGTCTCGGCTGATGAGCAGCCCGAGGACGCCGAGACGAGTCCCAAGGAGGACTGACGATGGCAACCAGCACACAGGATTGGATCGAGGAGCTCAAGGGCATCTCGGTACTCGAGCTCGCCGAGCGCATCAAGGCGCTCGAGGAGGAGTTCGGCGTCTCCGCGGCGGCGGTCGCGGCGCCGGCTGCCGCGCCGGCCGGCGGCGGTGGCGGCGACGCGGGCGCTGAGGAAGAAGGCTCCAGCACCGTCGACGTGATCCTCACGGAGGCGGGCGACAAGAAGATCCAGGTGATCAAGGTCGTCCGCGCCGCGACCGGGCTCGGCCTCAAAGAGGCGAAGGCGCTCGTCGACGAGGCGCCGAAGCCCGTCAAAGAGGGCGTCGAGCGCGAGGAGGCCGACAAGCTCAAGGGTGAACTCGAGGAGGCAGGGGCCAAAGTCGAGCTCAAGTAGGACGCTGCGGTCCCTCCGAGGCGCGCGGCCAGCGCACGCCTCGGGGGACCGCCGCGCTGCTCCGCCGGGCAGGACGCGGGCAGGACCGTCCGGTGGTAGAAGGAGGCGTGCTCTCCAACCGCTCGGTCCCGCCGTCCACGGTCGTCCCCGAAATCGTCTATGAGGACGTGGAGCGGGCGATTGCCTGGCTCGGCGACGCGTTCGGGTTCTCCGTGCGCTGGCAGGCCGGCGACCACCGCGCCCAGCTGTGGGTCGGCGACGGCGTGGTCGTCGTCAGGGACCGGCCCCCGGATCTCGAGCCGGCCGAGCGGGTCCCCGGCGCCTGCTCCGCTGTGCTCGTCCGCGTCGAGGACGCCGAGGCGGCGCTCGCGCGGGCAATCGAGCATGGCGCGACGCTCGTACGCGATGTCGCCGAGTACCCCTACGGCGAGCGCCAGTGCACGGTCGCCGATCCCGAGGGCCATCGCTGGTCGTTCACCCAGACGATCGCGGACGTGGCGCCCGAGGAGTGGGGCGGCGCCTCCGTCGACCTGCGCTGACGGCTGTATCGTCGGCGGGGCGTGAGCGATCGTGCGTCAGCCCTCCCGCCGCGCGAGGACGCCCTCGCGCTTCTGCACGAGTGGGTCGTGGGCGAGCCGCTCCGCCGCCATTGCCGCGCTGTCGAGGCCGCGATGCGCGACCAGGCGCGCAGGCGCGGTGGAGACGAGGAGCTGTGGGGGCTCACCGGCCTGCTGCACGACCTCGACTACGAGCGCTACCCCGACCTCGAGACCGGGCATCCCCGCTACGGGATGGCCGAGCTCGAGCGGGCCGGCTACCCGGCCGAGCTCGTCCGCGCCGTCGCCTCGCACGCCGACTACCTCGGCGTCTCGCGCGACAGCGAGATGGAGCGCGCGCTGGCCGCCGTCGATGAGCTGTCCGGATTCGTCCTCGCCTGCGCGTACGTGCGCCCCGAAGGGTTCAGCGGCATGGGTCCGAAGTCGGTTCGCAAGAAGCTGAAGCAGCCGAGCTTCGCCGCCGCCGTCAACCGCGAGGACGTCAGCCGCGGCGCCGAGGAGCTGGACGTCGAGCTGGACGAGCTGATCGCGCAGGTGATCGAGGCGCTCGCGCCGCTCGCGCCGGAGCTCGGCGTTGGGTTCGACCGAGCCGGCTGACGCGCGCGAGGCGCGGAGAGCTCGCGCCCGCCGATAGTCGAAACCGCGCCCGGCCAAGCGGCATCCGCTCGGCGGCGATTCGCAGCGCGCGCGCGGGACCGCTGATGCGGCCCGGCCCGTGATCGGCGGCCGTCTTTATCAAGCCCTAACAATTTCCCGCGCTTTCCGGTAAAGTGCGCCCGCTGGTCAATAGCCGCAGCCGCCTGAAGCACGACGTCGCGCCACATACGCGGCAGTCCGGGGCGGGGTCCGTGAGCACCGGCCGCCCATTTGGGTGCCGCTTGCCTGTGCTATCTTGTGTGGTCGCGCTTCGGCGCCCCTCCTCTGCCCGTGTATCGCCCTCCGAAGGAGTCATTTCTTGGCTGCTGCAGATGCTCTCCGGACGCGCAGAAGCTTCGCGCGCCTGAACCAGTCCGTTGACGTCCCGAACCTGATCGACATCCAGCGCCGCTCGTTCACGTGGCTGACCGACGCGCAGAGCGGCGGCCTGCGCGAGACGATCGACGACATCTCGCCGATCGAGGACTACACAGGGAACCTCGCCGTCCAGTTCGGCGAGTTCACCTTCGACGAGCCGGTCGCCTCGCTCGACCAGTGCCGCGAGAAGGACCTCACGTACGCGCGCCCGCTGACGGTCACCGTCGCGTTCATCAACCGCGAGACGGGCGAGATCCGCGAGCAGTCGGTGTTCATGGGCGACTTCCCGTGGATGACCGACCGCGGCACGTTCGTGATCAACGGCACCGAGCGCGTCGTCGTCACCCAGCTCGTGCGCTCGCCGGGCGCCTACCTGATGGAACCGAAGGACCGCGAGAAGCAGGTCTTCATCGCCAACCTGATGCCGGCGCGCGGCTCCTGGCTCGAGCTCGAGATCGACAAGAAGGGCAAGGTCTTCGTCCGCATCGACCGCAAGCGCAAGCTGCCGGTCACGGTGCTCCTGCGCGCGATGGGCTACGCGAGCGACGAGGAGATCCTGCGGCTGTTCGAGGACTCGCTCTACATCCGCAACACGATCGAGGCCGACACCGAGGCGACGCGTACGGAAGAGGGCGCGTTGATCGAGCTGTTCAAGAAGCAGCGTCCGGGCGAGCCGCCGAGTGTCGACAACGCCAAGGCGCTCCTGAACCAGCTGTTCTTCGACCCCAAGCGCTACGACCTCACGCGCGTCGGGCGCTACAAGCTCAACTCGCGCCTGAAGCAGGCGACGGACCTCGACGTCCGCACGCTGACCAAGGACGACATCGTCGCGCTGATCGCCGAGCTCGTGCGGCTGCCGAAGATCCTCGGCATCCCCGAGGACGGCGAGATCGAGATCAAGGACTACGCGGCCGAGGCGATGAGCATGCCGCGCGAGCCCGTCGCCGAGCACCTCGACGAGTACGAGCACTTCGGCAACCGCCGTCTGCGCACGGTCGGCGAGCTGATCCAGGAGGCGTTCCGCATCGGGCTCTACCGCATGGAGCGGGTAGTGCGCGAGCGCCTCACCACCGAGGACGCCGACACGATCACGCCGCAGACGATCATCAACATCCGTCCCGTCGTGGCCGCGCTGAAGGAGTTCTTCGGGTCCTCGCAGCTGTCCCAGTTCATGGACCAGACGAACTCGCTGGCCGGGCTCACGCACCGCCGCCGCCTCTCCGCGCTGGGCGCGGGCGGGCTCACGCGCGAGCGCGCGCCGATCGAGGTGCGTGACGTGCACCCGACGCACTACGGCCGCATGTGCCCGATCGAGACGCCCGAGGGTCCGAACATCGGGCTGATCGGGTCGCTGTCCTCGTTCGCCCAGGTCTCCGAGTACGGCTTCGTGACGACGCCCTACCGCGTCGTCAAGGACGGCGTGGTGACCGAGGAGGTCCGCCACCTCGACGCCACCCAGGAAGAGGAGCTCGTGATCGCCCAGGCGAACACGCCGGTGGACGCGAAGACGGGCAAACTCAAGGGGTCGGAGATCCTCTGCCGTACGCAGGCGGGCCAGTACGTGACGGTCGGGCCGAAGGACGTCGATCTCGTCGACGTCTCGCCCGAGCAGATCTGGTCGGTGGCCACGGCGATGATCCCGTTCCTCGAGCACGACGACGCGAACCGCGCGCTGATGGGCTCGAACATGCAGCGCCAGGCCGTGCCCCTGCTGACGGCCGATGCCCCGCTCGTCGGGACCGGCATGGAGCGCCGCGCGGCGCTCGACACCGGTGACGTGCTGCTCGCGCGCAACGCCGGCACCGTCGACTACATCGACGCCGACCAGATCGTCGTCCAGACGAAGGACGGCAAGAAGGACGAGTACGAGCTGCAGAAGTACATGCGCTCGAACCAGGGCACGCTGATCCACCAGAAGCCGATCGTCACCAGCGGCCAGCCGGTCGCAGCCGGGGCCGTGCTCGCCGACGGGTCCTCGACGGACCGCGGCGAGATGGCGCTCGGCAAGAACCTGATGGTCGCCTTCATGTCCTGGGAGGGCTACAACTTCGAGGACGCGATCATCCTCTCCAAGCGCCTCGTGCAGGACGACGAGCTCACCTCGATCCACATCGAGGAGTACGAGATCGACGCCCGCACCACGAAGCTCGGCGAGGAGGAGATCACCCGCGACATCCCCAACCGCTCCGAGGAGTCGCTGCGGAACCTCGACGATCGCGGCATCGTCCGCATCGGCGCCGAGGTCCAGTCGGGCGACCTGCTCGTCGGCAAGGTCATGCCGAAGGGCGAGACCGAGCTGACGGCCGAGGAGAAGCTGATCCGCGCGATCTTCAAGGAGAAGGCGCGCGAGGTCCGCGACACCTCGCTGAAGGTGCCGCACGGAGAGGGCGGCGTCGTGATCGACGTCAAGACCTTCCGCCGCGACGACGGCGACGACCTGCCGCCCGGGGTCAACGACCTCGTGCGCGTGTTCGTCGCCAAGAAGCGCAAGATCTCCGAGGGCGACAAGCTCGCGGGCCGTCACGGCAACAAGGGTGTGATCTCGAAGATCGTCGACCAGCAGGACATGCCGTTCCTCGAGGACGGCACGCCCGTCGACGTGATCCTGAACCCGCTCGGCGTGCCCTCGCGCATGAACGTCGGTCAGATCCTCGAGACGCACCTCGGCTGGGCGGCCGCGCAGGGCTGGTACGACGACGGCAGCGACGCCTACAAGCGCACGCGCAGCGACGGCGGAGCCGGGCGCGTCTACATCTCGACGCCCGTGTTCGACGGGGCGACCGTCGAGGACGTCGACACGGCGCTCGTCAGGTGGCAGGACGCGCACGAGGGCCGCATCCGCATGGACGTCGACAAGTCGCGGCGGGTCGGCGAGCAGGCGTCGGGGAAGATGACGCTGTTCAACGGGCGCAGCGGTGAGCCGTTCGAGGAGCAGGTCACCGTCGGCTACATGTACATCCTGAAGCTGCTGCACCTCGTGGACGACAAGATCCACGCGCGCTCGACCGGCCCCTACTCGCTCGTCACCCAGCAGCCGCTGGGCGGCAAGGCGCAGTTCGGCGGCCAGCGCTTCGGCGAGATGGAGGTCTGGGCGCTCGAGGCGTTCGGCGCCGCCTACACGCTGCAGGAGATGCTCACGATCAAGTCCGACGACACGGTCGGCCGCGTGAAGGCCTACGAGGCGATCGTCAAGGGCGAGAACATCGC